>JAPLDR010000121.1:0-22902 GCA_026391655.1 Bacteroidia bacterium | reverse complement strand
CATCGCGTTAATTATTTGAAGTTGTCATTTTGAAGGCTCAAAAATAACAAACAAACGGGAATGATTATTGAGACGATTCGACAATTAGTGAATTCGAATTATTTCATCAGCAACTCTTTCGTATGCCTGATCAATTCAATTCCGCCTGCCGGACCATGGCCTGGAATTACAATTTTAGCATCCGGAAACTTTTGAAGTACTTTTTCAATTGTTTGAGGATAGGTTGTAAGATCCCCATCTGCGGTATTGCCTAATCCTTTTGCATTTATCTCCTTTACCATACAGCCTGCAAACAGAACTTTCTCCGAAGGGATCCACGCCACAATATTATCCATCGAATGACCTGCTCCCGGATAAAAACAGAAAATCTCGTGTTTTCCGGGATTAAGGATAAGCGAATCTTTGAAACCATGTGCTGGAACAGGAAGGTTTTTAGCTTTTGCAATATTAATGGTCATATGGTTGGCATACGATTCGACACCAATACTTTGAAGATAACCAAGGCCACCCATGCAGTCGATGTGCCAATGGTTTGGAACAAATCCAACGACTTTAAATTTCATGGTTTGCGTTACCCATTCAACCAATTGTTTTGTCAAAAGCTCTGTCGGTGGTGTATCAAATAAAAAGGCTTTATCACCATCAGTCAGAATCATCCCGTTCGAAGCAAAACGACCGATTCCCTGAAATTCGGCATATGAAATATGCTGGTAAACATTCGGAGTAAGCTGAATGATTTCCAGATCGCCGTTAATGGTTATCTTTTTTGCATTGCTTTGTGCAGATGCTGTCAAGGTAAATAGTAAAACAACTATACAGAGGATTCCGGAGTTTACAGTTTTTGTCATAGTTATCTGTTTAAAATGAATAAATTAACCTTGTTTCTTTTTGCCGGTTTTCACTAATTCCACAAATGCCATTACAGCTCCAGTCAATAAAACCAAGTCCGAAAAATTGAAAACAGGTTCGAAAAATAAGTAATTTTCTCCTGCTCTAAACGGGAACCAATTTGGCAATTTAATTTCAAATAATGGGAGATAAAACATATCTATTACACATCCATGAAACCATTTGGTTGAATAAATATCAAGTGAATTACTTAATAATACTCCATGAAATACTCTATCTATTAAATTACCTATTGAACCAGCAAAACATAAAGCCAGTCCGTAAAGCAAAATTTTTGGCCCACGTTTATTTATGAAGAATATCAAACAGATAAAGAGAACAATGGACAGCAAAATCTTGGTTGAAATCTTAAAGTACCGGTCCGTCTCATTTATAAAAGGATTGGCAAAAGCAATACCATCATTTAATTCGAGTCGAATTCTAAACCAGTCACTAATAATCTTAGTCTCCTCATGTAATGCAAAATTTTTGTAAACAATTAGTTTTATTGTTTGGTCGATAAAAAGCAAGATCAATATGACCCACAAATATTTAATGATTCTTTTGTCAATTTTTAAGTCCTCTTTTAGATTGATTTTTTGTGGCATATCCTTCAGCTTAATCAATTAATAATGTTTGCATCATTACAAACGATTTGTATTTCAGAATAGTTTGTTATTGTTTATCGGTGTAATACCTAACCATTGGCCTGTTTTTCGATGTCCGGTCAATGATTTCAAATCCGGCACGTTCGAAGGATTTATACAATCCAATCCAGGCAAAAGAATCCGGAAGTTCTTCCTGTGTTGGAATGGTCGGGTATGCCTCAATTATCTTTATTCCGGTTTCTTTGGCATATTTGATTACGCCTTTCAAAAGTTCAACAGAAACGCCATGGCGCCGAAAGTTCTTATCGATAAAGAAGCATGGAATTGACCAGACTGACTTATCATCAATACGTTTGTGAACGCGGGAACTCTCAAGTTTAAGAAAATCTTCACGCGGAGCAAATGCACACCAGGCAATCGCCTCTCCTTCGTACAGACCAAGAACTCCTGCCGGTTTACTTTCCCAAACAATTTTCTGCATCGCTCTTTTATTGCCGTCATCGGCTTTTCCTTCCTGATATTCTGCTTTTTTAAGTCTGTAATACATGCACCAGCAGTTTCCGCACGCTCCCTTGTTACCAAAAAGCTGAACAAATTTATTCCAGTTCGCTTTTGTCAATGGTTCAAAAGTGAGTTGATTTAAAAAATCCGGATCATTGTCGGCTTTTATCATCTCTTTTATTCAACGATTTCTCTCTTTCTGTATTCGTCTATAAAGATGGTCATTGGTTCAGGCATCAGGTCCCGGTATAAGCCCATTTTAAAGTAATACCAGTTCTTTGAAGGATAACCACGTTTTTCTGTATAGCTAACAGGACCTTTATAGTTAATTATTTCTTTATCATTGAGAAAAGCTTCAATGATACCATTTCTTTGTTTCGAAAACCTGATCGTAAATCTAAAATCCAACCACCGGTTCCGGATTTCATCCTTTAGCCTATAAAGTTTTATTTGGGAAGAGTCGTTTTGAAGTGTGACATATAATTCCCCCGACACATACCTCAGGGCAACTACAGGACTATCATCAGAACAAATGCCTTTCGGACAGTATTGTTTCCATTGGGCAATTACAAGCCGTGTATTTACGATTGGAAAACTGTCGGGTAAAAACATACTGAACTGATATTCGTACTTGATCCCTTCAGCAGCTACAAGAGATCTGATCTCCAATAATTCATCGCGTTCGGTGGATTTACTTTTCCCTATTCCGGCTTCAAAAGTATCACCTTTCCTTAAAGTAATTTTTGCGGCACTTTTCCCTTTCCGGACTATTGCAGACTGGATCTCAAATGAATTGGAAACCATTCTGTCTGTACTCCAGATTTTACTCAGTCCGGGAGCTTCAAAACCATCATAAACATTGACTTGTTTTTTGCATGATATTCCTGATAATAAAAGGATGACCAGGAGAAAATTCCAGTTACTAATGTATTTCATAATGAAAGAATTAAAGATAAATGAAAGATTTAAATTTTGTTTCAATTTATGATTTTCGGAAACTGCAAAAGACAAAGTTCTGTATGGTGTCGGACGGTGTAGTATGATCGACTGTGATGCACTTTATTTTTTCAAAATACTTTTTCAACCGATCGGTCATCGTTGTTTCCGAATATTGTTTGATTTCAATTCCGCTGCATTTTTTCGGCCCTTGTTCCGAAAAAGTCCCGATTACCAATATTCCATTTGGCTTAATACTTTGCTGAACATTGTCAATATAGTTTTCAATGTCCTGTTCCTGTGTCAGGAAGTGAAAAGCCGCCCGATCGTGCCAGAAATCATATTTCTCAGTAGGTTTAAAAGTAACGGCATCTGCTACAATCCATTTTACTTTATTTGCACGGTCACCTAATCTCAGCTTTGCTTTTTCGAGAGCCGATTCCGAAATATCGAGAACAGTAATATCCTGATAACCGAGGTCGAATAAATGATCAACCAAATAACTGTCACCACCGCCAATATCAATGATCCTGGCACTTTTCGGAATGTCGAACTGCTGAAAGAAGTCAAGCGAAGTCGCAGGATTTGGCTGATACCAGCTTACTTCATTGGTCTCCTTTGTGTGGTATATATTTTCCCAATGCTTTTTCCTGTCGAAATTGTCCATTTTTTGAAACTTAAATTACAAACGGAATAAACCGTTTACTCCTTTTCATATATTCACGGTATTGATCGCCAAAGAATCTGATACATTCCTTCTCATCAAATATTGCCGTAAGATAAAGAAATACCGACGACGATAAAGCGACAAACAGCAATAAGTTTGTGGTATTCTTCAGGAATATGCCCCATGTTAAAAAGAGTAATGAGGAGTAAAGCGGATGACGGATGTATCTGAAAATCCCGGTATCGATCAATTCAGATGTTTTTTCAAATTGAAATAGTTCTTTTTCGTCTCTGTTCTTTACTGGTTTTCCCTTCTTTTTCATAAGTGCAACTCCCGCGATAATCAAATAGACAGAATAGAACAGGAAAATCCATGAAAAGATCTGTTTGATACTGAATGCATCAACGAACCAATATTTGTAGTTCGAAACGAAAAGCCAGATAATGCACTCCCAACTGAAAAAGCGATAAAAGCCGTGACTTTCGATCGTAAATAAAGTCCTCCACGACAGGTATACAACGGGCAAACTTAGTATTCCAAAGATGACTAACTTTTCCATATCATGGATGTTAAAATCCTATTTATGTATTTGCAATTCGGGTTCTGATTTTGTTTTTCGGGTGCCTTTACAAGCCTCTCTTTTGTCTATTCCGTCAATCCATGTCTTTAAAAATTCAATTCTTTCTTTTGTAAATTCCTCCAGGTATCCATATCGGCATAATGGTTCTACACTACCGTACCGTCTCCCCGGTATAAAGATTGCATCTAAGTTAGCATCTCGCAATTTAATCCATAGATTTTGTGCTGTTTTTATCTTACTAATGAAAATAGTGTCGTTGGAATGTTCTTTAAGAACGGTTTGAAAAACCTGATTTAACTCTTTATCAGCAGCCTGAAAAGTTTTAGCAGCTGTAAAATTCATCTCACCTTGCGTTTGAGCAAAAGACGTAATTGTCAGTGAAACAAGAATTATTGAAAATAAAACTTGACTTTTCATGTTGGAATATTTAGGTCGTTAAATGAATTTGATCCAATCTTGGCAATAGTTGTTCTCAATTATTATTATTCTTTTGTTACCTGAGTCTTTATCACAACCGTTTCGGCAATCCAGTCATGAACAGCCTGTCGGTTTTCGTGGAAGGCTGCCTGGAAGAATCCAAATCCGGCCTCAAGCGTCGAAGGGCCATATCCTAGCGAACGTTCCAGAGATTGCCATAGCGTTAGTTTATCGCTTTTTAGTATCATTTCTTTAATGTTTTCTTTTTTAGTGCTTTATTCAGGTTTTCCTTCACACGAAACTCCACAATTTTAGTAATCAGGTCCAGCGGCATTGGTTTATCAAGAGGAAACTGAACCGAACCTTTTGCTCCTTTGTAAACAGATAATTCTTTTTTAAATGCTTCAATTCCAGATGGAACAGGATAGAAACCAATGTGGTTTTTGAAGGCTGCAAAATGAACCAGGTTCCCGCTTAAAACGAATGTCGGCATTGCATATTTGATAGCTTCCTTTGCTTCGGGTGCTGCCTGCCTGATGGTCACACGGATTTGCTCCAGCATTGCCTGAATTTCTTTCGGAAAACTGCTGATGTATTCATCAATGCTGTTAATCAATATGGTCATAGCTTTTAATCAGGCATCCAATTAATTCAACGATTTAAGATTTTCCAATGCCTCAGGGACATATTGGTGTATATTTTTTAATAATACACAACCTTCCAGCTTGTCGCAATCGGCACAGGTTTCAAAGCCTTTCGACTTCACACAATTCCTTATTTCGCATTCTCCGCAATGGCTGAATTTCGCCCCTTCCTCTCGGCACCCCGTACAATTAATCATTTCGGGTGTAATGTCTGCACTAAACTGAACTTTCCATTTTTCTGCTGTTTGGGCACGCAATTCATTATCGTTTGCTAACGTGGCTTTTCTTGCATCGCAGGTAGCACAATCCAAACCACAACATGCAATAACTTTTTCCATAATCATTTTCTTAAAGGGTTAATATTATTAAAGTTTCAAATAAGTTGCCAATGCAAAAATGTGTCTGTCGCCACAATACACGAAATAAAGAAGGTCGTCAGAACAAAGTTTAAAAATACAAATCTCAAGCTGAATTTGTATTTCAATGTCGTTAATATTAATAGAAAAAACAGGAATAGCGTCACAATGACTGGAAAGGTAAAAGTCCCGATTCCTAAATATTGACTGATTCTTGCTTCGTCATTTGGATTCCGAAAACTTAATAATGTCGCCCCAAATCTGCACATAAAACAGGCAAATAAAGTTGAATATAGAATTGCCTTATGGCTGTGTCGCATAAGAATGTATATTACTATTGCTTCAATAATTGTAATGATTGGTCCGGCTGCGCTTGTTAATTGATAATGCCAACCTTCTTTGTATTCGCCACTTATTGGGAATGATTGATTTAGTGTCATCACCATGTTGTTGCCCAAAAGTGTACCCATTGTCCAATGTGAAAACTCGTGTAGTAACCAGGTCAGGATTACAGCAAGTCCTGTCACAATAATGTATTTAATGCCGATAGAATTGTTTTCAGTCATGTATCAGTTTAGTTGAGATTTAAAGGCTAAAATCGTTTGTAAATATGACAAATCCAAATACATTGAGAGATACCTCGTATCAGGTCACCTTCCGGATTTTATGCATTAATTACAGCAAGAAAGTTATAAATCAACTATTATTCATTGCCATTTTTTATATCCAAATATAATCAATTTTTCAATCGAAGAACTGCCCTTGCATTGTGCGATGGTACAGGATGTGTCTGACGGCAAAGGGATGTGACGGTTTGGACAGCCCCATAATATTTATAGTATTGCAATCGCCTTAACGTCAAAAAGGTGCAGACAATATGCCTGCACCTGAAAAATAAACACAATTTATTATTTTCTATTCGAAATCAAATAAGCAATAAGAGCTGGAATGTTCCCTATTAATACAAATAATGCCCATAGAATATATTTGTTGTTGTTTTCACGGCAGTCAAAATAAACCCATAATGGTAATGATAACCAATACAGAAGAAAACAAAAAATCAATGCTATGATAATGAAGTAATAATTTTGAAAAGGTGGTTTCAAATCGTCTAAATCATAAGCAACTCCAACAAAACCAACCAAAACATTAGAACTTGTTTTTAAAGGCATCACCAGGTGTCCGATCATATCATTGTGCTCGCCTTCACACCTAAGAGAAGCTGCTACAAGCATAATGCGCTTCTGTACTGAATCAATATTACATTCAACAGCACTGATTAATCCTCGGCTTTGAATATCTTCAAAACCATAAATATTTGAGTGCAGAGGTGTACTTTGTGACATTATGCCTTTAGCGTAAATTATTTCTCCTTTATCGGAAATCAGCCATTTAGTATTAATCACGGAACAGCTTAAAGTTTTATCGAAGTAGTCGAAAAAAGCCTTGCTATTTATGTCCGCACTCTCTACCTGCATTTGTTTTAGTTTATCAAGCGCAATTTTTCTATTTACTGTACCTTCAATGTTTTTTGATGGCTTTAAAATAGTAGCTAATACCAATAAGAGAATTACTAAAATCCCTGATGACAAAGCCATCCAAAGCAATATTCTATACCATGTTTTTTTCATATACCCTCCATTTTAAAATTATTAAAATAATACTTGAAACAGGAATTAAAACCAAGCTTAGGCCTACAGCTGATTTTATCAAATCCAACATATATATCGAAATTCTTAATTCGGAAAAAATCAAAAATGCAAAAACTATCCAAACAACAGAAAGTCCAACAACAATTTTGTTTTCAGGTTGCGACTCTTTTGAATTTTGCGCTACTTTTTGTTCCAGAAATTGAAACGTATCATCTTTAAACTGCTTATCCGGTTGGTATTTTTTGTCAAAACTTGAATTAAGAAGCTTTTCGATGTTTTTTTCTGCATATATCATTTTATTGTACATAATTCATGATTTTATAATTTTCCTGAATTCCTTTCTGAATGCCTCCCTGGCTCTTGTTAGTATAGATTCTGTTGCTTTATATGATTTGCCAATTTCGAAGGATATTTCGTCGATACCCTTATTTTCGATATATTTTGTGACAAGTAAATATCTGTGCACATCTGTTAAATTAGCCAAAACTGTGATTACATCAGCTTGAGTTTCTAAATCAACTAACTCAATTTCCAATTCTTCTGCATCAATGTCAAAATGTAATTTTTCAATGCTTTTAAATCGTTCTTGTTTTTTAGCATTCATATAATAATCAGATATTTTGTTTTTTGCAATAGCACACAGCCAGGTAAAAATGCTGCTTTTGTGTTGAAAATCGTTTATTTTTTCGATAAAGACAACCCATGTTTCTTGCCATATATCAGAAGCCACCTCTTTATCTTTATCAAGGTGATGCAAAATATACGCAAACAGCAAATCAGAATATTTGAGATATAAGACTTTAAAAGCACTTTGCTCTCCGTTTTTAATTCTTTTTACTAATTCATTATCGCTTTGTGTCATTTTATCTTAATATTCACTTATTAGTCGTGAAAACCTTAAAATCCTTCGATATTTTCTCTGTTTTTTATTAAAACTTTGATTATTTCGCAATAATGAGCAAGCTAACCAAGTTGGAAATCCTATCAACGAAGAGTGAGCGGTAGCAAGAAAGCAAGTGTTTGGGAATAAATTAAACACTTGTTATAGCCATATGCCTTATTTTCTAATGTTTAATGGTCAATATACACCTGATTATTTATTGAAGTGCTTTTTTATTAACGCTAGTAATTCGTCTTTAATAATAGGTTTTGCAATATAATCGTTGCATCCTGCTGCTATTGCCTTTTCCCTGTCGCCGGATAGTCCATAGGCTGTTTGTGCAATAATGACCACATCTTTGTTGAATTCGCGGATTCGTCGTGCGGCTTCATACCCACCCATTACAGGCATTTGAATATCCATGAGGATCAAATCCAAATCGGGGTTATTTCGGCAAGCTTCAACGGCTTCAACACCTGTCTGTACTTTTATAATCTCTTTTCCTAACATCTTGACGACTATTCCAATAAGCATTTCAGATGCTTCATCGTCTTCGGCAATTAAAATTTTGAGTCCCGAAACTTTGGGATTAACCCGATCTTCTGCATAATCAGCCATAACAACATTTGTAAGGATATTTTTTTCTTCCGGTTCACAATGATAAGGAATTGTAAAATAAAATACTGAGCCTTTCCCTTCTTCACTTTCAACCCAGATTTTTCCGCCAAGCATTTCCACAAAAGCTTTAGCAATTGACAATTCCAATCCTACTCCCTGTCGCGCCATTGTATTGTCAATATCAGCCTGAATAAAACTTTCAAATATAGCGTCCTGCCTCTCTTTGGGAATTCCTATACCCGTATCTTTCACGTAGAATTGCAGTGACGCACGGCCGTGCGTCTCTGCAAGGTTATATCCTAATTCTATTGAACCTTCATTGGTGAATTTAATGGCATTTTTAACAAGGTTGGTAAGAATGGCATGTATTTTCCCGCGATCTGTTTTAATGATGGCTTCTTTTGCCGGAAGCGTGTTTTTAATGTAAAGTTGAATTCCTTTACCTTCAGCCTCTGGTTTAAAGCGGGTATAAATTAATTCAATCTGCTCGTTTATATCTGTTTCTGAAACAGAAACTTTCACGGCGCCCGATTCTATATTCGAAATATCAACAATATCATTGATAACATTGAGCATACGCGCTCCGCTTTTCTCAATGATGCTAATGTACTCCTGCTGTTCCTCGCCTGTCAGATCGGGCTCTTTCAACAGATCGGCAAAACCCAGGATGCCATTCATTGGTGTTCGGATTTCGTGACTGATATTGGCCAGAATAGCTGATTTTAGCCGATCGCTTTCTTCGGCGTGTTCCTGGGCTAATAAAAGTTCCTGCTCGGCCAGCATGCGCCCGGTAATTTCAGTATACATCACCCCAAGCCGGCCAAGCTCTGTCTGGAAAGCATTTACCTTATAATATATTTCCTGGGGACCCAACATGGCCTCAAAGTGAATAGGCTCTCCCGTAAGTCCTACATTTGCGTAACGCTCAATCCAATCTGTATCAGACTGCGGAAACAATTCACGAAGTGTGCGGCCTAAAGTATCTTTATTCTTTATCCCGTTCAGTCGTTCGAATGCTGAGTTAGCTTCTATGATTCGAAGGTCATATGGTTTTCCTGTGTCATCGCAGATTACTTCCTGGATTGAAAAACCTTCATTCATGGCTTCGAAGATCGAACGCATTTGTTGTTCATTTTTCCGCAGTGCATTCTCTGCCTGTTTGCGCGCGCTAATTTCTTTATGGCAGGAAGCCTGTAAGGTATTATTTCCTTGCTGTAATTCCTGTAACTCTTTTATAAGTTCTTCTTTGGTTTTATTCTCGTAGTTCATCATACTCATTGTCTCAGTTAAAGGAACTTTCCCGTTTTCGAGCCTTTTCAGCATCGGCCATATCTTATAATACAGAAAATCCCTGCTGTATGCCAATTTGGGGGAATCTTAACGGTAGCCGTCTTACAATATTACAAATAAGCATGATGAATGTTTGATCTTTTATTATCAAACAATTTTTAAAACAGTGAAGTCTTCACCAAAGTGTAAGCTTTACTGCCATATTAAATCGTGACAATTTCGGATTTATTGAAAAATGTTCTTTGCCGTTTCAAGGCTTTGAAACTGTCTGATAGGTTTTGCTGGTGTAGAGGTGCTATGTTTGAAAAATAAAGCATAAGCTAAAATTATTAATTTTAGTGATCGACAAAATCATTTAACAATTAAAAATTAAGCTTATGCGAACCGAAATTACAAAAGATTCATTCAATAACCAATCATTTTATGTTGGAATTGATTATCAAAAAAAAGTTGGCAAGTGACGATCCTTGGAGAACAGTATGAACACAAGACCATGAGCCAGAATCCGGACCCTGATTTGTTGGCGACTTATCATAAGCGAAACTTTCCAGTGGGTAATTACCATGCGGTATATGAAGCTGGATTTAGCGGGTTTGAATCGTGTCGTAAATTGAATCAGCTGGGTGTTCATTGTATAGTTATCCACCCGGCAGATGTACCAACCAGTCAAAAGGAGAAACTACAAAAGACGGACAAAGCGGATAGCCGTAAATTGGCAAGATCATTAAGGAGTAATGAATTTGAAGCCATTCATATACCTGATCAGGAATTAGAAGCAGATCGGGCATTGATACGCCAACGTTTCCGATTGGTAAAGGATGTAAGCAGAACAAAAAACAGGGTGAAATCGTTGCTTTTCCAATTTGGGATTCCAATTCCTGAGCGTTTTACCTCGGCTCAAACCCGGCACTGGTCTAAAGTATATATCAACTGGTTGAAAGAACTTGCGATAAATAGGCGGAGTTTAAAACAGGTTCTTGACAATTATATTTACATCGGAGAAAGTCAAAGGAAAGACTTGTTGCTGGTCAGTAAGCAAGTAAGGAATTTAACTTTGACAGAAGCTTACAATAAAAACTACAACCTTCTGCTCAGTGTGCCTGGCATCGGATTAATGACAGCCATGACATTCTTAGGTCAGATAGGTGATGCCACACGATTTGAACGGCTTGACGATTTATGTAATTATATAGGGCTTGTTCCCAGAATGTATGGTTCTGGCGAAAAAATGCAGGTTGGGAAAATGATAAATCGGGGAAGAAAAGAGCTGAAAATAATGTTAATAGAAGCCTCATGGGAGGCGATAAGAAAAGATCCGGCATTAATGTTAAAGTTCAACGAGTTGAGTAAAAGGATGCATAAGAACAAAGCCATTATAAGGATTGCAAGGAAAATATTGAGCAGGATACGCTTTGTGCTTAAAAACCAGCAACCATAAGAGTTGAGCGTTGTAGAATAATAATTTGATTATAGAAAACTTCAAAACCTTGGAAAATTGGATGGGGGAACAAACGGTATCGTGCGATTGCAGCACCCGTCAAAAGGAAGACCGCTATGTAGAGATTACGTCCCCTTCCTCTTTAAAATGAAAAACACATTGCGGCAAACAGACCGCTGATAGAAGATTGATTAAAGAGGTAATTTTGAAGCATAAAAAGTGAAAAATAAAGGAGAGTGGCAGCCTCATTTTCTCTTTCAACAGCAAAGGTAGTTCAATTCAAGAATCAGTCAAGGCTATATAAACTCCGCTTCGCTCCGGCCTTGACAGACCCTTGAATTGAACTGTTATGGGCTTTAGAAATAGAAAAACAGAAAAAATTGATAATTTTGGTAATAAAACTTGTTTTTCAACATAGAAGACGCACGGCCGTGCGTCTCTATGATCAATCGCGTTTCTATATTTTCCCTTCGATTTCTTTCTGGAAGTTATCGAGTACCTCGAGACTTATTTCGCCTGATTTGGAGTCTCCGCTGCCATCGTATTCAAAGCTTAGGGTATTTAGGCTAAAGATAGAAGTCTTTTAGCATTTTCTTAATCTGATAATCCTGAAATTGCCGTTGAGATCGGCAGGGATATCAGACTCAACTGCTAAATTAGTTTCGGAAACGATATTTTCGAAACGGCGGGTTATATTGCTGAATAATAGATTGGTAATTGGGTTAAATATTATCCGCAACAGCGACAGTTTACGACCTTTAGGTACGAATTTATCGAAGACAGTAATTCGACCGCCGGGTTTCAACACTCTTTCGCATTCTTTCAAACAGGCAACGGGATCGGGAATTACAGCAAGGATCAAATGGAGGATAATTTTATCAGCAGTCCTATCTGCGAAGTTCAGGTGCTGCCCATCCATCACTTCGGCTGTCAGATTACGTTTGAAATGTACGTTCTTTTTTAAAGTTTGGGCAATCATCGCGGGTGTAATATCGGTAACGGTGATGTGGCATTCTTCGGTGATAAATCCCAGGTCAAGTCCTGTACCTGCGCCAACGATCAATACTTCGTCGCCCGGATTAATTCCGAGTTCACGGATTGATTTACTCCTGGATTTTGAAAATATCCGGGCTACAAGGTCATAACCCGGAGCGTAGAGCGTATAACGAAAACGGTTCCAACGATTCGTACTGAAGATTGCATACGGATTCATGCGGTCTTTGAAGTTTATGAAATGAGAAAATCGGTCTTCTGAATTCGGTTTTCTGTCTTCCAGCTAACTATTTATCCTCTTTGCTTTGACCGTTCTGATTCCTTAAATGGCTATGGTGAATGCTATAGGTGAAATAGATGAGCAAACCTAACGCCATCCAGACAATCAACCGAATCCATGTGTCGAAAGGTAAGGAGTACATCTGAAGCATACAGATTCCTGCACCAAGAATGGGTATAAGCGGAACCAAAGGTGTTTTGAAAGGGCGTTTTAGTTCAGGTCTTTTATACCTTAAGAAAACAACACCGATACAAACAATTGCGAAGGCAAGTAAGGTACCAATCGAAACTAATTCCCCAAGGATATTAATTGGCAGGATACCTGCCAGAATAAATGCGACTGAACCCGTGATTAAAGTGCTGAAATAAGGTGTTTTAAAACGGGAATGGATTTTGGCAAATCGGGGAGGAAGCAATCCATCTTTTGCCATGGCGTAAAATATACGTGGTTGTCCGAGCATCATTACGAGGATGACAGAGCTTAATCCTGCAATTGCTGCAATTTTTATAATCGGACGTAGCCAGAAAAGTCCTTTCCCCATCGCGTCGACTCCAACAGCAATCGGATCGGCAACATTCAGAAAAGTATAACTTACAATTCCTGTTAAGACGATGGCTACCAAAATATATAAGACGGTTGAAATACCAAGCGATCCTAAAATACCGATCGGCATATCGCGTTGCGGGTTTTTGGCTTCCTGGGCTGCTGTTGAAACAGCATCGAATCCGATATAAGCGAAAAAGATGACTGCCGAACCCCGCAATATTCCACTCCATCCAAAATGGCCCCAAACACCTGTATTCTGCGGAATAAACGGATGCCAGTTTGCTTTATTGACAAAGAAAAACCCGATTCCAATAAACAGAAGAATCACAAATACCTTGATCATAACCATGATATTATTGAAACTTGCAGATTCTTTAATCCCAATAACAAGTAAAACAGTGATAGCTGCAACAACGAACATTGCAGGCAGATTTAATACAGCTGTAATATGGGGTAAATTAGCTACGACAATTCCGGATGCTGTGAGACTTTCGGTGATTTGATTTGTAAGTGGTTTCCATCCAATGTCAGGAATATTAACGAGAATAGTGCTCCAGGCGGCCGTAAACTGGGGCGGTATATTAATGCCGAAATCCTTAAGGAAACTAACTACATATCCCGACCAACCAACTGATACTGTTGAGGCGGCAAATAAATATTCCAAAATAAGATCCCACCCGATGATCCAGGCAATGAATTCTCCCAGGGTTGCATAGGCATATGTGTAGGCACTTCCCGATACAGGAATCATTGAAGCAAATTCAGCATAACACAAACCCGCAAACAAGCAAGCCATTCCGGAAATCAGGAATGAAATAACGATACCGGGTCCTGCATACTGAGCTGCTGCTTGTCCGGTTAAAACAAAAATACCGGCACCAATAACGGCACCGATACCAAGTGTTGTAAGATTTGTTGCGCTAAGTGCTCTTTTCATGCCATTGTCTTCATTGGCATGATGCATTAGTTGCTTAAAAGGCTTTGTACTGAATAATTGAGAGTTCTTCATTTGGTGGCTTTAAAAAAACTTTGCCAATGTAACAATTAAATCAGTACAACCGTTTAATCTTGCCCGACGGTATCTAATTTTTGGTAAACCTCTGGCTTGTTGGTCCATTTACCATTCTTCGATTCGCCTAAAACGACAACTTCCTTTGATTTACCATACTCACTAATCGCGAGCATCATCTCCTCTTTGCTTTTTCGTATAATCTTAATCCCTGTTTGCGATCCTTTATTGCGAACTTCAATATAAAATCCATCTCTGTATTCTTTCGCTCTGGTTGGTGGTCTGCCCATATTTAAAAATTTATTTATCGTTGTTTTCTTCTCCGGTATAAAAAGCTACAAGCCGGATTCGTTTTCCTGAGGTTGTTAAAATCTCCGAAAGTGCACAGGATATTTGCTTTTATCGGAGAAATAAGTGACAGAAAATACAGTTCCCATTATTTGTAATAACATAGGAAATGCACAATCCGACAACGGCCAAATATAACAAAAATATTTGTTAAAAACATTTTTGTTTCATTTGGCCATCATAGAATCAGTGAATTGTGATGATTTAATAGGCCAAAAGACTTTATACGATGGATATTTGCATGCTCAGTAGCGGATTATTCAAAACAATTTATTTTGTACTGAATTGATAATCAATAAATCATTTGGTCAATATAATAAATATTGGTGAAAATGGGTTAAATTTTAGTTAATTTTTTATAATTGAATTGTAATCAGGAAAAATCAACCTGATCGTAGCACCACCATTTTCATTGTTCGATACTTCCATTTTCCCAAGATGGGCATCCATAATCAACTTGACCAAGGCAATGTCGAGTGCTTCATTCTCTTCGATCTGCTTTTCGTTTAGCGAAAGCAGTTCAAAAATATTTGATAAGGTTTCTTTCGTAAATTTACGTCCCTGATCAATAAATGTACAAATTATCTGACCATCGTGCATTTTAATATTGATAATCAATTTGCTTCCGTTTGGTGAGTATTTAAGCGCATTGTCGAGCAAACTTTCGAAACATGTCTCCAAAAGATTTTTTTCTCCGAATATGGTTATGGTATCAATAGCTTCATCAACAATCACCGACATATCTCTGAGCTGAATCTGATCGGATTGTCTCTGCTTGACAAACTCTATTACTTCATCAACTTTAACATCTTCCCTGATAATTGAATTTGTTTTAGTCCTAAGTTCGGTGATCAGCAAACTTATCGTTGTGAATCTTTCGAGTCGTGCAGCCGAAACATCAAGATATTTAAGTAATTCCAATAGTTCTGAAGGATTCATTTCGTCTTTAAGTACCGTAATAAACCCCATTATTCCGGCAAGCGGAGCACGGATTTCATGACTTAATCTTTCAAGAAAACCAGCTTTGGCCTTTTCGAGAAAAATCAATTCATTGTTGGCAATTTCGAGTTCAGAATATGCTTTCTGCAATTCCTTAGTTCGTTCTTTCACTTTTATCTCAAGCCATTGATTCACCATTTTAAGTTGATCTTTGCTTCTCTTCAATTCGAGGTGGGTTTTTACCCTGGATAGTAATTCTTTGGCATTAAAAGGTTTAGAAACGTAATCCTGGCCTCCTGCGTCAAATCCAGCAAGAATATTGTCGGGTTCATTCAATGCGGTCAAAAAGATGACAGGAATCTCTCTTAGAAATTCGTTGCGACGCATTGCTTTGCATGTTTCGAACCCATTCATGACCGGCATATTAACATCAAGCAAGACCAGATCATAGTCTTTTGATTCAGTCAGCAATTCGAGAGCTTGTTTTCCGTCCATCGCAAAACCAACTTCATAGTTAGCCTCCATGAGAATACTGCCAATAACCTGAATATTATTTGGATTATCGTCGACGGCCAAAACTTTAAAATCTTGAAAGATATCATTCATAGTTTATTCCTTAATAAGTTTTTTTAATTTGTCTATTATTTCCGGAAATGTCTTGAGTTTTTTCATCATTTTGCTTATTTCAAAATTGTTGGCATAGGCCGAAAGCTCTTTCCCAAAATCGGTTATTATCGGATTCGAATAATCTTCTCCTAACGCAAAAAGTTGATCTCCGAAACTTTTTATCTGTCCGACTACTTGTTTTTTTGCTACATCATAATAGATTGGAGCGTATTCATTTTCAAGAATATAAACGAGGCGAGGCAACTGATTTTTTTGTACTTTGGTCAAAATTAGGCTGAGGTCAGGACTATTTTCTGATTCTGAATGAGTCGATTTTGAATTGATGTGGAATTTAAGATATTTCTTTAGCAGTTCCAATAATTCAACAGCGTTGATGGGTTTCATTAAAAAATCATCAAAATAAACTGCCCCATTTTGTTCCTCAATCACTTCCCGCGATGACGCAGATAACGCGATAATCGGAATTGCCTTGGTGGTAATCTGTTTTTTAAGTATGTCAATGGCCTCGCCTCCATTCATCACCGGCATTTTACAGTCCATAAGTATAACATCAGGAAGATATATCTGTGCTTTCTCAATGGCTTCAATTCCATTCTCTGCTTCGATCAGTGTCAAAGGATTATGACTTAGTAAATCAACTAAATATTTTCTGTTTTCCTGATTATCATCTGCGATAAGGACTGTTCCCTCTTCAAAAAGGAGGCTTGACAGGTCAGATGAATTAATTTCGGGTTCTTTTTTGCCTTTTCCATTTACAATAACATCAGGAATGTTGATGGTGAATATACTCCCTTTCCCGGACTCACTGCTTATTTGGATATTTCCTCCCATCATCTCTACCAAACGTTTTGTAATGGTAAGTCCTAACCCTGTTCCTCCATATTGTCCGGCACGCTGTCCCATCTGCTGAGTGAAGGCTTCAAAAATTAGATTCAGCTGATTGGCCGGGATCCCGATCCCTGTATCTTTTACCGCGATAATCAGATCAATTTTATTTTCTCTTTTATTCTTTTGCGTAACCGAAAGCGTAACTTCTCCTTTATCTGTAAATTTAACAGCATTGCCAATGATGTTGAAAAGGATCTGACGGATCCTGGTTTCGTCAAGCAATAATTCAAAAGGGATATCTTCCGCAGTATCAATTATAAACGCGATTCCCTTTTCTTTTGTAACATGAACAAAAATTGTTTCAATCTCCTTTATAATATTGTGAATATTAATGCATTCGTATTGTATCACCATTTTACCCGCTTCAATTTTCGACAGGTCAAGAATATCATTGATGATCCTTAGTAAATTTTTCCCGCTGCTACGAATTGCATCAAGTTGTGAACGTTGCTTTTCGTCTATAACACTTGCATAGAGCAAATCGGAAAACCCGATAATAGCATTCATTGGAGTTCTGATTTCGTGGCTCATATTGGCCAGGAATAAGCTTTTGGTTTTATTGGCCAGATCAGCTGCCTCTCTTGCATTTCTGTCGGCTTCAGCCTGTCGGCGTTCGGTGATATCTCTTCCCACAGAGACTAAATGGGTGATATTATTGTTGGCATCTAAAAGCGGAGTTACCGTCATTTCTTCATAATAGAGAGTGCCATTCTTTTTTTTGTTAATCGATACTCCTCTAAAAGTCCGCTTTGATAAAATAGTTTTCCAAAGCTCTTTGGCGAAATCAGGATTATTATTTCCCGATTTTAGGATCCTGGGAGTTAACCCAATTGCTTCCTCTTTCGAATACCCTGTGCCTGCCTCAAAAGCCGGATTTACATATTCAATTATACCATTTTTGTCAGTGATAATCACGTGATCTGCCGCTTGTTCAACAACTTTCGAAAGTTTTTGTAGTTCTTGTTCAGCATATTTGCGTTCATTGATCTCCCTGCGTAATCCCTCGTTTAGGCTGACAAGTTCTGAAGTGCGCTCCTCCACTTCATGCTCAAGTTCTGTCTGATACATCAGAACTAACGCTTCGGTTTCTTTTCTTTTAGTAATATCTGTAATAATTATGAACACGCCAAGCGTATTGTTCAAATCGTCGGTCGAATTGGAATATTGAATTCCAAACCACATAGGAGCTCTATCCTTTATAACATAATATTGTTCGACATAAACAGGTTTGCCATTCAGGGCAGAATTGAAGTGATTCTTACATTGCTCTACCCGATCATTATTAATAATCTCCAGTATAGATTTCCCAAGTTCAAGCTCTTTCCCGTAAATAAGTTTGGTCATCTCAATAGCAGGTCTATTTGCAAACTGAATCTTATAATCTTTGTCCATTGCAATTAAGATGTTGCTATTGTTTTCCAGAAGGGCACATAAATAGGCATTTGATTCCTTTAAGGCTTCCTCGGTTTTTTCAGAAATTCTCCGATATTTTTCCTTGCTGATCTTTAAGAGATCAATTGTGCGCTTATGTTTTAAAAACCCACTTACCCTAAGAGCTAATTCCCATGATGGCATTGGTTTAACAAGATATCCATCGGCTCCTAATTCCATTCCTTCAATCTGGTTTTCGGAAGATATGGCCATTGCTGAAATTAAGACTACAAAAATATCTTCAGTTTCAGGATTGGATTTTATTAACCTCATTATTTCGAGTCCCGACTGGTCAGGTAATAGAACATCAAGCAGTACAAGTGATATTTTCTCCTGACCAATAATTTGAAGTGCGTTTTTTCCGTTAGTTGCAGTGAAAACATGATATCCCTGTTTGGACAGAACATTTTCGTAGGCAATAAGAACCAGCTCGATGTCGTCAACTATCAGAATATTAATATTTTCAGGTATTATCATGTTTTTCAAATTATGTATTACAACACCGTTGAACACCAAAAGGTTCAAAATTATTTTGAACTGCAATTATTCGATTCAAAAATAAATTAATAATGGGACTGATTGCAATATTCATTGAAGGGCTATTGTTATTAACAAAGTAAAATCTAATATTAATAACTAAATCAGTGAGTTGAGTTGGATAAAAACAATCTTGTCTGCAAAATTGTTCCCTTTTTATAAGCATCACAATCCCGGGAAGTAATTCCCAAAATTGTAATGCTTATTTGTCTAATTTTAATTTAGAGCTCCTTTTCGGTAAATGTGCCGATTTTCAAATACTTAGGATAGATTAGGTCATACTTTGAAACATTCTCCGGATTTGGAAAATATTCTTTTTCAAATCCTTGTCCCATTGATTTTTGCGCGTCTTCAACTTTAGTATAGATTCCGGCAACAACTGAAGCAAACATTGCTGCCCCGAATGCACAGGTTTGTTCTGTTCTTGCAACTTTAATGGGCATATTCAAAACATCGGCAAGGGTTTGCATTACAAACGGTGATTTTTTTGCGACTCCGCCTAACCCGATGATCTCCTTAATTTCTACCCCTTCGCGCGCAAACCTGTCAACAATGGCTTTTGATCCAAAAGCTGTTGCTTCGACAAGTGCCCGGAATATTCTTGGAGAAGATGATCCTAATTTTAAACCTGTTATGGAACCAGTCACTTCCTGAGTAGCATCCGGCGTACGTCGGCCGTTCATCCAGTCAACCGCAATAATGGTTGATTCTTCAATTGGAACCAACATCGCTGCTGCAGATAATTCTGGAATGATTTGATCCAGAGTTTCAGCGATGAGTTTTTCCCGTGTCTCGGAATCGATAATTGTTGATTTGGAGAGAACCTGTTCCAGTGGCCAGGCAATAACTTGCTTAAACCATGCGTAGATATCGCCGAATGCCGATTGTCCGGCTTCAAGTCCGATGTAACCCGGAATGACTGATCCATCGACCTGGCCGCATATTCCGGCAATCAGTTTATTCCCGATTTGATCGTAGGAAGCAATCATAATATCACAAGTGGAAGTCCCAATTGCTCTGGCTAATACATTTGGCGTAACTTCTCCTCCAACAGCTCCAAAGTGGCAATCAAAGCCGCCTACTCCTACTGCCACATCAGCAGATAAGCCAAGGCGTTTTGCCCATTCGGCAGTTAAACTTCCGATTTTTACATCGCTTGTAAAGGTTTTACTATACAGATTTGCCCGATAGCCACTTAGATGCGGATCAAGTGCTGTAAGAAACTTCTCAGAAGGAAGTCCATTCCATCCTTCAAACCACATCGATTTGTGTCCGGCTGCACAACGGCTTCTATATACTTCGTTTGGTTTAATAACTCCGGTTAATAATGCCGGCATCCAGTCACAATGCTCAATCCACGAACAAGCCACATTACGAACTTTTTCATCTGCCCGAAGTACATGTAACATTTTTGCCCAAACCCATTCTGATGAATAAATTCCACCTTCGTATTGGGTATAGTCGATTTCCCAACTTCTTGATAGTTTATTGATTTCGGCTGCCTCTCTTACAGCTGTATGGTCTTTCCATAAAACAAACATTGCATTGGGGTTTTCTTCAAATCCGGGAGTTAAAGCGAGTGGAATCCCTTTTTCATTGACCAAAACGGGTGTACTTCCCGTGGTGTCGAATGAAATACCGGCAATATTATTGGCCACTTCAGTACCTGCCTTGTCCAGTGCCTCTTTAACAGCATATTCCATGGCTTCAATATAATCAAGCGGATGCTGTCGATACTGATCTTTTGACGGATCACAGAATTTTCCGGTTGCCCATCTTGGGTAGGCTTTGACCGATGAAGCCATCTCATCACCATTAAGTGCATTTACAATTACTGCCCTTACAGAGTCAGTACCGTAGTCAATTCCGATAACATTTGTTTTTGTAGTCATATTGTTATTAAAAAATTATTGTACAATGATTTAAAACTTATTTGTTAATTCAATGCTTTAGGCTGCTCAGAAAAAATTACAGTGTTTTAAAATAAGTAAGAATGGTATGGATATTGGAAATCTAAACCTATTTTTGACCATAATAGGCATTTGAACCATGCTTGCGTTCAAAATGCTTTTCTGTCAACAAAGGATTCATTGTCAGTTGAGGGTTAACAGAGTGAGCGATAAAGGCCATTTTGGCAATTTCTTCCAAAACAACACTGTTATGAACCGCCTCATTCGCATCTTTTCCCCAGGTAAAAGGTCCGTGATTCTTGACTAAAACACCTGGTATATGTCTGGAATTTAAATTTATAAATCTTTCAATAATCACAGAACCAGTTTCTTTCTCATATTCCCCCTTTACTTCTTTCTCATTCATGTCGCGTGTACAGGGGATATCATCAGCGAAATAATCAGCGTGGGTAGTGCCAATGATTGGAAGGGAAACGCCCGCCTGAGCCCAGGAAGTTGCAAAAGTCGAATGGGTGTGAACAATTCCTCCGATATGGTCAAAAGATTTATATAGAGCGAGATGGGTAGGGGTATCTGAAGAAGGTTTTAATTCTCCATCAACAATATTTCCATCGAGGTCAACTATAACCATTTGATCTGAAGTCATTAAATCATATTCAACACCGCTTGGCTTTATTACGACCAGCCCTCGGTCACGATCAATTGCACTTGCATTTCCCCATGTGAAAAGCACCAGATTATACTTTACCAGATCGAGATTTGCTTTGAAAACCAGCTCTTTTAAATCGGATAACATAGCAGAATATAAAAATATTTGTCTTTAAGAAAGAAATAACGCCCTTCCGGAACAAGGGCGTTATTTCTATCGTTTTAATTACCAGAAATACATGTAGAACAATGAACAAGCTAAAACTACACCTAAAGAAGCAATTACATCCCACTTGTTCCAACTATTCCTCATAAGGGTCTTGTAGTCGCCTGTGAAAGTGATAAATTCTATCTGTTGAGCGGTAGGTTTTGGAGTGAAAAACGATACTACAACCATCATCAACATGATGAAGACGAGCAACCAGATCTCAAAGATAAGCCAGTTGGTATGCCAAAACCAGGTGTTGGATTCCCAAAACCAGCCTGTCATCTCTTTTTTACCACTTTGTGTAATGATATTGGTCAGTAAGCGCACCATACCTATAATAAAGCCCACTATCATACCCGCTTCACCTGCCTTGGGTGTAATTCTTTTGGAAAATATACCCATTACGAATACGGCTACCATGGCAGGAGCGAGCAACGATTGAATGTCTTGCAAATATTCGTAAAGGCTGCCGAGACTCATCATGACGGGTATCCATATAATACCAAGTACCACAACCACAACAGTTGCAATACGACCTGTTAGCACGTATGTAGCTTCGCTCTTATTTTTGAACATTGGTTTATAAAAGTCTTCTGTAAACAGCGTAGCGCATGAGTTGAAGAATGCCGCCAAAGAAGCAACCAATGCGGATATAAAGCCTATGGTAACAATACCTTTCACCCCGGCGGGCAATACAAACTTAACCATTGAGCCAAAGGCAGTATCAGGGTTTTCTAACGAGAAACCGCTGCCGGGACGTGCCGCCAATGCAGCTGCTATCATACCGGGTATCAGGAACATAAATACTGGCAACAATTTAAAATAACCTGCAGCTATAGTCCCTCTGCGCGCACGCATCATCACTGCATCACTAGATTCGCCTTTTCGTTGTCCGAGCACACGTTGAACGATGTGTTGGTCGGTAGCCCAATACCAAAAGCCGATAATAGTCGCTCCAATGAATACCCAAAACCCAGGATAGTCGTCATACAGCGGATCGCCCGTTTCAAAGTGAAACATGTGGTTTGTACCGTGAGCAATGCCATCTTTTCCTACGTTTAGC
>JAPLDR010000034.1:4016-6696 GCA_026391655.1 Bacteroidia bacterium | reverse complement strand
TTTTGGTGATTTTCAGACTCATCCGACAGCGATTCCCATTGTAAATTAAGGGATGTAAAATATCGCATAAACCTTGCAGATAAAAAAACACCTACCCGATTGAACGGATAAGTGTTTGATTGTGTGATTTCAGACGGAGAGTTTAAACTGAAAACAGTTTATTTTACCGAAAAAGAGTACAAGTTTTTATATCCCCTTAATATGAGGTCATTGCCTGTAATAACAGGAGATGCTTCAAAAGTATCATCCAGTGTATTTTGGGAAATCAATTCAAAATTACTACCTGCTTTCACTACATCTACAACACCTGTTGCTGCAATATAGATTTTATCTTTATTGCCTGTTGGAGATGAAAAAATATTGGTTATTCCATTCAGTTTCTGATTGCTGTAGATAACTTTCCCATCTTTTGCATTGAGGCAGGTTAAAATTCCGTTGTTGGTTTTCAGAAAATATAACTTTCCATCCATCAGGAGTGGACTCGGAGTATATGGCGTATCCTGATTGTATTCCCACAGGATTGCAGGGCTTCCGGTCACGTCACCTTTTGCCTTTGCCAGATCAATTGCTTTGAGTGCGGTGCCCCTGAAGCCGCTCATCAGGTATACGATCCCATCAGCATAGACCGGACTCGGAATAACGTTGCGTGTCATTCCCGTACATTCCCATATGATTTCTCCTGACTCGGAATCGTAACTTCTGACCTTGTTGGTTGCACTCGTTATTACCTGGGTTTTTCCGTTAATTTCAACAACTACGGGTGTTGCCCACGAGGTGATTTCATCCCGTTCTTTTTTCCAGACGTCTTCCCCTGTCTTTTTGTTCAGTGCATATAAAAAAGATTTTCCCTGGTGGTCCCATTGAATAAAAACTTTGTCTTTACCAAGAGCAGGTGAACTGCCTTCACCAAAACTGGCGACAATGTCCATTTTGCCGAAATTACGTTGCCATTTAATATTTCCTTTCATATCGAGACAGAACAAACCGCGGGAACCAAAGCTGGCATAGATATATTCTCCGTCGGTCATGGGTGAATTGGAAGCCCAGCTACCGAGATCATGCGTTCTTTCAGCCGGAAGCTCTTCTTTTACAACAGTTTTCCAAATGATTTTCCCCGTGTTTTTATCAACCGAAATCACTATAAACTGATGAATAAATTCTGTCGAACTGGCTGCCATTGGACTTGCTGCAGACACAACCGCTTTTTCCGGTTTTTTGTCTGTTGCAACAGCTGTCTGGACTATTACCTGGTTTCCCCAGACAATCGGAGTGGCATGACCTTTCCCCGGAATTTCAATTTTCCAGTTCAAATTCTTTGTTTCACTGAATTCAGAAGGTGTGTTGCCTCCAACAACTGCCCCGGAATTATATAATCCTCGCCATTCAGGCCAGTTATTGGTGCCTGGAGCATTTTTCTGTGCCTTAACGCCGGTTAATAGTGTTGAAAAGAAAAACAAAAGGCAAAAAGACGGGATAACAAATCGTGCAAGTGATCTCTTCATAAATGGTTTATTAGAAAAAATTTCAACAATCAAAAAAAATTAAATTTTTAGTTAGACAAGCATTTGGATCTATCGTTTAAAGTAAGGGAGATTTATTTTTTGAGAGTCCCGAATTTCCCCAAAATATGGTAGGGTTAAAGTTTAATCCGCGCCTTTCAGACTTTGGATTTTCAATCCAATTACTTTAACCAGATTCAATCTATATATGAGAGATTAAAAAAGTGAATTTCTCAACTTAATTGAATTTTATGAATAGCTTTGTTTTGAGTTTAGTGTAAGGCTTCAATTAAACACAACTGGTTACGGTTATTAAGATATTGTACCAATTTAAATCAAAAAATATGAATCGAAAGAATCTAATTTTTGTTTTGTGTTCGTTGCTAACAATCACACTCTATGGACAGGAAAAACCCTTTAGTGCAAATTAAATAATACAGGAAGAATGGCACTTGTTATGGATGCACACACTTTTTATTGTACCTGGGCTTAAAGAAACAATAACTATTAAATATCAATATATTATGAAAGAATTACTATTAAAAGACAAACTGATTGAACTTGAGACCAGAATGGAACATCAGAGGTCACCAAGACTGAGAGCTGATTCTTTACTTAATCTTCTTAAAATAAAACAAGGTAGCCTTAAGAAAAATGATTTGCTAAGAATCGCACAACAAGGTTTTAAGGAGATGCATGATGAAACAAGTAATGTAGAGCTGTTATCAGAAATTAATATGGCAGTAATGATTTTGGCTCATTATATAGAAAAGGATTCTTTTAGTTTAACTGCAATATCACAAGGTATAATTGACAAAGATGATGTTGATCGGTTCGAAATGTTAAATGAAAGATTAAAAGAAATTGTCGCTAAATTCAATGACGAGTATACCCAATTTGTTGATTAATAATGTTCATTTTGGGGTTTCGATCTTTCGGCGCAAAGAAGATTTTCATTGTTTGTCAGGCTTTGAGTTGTTATTCTTACAATACTTCTCAAGATATTCTATTGCCGAAGCACATCCAGGCTCTTCAGATTTTTGCCAGCCAACACAAGCCTCTTTTGGTTTCCCTCTATTTTTTTATTGCCAGATTTGTCAGATCGATGGCTTTATTTATGTCGTCAACAGACTCATTATAAACCTGGCTGAAAGCATTAAGCTAAAGGATTAAAAAACAAA
>JAPLDR010000034.1:0-4001 GCA_026391655.1 Bacteroidia bacterium | reverse complement strand
AAAACAAAAGAACAGAATTCGTTTAAGCAACATATTACTAAATCTTAGTTTAAAGAAAATTTAAACTTCCCAATATCAATAACATCTTTCTTGTTTTCAAGGCGAATTGTTATTTCTTGCCTCTTTTCATTGCTCTTCCCAAAGTTCGTAATAAATACAAGGTGTAAATTTACAGGAGCAAGCAATGTTTGAGAATTCGTTCCGTAATAGTCTGCCTGAATATTATACTCTCCGCTTAATGCTTTTTTCAGCATAAACTCTTCCGGTCCATAACCCTGGGTGAAGTCTCTTGAAATCTTTCCTCCCAATACTGTAAGTTTATTTTGATAGTAGCATTTTTCATTTCTTGGGTCAGTTATCCAAAGATCAATATCACAATTATCATTGTCCCAGGTTAATACAACCCGAATATCCACTGGCTCGTTTTTAATTAAACGTTTGTCGATAAATGAATAATCAATTTTGGGATGTTTCAAAATAATCGCATTAATATCGTTCATTGCGATAATTTCAATTTCAAAAAAACGGTTATCCCATTGTTTTTTTACCACATCATAAAGTGTTGCAATTGCCTTTTGAAAATCACCTTTTGCCTCATAAGCAAGTCCTAAGTCGCGATACGATTGTGGCTCTTCTCCTTTTAATTTCAATACTTTTTCAAAAATAACGACTGCTTCGTCATATATTCCAAAATCCATTAGTTTTATCCCTAAAACACGCAATAATTGAGGCGATTCAAGCTTTAATTCTGCAAGATTTGAAAGAATCCGTATAGCAGTATCCCGCTTACCCATGTTCTTAAAGAAATCGGAAGCATCGAGATAAAATGCCGGGGTTTGCTGATACTCCTTTTTTAATTTCAGGTACGTTTGATATTCCTGTCCTGCCGAGGCATACTGAAGAACCTTTAAATAGGGTGTCTGTGGGTCCCACGCATTGATTTGAATTTCTGATTTAGAACCAGAACCTGCGCTCTTTTTTAAAACGCCATATCCACTCACAACTACATCTTCCTCAACAATAGCGCGAGTTTCATAAAGCCTTTCAGCTGAAGCAGGTGGTGGTGGCGGAGGTATACCATCACTTACCATATCAGCTTCGCTAACTGTTGCAAGTTCTTCCTCTACCCTAACTGAATCTACAACTACACCTGCAACATATCGTACCGAACCACTAGTTCCCTTTTTAAAATTGACCTTCCCCGGTATTGGGAAATTGGTATTCCACCATTTAGATTGTTTGGCAGACAGCGCAACTACACTTTCAATATGTTCTTTAAAGTTATCCGAAACGACTTTTTCATTTTCATTAACCTGCTTAAAATATTCAACCTGCATCTCCTTGGGTGGCGTGATATGATATTGCAGGTAATCGTTAAGTGTTTCAAGTACGATTAATGATGTATTCGGAGTTACGATGCCATATTCTTTTCCTGTCGAAGTAATATCTTCTTTGTTCTCATTCTCAAAAATTGATAACTCTTCTATTTTCTTCTCTGCCCATATTCGCCTGATTAATCCTGTATCATCCGGATTATCAGTATTGATTTTGATTAATTTGGAGTAAACAATTGTTGAACCGAAACCAAAATTTAATAATACCTCAGCTGAACCTCCTTGCATAATACCCGACAGTGCAAACGAATTATAAAATTGTGTTGGCATTGAAGGATAGATATCAGAAGCTTTACCACCCTTTACCTGTGCAGATATAAAATGATAATTCATGTTCATTAGTAAAGATGTCGCTTCTTTGACTGTGAACCTGTTTAAATTGACATATACGCCACCACTGCTTTGAGCCAAATATTTCAGGAGATTATGATTGGCGGTGACACTAGAATTTACTGTATATATTATTGATTTTGAGTTTTGAGGTAGTTCCTTTCCATAATTTGACATTCCATCAGTAAATAAAAAAACTTCATCACTTTTAAATGTGGTAAAATCAATATTCCCAAGCGATGTTGCTCCATCGTAATTCATTTTTTCCAAAACCAATTTGAGGCCATCCATATTTCCATTTGTTATCTCAAATATCCGGGGTTTCTCTGTTTTGATATTAAATGGAACCAGCTCAATCGTTAAATTCCCAATCTGTTTGATATAAGCCTGTAGCAGACTTAATTCTTTTTTTAAATCGCGATTTTGGGCAGAACCGGAATTATCCCATAGCAGTGTAATTTTTTTGGGTAATACTTTCTGTTTATTGAATTTTTCGGGTCTGATATTCAGGTAAAAATAGGAAGATTCGTGATCCTTGTTTTTAAATGCCGTAAATGTTTCAATATTATCATTCTGATGTGGAAAATTAAATGCAATTTGTTTGTTTGGCACATAATCTTTCAGTACAATATCCGAAACATAAGAATCATTCCATTTTTTAAATGACAAATTGGTTAACTCGTTACTTTCATTATCAATGTTAACTTGCTTTTTAACCACTTCAACATGAACCGCGAAATTCTTTACCTTTTCCTTAATATTCAGAGGAAGTGTATATAAATCAACTTCTCCTTTATCTGTAAGTTCTTGCTCATAAGCGATCACAATTCGTCTTGCACCTTTTGCAGGCAAAGGATAAACACGCGACCGGAAGTTATTTCCTTCTGTCATTTCGAGCAATCCGGGATCAGCACCTTTTCTTGTAATTGCTTCGAAGGTCTTTCGTCCCTTTTCTTTTTCTACAACAACCCCTTCCCGCAATAACCCATTGATATCAAGAGCAAAACGCGAAACAGATTGCCCCTCTGCAAGCGGAAAATTAAATTCCCCTTCCATTACACGCGCATTAAAATTGAAATAGGTCATATCCAAAGTAGTGATTGCGACCTGTCCAACAATCTTAATGTCGATTTTTAGACTATAAAGTTGTATTGTATCTGCTTTATTTAAACCGGGGTTACTCACTCTCATTTTTGGATTAACCCCTATTGTTCCGGGCACCTGAGCTTCAGCTTTTAAGAAACTACAAATGATGATGATTACAAAAAAATTGACGAGTGTAATTTTTAGTTTTTTCATATCTGATTTTATTTGTTATTCCAGGTTTGCAGGTACTCAATAATATATTTTGGGAAACTGTACAATACGTCCAATATTAGAGAGATATATAAGGTTGTTCCCGTTTTATATTTTCGACAATGTAGGAATATATTTTTATAAATTGTCAAATGGTTCGATGTTTTCTACAAACTATTTTCACTTATTGATTGATGATTTTATTTGTTTCATTTTTTCTGCTTAAAGAAGGTCTCCATTTCAATTCTTCTTTA
Source organism: Bacteroidia bacterium (assembly GCA_026391655.1). Taxonomy (GTDB): domain Bacteria; phylum Bacteroidota; class Bacteroidia; order Bacteroidales; family Prolixibacteraceae; genus JAAFHB01. Next base: position 727 of record JAPLDR010000034.1, on the reverse strand, counting down.
TGGTTGCGCCGATTTCTTTCTTTTATCATTCAACCCGGGGTTGCGTTCTATTCCGTTCTCTTACCCCGGGCTACCTATATTTAACCCCTCCGGGGTAATCTCAAAACATAGATTCGATTCCAATTTTTATATTAGTTGAATCAAATGCTCCGTAGGAGCAAAATACGGGTAGAAAAATGGCAATAAACAACAAGAGGCGCAACCGGAAATATAAAACAGAGAAAAAAAGTTCTTTGCGCCGCATAACCAGGGAGAAAAGAGAAACGAAATGCGTAATGATATCCGCAATTTGTTGAATGTTCATTTAGGGGTTTCGATCTTTCGGCGCAAAGGAGGTTTTCATTTCCATTCTCCTTTGTAGTTGCGCCGGTTAATTCGTTTATCATTCAACCCGGGGTTGCGTTCACTCCGTTCTCTTACCCCGGGCTACAAATATTTCACCCTTCCAGGGTAATCTCAAAACATAGATTCGATTCCAATTTTTACATTAGTTGAATCAAATGCTCCGGAGGAGCAAAATATTGGTAGAAAAATGGCAATAAACAACAAGAGGCGCAACCGGAAATATAAAACAGAGGAAAAAGGTTCTTTGCGCCGCAAAACCAGGATGAATCAAGAAATGAAATGCGTAATGATATCCACAATTTATTGAATGTTCATTTAGGGGTTTCGATCTTTCGGCGCAAAGAAGGTCTCCAATTCAATTCTCTTTTATGGTTGCGCCGGT
>JAPLDR010000025.1:19195-38752 GCA_026391655.1 Bacteroidia bacterium | reverse complement strand
TCGCAATGGACACCCTTGCTCTTGGCTAATGGTTGGCTATACTACATACCCCCATAACGGACTTGCACCGTCAAGTTATTCGCCATGCACGGCGCACAAAAGTAAAGGTGGAAATTGCCGTTTCCACCTTTAAACCAGATTCGATTTAAAAACATTAATTATTTAAACTAAATGCAAAGTTATGAATAAACTGCTACGAAAACATGGCAATCAGCCATTATTTTATCAATTTTTTAGAAAAATGAAACTAACTATTCTTATTGTAATAGTGTCAATTTTAAGTTGTTTCTCTGCCGAAACCTATTCGCAGACAACAAAATTGAACTTAGCCGAGAATAACTCGACGCTGCTGAATGTACTTCGGGAGATCGAAGGACAGAGCGAATTCAAATTTTTCTACAACGAAAAAGTAGATGTCAACAGGTCTGTTTCTGTTGAAGCGAATCAAAAAGCGATTAGCGAAATCCTTGATAACGTACTATCAGGCACCTCAGTTAAATACAAGGTGATTGGTCGCCAGATTGCGCTGTATGATAAAAATGAGATGGAACCATTTATCAGTGAGCAGCAAGGCAAAAAGGTTGCAGGAAAAGTAACCGATGCTGGTGGAACATCACTTCCCGGTGTTTCTGTTGTGGTAAAAGGAACCACAACCGGGGTAGTAAGTGATGCGGGCGGGAATTACTCATTTAACAATATTCCTGAAAACGCAATTTTACAGTTTTCGTTTGTTGGAATGAAATCGCAGGAAATAAGTGTTGGAAACAAAACTTCAATTAATGTGGTAATGGAAGATGAAACTACTGGAATTGAAGAAGTAGTTGCCATCGGTTATGGTGTGGTAAAGAAGTCAGATGTAACAGGGGCTCTTACAAGTGTGAGTTCTGAACAAATTAAATCACGTCCGGTAATCAATGCCGTTCAAGCGATACAAGGAAGGGCAGCCGGGGTTGATATTTCTTCAAATGAACGTCCCGGAACAGTTGGCAATATCACCATTCGTGGCGTACGCTCACTCACTGCATCAAACTCACCGCTTTATGTTGTTGATGGAATTCCTTTAGTAACCGGAAGTATTAACGCAGCAGGCATTACATCAAACCCGGTAACACTTGGCGGTATTGACAACATTAACCCCAACGACATTGAATCAATTGATATTTTGAAAGATGCATCGGCTACAGCTATTTATGGTTCACGTGGTGCTAATGGTGTTGTTCTTATTACGACCAAAAAGGGGAAAGCCGGAAAGTTTACCCTGAATTTTGACAGCTCAGTGACTTCAGAGGAGATACATGAATTTTCGCCTTTGTTTAGTGCCGGTGGTTATATCGAATACCGTCGTTGGGCAAAATATTACGATCCCCTGTCCGCGGGCACTTATACAAGAGGCGATCAGCCTACCCAGGCAAATGATGCAAAAATTTTTACCGGTGATGACACAGCCTGGGCCAATATACTAAAAGGCTGGGCAAGCGGTACCTGGGATGGATCACAATTAACCACTACAAATTGGCAAGATCTTGTAACCCGCACCGGAATCACCACACAAAATTCGTTGAGTGCAAGTGGCGGTACAGACAAAATGAAAGCATACGGCTCCTTTGGATATACTGATAGTAAAGGGGTGGTAAAAGGACAAGGCTTTAAACGTTACAATGCCAATATAAGTGTAGATATTACACCTGTAAAATGGTTCTCATTTGGTGGAAACCTGAACGGTTCATACAGTATCCAGGAATATGGACAATCAACTGTCGGTAACGTTGGGGTGTCTGCTCAAACCGGATTGTACCAAAGTGCTTATGGCATTTTTACGTACGCACAGCCGTTTGATGCTAATGGTAACCGGATAGAATATCCGGGTGGCGACGTCGCCGTTAAGACCGTTATTGATGAAGATCTGTATTCTCAGGACCAGCGTGTTACATTCCGCACCTTTGGTAGTTTGTATGGCCAACTGGATTTTGGAGCTTTAATACCTGTATTAAAAGGGTTAAAATTACGCACCAATTTTGGTCCTGATATCCAAACCTGGCGAGATGGTATCTATGAAGATGGCAAATCCGTAATCAGAAGCGGTTCTGCCTATGCCTCTCTGGAGAAAAGACAACTCTTGTCTTACACGCTTGACTATCTGTTGTACTATGATAAAACTATAGGGAAACATGGTTTTGGTTTGACTTTACTACAGAGTCAAACGCAATTTGAAACAGAATCCAGTTTAATGTCTGCCAATAATATTCCATTTTCAAGCCAAAAATGGAATGCGTTAGGCGCTGTTAGTTCTCTTCAAAGCTGGAGTTCCGGAATTGTCAAACAATCGCTATTATCCTATATGGCGCGTTTAAATTACAGTTATACTAATAAATATCTGTTAACTGTTTCAGGACGTTATGATGGGGCATCCCAATTAGCAGCTGGTCATAAATGGTCATTTTTCCCAAGTGCTGCACTGGGATGGCGCATGGATCAGGAGGGCTTTATGGCCAATTTACACTGGGTGAACCAATTAAAATTACGTCTTGGTATGGGGATTACCGGTAACGCTGCCATTGACCCTTATTCTACCAAAGGAAGGTTAGAGGCAATGTTTTATCCGTTTGGAGCCACCTCTACAGCCGGCCAATTAAATGTTACAACTTTGGCAAATCAGGATTTGGGATGGGAAAAAACCACGCAATACAATGTCGGTCTTGATTATTCAATATTCAATTCAAGAATTTACGGAAGTTTAGATATTTACACTTCCCATACCACCGATTTATTACTTCAAAAATCAGTTCCTACAGTTACCGGTTTTTTGAATACTTATGCCAACATCGGGGAAACCAAATCCAAGGGTGTTGATCTGACCTTAAATTCGTTAAACGTAAAAACCCATGACTTTGAATGGTCAACAACGTTAAACGCTTCATACCAGGATAACAAGATTGTTTCCTTAGCTAACGGTAAACAAGACGATTTGAATAACGGATGGTTTATTGGCCAGTCTCAAAGTGTAATCTATGGCTATCAGGCTGCCGGAGTGTGGCAGGAATCTGATGCCGCAGAAATGGCAAAATTCAATGCCAATGGCCATACCTTTACTGCAGGGAATGTGAGACCGGTAGACCAAAATGGTGATTATAAAATTGATGCAAACAACGACCGTGTAATCATCGGTAGTACGATTCCGAAATATATTTTGGGCTTAACAAATACCTTTGACTACAAGGGTTTTGAGTTGTCAGTATTATTATATGGCCGTATGGGATATATGTATAGCACTGGAGGTGAAGGCGAGGTTGGACGATATCAACAAAGAGCTGTGAATTATTGGACCCCCAATAACACGAACTCTGAATATCAAAAACCAGTTTATTCTGCCGGCTATGGTGATCAGTATTATGCATCGCTAGGTTATAAACACGGATCATTTTTAAAGATTCGAAATATTTCATTGGGATATAATTTTCCTGAAAAAGTTGCAAGCAAACTCGGGGTTTCCAAATTACGGGTTTATGTTCAGGCGTCAAACCCCGGTTTTGTTTTCAACCAAGTGTCATGGCTTGACCCGGATTTAAGATATCATGCTTCGAACAGAGGTTTTGTAACGGGTCTTAGCGTACAATTTTAATCAATGTTAAATTCAAAAAATTGAAATTTATGAAAAAACATATAATACATCATACACGCCTGCTTGCACTCCTGGCACTAACAGCATTGGGTTTAACTTCTTGTTCCGATAGCTTTCTGAATGAGAGTTTGGAAACCGCAAGGGACTTTTCATATTACAATACAGAAGCTGGTATTCAGCAATTAGCTGTAGGTGCATATTATCGGGTTTTTGCATCTCCGTTTGCTTCAGAGTATCAATTTGGTACCACCAATTATGGTACCGATGAGTTTCACGTAGGTGGTGACGACACTAACAGTCAATGGAACAATTATGACAGCAGGTTCAATTCCATAATAACAACTGTCAGGACCACAGCACAGGAACCATGGGATAATGCTTATCTTGGTATTGGTTTGGCCAACCAGTTAATAGAATCGGCAACCAATATTGTATCTACAAACGATGCTATCAAAAAAACAGCCCTGGGCGAAGGGTATTTTATGCGTGCCTTTAACTATTTAAAATTGGTTCGGCAATATGGTGGTGTTCCATTAAAATTGAAACCAAGCACCACTGTTGAATTGGAGTTTACCCGTGCATCGGCTGATGACGTGCTGAAACAGGTAATCGATGATTTTACACAGGCCTATAATTTGTTGGCCAATACAGGAGGCCCCAACAAAATCACAAAGGATGCTGCTGCCCATTTCATGGCAAAAGCCTATTTAACACGTGCAAGTGAAATTAATGCCTCGTGGAACTCAAGTACAAAGAGTGCTGACCTGGCAAAAGTTGTAAGTTTATCTGACGAAGTGATTTCGCATCATGCACTCGCAAGTAATTATCAGGCTCTCTGGGATTATACGAAGCCGGATGGAACCAATGAATCCCTGCCGGAATTAATTTTATCGGCCTCCTTTAGCCGTGATCCCGCACTTAAAACCGAGAACGATAGTCATATATTTTATACAGCTCGATATGATGACCTGCCAGTGATGCAACGTGACATTACCGGGATGCGCCCGTACAGCCGTTTGGCACCTACTTATTACACTTATGATGTGTTTAACCATGTAAACGACTCCCGTTTCTGGAAAGTATTCAGGACAAAACACCGCGTAAATAAAGCCGGCGCTTCAGGTGGCATAACATATACAGCAGGAGTAGATTTGGGTATTCTGTATATTATCAACTCAACTACCGATGCTCGTTTCGCCAAAACGATTAATAATAACGATCCTGGTATTTTATACAGTGTGACAAAAAAGGCAATCCCTTCAGTTTATGTATCACATGCTGCAGACGGACTGGGGTTAGAGGCAAACCCAAGGTTCCCTTCATTATCAAAACATTATGATGCTGCCAGAACAGCCATCAACGACAACAGAGGTATGCGCGATGAAATTTTAGCGCGTTCTGCCGAGACCTATTTAATGGCTGCAGAAGCTAAAATTCGGTTGGCGGCTTCAGGCTCAGGTACCTATGCCGATGCCTTGCCTTACATCAATGCAGTTCGTACCAGAGCTGCTTATAAAGGTGGTGAAGACCGCTCGTATTATACTGACGGAGCCGCTTCTTTTCCTACCTCTACATATGTTCAGGCTGCTAGTATGAATTCCTTTATGACAGAAAATTCATATTATGAGTCTAACAATATTCCAGTGACAACAGCGGCTACCGATTTGACTATTTCAAGCATTTCTACCTTACCGGCAGAAGATGCAGCAGTAATTACCAAATTAGGGTATTCAAGCGATTATGACAAAATGTTGTGCCTGGTATTGAATGAGCGCACCAGGGAACTTTGTGGTGAATGGCTCCGCTGGGAAGATCTAAGCAGAACTAAAACATTGGTTCCTAGAGTTCAAGCTTATAACCGTGAAGCAAAAGCAAACATTAAGGATTTTCACAATCTGAGACCGATTCCGCAAACATTCCTTGATGGAATCTATAAAGCTGGACAGCCTCTAACTTCTGAAGAAAAAGCAGCTATGCAAAATCCCGGATATTAAAATCAGGGTATTTAAAAAGAAAATGGAGGCACTATAAGTCTCCATTTTTTTTTATATTTCATCCGAAAATAATTTGTCTTTTAATTGCCGGATGGAACTCGCATGTGAGATTTTCATCCTTGTTTGTGTTTAGCAAACATGCTCGTTTCATATCAATCAGCGCATGTGTTTTGGCTTCAATTGAAACAAAAAGTGGATATTTGCGGTTGATCCTTCTCAGATTTTCGGATTCTAATATATTATCAGAAAAAGAGATGTTAAAGATAAAATCAATAATTTTGATACATTAAAACTCAATCTTAACGAAATGATTAAAAATCACTTTTCTGTTGCCATCTTTTGGACACTGATGTTATCCCCGGGAATTCTGATCGCTTCGGAAAACACCGGAGGTAGTTCAGCCACAGATGATAAAGGGACAAATACAAAGAATGGGATGGTTGCTACCATTACCATAGATGCCAGGAAAAGCAGGAAAATAAGCGATCATCTTTTCGGGATCTTTTTTGAAGACCTGAATTATGCAGCTGATGGAGGACTTTATGCAGAGTTGATCCAAAACCGTTCGTTCGAATATAACCCCGGCGATAGAAATGGCTGGCATCCGCTTACTGCATGGGAATACACCACTCTTGGATTTGGTTATGGAGCCATTTCGGTTGAATCAAAATCTCCTGTAAATGAGAATAATCCGCATTATATTATTGTGAATGTTGAAGAAGAAGGAAAGGAAGGGGTAGGATTGACGAATTCGGGTTTCGATGGCATTGTTATCCGGGCAGGAGAAAAATATAATTTTTCAGCTTACTTGCGTCAAATTTCAGAAAAGCCAATACCTTTTGAAATCAAATTACGCAATAAAAAAGGCGACCTTTTTGGAGGAGCAGCATTTACATCAGATTCGAAGGATTGGAAAAAATATACAACAACGATTACTGCAACACAAAGTAGCGATAGCTGCAGTTTCGCGATTTTGGCAAAATCGAAAGGCAAATTTGCCCTTGATGTTGTATCGTTGTTCCCTCAAAAGACTTTCAGGAACAGGACGAATGGCCTTCGGGCTGATCTGGCGCAGACCATTGCAGATCTAAAGCCAAAGTTTATGCGTTTTCCGGGAGGATGTCTCGTGCATGGCGATGGTCTTGGAAATATGTACCGGTGGAAAAACACGATTGGTCCAATCGAACAACGCATTGAGCAACGCGATATATGGAATTATCACCAGTCGGTAGGTCTCGGCTATTTCGAATACTTTCAGTTTTGTGAAGATATTGGTGCTAAACCACTTCCGGTTGTTCCGGCAGCAGTCAGCTGTCAAAACTCAGGAGGCACATGGCGTATTGGAAGTACTGGTCAGAGGGGATTACCACTTAATGAAATGCAGGCTTATATCCAGGAAGTATTAGACCTTATTGAATATGCCAATGGACCAGCGACTTCAACATGGGGTGCCAGGAGGGTTGAAGCCGGGCATCCCAAATCATTTAATCTTGAATATCTTGGAATTGGAAACGAAGACAAACAGACTCCGGAATTCAGGGAACGATTTAAGCCGATTTATGATGCGGTAAAGGCAAAACACCCTGAAATAAAAATTATTGGAACTGTTGGCCCTGATCCGTCCGGAGAAGATTTTGATTTGGGCTGGAAATTTGCTAATGAAAACAAGGTAGAAATGGTGGATGAACATTACTATAAAGAGCCAAATTGGTTTTTTGAAAATCTTAACCGCTATGATACATACAATCGCAAGGCTTCAGGTATTTACGTGGGTGAATATGCGGCTCATGATGTGAAACGCAAGAATACCTTGCGTTCGGCATTGGCAGAAGCCGCTTACATGACTTCGCTCGAACGAAATGGTGATGTGGTGAATATGGCATCGTATGCTCCGCTATTGGCAAAAGCAGGAAATACGCAGTGGAGTCCCGACCTTATCTATTTCAATAATACTGAAGTGAAACCTTCCGTTAATTACTATGTGCAGCAACTCTATGGACAAAACGCAGGAGACGAATATCTTACAACTAAAGTGATTCTTTCCGATACGTCAAAGATGGCAGCAAGGCGCGTACCAGTTTCTGTTGTAAAGGATAGTAAAACCGGCGATATGATCATCAAACTGGTTAATTATCTTACGACTTCGGTGGATGCAAAGATTAAGTTGAAGGGTGTTGCGTCAATAAATCCGATGGCAACCAGGACGGTATTGACCGGTTTGCCGGATGATCTGACTTCAACTCCACAGACTTCGGCCGTCAAAGTGGGTAAAGAATTCTCATGCGAACTACCCGCCTGTTCATTTACTGTAATTCGTGTGAAAACAATCAAACTTTAAAAGGGGTTAATCCTCACAACTAATGCGAATTAGGGGAAGAGTCATAATAAAACCGTAATCCCTGTTAAAGCCCGCGAATAAGGTTCCATCCCGGATTTAAGAGCCTTAATTTCTTGCTGTATAAAAGATGTAGATAATTCCTTATAAAATACCATATAAAGGAACATTTACCATCCATTTCTCTTTTTTATAGGGTGTTAATGAGGTTCTGATGGCTCGTTCAGGCTTGAATTTTTCGCAAAACAGCTTGAAACTTTTAGCGCGAAGATTCTCTCCTGATTTTACTTCAATGGGGATAATTTCACCTTCGTCCTGTATGACAAAATCAACCTCTGATGTGCTTCTTTCATTTGTCCAGTAGCCAATATATCTTTCAGTATTTGTCCGTAGTTGTTGCATCACATACTGTTCGGCCAATGCACCTTTAAACTCCGTAAATAGGACATCACCTTCGATTAAAGTGCGGACATTTAAACCTGCCATTGCTCCCAGTAATCCGATATCGTTCAGAAAGAGTTTAAATACAGATAAATCCTGATAGGCTATCAGTGGCAAATGTGGTTTTGATATCCGATGGCTTTTCAAAAGTAAACCGCAATCAACCAGCCATTGGATGGCCAGTTCAAAATCTTTTGCCCGCGCACCTTCCCGTAACACGCTAAATATGAACTTCTTGTTTTCTTTAGCTAACTGTGCCGGGATACTTTGCCAAACCATCCGGATACGTGGAACTATTTCTGTTGGGGCATGTTTTGAAAAATCGCCCTCATAGGAGCGTAAAATCTGATAATGGGTTTGTCGTACCAACTCCCAATTCCGTGTTTCGGCAAATCTACTTACCACTTCGGGCATTCCTCCAACGTAAAAATAGTAACGAAGGTATTCGGTAAGTTTGTTATGAAAAACGGTAATAAGCTCCCATTCTTTCTTTTTAATGATTTCAGCCAATCCATCTTCATTAATAGCACTCAAAAATTCTGTAAACGACATCGGGCGAAGATCGAGAAAATTTACTTTTCCAACCGGGAAAGAGGTATTGCTATGAAGCCCCATGCCGAGCAGCGATCCTGCTGCAACAATAAAATATTGCGGGGCATTCTCGTAAAAATATTTGAGGGATGTAATACCTTTTTCAACCGACTGGATTTCATCAAAGATGATCAATGTATCTTCGGGAGTAATTAAAGTCTGCGAATAGATCTGTAGTGTTGTAATGATTCGTGGGATATCAAAGTCGTTATTAAACAAGGACTTCAGGTTTGGGGTCTCTTCAAAATTTACGTAAACTAAATTCCTGAAAGCACTCCGGCCAAACTCCTTTAATAACCATGTTTTCCCCGTCTGTCGGGCACCACGCACCACCAAAGGTTTTCTGAATTTGCTTTCCTTCCAGCTTTGTAACTCTTCTAATTTATCCCTTTTCATAGTACAAACGATAATTAATGATGCAAAAATACATTTATTACAGGATATATATGCGATTTGAATACACTTTTATCAAGTTATATTTCGATTCAATGTACTATTGAGAACAGAAGAGTGAGCTGGGTGAATTCTTTTACTGGAATTCTAATTTTACTCTCATCTTAGAATCATAAGTAATTTGCTATCTTGCAGCACATAAATCCGGCAATTCAAAAATTATCTCTTATGAATAGTTTTAAGCTTTTTATTGTATTGTTACTTTTGGCCATATGGGGATGCAATAGCAAGCCAACCAATAAACTTGCAGAACAGCCAATTAAGCCTGTTAATCCGATTAAAGCTCAGATATATGTCACGGCAAAAGACACAACTTTGCGGTTGACCCAAACATCGGAAGCATTGTTTAAAGATTTTGGGCAACCCATTGAAACACAGGTTTGCGTATTTGTCGATCCTGTCAAAACATTTCAAACAATGATCGGTATTGGTGGCGCTTTAACCGATGCCTCAGCTGAAGTTTTTGCCAAATTATCGGAAACAGCTCAAAAAGAATTTCTTACCGCCTATTATGATGCTGAAAAAGGTATTGGCTATAATTTTGCCAGGACAAACATTGCCAGTTGCGATTTCTCAAGTGATACTTATGGTTACGTTGCAGATAATGACTCCTTGTTAACCTCTTTTAGTGTTGCCCACGATGAGAAATTCCGGATTCCATTTATCAAACAGGCAATCGCTGCTGCAAGAGGAACATTGCCCCTTTTTGTAAGTCCGTGGAGTCCTCCGGCCTGGATGAAGGATAATCATGATCTTTTACATGGCGGAAAGCTTCTTTCGCAATACAACCAGGCATGGGCCAATCACTATGTAAAATTTATCAAAGCGTATGAATCACAGGGTATTCCTGTGTGGGGACTTTCAGTACAGAACGAACCGATGGCAAAACAGAGATGGGAATCCTGCATTTTCACGGCTGAAGAAGAAAGGGATTTTGTTAAAAATTTCCTTGGTCCTACATTGCATAAAAATGGCATGGGTGATAAAAAGCTTATTGCATGGGATCACAACCGGGATCTTATATATCAAAGAGCCAGCATTTTATTAGGTGATTCTGTTGCTGCCAAATATATTTGGGGAATCGGGTTTCACTGGTACGAAACATGGACCGGCAGCGGAATGCAGTTCGAAAACCTTAAACGAGTCAACGAAGCGTTCCCCGATAAAAACCTGGTTTTCACCGAAGGTTGCGTGGAAAAGTTCAGCATTGATAGGGTAAATGACTGGGTACTTGGCGAAAAGTACGGTTACTCCATGGTCAATGATTTTAATTGCGGGACTGTTGCCTGGACTGACTGGAATATCCTTTTGGATGAAACCGGAGGGCCGAATCATGTTGGTAATTTCTGCTTTGCACCTGTCCATGCCGACACAAAAACCGGCAAATTGATTTATACAAACAGTTACTATTACATTGGTCATTTTTCTAAATTTATCCTGCCCGGAGCTAAACGGATTAGCTGTTCTACAAACCGGGATAAACTGCAATCAACCGCATTTATTAATCCTGACGGGAAAGTGGTGGTGGTGGTCCTTAATCTTTCGAATGAAAAGCTGCCGTTCAGGCTATGTATTTCCGGCAAAGCTGCTCCGGTAATCAGTTATCCGCATTCAATAATTACTGTAATTATCTAATAATAAACGATCTAATTAATATTTTTCCTTCCTTGCTTGACAGAAGGCATACTTCTCGTAAAGCTCAATGGGAAGAATATCCGCGTCGTAGTAACTGATAACAAAATAGTTACAAAACTTTAATTTGAATTGATTACTTTTCGGAATGGAATCATGTTAACAGCCATATCACACAACTGGCAATCAATCTATAATTCCTAAAAAGAGAAACAACAATGAACCACCGGATTATAAAATTTAATACCTGGATTTTAATTCTTCTTGCAACTTTTGAGTTTGCTTGCTGCGAATCACCTGAGAAGACCGATTCGAAAAAAATCTTTATTGATGCAGTCGGAGGTGATGATCGAAATGACGGAAGCACTCCGGAAAAAGCATTTCAATCGATTACCAGGGTAAATAGTTTATCGCTCAAAGGTGGTGAACAATTGCTGTTTAAGGGCGGACAGCAATTTAATGGAACTTTGAAACTCAATGGTGTTCACTCAACGGCCAAAGCCCCGCTGATTATTTCGTCGTTTGGTTCAGAACGTGCAACCTTTGTTTCCGGAGATTCAGCTGCTGTATCGGCAAATGATTGCATGTATCTGACTGTATCTAATTTAAACATTGAAGGATCTGGCAGATTGAACGGTAATAAAACAAATGGAATTGATTTTCTCGGAGTAAAAAACGGAACGATTGACAGTGTAAAAGTCTCGGGATATCTCTATTCCGGGATTCAGGTAACCGGGGGAAGTGATATCAGAATCACTCACGTAAAGGCCACCGATAACGGGTTCTGCGGAATCAATGTTTTATCCGCCTCGAAAGTATATGGATCGGACGGCTCCGCCTTTAAAACGGTAAAGCGGGTTTATATCGGGAATTCTGTCGCAGAAAACAATCCGGGCTGTCCACTGATCACTGATAATCACAGCGGAAACGGAATTCTCATGGGAGGGGTAAGCAATGGTCTTATTGAATACTGTGAAGCGATGAACAACGGATGGGACATGCCACGCGAAGGCAACGGTCCTGTTGGTATTTGGGCCTATATGAGTGATAGCATTGTTATTCAGCACTGCTATTCGCATCACAATAAAACATCGCCTAAAGGGAAAGATGGCGGTGGATTTGATTTCGACGGCGGGATGACCAATTCGGTGATGCAGTATAACTTATCGGCCCACAACGAAGGTGGAGGATACGGAATGTTTCAGTATGCGGGTGCTACCGAATGGAGCAAAAACATTGTCCGGTACAACATCAGTTACAACGACGGAACAAAAAACGGTAAGTGCGGTATTTTCATGTGGTGCGATCCTGCCGCAACACCAATGAAGCAACTAAAGGCTTACAACAACACGATCGTTAATAATCAAGGCTATGGTGTGAACTTCGAACCGGGAAATTACAAGGATTTTGTGTTCGAAAACAACATCTTTCTTTTGACAGTTGCATCCGACCGTTTTATAGGAGGCTCATTTACAGGTGCTGCATTCGACCGGAATCTATACTGGACAGAGCTCCAAAGCCGACCAGCAATGACACCCGAGACTGATCCTGTTTTTGCTGATCCGCAGATGAAACTTCCCAAAGATAAGCAATTAATAATCAGGGAAATCAAAGAGCTCAATTCGATCGGATATTTTCAACTTTCTTCCAAATCGCCTGCACTTAAAGCCGGTAAGAATATTGAAAACAATGGAGGGAAAGACTACTGGCAAAATCAACTTTCCCAATCAGCAAACCCGAATATTGGTGCTTTTGGTAAATAAAACCCTAAAGAGCATATTTTTTTGAACTTTCCAATAATGTAAGTTGTTCAGCAAATTCCTTATTTTTTATTATGCTATTTTTTATTGTGAGCACTGTTTCGATTTGATTTTGAGAATGATTTTTATAAGTCTCCCATTCAGGAAAATAATCCTCAGCTTGATTTCCCCAACAATCCCAATTGGGCATTGAACCTCTGGCGAACATCTCTAAATAGGGTCCTTTACTACAGGCTTCAATCAAACGATATTGCTCATCCGGTTTTCTGCTATGCTCCCTTTTCTGAGTAGACATTATGTTTTCTTGAGTTCTGCCTGGATTAAGTGTTCTCGCATTCTTTCCACGCACGCCAAATAAAACCATCTCAGTTACATTTCTAAAATAAAAACCAACCCCTCGTCTGTCTGGTCCGCCATCCTTTCTAATTTTGTACCAAATTAAATTAGTTTTATATGTGAAACCCCAAGCTGCCATAACTTCTAATCCATAAGAGAGTAAAGCATTTGGAACCCATAAATACAAATGAGCTGTTTCCATAGCAACATCCCTAACAGGTATTTTTTTTATTTCTTCTAAAGTTAAAGTTGAGTATCGTGATAACCGTTTATGTTCAGGAGCCATCTTCCCAGTTCTATTCTGAAATTGCCAAGGGGGATCTGCAAGTATAGTACCAAACCTTTTCCCTTTCAAGCACCTTTTAAAATCATCTACGGCAGAAATTATTTCATTCATTTTCAATTAATAATTTTGTTGTTATTCCAAATACTAAAATCGGGCATCCACCATTTCGACCAGCTTCCAAGCGTGGAATCAATTTTCCGAGATGTGTGGTACTTGCACCATATTTTGGACTTATTCCAAGCTTTTTAAAGTGTGTATCTAATTCATTACTTCTTGTAACAAGAACACCGAGGCTAATTGCGTTGTATTCGAAAAATGCCCTAAATGCATACAAATCCCTGTCAAAAGTTTGATCCTTACTGTTCCATTCGAGATCAAATGCAACCCGACCCTTAAGGTAATCGACTAAATGAGAACCATGGTTTATCGAACTTTTTAATTCTTTTGACCTTCCTTTTATTTCATAAACCTTCAAATCTGCTCCTAGATTCTTTTCATTCCATCCCATTGGACGTAGTATATCTGAAAAGATTTTAGGTATGTGACTTTCATTTCCGCCAGCCGTTAAAATATCTTTATTAGAGAAACGAAACCGCCTCAGTGCAGAACAAATCTCCTCAAATTCGTTAGGAAAATCTTTAGATAGAATTGTTGAGGCATGTTTAAAATCATGAATTTCGTATAAATTTTTTAAATCCTCAGGTATACATTCTTCCCAACTCATTTTTTAAAATTTATGTGATCTTGTCTTTAATAATTGCAATATTACGTCAATTTTTCCGTTCAACCCACTTTGAAATTATTAAATTGATAAATATTTTTAACACTAACGTTTTTATTTCAAGATTCTTCATTTGCAAAATAATCAATGAAATAGTCCTCAGCTTTTCGGATAATACTGTTTTCTGTATTGCGCCGGAGAGTAGGTGGTAACCTCTTTGAAAACCCGTGCGAGATGGAAACGGTCGCAAAAGCCTGACAATCGCGCGATTTCCTCAATCGGTTCAGAGGTATGGTGGAGCAGGATGCTTGTTTTCTGAACCCTTCGCTCTCTTACAAAGTGCTGAGGAGGAATCCCGATTTCCTCTTTGAAAACGCGTGCAAAAGAGTTGACTGCCATGTTTGCCACTTTTGCTAACCTTTTGTTGGTGAGCTCCTCCGAAATATGATCCTCGATTTCCCTTAAAACATTCAGCATTCGCTGATCAGTTGTTGCCAGGTTCCAGAACTCTTTAGGGATCTGACTAACCGTCAGAATAATGATCTTATAAATCAGCAGGCTCGATTGAACCGACAATTGCACATTGTTCTGCTGAAGGCTGAATGACAGCTCCTCCAGATCGGTTCGCAAATCGGGGTAAACTTCAAACGAGAACAATTGCGGAGCAATAAAGTCGTATGGCATACCCAGATTAAAATGGATAAACAGATGCAAAACTGCACCGTCATTCAATAATTCCGCTTCAGGATCGCCTTCTCCTACTCTTCCACCCTCGAGGTTGTAGCCCGATGGCGGTATCGTATTTTCCTTTAAACGGCTCGAAAAAGCGGTATAGGGTGGGATCAGAATAATCTGATTTGGGGTCATTTCAATCGTTTTACCGGCAAATGAGATAACACCGCCACAACTTTTATTCCAGTAAATCCTCCAGTAAGGAAACGACATATTCCGGCTTTCCCAGTTTTTGAGCCACCAAAACCGGCAACATAACAGATTAATATTCAATCCAGAAAAGAGTTGCGGGATATTTGACGGGTCGCCTTTATCGGGTACTTTGAAAAACTTCATCTGAAGATTTATTTAAAGCAAAGAACTGAAAATAATACCGGTTTTAAAATACCGGATGTAAAACTATTTTAAAACTGACCAAATTACATCAGGTTTATAGCACCTTTATTAATCCATGCATTTTAAGGAATTCAATCCCACCATCGAAAATCATTTGGATTCCGATGGTGGCAATAATTAACCCAATAATCCGGATAAATGGAGACATTATATTGAGTTTAATCATCACTCTTCCAATATTTTTTGCGTAGAGCATAATGATCAGGTTAACCACAAGTGCAGCAAATACAGCCAATACAGTTACCAATGCTCCGTATTGAGCCGGAAATGTAACAGTCGCGGTAATGGTTCCTGGACCTGCAATCATCGGAATGGCAATTGGAACCGAGGATATATCCTGGATTCTTACATCTTTCCCTATATTAATCAATACACCCTGCTGAAGTGCAACCCAACCACTATAAAGGAGAACCATTCCGCATGTTACGCGAAAAGAGTAAAGTTGAATTCTGAAGACATACGTAAAAATCACATTCCCCAGAAAAAGAAAGAGCATTAAAATAATAAACGCAGTTAAAGATGATTTGACAGAAATATAACGCAATTCCCTATCTGTCAACCGCTCTTGTAATGAATTTATTAAAAATATTTTCTGAACAGGATTAATCAATGCCAGCAGCGTTATAAATGTACTGATAAAATACGCTGTTTTAAACGTAAAGATTGTGTCGGACAAAATCATAATTTAAAAGTTAGTGATTCATTGAATTTTGCCATTTTCAGTATCGTTATAAACGGAAGGTTAAAAGTATACCATTTACACATTCGTCAAGCATTAGGGTGATAGTTTTTATTGAAAATTAAGAGGTACGGTTAATTTAAAGCTAATGTTTCTTCCCATGTTAAAAATTCCATTTCTACCTGACTGATTATTTGGATATTGTTCAAAATATTTCAGTCTGCTTAAGTGGGATTGATAAGCGATATCGGTGATATTATTCCCCAATATATTAATATTTAAAAGTACTCTTCCTTTACTGTTTGTGACATCCGCACCTGCCCCTGCATTGTAGAGGACATAACCAGGGGTCGGAGTTTCTGTATTATCAGCAGAATATACCCTGTTTTGATTCGCATAATATTCCATTCCGATTTTAAGATACAATGAACTAATATAACTGATCTTACTTTTTATGTACGCGCGTAACTCTGAACTTGTATGAAGTGGTGGAATAAATGGCAAATATTTGGAACTCTCAGTCATTTGAATACCCCTTCCACCTTTGTTTAATGCATAGACAACAGATATTGAATTTTCGAAATGAAGCCAGTCATAAGGATGTACATCAAGGTTTGCTTCCCAACCATAAAGCCGGGCTTTTGCTTGTTGAAATTTAAATGTCTGGTTACCTCTGATAATAATTGAATCTTGTCCAAGATGGTTTAGTAATTTCTCATTAAAGATGTAATTAGTAATCTGGTTATTAAAAACATCCAGGTTCCCGCTGATATGATCTGACCTGTAAGCAATCCCAAAATCTTCCTGCAGGCTAAATTCCGGTTTAAAACCAGTATTGCCTATCTGGTAAATCAGTGTCCCCGGATGAATACCATTAGCAGATATCTCGGCAATGTTAGGAGACCGGAATCCCCTGGCAATATTACCTTTTAAAACCAATTTATCTGATATTTTGTAAGTTGCTCCAATACTTCCGGATAAACCAGAAAAAGTATGATTGAAATTGTAAAAAGGTTGATCAGCGCCATCAGATGAATTGACCTGCATATCAAACCCCGATTGAGGATTAGTCTTTGTGTACATCGCATCATTATTAAAAATACGCACATCGTAACGAATGCCTCCGCTTATATCCAATTTATTAAATGCCTTTTGTACAAAAACAAATGGGCCTATATCAAAAAGATGATAGTTTGGGATAATAAACTCAGTACCTTTATTTGTATTATTCTGGTACATACCATTAATTCCAATTGTTGTTTCCCATCCTTTATATTCAGGCAGGTAGTATTTAGCATCGTATGTAAAAGTATTAAGAGCCAGGTACAATCCGGCAGTTTCAGAATTTTCAGGATGACTGAACTCCCTTCGTATATTTTGCTGATAACCAAGTATCAATCCTAATTTACTCTCTCCAAAAATAAAATTGTTTGATGAATACAATTTGTAGTGTTGAACATGTTGATGGATTGTAGCTATTTTGTAAGAATTTAAATCCGCGTCTGAAACAACTGGCCTGAATAAGTCATTTTCGGTGATTTGTTTGGTAAATTGCCTGGTCATTGAATCGCGGCTGCCATCAGGAATCTCCTGTAAATCGTCAAACATAGAGAAATTGAGATGTGAATAACCCCATTGCTTATTCAAACCAATATAGGCACTTAAATCAGACTCATTAAAGGCTGTCCCATAAACCCGTCCATCGTATTTATTTTGATAATTTGTAGCTTGTTTACGCGAAGCCACACCTCCCCAAATAAGGCCATTTGTATTTCCCGCCAACATGGCAGAAGCTTCATAGAGACTATTATTGGTCTGGTAATTTGTTACAATGTGTCCTTGTATTATACCATCAGGAACAGGCAATGCCGGGAGCAAATTAACAACTCCTGCCAAAGCATCGGAACCATATGTTAAGCTTGCAGGACCCTTTACAATTTCAATCCGGTCAACTGCATTTTCGTCCATTTCAATTCCATGTTCATCTCCCCACTGTTGTCCTTCCTGCCTTACCCCATCAAATAACGTAAGTACCCGGTTATACCCCAATCCATGAATAAAAGGTTTTGATACATTTGGTCCAGTTGTTACAGAGCTCACTCCCGGAAGTCTAGAAATTGCTTCAATTATATTTGTGTTTAAATTTTGCTGCAATTCTTTTCTGTCCAGCGTAATCATTGGAACTGGGTTTCGGATAATTTCAGTTGCCTTTGATGTACCAGTAACAACAACTGCATTCATTTCAGTTATAGCCTGTTCCATTGCAAAGTTTAAGGAAGCTGACACAGTCAGGTCTATTTTTTTGACAATTGATTTATATCCCACAAAACTGATCTGAAGGATAACTTTTATCTTTGGGAGATTATCTATTTTATAGTTACCGTTTATGTCTGAGACGGCTCCGGTTTTAAGATCCGGGATATAAATGGTCGCCCCAGGAATTGTTTCTCCGGTTAACTTATCAATAATCTTTCCTGTTAATTTGTTCTGTGCGCCCGCTATATGATAACTGAATATCATAATGCAAATGAAAAATATTCTCTTCATTTTATTACTTGTTTTGTGTGTGACAAATTCTTAAAAGCACCTCTGCGATGCTGTATTTCAAATTTGTATACAGGGCGGGGCACGTAATAGAAATGAATACTGGAAGAGATTGTAATTATATAAAGAAATGTATTTATTACAGTAACGATCTATCGGATTTTCCTTTTGTAAATCAATATTTTCGATGTCTGACAAAAAAACTGTAAATTCGAAATTGCAAATATTACACTTATCATAAAAATCATGGTAATGTTTCTCATTTTTTGCTTTACAAATAAAATGTTCGTGGTGATGTTCAAGTTTGACGATTGTAGGCAGAAGAAAGACCAACAAAAACAGAAGAGAAATAGTATTTTTTAATTTTTTGATCATCAAATCGTTCGTTATGCAATGTCACGGCATTTTTATTTAATCAGAACAAACTTCAATCCCATTTGTTCTGACATGCTCATGTTACAATAACCTGTTGCTCATTTCAGCTAACATCACCACTTTCGGCTTGGTACAATGCGGTCGAAGCGAAAAGTTGGATTGGGACGTCCAGGGCTCAGGCATCGCAAGGCAATGATTTTAACTTTAAGATTTCCTTTTACGCTCTCTTTCAGTGTTTTACGAACGATCTGTTCAAGGTCTTCGGGATTCATTTCTACACGGGCGTTTAAAGTTAATCTGGCCTCTGAACTTGTTTCTGCTGATCCCCTGAAATTCAGGGTATTGTTTAACCCAGTCAGATTACTTATCAGGAAGTTGTCACCAGCTTCAAGTATAATCTTGACATGAGCTACCGACGCCTTGCTGCTGTCGAACTGCTGGCTAAGGTTTTGCATGAGGTTCCGGGCAAAAGCATCACAGTCTGTCTGTTCACCGCTCAATTCTATGGTGCTGTTCAGCCAGCCGAGAACTGCTTCACCTTCTGCATATATATCGTAATCAACTTCTGCCAGTCGCTGACCTGCATCTGTACGATTTAACACTTCTTTCAACCATTCATCAATGCCATCTCCGGTTTTTGCACTAATTGTCATTACATCTGCC
>JAPLDR010000025.1:15326-19186 GCA_026391655.1 Bacteroidia bacterium | reverse complement strand
TTGTCAGTACATCTGCCGCCGGGAAATTCATTTTTACCTTATCTTTTAGCAGAATTAAATCAGCTGGTTTGAGCAGGTCCGATTTACTGATCAGTATAATATCGCTTTCTTCCAATTGCTTCTGTAAAATATAAGCAGCGCTGGGGTGTAATCCGGCTGTTCCGCCATTCATAAGATCGGTCAGATGTTCCGGATCGGCCATCACTGAAAGAGGACTGATTAATAGCTCACGCCACATGTTTTCCCTGAGAGGCTGTACAATAGTAGCCGAAAGATCGGTACAACTGCCGACAGGTTCTGCAATGATGACATCACATTTGCTTCATCACGTACCTGTTTCAATGCGCTAATAAGCCCGTTGAAGTTGCAGCAAAAACAACTGCCGCTCACTTCAGCAACCTTTACCTCATTGTGGGAAAGAATAGCCGTGTCAACAAGGTCGGGAGCCTGGTCGTTTGTGATCAGCCCGATTCGCTGTCCATCAGCCATTATCTTGCGGGCAGCTTCCCACAGTAAAGTGGTTTTTCCTGCTCCAAGGAATCCTCCAACCAGAATAAGTCTTGTCGTTTTCACCATTGTTGATTTTATTCTTTTTTCAATGATTTGTCATTGGCACAATTGCACTTCATGGATGAACGATTCATAGCTGGTTCAAGTACATGCACAAAAAACAATGAAGCTAAAATTCCGCCCAATATTGGACCAAGAATATATACGTAGAAGAATCCTCCTATATGATCAGGAAAGGCAGCATTGCCCCATCCTGTTGCCCAGGCAACTAAACGTGGACCAAAATCACGTGCAGGATTCAAACCTGCCTGTGTCAAAGGCGCAATCAGGCAAATGACAGAACTTACAGTGAGCCCGATGAACATTGGCGCCAGGGCATCATTGGGGCGACCCACATTACAACCTTCAGTGAGTGCGAAAATCATCAGAAGCAATAAAAAGGTTCCAAAAGTTTCAGCGCCGATGGCAAGCGGCAAAGAAACAACAGCCGAACTACCGGGGCTGGAGTAAAATTCGCCAAACATTTTGGCTGTTTGAGCCGATTCTGCTGTTCCGCGAATGATCGCGTGTGCAGTTTCATAGGCAGAAATTGAGGGAGCAAACAGTAAATAAATTGCAAGTCCTGCCAGAATAGCCCCCATGAATTGCGCGATAAGGTAAACCGGTAATTTTCGTACCGACATCCTTCTACCAATGACCATAGCCACACTTACAGCCGGATTAAGGTGCGCACATGACAAATGCCTTGTAAGGTAAATAGCGAGGGTAACCCCAATTCCCCAGACCAATGCTATCTGCAAGATTCCCTGGTAAGCACCAAAAAGAACAGAAACTGCTACCGATCCGCACCCAAATAACACCAGTAAAAAGGTACCCAATGTTTCACCTATAAACTCTTTGGAATATCGCATCTCGCTTTCTGATAATTCATGAATTTGTTAACGATTCAAAGATATTAAAAAATGAAAGGATGCAACTTTCTGTCTGCATCCTTTCATTTTGATCTGTTATCCTTTCTTGCCGGTATTAATACCAAATGGTAAATACAACGGACAAAAGCTGATTAAGCTTGTAATCACAAATACAACAGACAATACCAGAAGTACAATTCCTAAAATTCCGGTTATTATAAAACAGTAATTGCGACTGCAACCAGTATCCTGATTACCTTGTCAATAATACCCATGTTCTTTTTCATTTTCATTTTTTATTCGTGTATAATTTTAATCGTCAACTTCCTGTTGATTAAGTTGTTTAATTCCTTTTTACGACAGCCCGCATGGGGCAATACCTGGTGCATTTACCGCATTCGGTGCATTTTACATCGTCTATGATGGGTAATCCATTCCCATCTTGTGAAATTGCCCCTACCGGGCAGACATGCATTAAAGGACAACGGTGGTTTTGAGGACATGCTAAATGACTTATTGTAAGTGCCATACTATAAATTTGTTTTAATAATTATATTCTAAATTTTATACTTTAAACTGCCATTCGGACACGAAGCTACGCATTGCAAACATTTGGAACAAGTATAACTGTTGCCCGGTTTTTCCATTTTTGGCTTGTACAAACTATATTTAACAGGCTCCATAGCAACTATGTAGCACTTCTTATCGCAGATACCACAATTTTTACAGCTTTCTGTGTTTAATTTTATCTGAAACAATGAGAATTTATTGAGCCATCCTGATATCCAGGCAATGGGGCATCCTATTTTATGATACTGGTACATTTGCCTGATCTTTCCTTCGGGGCTTAGACTCATCATCATTTCCATGATCAGGCCCATCGGGCAAACCCACCGGCAAAAAACTTTTCCAAATATAATGCCCAACAATACTCCAGCCGCCAGAATATACCACAGTGAAATATGAAATTGTGATATCCCCAAATACAGTAAAACTCCCAATACGGAGAGGATAATCATCCTGTTGCTAACCAACACTTTTAGTACTTTTCTCATTCAATTGAATTTAATTCATATTTCTACATTCCTGGTAAATGTGGAAATTTGCCGACTTTGGTTAGTTTTGAATAAATTCCCCATCCTTTTTTCATCCAGTGGCCAACGATAGGCATCGGGATTAGGAATGATTTTTTATCATTTCTGAAAACAAAGGCTGCTCCATCACCCGTATCCATTACACATAGAATATTCAGATGTTCCTGATATCCTTTTCTTTTGGCACTCCCTTTTTCAATTTCAACAATATTATATGCAGCGTTTCGTCCCATGAGTTCGGCAATATGACCTTGTTTGGCAATCCAGTCGGGTCCTTCGATGGCTGCTATATCACCAATAGCATAAACATCAGGCAATCCACAAACCTGACAGAAATTATCAATTTGGATAAATCCCGCTTCAGTTAATGGCAGATCACTGGATTGAAGTACACTGTGGCCGGCAGATGCCGGAATAAACAAAATCAGGTCGGCATCGAGTTTAGATTCGTCTTCAAAAACAACCGATCTGGATTCAAATCCGGTAATCTTTTTGCCAAAACACTTTTCAATTTTATATCTGTCAAATAATTTATTTAGCATGGGCAGCGCACCTTTGCCCATTCTAGCCCCCGGCTCTTCCATAGGTGCAAAGAATATCAGTTCAAAATTTTGTCTGATATTTTTCCTTTTCAATAGGTTATGGATGTTGAACATCAATTCGAATCCAGGTCCGCCGCGCACCGCCGATTTATCTTAAGGATTTCCGCCAAAGCCGACAGCAATTTTCCCGTTACCTTTCTGAATTAACTTATCAATTCCATCGCGGATAGACAATGAAACTTCAGGTTTTCCACAAATCGACAAGGTATTCTCAATTCCTTTATGTTTCATTTTATCTGCACCAAAAGCAACCACCAGGTAATCGTAAGTTAAGGTCTGATTTTCGCATACTACCTTATTTTCAGATGCATGTATTTCAATTACTTTATCTTTGATCAGGTTAAAAGGATATGTCTTTTGAATAGTTGCCAGCGGAACTTTTACATTCTCAAATTCCGTCAGATGAACAGGAACCCAAATAGAGATTGGATAGAGATATAAATAGTCCCTGTCAGAAACCAACGTAACTTCAAAAGTGTCTTTTTTCTGTAGTTCAATTGCGGTTTGTATACCAGCAAATCCGCCGCCAAGAATTAAGACATTCTTCATTATTTTAAACTTTTTTAATTTGCTGTAACAGAAAATCTTTTGATTTTATACCCACAAAGCGGTTTATTTCTGTGCCATTTTTAAAAAGGATTAAGGTAGGTATACTCCTGACCTTAAATTTTTGGGCCAGTGATTGAAATTGTTCTATATTTACTTTTCCAACATGTGAGTTCCCCGCTAATTCCGCTGCTACA
>JAPLDR010000025.1:405-15320 GCA_026391655.1 Bacteroidia bacterium | reverse complement strand
CCATCATTCGGCAGGGAGCACACCAGGTCGCCCAAAAGTCAACCAATACCACTTTATTTTTTGTTTGTTGCAAAAAATTTTTGTCCGTGAGAGTCAATACTTTCGCATGGTCAGCAACCATTGGTGTATTTTTTATTTTCGCCATCGCAATATAGCGGAAAATGAAAAAGGCGACTATCAAAACCCCAATTACAATCAATGTTGTTTGCATATTACGCAGCTATTAGTTTATTATTTTTTGTTTTTGTTTCGTGCAAATAATTGGAGGCAGCAAGTGCAGCAATAGTTCCATCGCCTACTGCAGTTGTTACCTGCCGGAAACGCTTTGCTGTGCTGTCGCCAGCCGCGTAAACCCCTTCGATGTTGGTTGACATATCCTCTTTCACTACAATCTCTCCCTTTTTGTTCATTTCAACCCTATTTTTAATGAACTCAGTATTTGGTGTATATCCAATAAAAACGAATACACCATCAGTTCTGAAATTTGTTGTTTCTCCTGATTTCAGATTTTTGATATCAACACTTTCAAGATTTTCATTCCCGTAAAATGCCGTAATAGCAGATTCCATCACAAAATTTATTTTGGGATGATTCCGGGCTATCGCATGTTCATAAGCCTGGAAATGATCAAACTGGTGTACAACAGTCACTGTGGTTGCATATTTAGTAAGCGAAACTGCTTCTTCCAGTGCAGAGTTTCCACCTCCAACCACTACAATCTCTTTACCCGTAAAGAAATCGCCATCACAGGTGGCACAATACGAAATACCTTTGCCTTTGAATTGGTCTTCGCCCGTCACCCCCAATGTACGTGACCTTCCACCCGGAGTGAGGATAATGCTGCTGGAAGTAAAGGTTTCGCCTTCGGCAAGTGTTACGCTCTTTACACTGCCTTCCAGTTCAAGGCTTTGAATGGATGTGTTCGATTTAATATCGCAGCCGAAAGTTTTCGCCTGTTTTTTCATAATATTCGATAGCTGGTACCCGCTGATATTTTCAACCCCGGGATAGTTAGCTATTTCATGAGTAAGCACCATTTGTCCGCCAACTGTTCCTTCACTAATAATAAGTGTCTTCAACTTTGCCCGCGACAGGTAAATACCTGCCGTCAATCCGGCAGGTCCAGCTCCAATCACAATGGCGTCATAATGGTTGTTTGTGTTCATAGTATTAAGCATTTACAGTTGCTGCAAATTCTTTGTCCAGGATTGCTTTCACCTGCGCTTTGGTTTGAATACTTGAAGTGGCTTTTGCTACTTTTCCATTTTTGTAATAAATCGTGAAGGGTATCCCCATAAATCCTCTAACTTCCGCTAGATTACGAATAACATGGGATTCAGGATTATCGAATTCCAAATCATAGAACTTTACGTGCTTGTATTCTTCTTCCAACTCTTCGGCAATTCCGTAAACAGGGATGCACATTGGTCCCATGCGACCACATATCACCATTACGTTTTCGTTTTCACTGATTACCTTTGCATGGTCAGCGGCAGTTTCGATGTGTTTTAAATTTGTGTACAACATGACGTTTTCGTTTTAAATTTTATGATACAAAGTTACATAGCAAAACTCCGTGAATAATGGTTTTTCCTTTATAGCGCAACAACTTCGTAATTGAATTGCGACAACTTTTTAGTTGATTTAAAACAGCATCATGTATTTTGAACAATTGATCTGCTTCGTATATAATTATAATTCAAATACATAATCCGTATATATTACTAATATATACTTGTGTGCATTAATAATATATACAAGTGCGCTTTAGTAATGCACACTATAGTATTTTTAAAATATAAATTAGTACATTTGCAAGTCAAATAAAAGTGATGGTACTTTTTTCTGAAATAGAATCGGTTTATAACGCTCAACAAGAATCCCTTATGGCAAATGATAAGGGGATAGAAAGGTTTTTGCATAACAAACCCGGACTAACTGGGCATATTGATATTATTACTGGCATAAGGCGCTGTGGAAAAAGCACTTATATGAACCAACTTTCGACTTCAATAAAGGGTGATCTTTCTGTTTTTACATTTGAAGATTCACGTATATTTGGTTTCGATGTTGGAGACTTCCCAAAATTGCTTCAGATAATGGGTACTAATAAAAGTGCTTATTTTTTTGATGAGATACAAAACGTCGAAGGTTGGGAGGTCTTTATACGAAATCTGCACGATCAAGGTAAAAAGGTTTTTATAACTGGTTCGAATGCATCGCTTCTTAGCTTCGAGTTAGGTACCAGGCTTACCGGCAGGCACCTCCGTTTTGAGCTTTTCCCATTTTCTTACAAGGAGTTCCTTAATTTTTTCAATATCGCACCTTCCGCTTTAACATTTCAGCAATTTGTAGAAAAAGGTGGGTTTCCTGAATACTTGAAATTCGGATCGATTGAAACATTGCAGCAATTATTCAGGGATATTCTTTATAGGGATATCGCTGTACGTTATGGCGTTAGGAATGTTAAGGCACTAATAGATATAGCTTTATTTTTAATATCCAATGTCGGAAAGGAATATACACTTAACAGGCTAAAAAACAGCTTTAACCTGGGATCGGCTAATTCGGTGAGCGAGTATGTCGGCTGGTTCGAAGATAGTTATCTTATTTTCTCAGTACCTCTATTTAGTTGGTCGGCAAAAAGTGTGGCTATAAATCCCAAGAAGGTTTATACGATAGATACTGGTTTTGCTATGGCCAATTCATTAAGTTATACGAATGATCGCGGACGATTGCTCGAAAATGCTGTATTTTTGGAATTTAAACGCAATGGTCTTACAATTAATTACTTCAGGAAGAAACATGAATGTGATTTTGTTGTCTTCAAATCGAAACAAATAGAAGGTGCCTATCAGGTTTGTGCTGAATTAAACTTAGATAACAAAAGCCGTGAAATAGACGGATTAATGGAAGCACTGGAATTTTTCGATCTGCAATCCGGAACAATTATCACCCTGAACCAGGAAGATTATTTTAATATTTCAGGGAAAGAAGTAAAAGTAGTTCCGGTATGGAAATGGTTGTTACCCTAATTTTGTAAAATGATGAAGACAATACTCGAAACTGATAATGGATTTATCTGCGACATTCAGGCTCCATGCTTTCAAATGCTTTCATTTGAAGAGGTAGAGCTTGTAAGGGCAAGTAAAACACAGGTGCTTTTCCGCAAAGGCGATAACCTAACCAAACAGGGAGCCTTTGCTTCGTATGTGCTATTTATCATCAGTGGTTTAGTACGGCAATATATTGAGGGTGACAGTGCTAAAAACTACAATCTGCGAATTATCAGACCCGGCGAATTTGTGGGACTTTCGGCTGTATTCACGAAAAACACGTTTAATTATTCATCAATTGCCCTTACCGACTGCCTGGCATTTCTCGTAGAAAAGGATGCCATTGCCAAAGTAGTGAAGCAAAACGGATTGTTTGGTTTTACGATGATTACACGGTACTGCGAACAAAATGCAAACCTGTTCGATACGCTGCGAACAGTCATTTACAAACAAATGAACGGATGCATTGCAGAAACATTGTTATATATTGACGGATTTAAGAATGAAAATCCAAATATTTTTCAGCTGCTTTCGCGCAAAGATATAGCTGACTTTGCCGGAATTTCGACCGAAAGTGCCGTTAAACTGTTGAAAAGCTTCGAAAAAGACAGATTGATAGAATTGAATGAAAAAGATATTTTATTGGTTAATCATATTGGTTTGCTTGAAATAAGCAAGAAAGGATAAATTCAGCTACCTTATTGACTTTGGCGAAATGACCGACAGCGAAATCATACGACAAATAGTAAAAGGAGACCGGGATATGTACCGGAAACTTGTAGAACGATATCAGCCGATGATTTTTCGCACCTGTATGGGCTTTTTGCATAATAAAGATGATGCCGATGACCTTGCCCAGGATGTTTTTATTCAGGCATACCAGACATTAGCAGTCTTTAAGGGCGATGCAACCTTTTCGACATGGATTTACCGGATTGCTGTAAATGCATCGCTCAATAGAATCCGAAAATCGTCAAAAAACCAATTTTTGCAGCGATTTGAAACGGTGTTCGGAGGCGAAAAAAGCAAAGAGTTTTCCTTTCCCATACCTGATTCGGAGAACCCTGAAAATATTTTAATCCTTCATGAACACAGGGAATGGGTGCAAAAAGCACTGAACAGCCTGCCCGAAAACCAGCGAACAGCCATAGTGCTTAGTAAATATGACTATTTACCCCAGAAGGAAATCGCTGAGATTATGAATACAACTGAAGGTGCAGTAGAAGCTCTTATTCAACGGGCAAAAGCAAACCTTCGGGAAAAATTATCGGCCCTAAGGAAAAAAAATAAAAAATAACCGTAGGAAAAACAGAAGTTTTGTTTCTAACCATTAAAGTCAATTAAAAATGAACTGTCAATTATGCCAAAAAGAGTTAGATGCGTACCGCGAGGGACTGTTGCCCGAAGGTATGCGGGTTCAGGTTGAAAACCACCTCGGAAATTGTATTGAATGTGCCGAAAGTTTCCATCTGGTAAGCCTCTCCTACCAGGTAATAGAAGAAGAAAGAAGGTTGCGAACGAATCCTTTTCTTGTCACCCGGATTATGGCCGGTATTGAAGAACTGGCGCAAAATCGCGAAAACCACCAACGCAGCCCGTCTTATCAGAAAGTATTAAAGCCTCTTTTAATTAGTGTTTCGATTGCGGCAGCAGTATTTATTGGAGTTATGTTTGGCAATATCTATTTACCAACTCACCCCACCAATAATCTACCTGTTGAAATGACTTACATGAATGATGCAGCCCTTGAATCGGTTGATCTGTTTTCTCAACTTTAATTCTTCTAAGATGAAAACAGAAAACAAATATACACTGATGGTTTGGGCAATTGTGATCCTTACCGTTATGAATATATCGACAGTCGCAACCATTGTATATCATAAATATCAATCGGAAAAGGCTGAAACTATCGCCGTTTCTGACCAAAAACAATTAGAGACTGATTCAGAAAAGTTTAGTGGACGATATTTTCGCGACCAGTTGAACCTGAGCAGGGAACAAATGGACAAATTCAAGGAAATCAATCCTGTTTTCAGGCCAAAAGCAAGGGACATTACCATTGAATTAGCTCAAAAACGGAAACAAATGCTAATTGAAATGGCCGCTGCAAAAAGTGATACCGCAAGGCTTAATGCGTTATCCGATTCAATCGGTCAGTTGCACAGCAACCTAAAGAAGATCACTTACAGGTATTATTTGGAAATTAAAAGCATTTGCGATCCGGAACAACAAAGAAAACTCGAACAAATATTCGGGGAAATGTTTACAAACGATTCACAGCTTGGATACCCCGGCAAAGGTGGACCAAGAGGTGGACGACAAGGCAAACGGTTTAATAATTGATTGACTATTACTTATTTTAAATTTTAGAGACATGAGAACAAAACTTTTTTTAACAGGATTAGCCTTAATGGCAGTTACAGCATTCGCAAGCGCGCAAGATCCGGTTGCAGGACAGAGACAAGGAAATGGCCCGCGTAATGGTCCGTGTTGTGGCAGGTGTAACGGAACGGGTAAAGGAGTTGCATTTGTTGATAAAAACAATAATGGGATTTGTGACAACTACGAAAACCGCACTGCCAATGCTACGGATAACAAAGGAAAAGGTAATGGCATATGCGACGGTACTGGCAAGGGACGAGGATTCAGAAAAGGAAAAGGCAGGAACTTTGTTGATGCCAATAAAAATGGAATTTGCGACTATTATGAAGCCCGTACAAAGAAATAATTCTTTTTTCCTTTTAATGTACAATTAACGTACAAATCACCACATCTTAATAGTTTTATATTATTAAATATCAGTTACTTAGAATGAATTCTAAACAACTGGGTGCGATACTTATGTTCCAATTTTAATAATTCAAATACAAATCAATATGAAAACAATAATTAAAACAATCGTGATAAGTAGTTTTATTGCTGCTGCGTTAGTGTTCAGTTCTTGTCAAAAAGACATGAATAACTCAAAAAATGCACAATATGCAAGTGTTATAAATGTTTCCGGCGACGGTACAACTGCCGTAATTGCAGCTAATGTGCAATCTGCATTTGTAGAAACGGCAGCATTAACTAAAACCGAATTAGTTTCCTTATTAAAAATGAAAGAGGCGGAAAAACTTGCCCATGATGTCTATTCGGTACTTTATCAGAAATGGGGCAGTCAGGTTTTTTCGAACATTTCAGCAGCGGAGAGTAACCACCTGAATGCAATAATCCTGCTTTTGACAAACTATGGTGCCGCCGACACTTCAATAGGTGAGGATGGTTTATTTTCTGACAACGAGGTTCAAAAATTGTATAATGAATTGGTTGCCAATGCCACCTTATCAATTGAAGAAGCCTATAAAACCGGAGCTTTAATCGAAGAAATGGATATTAAAGATCTTACTATATCGCTCAGCAGTACTACCAATGAAAATGTAATCATGGTATTTGACAACCTGCTCAAAGGTTCGCGCAACCATCTCAGGGCATTTAACCGCCAGCTGACAACGCTTGGAGTTGCTTATACACCTGCCTATATCAGCCAAACCGATTATAATTTGATTGTAAGTTCTTCGATGGAAAAAGGGAAACAATATCGTATGAATGGACAGGGAAATGGTCAGAGCAAAGGTCAAAAAGGACAAGGGAATCGGGGTAACGAAAGTTGCAGTAATTAAAGTTCTTGAATTTAAGATAGAAACAAAACCCTTCGAGGGTCAAAAGACCGCTCGAAGGGTTTATTCAGATAGAAAACCATCAAAATGTCAGGTAGTTACTAAGCAGACTAACAGAAAGAATGATAAGGACAATGGAAGTAATGGCCACATAAATCCAGTCTTTTTCGATCAGAAATCCAATCAATGAAAAAATAACCCTGGCTACAGGTGTTGCTATTAGCACCAGAAGTCCAAGCTGAATAATATCCCGGCCTCTAAAATTCAATGCTTCCATTACGATAAGATGTACTTGCCGGAATTTTGCAGGTTCACCTTTAAAAGTGGCATAATCGAAAATTTCCTTTGGATGCTGGATGAAAAATAATATTCCACCTATAACAACTAAAGATGCGGCTGTTAATACACCAACACGCAACAATGCCCCCATGACATCTCTCATTCGGTCATCATTCCACCGTTTTGTATTTGTTGTCATATCAAATATTTTTTGCAAGTCCGTTATAGATCATTTCAAATGCTAAAAGAGTAATCACAATAGCAAAAACCAGGCGTATTGATTTGGTCCGGGATTTTAACAAAAATTTTGCTCCAATAAGAGAACCAATTAAAACTCCAACCATTACAGGCATGGATAAGACCGGATCAATATAACCCCTGTTCAGATAAATGCCTGCACTCGCCGCTGCTGTAACGCCTATCATAAAATTACTGGTCGATGTCGAGACTTTAAAAGGAATTTTCATGATAGAATCCATCGCAATAACTTTCAGCGCTCCCGAACCAATACCCAATAGGCCGGATAATATTCCCGCAATGCTCATGACGATAAAACCACCACCTAAATGTTGTAATGTATAGTTTTTCAGTCCACTTGCTGTTGGATAAGTGCCTTTTGCTTTCAATAATTCAATCATTCGACCGGGCTTCTTTTCAGGCAGATTTTCAACATTCGAATGCTCCTTTCGTTTTTGAAATGAGACTATTGCTGAATATAAAAGCACAAAACCAAAAATTACAGCAATGGCATGGGTAGGTGCAAAAAAAGCGATGGCGGCTCCGGCAATAGCGCCCAAGGTTGTGGCTATTTCAAGAAACATACCTACCCGGATATTTAGAATTCCCTCTTTTACATAGGCAGATGCAGCCCCGGAAGAGGTTGCAATTACTGAGATTAAGGATGTGCCAATTGCATAGCGAATGTCAACTCCAAACCCAATTGTTAGAAGAGGTACAATAATCACACCTCCGCCCAGGCCTGTCAGTGAACCGATAAACCCTGCAAATAAGGTACCCGCAAAAAGTATCGCAATAAAAGTTACCATCAATAATCCAAGGTGATTATTCTACCCTTGGTGAAATTAAAGAATTTCTCTTTTTGGGCAACCTGAACACCATCTATTAAATCTTCTGGTTTGAATCCGGCAATTTTTAAACAAGTTGGACAAGCATAAATCCCTACTCTCATGCCTGCTAATTGTTTAATATATGTCTGTGCAGATTCAAAATCGGCAAAATTCAAATCTTTTGCACCTTTAACCAAAAGTTCAACTGCATGAATATCCATGTAAACTAATACATCTTTATCTTTTGCCATCATAACCGCCATTTTTAAAGGCATGAGCACACGATGCGGGTCATTGTAACTTTCGGTAATATGAATAAATACACCGTCTTTTATGGTATCCGTGCCAGCTGTTGCAATGACAGTTTTCTTTTCATCTGTCTTGCCGGTATTCTGATTGCAAGAAGTAATCAATACGATTGCCAAAATAAGTAAGCCTAAGTTTTTCATCTTCAAGGATTTTTAATGATGTGTTGAACTGATTTTTCTTAAATTGTGATTTCATGCCCTGTAAAGTTATAAAATAAATGCGCTTCGCATTCGTGAAACAGTTAATAAACCTATAGAAAGTTAAAATGTTCAGCTCTGCTGTTTCACCTGATAAAAGGAATTAATCCTCTGATATTA
The DNA here is from genome assembly GCA_026391655.1 of Bacteroidia bacterium. GTDB lineage: Bacteria > Bacteroidota > Bacteroidia > Bacteroidales > Prolixibacteraceae > JAAFHB01. Next base: position 6,633 of record JAPLDR010000025.1, on the reverse strand, counting down.
TCGTAAGGCCCATTTGATAAAACTAAGAAGTTATATTTTAAAACGGCCGTCGTCTTTTTGTTCTTCAATTTTGTGATTTACTTTATCGAACCAGCCATTTTTAAAAGTTTCAAAAACATCAAATTGAGGGATGTATGGTTTGATATCCAGAACTGGTGAACCATCCAGGAGACATACTACCGAGATCCCTATCGAATTGGGACGACCAGGGGCTCGGGTAGCAAAAACGCCATGTTGTTCGGTGTCGAGAAAAGGGGTAACCAGCAACGATTTGCTTTTTGCCAGGTGCAGGTGAAACAAAACATAAATATGAGAGAACCCTTCCATATCTTTCAACCCTTCGGCATATTGCGGAAATATTTCAATCGTTGCACATACATCCTTAGCCGCGACAGGTTGAATGGGTGTACCTTCAGGTGTTTTAAAGGGTGAATGCACTATTCCTATTGGCTGATAGGTGATATTAAGCATTTGTTGTATTTTGCCTATATTTTATGGTTTAATAATTCAATAATAGAACTAATCTTTTTTTCAGGATCTTTTAGCATGACTAACTTAATTTTAAGACTGTCGAAAAGAGATTTTACTTTAGCTCCAAACTCACCGGAAATGACTTTTTCAGCCCCTCTCGAAGCAATCAGTTGAACAGATGCCAAACCTGCCCCTTCGATATTTTCTTTATATGGGTTAGGAATAAACTCTGTGGAATGGCTTTCGGTGTCGTAAACTACGAAATACGAACAACGGCCAAAACGACTATCTAATTTTGCTTCAAGGCTATTGCCGTCTGATGTGATTGCAACTTTCATCCGTAAATAATTTGTTTTTTAAAGGCCGGATGGAACTCACATGTGATATTTCCATCCGTGTTTATGTTTAACGAACATGCTCGTTTCATCTTAAAAAGTATATTAATTACAATTTTTGTTTTTCATTTTATGATCGAGTGGGGTTCCTTTTAATATCATCAGACAATTGCAGGTGGGACAAATTTCTTTTTGGCAAGGAGAACCTGTCAGATGCATTTTTTCGTATCCACAAGTAGGACAGATGTAAATATTTTCTGTGGTGATTTGTTGGGAAGTTTCTTTGTATTGCTCAATGTCAGTTGAACCACATAGTGTACAATTCTTAATTTCCTGTTCCTTTTCCGGATGGTTGAACCAACAGCCACAATTATTACAAGAATACCATTCGCTGTCGAAATATACTTTGCCACCTTCAAATACGATTGTCTTACCCAGCACAAATGCTTCTGCAACCTTGCGCCTCGCACTTTCATAAATACGGGTATAGGTAGGTCGTGAAATTCCCATTATTTGAGCGGCTTCGACGTGACCGTGTAGTTCAAAATCACTTAAACGAATGGCTTCGTACTCTTCAAAATTTATAATTACCGGAAGGTTCTCTTCAGTCAATCCAATAGGACTGAACCCCTTAAAATGCGGGGGATTATTCATTCTACGTATTCGTTTTGGTCTTGGCATCTTAAATGATCAATTGTTCGTTATATTTATAATGAGCATTTGCTTATTACGATTTCTTTTTCTATCTTTGTTAAAATTGATGCGCGCGGTATATTCAACGTACTTAATATCTTCACAAAATGAAACAAATATTATTAAAATCGCTAATTATTATTCCTGTCCTACTTTTTTTAGATTGGACGATTATGATTGTAATCGGTTGTATTTCGAATATTTGCGGAGCAAATATAAATTTTTTCAATACAATTTATTACTATTTCGGTGTGATTCTGCTCATCCTGACGTTTTTATTTATTTGGATTGTACTGTTTAAACAACATGTTCATCAAAGATTAAATGTTTAGCAAAAAATAATAATAGTTAGGAAGCTACAAGAATTCAAGATGTGAATGTAATACCAAACAACGGTGGCACAGCATCTTAATTTAAGCTTGTTACAACATATAACTCCATTTTGGAGAAAATATGAAATATAATGATTGATTTTCTGCTACAGGAAATTAAACAAGCAAAACCGGTTATCTCATCTAAAACTGAGATAACTGGTTTTTTATATTACTTACAATGATTTACAAGGGCAAGGGAGAAATTTCATATGTGAATAATTTGTTCTTTAAAAGTCATATGGAATCGAAAATCAGCGAAGCTAATAACCATATAATCATTTTTGGTTTGCGATAAGTTTCTCTCCTGGCTATTTCATCTTACGAATTTAGCTGTCGTCTCTCATTGCCCCAAATGACCTACTGAACCTTAAAAACCAAAACTGAACATGCATTTGTTGAAATAGATACCCTTTAAGGTGAAGAACGAAATTCTATTGAGAGAATCTAACAAGCTAATTAATAATCTAAAGTAATTATTCTCCCTTTCGTGAAATTAAAGAATTTCTCTTTCTGGGCAACCTGAACGCCATCCAGTAAATCTTCGGGCTTAAATCCAGCTATTTTTAAACATGTTGGACATGCATAAACTCCGACTTTCATACTTGCCAATTGTTTTATATATGTCTGAGCAGATTCAAAATCTGCAAAGTTTATATCTTTCGCACCTTTAACTAAAAGTTCTACTGCATGAATGTCCATGTAAACAATGACATCTTTATCTTTTGCCATCAGAACAGCTATTTTTAAAGGCATGAGGACGCGATGCGGATCGTTGTAACTCTCTGTAATACGAATAAATACACCATCTTTAATGGTATCGGTGCTTACCACAGTAGTATTAACAGTTTTATTTCCATCTGTCTTGCCGGTATTCTGATTACATGAAGTAATCAATACGAATGCCAAAATAAGTAAACCTAAATTTTTCATTTTTTATGAGTTTAATATGAGTTATTGTATTGTGTTACTTTTCTTAAATATTTATTTCATTCCCTGTAAAGTTATAAAACAAGTGCGCTTCGCAGCCATAGTACATTTCTGCATATTTTTCGATACCTGTGCAATGGCAAACACCAATTGATTCGGGCTGCAAAATCCGGAAGTAGTGAGTAATCTGAACGTATTGTTCAGTAGTGCAATCTTTCATGTGGAAACCACCAAGAATTAAACCTACGGGAAGCTTAAAATATTCGGTCGCTGTAGTGCAAATATTGGTAATTCCCCTGTGAGAACAAGCTGTAACAATATTGATTTTTTCATGCTGCTTAATTACCAGAAATAGTTCATCGTCAAATTCATCAGGAATAAAGTTGTTATTCAGTTTTATATTCAGCCCTTTAAGATGAGTATCAATTGAGTTATATATATCAATTTTAGGCATAATAAAAACATTTTCAGCTATTTCGGTAATTACATCCACATATACCAGCGGGTTTTTAAGTAGTTTTTCATTAAATATAGTTCCTGTAAAGCGTGAATTTCCATCGTATTTGGGCTTAAATAATTGCCTTTTGGCATACACTTTAGCCTTGCTGTTTTTTTCGAGAAAAGGATATAATCCCCCGTGTGATCGTAATGCCCATGTGATAAAACAACCGTGTCTATTTCTTCAAGGGAGATACCGAGTGCTTGTGCATTTTGAAGAAACAATCCACTTTGTCCGGTGTCAAAAAGGATTTTCCGATTTTCGGTTTCGATGTAGATAGACAAACCGTGTTCAGCAAACAAACCTTGCTGATAGACAAGGTTTTCAATCAAGGTGACAATCTTCATATCAGCAATATTTTAAGACATTATACATTCCCGGGTTTCATATCAACCGTTTGCACTAATCAAAGCCAAGAATTTCTGATTGGTAATTTCAATTTTCTTCCCCGAAATACTGATTATTCCATCCCTGGCAAATTCTGTTATTACACGACTAACACTTTCCCGGCTGGCATCCACCAGACTCCCGATTTCTTCCTGAGTTAATGGTAAAGTAAAGATGTTTGAGTTATATATTTTTTCGGAGAATTCAATTAAGACATCGGCAATTTTACCTTTGATTTGTTTCTGGGTCCGGTTGGCACACCTATGAAAAACTTCCAGTTCATTCCGGCATACTTCCAGCATAATTTCATACGAAAAATCATGATTCTCCTTTAATAAGTTTCTGAATGCATTTATATCGATAAAACAAACTTCGGAAGACTCGATCGCAGTGACTGAATATTGGTTTATTTTATCACCAAATGTTGTTGGAAGCGCCAGGTAACTGGGCGCCATGACAATACGAACAATCTGTTCACGATAAGGTCCTTGCAGATGAATTTTGGCCAGTCCACAACGCAAATAGGCAATATTGGTCGAAAAAGTTCCCTGCCTGATAATAGAATCGCCCTTCAAGAATTTCACAACTGCACAATTACAATAAAGCTTTTCTATCTCTTCTTCATTTAATTTTTTGGCAGCTTTCGACTTAATCTCACAAAATTTACATTCCGTTTTCATCTTTCAAAGTTAGCGAAATGTGAGGTATATCACAATATGCTGTAGCCAGTTTCACAACCTTTATTGATAAATAAATTGAAGTATTCTGTTCCTTTGATAATCATTAACTTAAAACACAAAACGATATGGAACAGAAAAAAATGTGTCTTGCGCTATATACCGGTAGCGTTGACAAACTGACAGCAGCAGGCGTTATTCTTGGCGGTGCCGCAGCTGATGATATGAAAGTTGACATCTATGTTTTATTACAGGGAGCCAGGGCTTTCAGAAAAGACATCGGCGATGATGAAACCAAACTGAATATGGCCGAAAATCCTGAAATGAAAGCTGAATTTATGCAATCCTTAAAAAACCTGAAAGTAAAAACCTGGGTGGAATTTTTTAAGGAAGCCAAAGAAATTACAGATGTAAAAATCCACATTTGCGGGCTCGCCGGAAAGGTCTGGGGAGGTACTAAACTCGATGACTTTATCGATCTGGCTGATGACATTTGCGGCATTGGAGCTTATATTACTTGTGCACAGGAAGCCGATGTGAATCTGTTTATTTAAGGTTTAGTTTGCAACAAAGCGGCGATTAAAAAAACATATTCTCAAAATCAAAAAATAAAAAAGATGACAAAAGAAGAATTGAAAAAATTAAATGTGGCCAAAACTGTTGATGCGCGCGGTACAGCCTGTCCGGGACCACTTCTGGAAGCAAAAAAAGCAGTTGGTACAATAAAGTCTGGAGATATTATGGAAGTATTGTCGGCTGACGAAGGCACCAAATCAGACCTTCCAAAATGGTGCGCCAAACAAGGGCATGAATATCTGGGCACAATTGAAGAAAGTGGTTTTTTCAAGGTATTTATGAAGAAAAAATAAATTGGTTATCATGGCAGGCATAACAAAGAAAAGCGCCAAAATACTGGTATTCTCAACTGAAAAAATTTCAGATCCCGCTATCGACATGGCGGGATTACTGAAATTGCACTATCCACCGACTGTTTATACCATTTCAATACCTTGCTCGAGCGCGGTAAAATCACGCTGGATATTGCATGCATTTGAAAAAGGATTCGAAGGTGTTTTTATTGCGGCCGACGGAAGCGACTGTACTTATGGAGAATCATGCACCGAAAAAACCGGTAAAATTATTGGCCGGACGCACGAACTCATGAAACAGCAAAACATCGATCCTGCCCGTTTGCGAATGGCGGCCATTTGTTCGGTCTGTAGCGAATCATTTGTGAAACAGATGAAAAGTCTAAACGAATATCTACTGAAAAATCCAAATTCTTGATTATGCCCTTGGAAATTAAACAGGCCTTATATGACGCACTTGTTGTTGGCGGTGGAATTGCCGGTGGAGAAGCTGCATTGAATCTTGCCAACAATGGCTATAAAGTACTCGTTGTTGAAAAAGATCTTTCGATTGGAGGAAAAATGATTTTGCTGAGCAAAGTCTTCCCGACACTCGATTGCTCGGCCTGTATCACAACACCCAAAGTTTCGGAAATATCGAGACACCCCGGAATAACGATTTTTACCGGAGCAGAGGTGTTACAAATCAAGCGAAAAAGCACCGCCAATTTCGAGGCTGTTGTTTTGAAAAAACCTCGTTACGTCATTGCCGAAGATTGCACCGGCTGCCAGTTATGCGAACAGGCATGCCCCGTAAATGTGCCCGATCAGTATCAGTATAATTTGGTTGGACGGAAAGCTGCATTTATTCCATTTAGCATTGCCAGCCCCCGGATAGCTGCAATTGATATTGAAAATTGCACGCTTTGCGGAGCCTGTGAAAAAGCTTGTCCGACAAAATGCATCGATTTTACCCAGGAAACGGAAGAATATCATCTCCAAATTAAAACAGTTGTC
>JAPLDR010000025.1:0-341 GCA_026391655.1 Bacteroidia bacterium | reverse complement strand
TTAATCTCTTCGATCCTTTAAAGATACCAAGGTATGGATTCGGACTATACAATAACATAATCACTTCCATGCAAATGGAGCGGCAATTGGCCCCCACACGTCCTTTCAACACCATTTTGAGACCCGGCGACGGCAAAGTTCCTGACAAAATTGCGTATGTACTTTGTACAGGATCACGAGATGCCTCAGTAGGAAATCCGATCTGCTCGCAGATTTGCTGCATGTACTCACTCAAACAGGCACAATTACTGATGGGCGCCCTGCCAATGGCAGACGTGACCATTTATTACCTGAACATCCGATCTTTCGGTAAAGGATTTGAAGAATTTTATGATCAGGCG
>JAPLDR010000009.1 GCA_026391655.1 Bacteroidia bacterium | reverse complement strand
TAAATGGGAACCAATTTTTGAAATTGAATAATCTTTATTTTGAGAAAAAAAGGATGATCTCTATCATTGACTATAATATGGGAAATTTATTTTCCATTAAGGGTGCTTTAGAATTTCTTAAGGCTGATTACGAAGTTATTTATGATCCGACTTTGATAATTAAAGCCGAAAAGATTATTCTTCCTGGTGTTGGTTCTTTTAGTGAAGCGATGGATATTATTGTTGAAAGAGGAATTGATGAAGCACTAAAAGAAGCAGTTTTAATAAGGAAAACACCTATATTAGGAATTTGCTTAGGTATGCAACTACTTGCAAAAGGAGGTAACGAGGGAGGTTATCGCGCAGGTTTAAATTTTATTGATGCATCAGTTAGCAAGTTTGAAATATCTACTCAGGAATTAAAAATTCCACATGTTGGATTCAATACTGTTCACTATACAAAAGGGAAAAAAATGTTCGAAGGACTCGAATTTGATTCGGACTTTTATTTTATTCACAGTTATTTAATGAAAGACGTAGAAGAATCAGCAGTTGCTGCAATAACAAAATATGGCGTTGAATTTGTTTCGGCAGTTGAAAAAGGGAATATCTGGGGGTGCCAATTCCATCCAGAAAAAAGCCAAATGAACGGTATTCATTTACTTCGAAATTTTCTTTCAGTTTAAATTATGGTAAAAAAGCGATTAATATTTACCCTTCTCTACAGGAACGGAAAATTTAATTTAAGTAGGAATTTTTCATTACAAGCAGTGGGTGATTTTGAATGGCTCATTAAAAACTACGACTTCGAAAATGTTATGTTCTACATTGATGAGCTTATCGTTTTAAATGTTGACAGGGATTCTAAATTAACCGATCATTACCTTGATAGTGTAAAAGAAATTGTTAAAGGATGTTTTATTCCTATAGCTTGTGGTGGGGGAATTAAAACAATTGATGATGCCTATTCACTCCTTAATGTTGGAGCAGACAAGATAGTTATAAATACTCTTATGACAGAAAACCCAACTGAGGTTGAAAAAATAATTCATGTATTTGGCAGTCAATTCGTAGTTGGATCAATAGATTATACTACATCAACAAATGGCTCAATTCTTTATTCGCAATGTGCCCGAATAAATACAGGAATAGAACTTGAGCAAGGTGTTAAAAAGTATCAGGATATGGGCATTGGGGAACTTTTTCTTTCATCTATTCAAAAAGACGGTACTGGTCAAGGATTTGACATTCCAGTTATCAACCAAATTTCAAAATTGGTTCAAGTACCTCTTATTGTGTCTGGCGGTGCAGGTAAACCTGAACATTTTGAACAAGCTTTTAGCATCAAGGGGGTTGATGCTGTATCAACTGCAAATTTATTTAACTTTATGTCTGGGGGATTGAAAGATGCCCGGTCTTATCTTATGGATAAGGAAATTAATCTTGCAAAGTGGAAAATTTAATTATTTTAAAATCCACTCTTGTTTAACGAAAATATCTTTGTTTCTCATCTTATTAATTGTTTTTAATAATCTACTTCAATATTTAAATGTATCTATTTATCAAAAGGTTTATATTCCAAATTTTTGTCCCTACCCGTTTAAAGAAATATAAAGACCTTCGCAGACATCAAACACAAATTAATATTTCAGATGAAAAAAAAGCGTTTATTTCTTTGAATAAAGACAAGTGGAAAGACAGTTACAAAAATACCACTAATAAAAATTTTGTTTTAGTAGAAGGATTTTTGGCTAGTTATGGACCCAACTATTTACTTAGGACAGGAATAATAGCAAAAACGATTGAAGAAGAATTGCAGCTTACTCCTCTGATATTAGTTCAAAACTATCTTGAGAAAGAGAATGAAATAATTGCACTATATAAATCATTCGATATTGATTTTTTTGAAAGTGAAAAAAATTTCCAACCCTATTTTTATAAAAGATTCTGCAATTTTTTTATAGCATTGAAACTTTACATATCTATTATAAAGCCTGAGGATTTATTAAAACTCGAACACAATGGTATTTTCTTTGGCGATTTATTGTATGATACAATTTTGAAAAATTCGCCTGGTGTAATTACAATTAATAAAATTACTAGTAAAGAATTCATCTACATTTTTGAAGCATTACAATTAATCGAAACATATCTCAATTTATTAAAGAAGAAGCCTGTTAATTTATATATTTCAACACATTCGCAATATTTAACTTATGGCCTTTTGCTTAGAGTATGCTCATCAAAGTATATCCCGGTTATAGAATCTACAGATATTCAATTATGGTTACATCAAAAACAAGAAAATGAAGATATTATATCAAATTCAAAGTATCACGAATATTTGCAAAAGCAAATTAAACTTCTTCTTGAAAATAAAAATATCTCGATCTCAACAACTGAAACAGAAAAAGTGCTGAATGATAGGTTTATTGGTAACTTTGATCAATCAGATGTACGTTTGGCATACAAAAACAAAAAAATTTATAATTGTGGCGATTTATGCGAAGCACTTAATATTAACAATAATTATCCATTTGTATACATATTTGCCCATGTCTTTGCCGATGCTCCACAAGGCTTAAGTAATAGAATGCTTTTCAAGGATTATTATACATGGCTTGAAGAAACAATAAAAGAAGCCTGTAGTATTAAAGGTATTAATTGGATTGTAAAACCCCATCCTTCAAATAAACTATATAATGAAAGTGGTCTGGTTGATGAAATTGTAAAAAAACAAAATAGTAATTGTGTACATTTATGCCCAGATGATTTAAGTCCTGTAAGCGTTATAGAAACTGCATCGGCAATAGTTACAGCGCAGGGAACGGTTGGTATAGAATATACCTGCATGGGTATTCCAGTAGTTTTAGCAAGTAATCCATTTTATTCAGGATTCGGTTTTACCATTGAGCCAGGTAGTATAGCAGAATATAAAGTGGCGTTAAGAGATATTTTAAAATATCCAAAGTTGACAGAAGATCAAAAAGTACAAGCAAAAAAAGTATTTGCAGCCTTTATGCTGATGCAACAATCAGATACCTCATTAATAGATACTAATGTTCTATTAGCAGTTTGGGGAGGAAGTGGGCAGCCGCCTTCATCTGACAGGGCTTTCGATTTAGTAAATCAGAAATTAACAGGTATTGATTTAAAAAATTACTCATTATATAATGAGACGAAAAAGCTTATAAAAAATATTCGCCCATATAAATAGTTTCCAATACATTATAATTTTATTATCTCTTTTAAATCATGGGTCTGATCTATAGATTTTTATTTGCATTTATAAAGAAGTGTTTAAGAAAATTGAAAATAATATATTATTGGGAAAAAATACTTATTTTTTTAATTATCCGGCAAAAATGTAATCGATTACTCTCTTCATTAAATGGGTATTATATAGTTACAACTTCTGATTTTTTTTATAAAATTTGTACAGCAAATATAGAGTTTTTTTTATATGAGCAAAAGAGCATTTCAATCATTAAAAATAAATTCCCTGATATTAGTGCATTAGTTCCTCAATATAATTATAAAACTTTATTTTTTAACAAACTGCGAATAATGCAGACCAAAATACTGGCTCCAATTATTGATGAGAAAGAGTCTCTTGTTACTGCAAAAATAGTTTTAATTGTTTTCAGAAAATATGGCGAAATTAAACTTATAACCATTAAAGATTTATATTATGTTGCGGAAGGGTTAAAAATTGTAAAATATTTATGTAATGAAACCGCTTATGATGAAATTAATTCACACATAAATCAGTTTTTGGCAGAAAATAAATTTTACATTGGTCCTGCTCATGGTGATTTCCATTCCAAAAATATTCTAAAAGACGGACAAAACAAATATGTTATAGATTTGGATTGTTTTAGAGAAAAATCGTTGCAGGAATTCGATGCATTATATTTTGTTGTGCAATTAATCTCGGATAAGAACATTATCACTTGGCACAGAGCCTTATGCAAACTACTTGTCAATGATTTTAAGAATGAAAAATTTAATGAGTTTTTAAATTATTTTATTGGCAATAAAAATTTGGTTTCTCTTTCATTATTATTTTTTCTAGACAGAATAGGTCAAGAGTTAAAGTATTACAGAAAAATAGATAATCTTCCAGTGAATATAATACTTCAAACAATTAATTTTTTTGGTTTCTGTGATTCAAAGAAATAGTGATAAGTAATATCAATTGTTTCTGTTTGGATATGGTTATTTCTTAATACTTAATCTACATTTTTTTACCAAATATTTACCCAAATGTTGCAAGAAATAAAACACAATAACAAGCTACTTGCCATTATTATTTCAAATAAATATGCTGAACCGGGTATCCATTTTTTCACGCCTGATGATTTCTCACAGCAATTGGCTTTTATGAAACACCACGTGGGAAAAATTATTCAACCTCATGTGCATAATCCAGTGCAACGCCAAGTGCATTTTACAAAAGAAACGTTGTTTATCCGAAAAGGCAAAATAAGAATAGACTTTTTTACAGATCAACAAAATTATATTGGGAGTCATATACTTGAAACCGGCGATGTGATTTTATTATCCGAAGGTGGTCACGGGTTCGAAATACTCGAAGAAACCGAAATGATTGAAATAAAACAAGGCCCTTATGCCGGCGAAGCCGATAAAACAAGGTTTGAGGCTAAGATTGAAAAGAGGAAAGAAATTTAGGAAAGATTAGGTTAAGGTTAAGGTTAAGGTTAAGGTTCCTCCATCTCAGCCTCCATCTCAGCCTCCATCTCAGCCTCCATCTCAGCCTCCATCTCAGCCTCCATCTCAGCCTCCATCTCAGCCTCCATCTCAGCCTCCATCTCAGCCTCAGCCTCAGCCTCAATATACTCAATATTAATAAAATGGATAATAACTTTAATCTTTACAGCAAATATTACGATTTGCTATACCGCATTAAGGACTATAATGCGGAAGCAAAGTACATCTCTGATTGTATTAAAAACTATTTTCCCCATGCAAAAACGATCCTTGAGTTTGGTTCAGGAACGGGTGGACATGGATTGATACTGCACAAAATGGGGTACAACATTTATGGGCTTGAACGCAGTAAACAGATGGTTGAAGAGGCAAGGTTTCATGGATTTCCTTGCGGGCAGGCCGACATCACAAATTTTGAGATAGGTCAAAAATTTGATGCAGTGATTTCTTTGTTCCACGTTATTAGTTATATAAATGACAATGCATCGTTAGAGAAAGTTTTCAGAAATGCTTCAAAGTGCTTAAATTCAGGTGGGCTGTTTATATTCGATGTCTGGTACTCCCCTGCTGTATATCATCAAAAGCCGGAAACCCGTATCAAAAAAGTTCAAAATGAAGAAATCAGTGTCATACGCATGGCTGTACCTGAAATCCACATCGACAAAAATGTAGTTGACGTAAACTATTCCATCCTTGTAAAAGACAAAAGCACTGATAAATGGATGGAGTTTCAGGAAAAACATCCCATGCGTCACTTTTCAATTCCGGAAATAGATTTATTCGCTTCGTTTACAGGCTTCGAGCTATTGAAAGCCGAAGAATTTTTAACCGGCAACCAGCCATCTGAAAACACCTGGGGAGTGAACTTTATTTTAAGGAAA
>JAPLDR010000021.1:30994-63074 GCA_026391655.1 Bacteroidia bacterium | reverse complement strand
TTGGTGGTCATCATATTTGCCATCAACGTTTATTTGCAACGACCTGTTCTCGAATCTTTTCTGTTTTCACTCGCACTTGCAGTGGGGTTAACACCGCAGTTATTACCGGCTATCATCAGCATCAATCTTGCACATGGCGCCAAAAAAATGGCCGGGAAGAAAGTAATTGTCAAGCGGCTTGCTTCGATCGAAAACTTCGGCAGTATGAATGTAATATGCTCCGATAAGACAGGCACACTCACCGAAGGGATCGTTCAATTACAATCAGCACTTGACGTGAATGGAGTTGCGAGCGACAAGGTATTTCTGTTCGCTTATCTCAATGCCTTTTATGAAACCGGCTTTACAAATCCTATCGATGAAGCGATCCGTAACAATCGTAAGATTGACATTTCGGAATACAGAAAGGAGGATGAAATTCCTTATGACTTCCTTCGTAAACGGTTGAGTATTTCTGTAATACACGGCGATTCACATTTGATGGTTACCAAAGGTGCTTTAACCAATATCCTCGATGTTTGTTCTTCTGCTGAAACTAAGGATGGAACGATCGTTGACATTGCCACTATTCAGAATCAGATTCAGAAAAACTTTGAAGAATTCAGCAATCAGGGCTTCCGCACCTTAGGTCTTGCATACAAAAACAGGTCATCCAAATCACCCATCAATAAAAGTGACGAGAAGGAGATGATATTTTTAGTATTTCTTACCCGCTTTGATCCGCCAAAAGCAAATATCGCCGAAACCATTGCAAGTCTTAAGCAACTCGGTGTTTCACTCAAAGTGATCACGGGAGATAACCATCTCGTTGCGGGAAGTCTTAGTAAAAAAATGGGACTATCGGATAATAAAATCCTCACTGGTCCCGATCTTCATAAAATGAGCGATGGGGCGCTGCTCACCCGTGTAGGTAAGGTGGATGTTTTTGCCGAAATAGAGCCTAATCAGAAGGAACGAATAATCATTGCCCTAAGAAAAGCAGGTAACGTTGTTGGTTATATGGGCGATGGGATCAACGATGCCTCTGCGCTTCATGCTGCCGACGTCGGAATTTCGGTGGATACCGCAGCAGATGTTGCCAAAGATGCTGCCGATATCGTTTTGCTCGAAAAGGACCTCGGTGTTCTTATTGAGGGGGTGAGGGAAGGACGAACAACATTTGCCAATACACTGAAGTATGTATTTATGGCCACAAGCGCGAATTTTGGGAATATGTTTAGCATGGCAGGAGTTTCGCTCTTTATTCCATTTCTTCCATTGCTGCCCAAGCAGATTCTTCTCACCAACCTGATGACTGACTTCCCCGAAATGACCATTGCTACCGACCGCGTGGATGATGAAATGGTTGACCATCCGAGGCGCTGGGACATCAAGGCCATTCGCAAGTTCATGATTACCTTCGGTCTGGTAAGTTCTGTTTTTGACTACCTTACTTTTGGTCTGCTTTTATTGGTTCTTCACGCCAATGAGAGTCAGTTCAGAACCGGCTGGTTTCTTGAATCTGTTATCTCAGCATCGATGATTGTCCTTGTTATTCGAAGCAGGAAGCCTTTTTTCAGGAGCAGACCGGGGAAATACCTTTTAATTGCAACAATATCGATTGCAGTGATTACCTTAATTTTACCTTTCACATCGCTTGGAAGTATCTTTGGATTCAGTCCGCTAACATTTACAACCTATCTGCTTTTATTACTGATCGTTGTTGTTTACATTGTTGCAGCAGAAATTACAAAAACTATTTTTTATAAGAAGGTTAGATTTTGAAATACACAATCAACTGAATCCCGGAAGACAGACAAGAATTGCTTAATCATTCGATTTTATTTAAAATAAAAAGTAATATATCAAAAATAGTCCGTACATTGCGCGGAATTAATTTTATAATAATGAATAAAGGAACAGTTAAATTTTTTAATGACTCCAAAGGATTTGGATTTATTAAGGACAGTGCATCAGAAAAAGAATACTTTGTACATGTATCTGGATTGAATGATGAGATCAGGGAAAATGACGAAGTGACCTTTGACCTGCAAGATGGTAAAAAGGGATTAAATGCCGTAAATGTTAAACTCGCGTAGTTTATATATTATATAAGACATTTATTATTAAAAGCCTTACGATGAGTAAGGCTTTTTTTTGTGTCCAAATTTCCGAAACCCCGTATTTTAATCTAAAATAATATCTAAATCTTTAAGCATGTGTGAATGATGTAACATTTTACAAAAATTGTGTAACGCTTTCATTTATTCCTGGGCCTAATTTTACGCTGAAGAAAACTCTTCATTAATTTAAATCATTAAAAATGAAAACGAAAAAATTATTAGCAGCCTTCGCTCTAATATCGGTTGTTTTAATTACCGGGTGCAAAAAGGATACGTACCTGGCAAAGGTGGGTGTATGCCCGCTTGTGGTATCGACAGTCCCCGCAAATGGGGCGGTCGGGGTACCCCTGAACCAGGTCGTTACTGCGACCTTTAATGAGGCGATGAATCCCGCAACGATCAACGCATCATCAATAACTTTAACCGCGACAATGAATATAGCGGGAACAAAAGCAGCGCTTGTGCCTATCGCAGGCGCAGTTACATACAGCGGAATGACGGCAACCTTTACCCCTTCCACACCCCTTGTATCCAACACTACCTATACAGGTAGGGTGACTACAGAGGCTAAGGATCCGATGGGTAATGCTTTACAGGCCGATTATGTATGGACCTTTAATACAGGTGTAGCACCTACCGTGATTTCTACCGACCCGGCATTCAATGCTACGGGCGTACTCCTTAGTAAAGTAGTTACAGCAACCTGTAGTATACCAATGTATCCGGTGACCCTAAGTACACCTGCTACAACCTTTACTGTAAAACTAGGGACAACCGCAATCGCGGGAACAGTTGCCTACACAGGTACAACTGCCACCTTTACACCTACAAGTGCCCTTTCACCCAATAGTGTTTATACTGGGACTATTACCACAGCAGCAAAGAGTTTAGCCGGCATTCCAATGGCAGCAAACTATGTATGGAGCTTTAATACAGGTGTATCGCCCACGGTGATTTCCACCGACCCGGCAAACATTGCTACGGGAGTATTCCTTGATAAAATAGTTACCGCAGTCTTTAGTATGCCCATGGATCCGTTAACCATGATTGCTGCAAACGTTACCTTAAAACAAGGGGCAAACGTAATCGCAGGAGCAATTACTTACAGCGGATCAACATTGACCTTTACACCTACGGCTGCCTTTTCTCCCAACACCGTTTATACAGGTACCATTACTACGGGAGCTAAGAACCTTGCTGGTATTCCACTGGCGGCTGACTATATCTGGAACTTTAATACAGGTCTGTCACCCATTGTGATCTCTACTGACCCGATAAATCTGGCTACAGGAGTGGTCCTTAATAAAGTAGTTGCCGCAACCTTTAGTGTGCCAATGGATTATCTGACACTTACTACGACAACCTTTACTTTAAAACAAGGGACAACAACAGTGCTGGGAGCAGTATCCTACAGCGGAACAACTGCATCCTTTACACCAACCAGTATTCTTTCACCTGGTCTGGTCTATACAGGTACGATTACAACGGGAGCCAAGAGTCTGGCAGGCATTCCACTGGCGGTTAACTATGTATGGACATTTACAACCGGTGCAGCGCCTACGGTGATTTCTACCGATCCGATAAATCTGGCTACAGGAGTGGTTCTTAATAAAATAGTTTCAGCAACCTTTAGTGTTCCAATGGATTATTTGACCGTTACGGGGACAACCTTTACGTTAAAACAAGGGACAACAACAGTGCTGGGAGCAGTTACCTACAATGGAACAGTTGCATCCTTTACTCCAACGAGTGATCTTTCACCTGGTCTGGTCTATACGGGAACAATAACAACGGGAGCAAAGAGTCTTCTTGGCGTTCCTCTGGCAGCCAACTATGTCTGGACATTTACCACGGGAGCATCGCCTACTGTAACTGCTACAGACCCGATAAATCTCGCTACTGGGGTAGCCCTTGATAAAATAGTTAATGCAACCTTCAGTTTGCCAATGGATCCATTGACCCTTAATGGAATATCCTTTACCTTAAAACAAGGGACAACAGTATTATTGGGAACAGTTGCATACAACGGAACAACGGCATCCTTTACGCCTTCTGTTAATCTTTTACCAGGTACGCTCTATACAGCTACGATTACAACGGGAGCAAAGAGTCTGATCGGCATTCCGCTGGCAGCAAATTATGTATGGACATTTACCCCTGCGGGAGCGCCTACGGTGACGCTTACCGACCCGTTAAATCTGGCTACAGGTGTCGCCCTTAACAAAATAGTTACAGCAAAGTTTAGTATGCCTATGGATTCGTTAACCCTCAAATCGCCTGCGACAAACTTTACTTTAAAACAAGGGACAACGGTACTGGGAGGAACAATTACGTACAACAGTACAACAGCAATTGCATCCTTTACACCTACGGTTAATCTTTTACCAGGTCTCCTCTATACGGCTACGATTACCACGGGAGCCAAGAGTCTGGCTGGCATTCCAATGGCGGCTGACTATGTGTGGACATTTACCACTGCTGGTGCGCCTACGGTAATTCTTACCGACCCGGTTAACGATGCCAAGATTGTAGTCCTTAATAAAATAGTTACCGCAAAGTTTAGTATGCCAATGGATTCGGTAACCCTCAAATCGCCTGCGACAAACTTTACTTTAAAACAAGGGACAACGGTACTGGGAGGAACAATTACGTACAACAGTTCAACAGCAACTGCATCCTTTACACCTACGGTTAATCTTTTACCAGGTACACTCTATACGGCTACGATTACCACGGGAGCCAAGAATCTGGCTGGCATTCCACTGGCAGCGGACTATGTATGGACATTTACCACCGCTGTAGTGCCTACGGTGATTCTTACCGACCCGGTAAATCTGGCTACAGGCGTCGCTCTTGATAAAAAAGTTACTGCAACCTTTAGTATACCAATGGATCAGTTGACCCTTATTTCTCCTGCGACAACCTTTACGTTAAAACAAGGTACAACGGTAATCGCGGGAACAGTTTCGTACACAGGTACAATTGCAACCTTTACACCAAGTAGTGCTCTTGTAGCGGAAACCGTATATACGGCTACGATTACAACAGGAGCTAAGAGTCTTGCTGGCATTCCACTCGCTGCTAACTATGTATGGACATTTACTACACTGAAGCCGACACTATTCTCTTCAGTTTTCGGCTCTTTCGGCGGAAATGCAGGGATCACCAATCAGGGAATATATACTGTTATTAACAATGGAAGTATCGGTACCACCGCTGCCTCAACTTTAATAACGGGATTCCACGATAGCACCGGAGATATTTATACAGAAACGACACTTAATATCGGGAATGTAAAAGGCAGGATATACACTGATGCACCACCGCCGGTAATACCTGCAACAGGTGCTCACGGAGGAAATGCTGAAACAATGGCAATTGCACAAGCAGGTTTACAAGCTGCCAGCGATTTTTATATCAGTATTTCTCCGGCTAACAAACCAGGAGGTATTACTCTCAGTACAGCCGAACTGGGTGGCAGAACATTAGCACCAGGTATTTATGTATCAGGAAGTTCATATGACATAACAACCTTAGATCTTACGCTGGATGCCCAGGGCGATGCGAATGCAGAATGGATATTCCAGGTACCAACCGCGCTGACAGTAGGTACGCCTACAGGCGCACGTAGTATTATCCTTACCGGAGGCGCTCAGGCTAAAAATGTGTACTGGTATGTCGGTACTGCAGCGGTTATTAACTATGCAGGAGGTGGCACTATGGTGGGAACCATCATAGCTAATTCGGGAGTTACATTGTCTTCTCCGGGAAATAGTACCAATACGACCGTTCAAACGATATTGAATGGCAGAGCGATTTCTCTTGTTTCTTCAGTAACCATGGTGAACACCATCATTAATGTGCCAAATCCATAAGATTAATGAAATAATAACAAGAATATATCCCGTCGGAGGATGGGATATATTCAAACAAAATGAAACGATAAACTAATTTTTAAAGAGATAAATTATAAATCATAAAAAATATGAAATCTAGAACAAGTTTGAAAAAGGGATCACGACTGACGTGGTCCCCTTATGGGCTGACCATTAAAAGTCTTATTATTAGTGCTCTGATATTGGCAGGTATTCAGTCATCGCTTCAGGCGCAGGAGGTTCAGTTCACGAAACCCTCATGGTATTTTGGTGTGGCGGGTGGTGCAAATTTTAATTTCTATCGCGGTACCACTCAGGAATTGAATTCAATTTATACAACTCCCTCAGCTTTTCATGATGGCAGTGGTGTGGGGCTTTATATTGCACCACTTATTGAGTTTCATCGTCCTGATACAAGATTGGGATTAATGCTACAGGTAGGTTACGACGGCCGCAAAGGTTCGTTCAAAGAGGTAATGACCCCATGTAACTGCCCTGCAGATCTAAAGACTGACCTCAGTTACATTACAGTGGAACCAAGCCTGCGCTTAGCCCCCTTCAAATCTGATTTTTATTTGTATGCGGGACCACGTCTGGCTTTCAATTTGAATAACAGACATTCATTCACATACAAACAAGGGATCAATCCTGCTTATCCTGCACAAGTTGCCAGCCCTGAAGTAAAAGGGGATTTTAGCAATATGAGGGATAAACTCATCTCAATGCAAATCGGAGCAGGATACGATATCTGGCTCACGTCGCAGAAACAGCAGACACAACTTGTACTATCCCCGTTTGTCGCCTTTCATCCTTATTTTGGTCAGAACCCACGTACAATAGAATCATGGAATGTAACCACGATAAGAGTCGGGGCTGCACTAAAACTTGGAACCGGTCATAAAGTTGTAGTTGCTGAAGAGGTTGTTGTACCGGCGGCTATTGTTGTAGAACCTGAAGTTCAGTTTACTGTTATCGCGCCAAAGAATATTCCGGTTCAGCGCAGGGTAAGAGAAACATTTCCAATTCGTAACTATGTGTTCTTCAATTTAGGATCAACTCAGATACCGAATCGTTATGTATTACTCAGGAAAGACCAGGTTAAAGAATTCAGGGAAGACCAGTTGGAAGTATTCACACCGAAAGAATTGTCAGGCCGTTCAAAACGACAAATGACTGTCTATTATAATGTAATAAACATTCTTGGTGATCGTATGATAAAATTTCCTGTATCAACCGTTGTATTGGTCGGATCGTCAATGCAAGGTGTAGATGATGCCAAAGCCATGGCCGAGTCTGTCAAGTTATACCTCGTAGATGTATTTGGAATTAATCCTGCAAGGATTACTACTGCTGGTCGGATCAAACCTGAAATCCCTTCAGAACAGCCGGGTGGTACACTCGAACTTACTCTCCTTCGCGAGGGAGACCACAGGGTCTCTATTGAGAGCAATTCACCAGCCTTGTTAATGGAATTCCAGAGTGGAAATGCCCCGCTAAGGCCTGTTGAAATCGTTGATGCAGAAGAAGTACCGCTTGACAGCTATGCTACTTTCACTGTTCAGGGAGCAAATGAGGCATTCTCGTCATGGATGCTGGAAGTCAGGGATGTAGATGGTAAAGTACAATATTTTGGACCTTATACAAAGGAAAAGGTGTCCTTACCTGGATCATCCATTTTGGGTGACCGTCCCGAAGGCGACTATAAGATCACAATGGTCGGTCAAACGAAGAGTGGCAAGGTAGTAAAGAAAGAAGCTACTGTTCACATGGTACTTTGGACTCCTGCCAATAACATTGAGGTGCTGAGATTCAGCGTAATCTATGAATTCAATAATTCGAAAGCCATCCTGATTTACGAAAAGTATCTTACCGATATCGTAGCACCGAAGATTCCTAAAGGTGCAACGGTTATTATAAAGGGTCATACCGATATTATCGGAGAAGAAGCCCATAACCTTACATTGTCATTGGATCGGGCTAACGATGTCAAAACCATTCTCGAAAATGCCCTGGCGAAAGCAGGCAGAGGCGATGTGATATTTGAAGTAACCGGGTATGGTGAGGATGAAAGCAAGGCTCCGTTTGAAAATAAAACCCCGGAGGAACGCTTTTATAACCGTACGGTTATCATCGATATTATTCCGCTTAAGTAAGTTTTCAATCAGTTAATTTACTGCTTACAAAAAGGGCTGTCTAAAATATTAGGCAGCCTTTTTTTTAGGATGTGTGAATGATGTAACTCTTTTCTGTAATTGTGTAACGCTTTTCAGCTATGCGGGGCACACCTTTGTATTAAAGATTTTTTCATGACTAAAATTATATAAAATGAACACTACGGAAGCAAAAGGAAACTGGAATGAACAGAAAGGCAAACTTAAACAAAGGTTCGCCATAATAACAGACAATGATTTAATGTTCGATGAAGGTAAGGAAGACGAGATGCTTGGAAAACTTCAAATCATTCTTGGCAAAACAAAAGAAGAATTGCACAAGATTATTGCAGCGCTTTAATCGCAAATCTATTTTGAAAAGTCATCGTTAAGTGCATTCGCTGAACGATGACTTTTCAACTTAATCTATTTATAATGAAAAAACTAACTCCTGCTATAAAACGAGTCCCGAATCTTCAAAAGGCAAAGGAATTTACTATCAGGATCAGCGAAAAAACAATTGCAAAAACAGAAGAGGCAAACAGCTTTTTAACAGATTTTGCAAATGTTATCTTGTTTATTACGCGTACCCTGAAAGAAACATTTTCCCGTGATTTTGAATTCAAGGAATTTATTCACCAGTGTTTTCAAATCGGATATAAAACTTTACCCCTTATTTCAATTACAGGAACCATAATGGGTTTAGTGCTGACTATACAATCGCGGCCTGCCCTTGTCAGTTTCGGAGCAGTTTCGATGCTTCCCGGAATGGTCGCAGTTTCTCTTATCAGGGAAATGGGGCCGGTGATAACGGCATTGATATGCGCAGGTAAAATTGGTTCGGGTATGGGCGCCGAATTAGGCTCAATGAAAGTGACCGAACAAATTGAAGCAATGGAAGTATCTTCCACGAATCCAATTCGGTTTTTAGTTGTTACAAGGGTATTGGCCGCAACGCTTATGGTACCTTTATTAATATTATATGCTGATGCACTTGGCATATTGGGAAGCTGGGCTGGAGCAAATATTAAAGGCGATGTATCGTTTATTTTGTTTTTCTCACAGGCTTTTAGCCATGTCGATTTTATTGATTTCTTACCTGCTGTTGTAAAATCATTTTTTTTCGGTGCAGTAATTGGATTAGTAGGATGCTATAAAGGCTACAATGCCGGTCGCGGGACAGAAAGTGTGGGCATTGCTGCAAATTCTGCTGTTGTGTTAGGATCACTACTGGTACTGATTGTAGATGTGATTGCAGTACAAATTACTGATATGCTGTTGCTATGAAAACAGGTCAAACTGAAACGTTAAATAAAGCTTCATTAAAAACGAGTAGCGATGAACCGGTTATCGAAATAAATAACCTTAGGAAAAGCTTTGGCAAACAGGCTGTATTAATAGATGTGTCGTTACAACTTTTTAATGGTGAAAACCTCGTAGTGCTTGGCAAATCGGGCTCAGGAAAATCGGTCTTGATTAAATGTATTGTGAGTTTATTAAATCCCGATAGCGGAACAATTAATGTGCTTGGAGAAAATGTAAGTGCCTTAAATAGTGATAGTTTGGGTGAGTTGAGGAAAAAAATTGGTTTTCTTTTTCAGAGTGGTGCTCTTTATGATTCCATGACGGTTAAGCAAAATCTGGAATTTCCATTGCGAAGAATAAGAAAGAATCTTACTCCTAAGGAAATAGATGAAAAAGTAAAAGAAGTTTTGGAAAATGTCGGTTTATCTGACGCTTTAAATAAAATGCCATCGCAGCTATCGGGTGGAATGCGTAAGCGAATCAGCCTGGCACGAACTATTGTTGTTGATCCATTGATCATGCTGTATGATGAACCTACAACCGGTCTTGACCCGGTAACGTCAGATGAAATTAGTGCACTCATCAATGATGTTCAAAAAAAATATAAAACTTCTTCCATCATCATAACCCATGATATTGAATGTGCCCGCACTACTGCGAACCGGGTTGTTATGTTGCAGGATGGTGAGGTTTACATGGAAGGAAACCTGGAGAAATTTGAAAAGTCAGATGACCTGTTAATCAAATCATTCTTTAAATAATTAATACAATAAAAATATGGAAACGCATTCAGAAAAATTTAAAATACGGTTAGGACTTTTTGTTGCAGGAGGATTGGCGCTTTTTGTACTTGCCATATTTATAATCGGGAAACAAAAAAATTTATTTAATCCTGTTTATAAACTTAGTTCAACGTTCTATAATATAAGCGGTTTGCAGGTTGGAAATAATATTCGCTTCTCTGGTATTAATGTAGGCACTGTTGACAACATCATCATCATTAACGATTCAACCGTAAGGGTAGATATGCTGATTAAAAAAGAGGTTAAGCAGTTTATAAAATCAGATTGTGAAGTAGCAATTGGATCAGAAGGACTTATTGGGGATCGGTTAATGATTATTACCCAGGGAAGTGCTGATGCTCCTTTAGCGATTGAAGGACAACAACTTTTGTCAAAAGAACCCGTTGAAACAGATGCCATTATGGCGAGTTTGCAGGTGTCAGCGGGTAATGCCGAAATTATTACACAACAACTTGCCGAGATTATGATCAAAATAAATGGCGGAGAAGGGACACTAGGCCGGTTAATTCAGGATACAACCATTGCTCAAAATCTGAATCAGACTATTGTGAATCTTAAAAAAAGCTCCCAAGGACTGGATGAAAACATGCAGGCGGCCAAGCATAATTTCCTTTTCAGAGGATATTTTAAGAAAAAGGAAAAGGCAGCAGAACAAAAAGCTGTTGAGAAAAAAGCAGCCGATGAAAAGAAAAAATAAATGTGGTTCAAAAAAATTTCCATACTTTTTTTTGTTTCAATTTTACTAAGTGACTTTACATTCGCTCAGGAAACACCTGTCAAAAAAGATTCGACCCGTCTCTACACGGATATTCAAACCTATTCGAAACGAAGTAAGTTTACTAAGTTTATGTATGGTTTATTTTTTAAACCTGTTGCAACCAGTTCAAAAGCCAGGAAGGCTAAAAAGAAAGTATACAAGAAGCTGATCCAAAAACCATACAGCACCTTTGAGGGGAAAACGATCAGGCATATTAACATCGAAACGCTCGATCCGTTTGGTTATTCAATTGGCGACACGATTGTTTCAACTCAGAATTTTTTATCGAAAACAGGGAATAGCCTGCATGTAAAATCTCAGCCGATCGCCATTCGAAATCTGTTGCTGATCAGGCAAAACCAACCATTCGATTCGTTGCTTGTGAAAGAATCTGAACGATTGGTACGAAGTATGCAATATATACAAGACGTTTCATTTTTCGTTAAAGCCACTGCAAAAAACTCCGACTCAGTTGATGTTTTTATTCGTGCCTTAGATATTTGGAGCATTATTCCTACTGGTTCTGCTTCCACTTCAAGCATTACGATAGATTTAACGGACAAAAACTTTTTAGGAATGGGACACCAATTTCAAAATGTTTATACCCGTAATTATTCAGACAAGAGTAATTATTTGAAACTGGATTATACGATCCCGAATATCAGGAACACCTATATCCGTACAACTTTGCACTACGATATTTTGGGAGACAAAAATTTCACCAGGAGCTTAAACATTGATCGTCCGTTTTTTTCACCCTTTGCCAAATGGGCAGCTGGTGTCTATCTTATACAGCAATTTCATCTGGATTCAATTCGGACAGGTAGTTTGCTTTTTATCCCCCAACGGTTTAAATTTAACGCACAAGATTTTTGGGCAGGCAATGCCATTCAGATATTTAAAGGCAATACCGAAGATCATCGTACTACTAATTTTATTTCTACGGTCCGTTTTTTACGAATACGATATCTGGAAAAGCCCACAGAATTGAATGACCCGCTGAATATGTTTTCCAACGAAAATTTATACCTCGCAAGTATTGGTATATCAGCACGAAAATATGTACAGGATAAATATATTTTTAAATTTGGAATAACAGAAGATGTTCCTATTGGAAAAGTTTTCAGTGTAACAGGGGGCTATCAGGAAAGAAATAATGCAGGCCGATTATATTTGGGTGGGCGTGTTTCTTTAGGTAATTATTATTCATGGGGTTACCTCGGCTCAAGCTGCGAATACGGTACTTTTTTTCGTGCATCAAAGCCAGAGCAGGGAGTTTTATCGGTTAGCGCAAATTATTTTACAGGATTGCTGGAAATTGGAAAATGGAAATTCAGGCAATTTGTTAAACCACAGGTTATAATTGGTCTGAACCGGTTCTCGTACGATAGCCTGACAATTAATCAAGGTAATGGTCTTGATGGTTTTAATAGTTCCGGATTGTCAGGTACCAGACGCATTTTATTTACCTTACAGACACAATCATACGCCCCATGGAATTTTATCGGATTCCGTTTTGGTCCTTTTCTTACTTATACAATTGGAATGCTTGGAGATGCTTCAACAGGATTCAGTAAAAGCAAAGTGTATTCGCAAATAGGATTCGGTGTTTTAATTAAAAATGAAAACCTCGTATTTAATGCTTTCCAAATATCTATTGCATTTTATCCGTCAATTCCCGGCATAGGACAAAATGTTTTTAAAACAAACTCGTTTAGAACAACTGATTTTGGCTTCAAAGATTTTGAAATAGGAAAACCGGGAATAGTGGTTTATCAATAAAGTTAAAAGATTAATAATAAACATCATGCAATTTAAAAGCGCTGCAACTAAAATAGGATATCTCCTCAGGGAAACCTTCAACGGATTCATCGACGACAATGGTGTTAAATTAAGCGCGGCATTGTCGTATTACACCATATTCTCCTTACCGCCATTGTTGATCATTATCATCTCTGTAAGTGGTATATTTTTTGGTGCCGAAGCAGTTAGAGGTGAAATTTTCGGACAGATTAATGGGTTGGTAGGTAGCGATGCTGCACTTCAAATCCAGGAAACAATAAAAAATATAGAACTGTCGAATAGTAATACGTTTGCTAAAACCTTTGGCATCATCGTTTTATTAATCGGAGCTTCCGGTGTATTTGCAGAAATTCAGGACTCGATCAATTATATCTGGGGTATTAAAGCGAGACCCAAACGTGGCCTGGTAAAATATATATACAACCGTCTCATGTCATTTTCAATGATTGGCTCTGTCGGTTTCTTATTATTGGTTGGTTTAATCGTAAATTCTTTAATTGATATTCTCAGCAAACGTTTGGCAATCATCTTTCCCCAGGATACCATTTTTCTATTTTATGTGATTAATGCCCTCGTGTTATTCATTATCACAACAATATTATTCAGCATTATATTCAAAACATTGCCGGATGGGAAAATAGCACTCCGCGATTGTCTTATCGGGGCGTCCTTCACTGCCCTTCTTTTCATGATTGGCAAATTCGCAATTGGGTATTACCTGGGAAGTTATAATATTGCTTCTATATATGGTGCTGCCGGCTCCATCATTTTAATTCTTATATGGGTCTATTATTCAGCCAGCATCCTCTATTTCGGCGCCGAATTTACGAAGGTATTTGCCCACACCCACGGTCAGAAAATAATACCCAATGCCTATTCCGTTCAAATTATCAAATAATTTAGAGACTTAAAGCCGTGAGTCCGAAGTACGTTGTTTCAATCTTCCGTCTTTCGGCTCCTGTCTTCCCCAAATGTGTGAATCATGTAAAATATTTCAAAAGTTGTGTAACACTTACTATCTAAAAGGGTCTCAACTTTGACCCATTATTATTCACTTAAAAACAACAACAATGAAGAAAACATTTAACTATCTTGCATTCTTATCCTTAATTCTTGGCTTGACATTTACATCATGCGTTTCAAGCAAAAAATTCAAGGCTTCAGAAGCCACAGTTAGTGAGCTGCAACAGGAAAACGCGAAAAAGCTAAGTCAACTGAATGATTGTAATGCGAAGGTAAAAGATCTTAATGACCAAAAGACATCCTTGCTCAATGAAAACACATTGGTCACTAATGATTTGAAAGCACTTTCTACTGAATCAAAAATGACAATTGCCGACCAGGCAAAGCGGTTAAAAAGACTTCAGGATATGATTCAATCACAAAGAGATGTAATGGCCAAGCTTAAAAACTCAATAGCTGATGCTCTGATGAATTATAAAACTGATGAGTTATCCGTTTACATTAAAGACGGAAACGTTTATGTTTCACTCGCAGAAAAATTGCTGTTCAAATCGGGTAGCGATGTCGTTGATCCGAAAGGAAAAGAGGCGCTTAAAACTCTTGCACAAGTGCTAAACAGTACCAAAGACATCACTGTGATGATTGAAGGCCATACGGATAATGTCCCCATTAAAACGAAATTATTTAAAGATAATTGGGATCTGAGCACAGCAAGAGCCACTACCATTGTACGTATTCTGACTAAAGAGAATGGCTTTGATTCGAACCGAATCAATGCATCTGGCAGAGGCGAATTTCATCCTGTACAAACCAATGAAACAGTTGAAGGACGAGCCGGAAACCGCAGAACAGAAATTATTCTTTCTCCCGATATGAAGGAACTTTATAAACTATTGTACCAATAGTATTGAAAGATATCTTTATCATCTTCCAATTCCTGAAATTATTACTGGTTGTATAAGCGTTTCAACACCCCGCGTCCTATTAAGGATCGGGGTGTTTTCGTATCCCTTTAATGTGAACCACATATGGAGATTCTAAATACAAATATTTTTAGAAATTCAAGAGCTAAATGTGTGAATGATGTAACTCTTATACGGAATTGTGTAATGCTTTCCGTTAGTAAAGGGCGCACCTTTGTCCTAAAGAAATTAATACAAATTGTAAATTTTAATTAAGATGAAAACTTTAAAATTAGTTGTTTTAGGAATGGTGCTGTTTTTTGCAGGTGCAGCACAAGCGCAAATTTCAGTGCGTTTTAACATTGGTTCGCAACCCGACTGGGCTCCTGCCGGGTACTCAGATGTGCAGTATTATTATTTGCCTGATGTGGAAGCATATTATGATGTCAATTCTTCCATGTTTATTTATTACGAAGGAAGATCATGGGTTCGCAGATCTTATCTCCCCAGCCGTTACAGAAACTATGATTTGTACAACGGATATAAAGTGGTGATGAATGGCTATCATGGAAACACTCCTTACTATAATCATCGTGAGTATAGAACCAAATATGCAAAAGGATACCGCGGGCAACCTCAAAGAACAATAGGTAACCGACCAGGAAGCGGAAACTATCGTGACAGAAATTATCGCCAAAGCAATCAGGCTAACAGAGGACGCGGTGATATTATAAACACGAATGACAGACGTGGTGAATGATCGCGGTCGCGGAAACGATAATAGGAATAATGATCGTGGCAACGGCAAGGATAAAAAGAAATAATTCCGAAATGAAATTTTCAAGTAAACGATATTTAACTAAGTATAAATCAAGAAAATGAAAACTAGAGCTCTTGCATTAATATGCCTCCTTATGATAGTAGGGAGTAGTTTATCAGCCCAGAAAAAATCTTACGCTGATGGGTATGGACATACTTTAAACTTAGGTTTGGGGATTGGCGGGTATTCAGGATATTATGGATATATAGGGCATACACTGCCGGTTTTTCATATCAATTATGAATTTGGTGTGGCAAATAATTTCACATTGGCTCCTTTCGCTACTTTTTTTACCTACCATAATGATCAATATAGGTATCGGGAAACAGTTATCCCGTTAGGTGTTAAGGGAACATATTATTTTGATCAAATATTAGGAGCAAATTCAGACTGGGATTTTTATCTGGCAGGTTCATTGGGATTTTCAATCGTTAAATCTACATGGGATGATGGTTATTATCGCGATAGCAATTACCATACAGTTGATCCTTTATTTCTGGATTTACATGTAGGAGCTGAATACCACTTAAGTAATAAGGTTGGATTATTCCTTGACCTTTCAACCGGAGTTTCAACAATTGGGCTTGCATTTCATTAATTGTAAATAATTAAAAATAAGCACTATGGGTTATCTACTTTATTTAATCGCGGTAATTTTAATCATTTTTTGGGCAATCGGTTTTTTTGCCTATAGTGCAGGGTCAATTATTCATATCCTGCTTGTTATTGCAGTTATTGCAATATTGTTACGTCTTATACGGGGGAATTAAATAGTCTAGTTAACTACCTCCTTCAAAACGGTGCATCGCAATTTTTTTGCTGTGCACCGTTTCTGCTTTTTCAGTCCGGCAGATTCAGCCAAATTATTTTGAAGAATATTTTCTCCCGGTTCCTATGCCATTAATCACTGCTTTTATTTCTGATAAATTACTATTTATTAGCAAGTTAATCAATCACTAAGCGAGTCAGATGGTCGTTTTAAATAACACTCTGGAGCTATTGCATTTTAATTTTCAAGTGCTTAACTTGCGTTTGTAAATCAGTTAAGTTCATCCTGAATGAATTGCCATTTATCCTATTTAAAAACTCAATAGTATGACCAAAAAACTTACTTTCTTATTGATTTGTTCCTTTTTCTTTGGATTCGTTGAACCTTCAACGGGACAAAACATTTCGGCTCAGCAAAAAACAAGGATCGAACAACAAGTCGATTCGTTGTTTCATAGCAACATAAACGCTGCTGAACACCTCGACTACGATCAATTGTCACAAAGTGTTGATGATAAATACAAGGCGGGATTTATTTCGAATGGTACCTATTTTGCTCAGTATGATTCCTTATTCAATATTGTGAAAACTGGATTCCAAAGGGTTGCAAAACAGACAATAAACGTTCGAAAAGAGAAAATCACTGTACTTTCTGAACGGATTGTATTAATAACCGCTAATGGCGACTCAAATGTTGAATTAAATGACGGAAACACTTTTACTGCAAAATTCTTCTGGACATTTGTCTACGAAAAAACAGGTAATGTCTGGAAAGTTATCCAATCGCATCAATCAAGCGTCAGGTAATAATATTTTCCAAACGAAGAGCATTGATAAAATATTCATCAGATTCGATAGGTAAAACTGCTTTTTTCAATAATTCCATTCCCCGTACAATTCGTTTATACCCCAATAGGAAGACATAAAACCATCTTATTACCCGAAATTATAAACCTGCAACCCGCAAGTCTTTAGCAGTAAAAAATATTTCGTCTGATAATAAAAAGATATAAATTTAATTATTACGTTTGATCGGACTTTGTAACTAATAAAAAATTTAACCATGAAAAATTACTTTGGCTTCAATTTGACCGGGAAGAAATTATTTCCCGTCTGGTTTTTATTTCTGGTATTTTTTATAGTTCCTTATGGGGCTATAATATTTATGACTAAAGATATCCAACCCGGAGAAAAACCTTCGTTACTCATCTTACCTCTAATGCTTTTGCTGATTATTATTGCCTTTGTTTTCACATTTTATCTTACAAAATTGGCGATTGAAAACATTACCTATAAGGACAAAGCGATTGTATTTGAGGGCACCTTTGGAAAATTTATGGGCAAAATCTTACTCGGATTTTTGCTCACCATGATCACACTGGGCATATATGGGGCTTGGTTTGTTAAAGATATAATCCGGTATTTCACCAATAATTCTTTTTATAACGCTGAAAATTTTGAATTTAAAGGTAAAGGTGGAAAGCTGTTTATAATTTTGTTGTTGACACTGATCCTTCCGTTGATTTTAGTATCGATTATTTTAGTAGCCTTTATGGCTGGTCATAAGGATCAGGTTTCATCGAATGTTATTATATTTCAATTGCTATTTATAGTTGTCTTAATCCCTTATATATATAGTGTTTATAAATGGTCAGCAAACATCAATTATAAAGATTTTCATATTTCATGGGAGACGAATTTTTGGAATTCCTGCGGAAAGCTTGCCATTGAAATATTACTGTCAGTTATCACGATTGGAATTTATTCACCTTTGGCAGTTATTCGGTTATACAAATATTTTGCTGAAAGAACTGTCGCAGTTGGTAACGAAAGAAAGCTCACATTTGGCTATGACATTGATCCGCTAAATGATTTTCTGTATATTTGGGGGCAGATTTTATTGACGATTATTACTTTAAGCATTTATTATCCCTGGGCTTATTGTAAAGTCAGAAGTCGGATATTAGGAAAAACCTATTTGGAACAAAACTGATAAAGTTTAAAAAGCAGGACTTCATGGGGGGCATTTGTGTTCCCCATGAAGTCCTGTTAGCAGTAAATACTGAGCTGCTATAGTATTTTACGATTGAACTTGAAGTACTTGACAGGCTGCAGGATAGAATAAAGCTTTATAACGTAGGTCAAATTTTAACGAGCTTAACCATAAAATAATCTTTAGAGTTTACCATGACGAAATAAACCTTGTTTATCCAGGAAAGGTATAAAATCCAAAAAATATTGTTGACGATAATAAAGAGAGTAAGATAGAAAAGCATAATGAAAGTACTAAAAATGATTAATTCCCGATTTATTTTTTTTTTTAAAATTTTAATCTGCACTGGGCTATTAATTTCATATTGTCCGAAATATTCTATCGGTAGAAAACTGCATTCCAATATTATTGAAAATGCAAATAGCGACAGCACAGATATAAAAATTGGAGTTTTTAATATCCCGGAGTCAACCATCATACCCTCTCCGGCAAGCATACAACGTTTTTCATTTTCAAATTCAGAAAAAGTAATTGACTATGACGTTTCGCCAGTTGGCATTACTGTCGCAGCAATTGTAAGGGAAGTGGATGAGAAGTATTCTATTAAATTTTGGAAGATGGGTGAATCCGGAATTTCGGATAGCCTCCCATTGTCTGACGGATTGAAAGCAAAAGCAATTTCCTGGCATCCGAATGCAAAGGTTCTTTTTGTAATGGGCGAAAAAAATGGGAGCTACCAGATCATCAGAATTGAAAAAGACAATAAAAATTGGAGTGCAAAATGTATTTATTCAACTCCAAACCAATTAAGAAGGCTTGTTGTTTGCCCGCGTCCTTTTATTATTGAATCGGATTATAAAACCAGAAAAGAATACTATTCATACAGGTTATTTTTTGGAATGGATAATGGTGATAAAACCTATCGGATTGTTTCTGTAACCGAATCGGGAAAGCGCTTTTATCAGGTGATAGGCCCAACCAAAACGGCTACAAAATTTGAAGATGCTGATTTTCCACCAAGCGAAATGGTGGCCGATTGGGCTTTGCCAATTGCCTTTCATCCTGCGGGTCACCAACTGATTTGGGAAGATAAAAACAATAATTTCTTTGTTGCATGTTACAATTCCAATAATTGGAGTGGCTATAAAACCATCGGAACAGAGATAAAAGGTGGAGGGTCGATTACTCCAACTCCCAATGGATTAGGACTATTGCATTGGCAAAAAGATATGCCAGGATTAGGCATTTATCAGATTGCTAGTAAAAAAGAGGAAGTTCAATTGCCCGAATACCATTTTATCTCAACACCATCATCAGTTCCAGATGGGAAAGGAGTAGTAGGTTTAACAATCGCTGATAGCCGATACTCTTTAAATTATTTACCAATTCAAATGCCATTGGCCGATGTTGTTAATGCCTGGATGTATTCGAATACTTCGGAAGAAGTCAGCCTATTTCAGAAAAACTTCGGACTGTTCCGCCCAAATCATGACGATCAGATGTATAAGTTGTATGAAACTGAAAACTACCATTGCAATAGTTACGACAGAACCACTCCAACCCGGCCATACCTGGTTACAACAGATATCTTTTGGGAACTATTTGGTTCGGCTTACCAGGGCTTATTCATTGTAAAAGAACGTGATGAGGCAATTCCAAACTTCTGGAAGTTTGTTCTGGAAGCCGATAAATACATCAAAAATCAAAACCCGAGTTCAGTTTGGGCTACCGTTTTCTCAACCCTCAAAGACATCAATTCAGGTAATACTCAAAATCCTGAAGTGAAAAGAATCCTGAACGAGCAGGATTGTTTTTGCGAAATAATAGACGGAGATTATCAGTATTCCGATTTAAAACCCAGAGGACATTATACTTCAACCCCAGAGATGGGAAAATACTTCAAGGCATTCCGTTATTTTAATACCATCTACCAATCGAAGACTAATGCATTAAAAGAATTAAACGCTTTGCCCAAAGAAATCACTGCTTATGCGGAAAAATGGATTGAAAGTTATTCCGGATTTATATCACCATCAAGATCTCCGTTGGTTTGGGGAGATATAAAAAGTGAGATCCCCGAATATTGTAAATATCCAGGAAAAGAACAAGTTATATTTCCATTGTCATGGGGATTCGACAACGAAGTTTTGTATTCAACGGTCTATCATCCATATGTGGCACCCGAATTTCGAATGGATGGACGACTTTTACCTTCGGGCTTAGACCTGGCTGCTGCTTTGGGGAATGGTTTTGCAGAGAAACTTTTAGAATCAGACTATGAAAAATATCCGAATTTGCGTAGGGTTATCGATAATTTGAAATCCAATTTCAAAGAGAATGATAAAAAGCAGAACAATACAATATATAGTCAGTGGATTAATTCAATTTCTGTTCAATGGGCTGACTCGTTGAATTCTACTAATGGCTTAGCCGATCGTGCAATCTGGCAGACCAAGCGCTTGCAAACAGGTTTTGCAACATGGACAACTCTTCGACATGCCACAATCCTGGTGAACGAAAGGACAAGTGCCGAATGTGGTGAGGGCGGTTTTGAAGAAATCTTAATGAGGGCTCCAAGGGGATATGTAGAACCTGATCCTAATACATTTGCAACAATTGCCAATTTATTCGAAACTGCGATGATGTATGTATCAAAAGCAACTGTCAAATCAGTTGATATTAAGGAAGAATCATCTGATAATGAAAATCGTTCATTGTATGAAGGTATTATTAAACGACTCAATGAGGCGGCAAATGAAGCACGAACATTTCAAAAAATGGCCGAAAAGGAGCGAAGAGGCGAAACGTTAACCAATGAGGAGAATGAAAAAATACTTTATGTTGCCGGTACTGCCGAACATTTGTTTCTGGTTTTCAACAGTCTCTCAAACAAAGATTATGCGCTTTCAAACCCTGATCCAATTGCCAAAATAGCTGATGTAGCTGGTGGGAATATGGTTTATAAAATTCCCTACCTGATGTCAGCTGTTGGAAATACGATGGAATGGAACTATACAGTTCCTTTTTTTGGAAGACATCAGATTGTAAAAGGTTCAATCTATTCTTATTACGAGTTCTCGTCAGATAAAAGTTTAACTGATCAGGAATGGCGCGAAAAAGTAAAAACGCAAGAAATACTATCATGGATAAAACCGTTTGTCACTTACAAAAGTGCTTCAGGAAGCCCAATCACCTCCTATTAATATTGGTTTTTTTGCTGATCACTCAAAGTGGCATTGCGCAGGAATCGAAGATCCGGGTTTTATTTGTTGGCGATATTTTGCTTTCGCGAAATGTAAGAACAGAATTTCAAACCAGAAATTCTTCTCCGTTTGAAGCGATAAAACCACTTTTTAAATCAGCCGATTTTGTAATTGGCAATTTGGAAGGCGCAGTTGGCTATAAGAGTGATCAATATCCCTCTAAAAGCGACTCTCCTGTTTTTGATATTGACAGTACCCATATTCGATTACTCAAAGATGCCGGATTTAATGTCATCACATGTGAGAACAATCACAGCTTTGACTTAGGTGAAGATGGGAAAAGAAAAACAATCGAAGCATTGCGGACTTTTGAAATTACTCCGGTTTATCTTGGAAATTCGCCTCAGTTTTTCATGGTAAAAGATGTTGTGATTGCCATAGTGACGATCAACATGATCCCCGGCCGCGATCTTTCATCAAATCAAATACCTTCAGTCGAAATAAAGCAGAAGTTGAGGTTGGCATGCAGTTTGGCAAATATGGTGATTGTCTCAATTCATTGGGGTAGCGAATTGCTAGAATGGCCAAACAAGGTACAACGCGAAACAGCAAGCTGGTTGATTAAGAACGGTGCCGATTTAATTATAGGAAGTCATCCTCATGTTATTCAAAAGCCTGATATGGTGGATGGTAAACCTGTATTCTTTTCGTTGGGGAACCATTTGTTCGATCAGAAATATCCGCAAACAAAAGAGGGTTTAATGGTCGGTATCACGATTCAAAATGGACAATATCAGTGCGAAGGAATCACAACTCACACAAAACCCAACTCCTTTTATCCGGAAACTGGTGATACCGTGCATTACAAATTAGAACCTTTGACATTCAAAAAGAGTACTTTAACAATTAACAACTATACGTTGAAACCAATATCCGTTTCGGTGAATGGTCAGCCTAAACTAATCCTCGAAGCTTATCAAAAAGGCAAAAGGGTTTGGAGCACTCATCCAATGTCAATTGTTACGATCACTTCCGGAAAGCTCGACGAAAAGCATGAATACTTGTTTGCACTTGAAAAGCATTATTCAAATTTGGATAGTGAAATCAGTCTGCGACCATACGTTTATGATATCGACTATAAAGGATTGTTTGCAAAATGGCGAGGTTCAGCTTTGGCATGGCCTTTATTGGATGCCATACTTTCGCCTTACAACAATAAAATTTTATGCGCCCTCCACCGGGGCGATTCTTTTATAATCCCTGATAAAACTACAACGACTACCCGCGTTGTTGCATATCAGTGGAGTGGCTTTGGATTTAAGGGAATAAACGATTCAACTATATGCGAAAGCTGCAGGAAATTATTGGTTGAATAAATTGAAAATCTACTTCCCATTTTGGTAAATACTGTCTCTATATTCTATCTATGTACCAAGAGAATAATTGCATTTAGAACTCATTTAGAATTTTGGGAGAAACCAGTAATTGCAAATTCGGTATCCTCTTTACACTTTGTTTGGGGAAAGCAAAAACAGAAAACGATGATAAATGGTTTTGAATAAGAACTTGTAAGAAAATATTTTTTTTTATAATTTTAGTACTCATTTTGCAGATGGAATATTAAATGAATTTAATGGTGATAAATTGAAGTAATTATTGTAAACTGAAGTTTTTACAATCACGAGAAGCAACAAAGAAACGAATTGATA
Organism: Bacteroidia bacterium; assembly: GCA_026391655.1. Classification (GTDB taxonomy): domain Bacteria; phylum Bacteroidota; class Bacteroidia; order Bacteroidales; family Prolixibacteraceae; genus JAAFHB01. The sequence continues at coordinate 39,921 of JAPLDR010000021.1, read as the reverse complement.
TAGAGTACGGAGTATCTTAAAAACCTGAAGAATATTTATTTGTAATTTTTTTCGATAAATTGTATTGATAAACTAAATTTTCAAAAAAATGAAGCCAATCGCAATAAAATCTATTTTAATAGTTGTGGTATTGTGCTTTATCGGTTCCTGCCACAATGACATTGTAACGCCAACGCCGGCCAATACAGTAAGTGCAGCCTCATCATCACCTTCCCTGGGTGTAAATACAATTTTATCTGCTATTAACTTTACCACAACAGGGGCAACCGGTATAGGAGTTGCAGCGGGTTTACCAGCAGGAGTAACAGCAACCTGGGCTGCCAATATGATAACCATCAGCGGCACACCTACAACCAGTGGTACATTTAATTATACAATCCCCTTAACAGGAGGTTCCGGAACCGTGAATGCCACAGGGACGATCATTGTAATGTGTGATTATTTGCCGTTAAAGGTTGGAGCCAAATATCTGTATTCTAATTATGGTAGCTTTTCCTTTCCCAATACTTATTTTACGGAGGTAGGAAAATGTGAATGGGAATTCATTGATAAGACATCAAATCCTCCCTATGTTTACAGGGCGCGCCAGATTTTAAATGGTCTTCATATAGAAAATAAGAATAAGCTTGATATCTCTTCCACTGAAATGGACACTACTTTAATAACAAATAGAATAGATACACTTACTTTTCAGGTAAATGAAAATGGAACGGTAACGGTTAAATGTCCGATTGCATATTGGAAATATGCTTCTGAGACCGTACCAAGATATGTGGAAGGCTCAAAAAATGATACTTGTTTTATCGTTGAATATATTAATAGTATTTGTCTCACTAAAAATGTTGGTATAAAATCTTTATCTTTTTATGTTAATGGCAATCATCATTCATCAACTTCATATGGATTAGAAAAAGGGCCCTATTAAAGAATAATTACGGTTTTAAAATAGCTGGGGCAATCGACTCAACTATCGGTATAATAAAATTCTGCTGCCAGATAATAATTGATGCTTACCCTCTCGTAAACACCGGTTTTCCCCTTTCTGAGAGTCGGCTTTTAAAGCAATAACCATCGCTTTCGAATGCCCGTAATTGTTCTTCCGTATTAATACCATTTTGAAGAATAAAACGGGTCATCATTCCGCGTGCTTTCTTGGCAAAGATGGAAATGATCTTATAGGTTCCATCTTTCGCTTCCCTGAATTCTGGACTTACAATTTGAGCTTTTAGTTTCTTCTGATCAATCGCCTTGAAATACTCGACTGAGGCGAGGTTTATCAGTAGATTGGATCCGCTTTTGTCGAGATCTTCCCTGATTTTGGCTGTGATTTTCTTTTGCCAGAATTCGTAAAGATTGCGGTTTTTCCTTACTGGCAATGCCGTTCCCATCTCAAGACGGTAAGGTCTGATCAGTAATTTGTTTTTCGAAGTCGAGCGTTTTCGAAGGAGAGATGACAATTAGCATTGTTCCGGTTTTGAATTATTAACAACCAAAGAACAGGAAAGGTTTTCTTCAATAAATCAGTAAAGCCTCCGGTTTCGGGGGCTTTACTGATTTATTGAATGATCTTGAATTTGAATTCAGATTTTATTTAAGCTTTTCAATCCAGATATTTCGGAACTGAATTTTCGATCCTTCGGCTTGCAGTCCAATGGCACCTTTCGTGATGCTGCATTTTGTGGCATAGTTCTGAAGCACGCCATTCACTTTCAATTCGACTGTGTTGCCCTTGCAAACAATATCACAGCTGTTCCATTCACCCGGTACCTTTTCACTCGAAGGTTTTGCTTTCGCAGCAATTGGTTTCACTTTTGCAGTTGAAGTGTAAAGAGTATCTCTGACTGTGGCACTTACACCTTCTCCCTGTATAATAAAATCACCAACAAAAAGGTGTTTCAACTGACATTGATAGTGTGTAGGCAGAATCTTGTCAGGGCCTACAGTGTGAATAAAAATGCCGCTGTTTGTAGGTTTTTCGGGATAGCACCATTCAACGTGCAGACGATAGTTTTCGAATTCCTTTTTTGTCCGAAGATATCCGTTGGGAACTCCGGGGGTTTCGATCAGACCATCTTTAACGTAGAAGAATGAGGCGGGATTCATTGTTGAGTCTGCGCAATAGGTCGACCATCCGGCGAGATTATTCCCGTTGAACAACATTTCCTTTCGTTGAGAAAATCCGCTAAGGGAAATGGTAACCAATAAAACTAAAAGTAACGTTTTCATTGTTTTAAATATTTTATGTCGATAAAAGTAGAAAATATAGTGCAATAATGAAACTTATTACTAAAATAATCAATTAGACAATTCGACGATTAGACAATGTGACAATTCGGTAATGGAAAATATTTCAAACAAAGGAGCATGATCCCCATTGTCGAATTAACTAATTGTCGAATCGTCAAATTATTTCTTAATCTTAACCTCTTCAATAACATCACCATTAACTTTTTTAAGGAAACAGGTAATGCCCGATTTTCCTACTTCAACTAACGTGTAGGTAGTTTTTGTCTGATCATTCCCGCTCACAGGTGCACCACCCACGATAACTGGAAAATTGGTCACCCCTTTTTGTGGATGGATTACCGCAAATTGGTGAGTGTGTCCGGCAAGAAGTAAATCAACACCAGCCTTATTGAGAATTGGTGCAAATTTTGCGCTGCAATCTGCAGGTCCGTTACCAATTTTATCCTCTCCCTGGGGTTGAAGAGTAATCGGCATATGGATGCAGACAATCTTATATTCTGCATTTTTAAATGCCGGTTTTTGTACTTCGAGGGAAAGCCATTCTGCCTCATCAATCCGGTAATTGTCGTAATCGGCTAAACCGAAATATGCCGGGTGTTCGTCCGGTTTATCTTCACCACAATCGAGCACGATAAAACAGGCAATGCCATAAGTGAATGAATAGTAATATTTTCCGGAAGGAGTATCAATATATTTCAAAAGACTTCGGGCACCTGAACCTCTTGTCTCGTGATTTCCGCGTGTGAGAAAAAAAGGCTTGCCCGTTGCAAAATAGTTGCTGAATGGGATCAGCATACATTTTGCAATCTCATCCTCAGTGTTAATGTCGCCCATAATATCTCCGTTCAACATCGCAAAGCTGAATCCGTTTTCGCGTTTCACGATATCGTTCACAAACTGTGGTTTGCTGTGCAGGTCGTTGAATGCCAGAAAAGAGAATTGCCGCGTCGAAGCTGAGGGCGTGGTAAAAGAGTAAGTTTCACTAAAGAGCGTATCACCGAAAATAACTTTATACGCCTGTAGCAATTTTACTTCATTGGATGCAACCCGATAGAAATAGCGGGTGCCGGGTTCCAGTCCCGTAAGGACAATCTTCTGAACTCCCGGATTCACATCAACCATCCCCGACTGGGTATGGACAGCCTTGCTTCCGCGTTGTTCAGTTTTTCCGTATTCCACCCAACTTGTGGCGTTATTATTCACCATCCACATGATCGTAATTCCGTTTTGGTGAAGATTTTGAAGATAAGGTGTACACGTCAGGGTAAATGGCTGCTGGTTCGTTTGGCTCTGGCAGCCTGATATGCCGCATAAAATCAACACAATAATAAGTAAGGCGGAAGAAGTTGTTTTTTTCATATTTAGTATAGATTGTTGAAAGAAATGGCTCCCGGGCCGGGAGCCATAAATATATTTTAAATCAATGATTGCCAATTAATAGCCCCATTTTTTCATCACATCAAAGTCTTCTTTCATACATTGAAGAGCCGTTGCATTTTGATACGACTCCTGTTCGATGATAAAAACGGTAGTGCCTCCTATTTTACGGCCAAGGTCAATTGCCTCTTTTGTAGGAATAATTCCTTTGCCCAGAATTGTACTTTCGTATTTCTCAGGAGTGTTTACCGCTATTTCATCTTTTACATGGATCAATTCAAACCTTCCGGGATATTGGCCCAAAATATCAAGCGCTTTGGCTCCGGCGATATACATGTTGCCAATATCCAATTGCATTAAAACAAGTTTAGGATCAAATTTCTGCATCATGATATCGAAGACTTTCATTCCATTCAGCTTTTCGCTGAATTCGAAAGAGTGGTTGTGATAACTAAACTTCATCCCCGATTTCTGACAAAGTTCACCGCAGAGATTGAAAACATCCATGTAACGCACCATGTCGTCGTAGGTTTTGCGCATACTATCGTCCATAGAAGGACTGACCACGTATTTTTGTCCCATAAAAGCTGCATCTTCAATGGTGTATTTCCACGAATCAGAAAACTCTTTTTTGACAGCATCCCAATGGTTTTTCCCCATTACGGTATGGCCAGAAGGCATTTTCAGGCCAAGGTCGTTCAGAATTTTTTTAAACTCAGCTGGCGAATAGCCATAAAACTTCCGTTCGATGTAATTGGCATGTTCAACATTCTTATATCCCATTTTTGCCAGTTGGGTCAGCGTTCCGATCGGATCTTTTTTCATATCTTCACGAACAGAGTAAAGTTGGAGTCCAACAATTTCGCCAGGGCTCGATGCTGCAAAAGATGTTTTCGACATAAGAGCTGTTCCGGCAACCAGAACAGCGCTGTTTTTGAGAAATGTCCGACGTGATGTTGTCATAATTAAAAGGTGTTAATATTTAGTTGTTAATAAAAATGATCATGCGATTTCAGCCATTTTATGGCAAATTATTACTGCAAAAACACTATTTCACCAACTCCGGTATTCGTCCAAATTGAATGCCTTATTTCCGGCATTATTACCTATCAAATATATGTTTTACTTTGGCAAAAACAAATGACTCATTATCTTTGAGTAATAATCTTGATTAACGCCTTATGAAAACACTCTCAGTCATTTTTCTATCCCTCATGTGTTGCTCGTCTCTTTTCTCACAAGATCGGATTACCGGCCGATCCTTTGCAACTCGATCGGAAGTGATTGCACAACATGGAATGGCATGCACAAGCCAGCCATTGGCAACTCAAACTGCAATTGATATTCTAAAAGCAGGTGGAACTGCCGTCGATGCGGCAATTGCTGCTGACGCAGTTCTGGGGTTGATGGAACCTACAGGTTCTGGCATTGGCGGAGACCTCTTTGCAATAGTATGGGATGCAAAAACAAAGAAATTATACGGATTAAATGCGAGCGGCCGGTCTCCGAAATCTTTAACTAGAGAAATATTGGTAAACAAGGGAATAAAAACAATCCCTTCACTTGGACCACTTCCCGTTTCGGTTCCGGGTTGTGTGGATGGTTGGTTCGAACTAAATCAGAAGTTTGGTAAACTGCCCATGAAACAAATTCTTTCGGGAGCCATCAATTATGCGCGCAACGGATTTCCGGTAAGTGAGGTAATTGCTTATTATATAGCATCTAATTCACGGTCACTTCAACAATTTCCTAACTTTAAAGAGACCTATATGCCCGAAGGCAAATCTCCCGCAAAAGGGGAGATATTTAAAAATCCATTTCTCGCAAATACGCTTACGAAAATTTCAGAAGGGGGCAGAGATGCTTTTTACAAAGGTGATATTGCCAGAACAATTGGTGAATATATGAAACGGAATGGCGGATACCTGTCGTACGAAGATATGGCATCGCATCATTCTGAGTGGGTTGAACCGGTTTCCTCCAATTATCGTGGTTATGATATCTGGGAACTTCCTCCCAATAGTCAAGGCATTGCAGCTTTGCAAATGTTGAATATCATGGAAGGATACGATGTAAAATCTATGGGATTTGGAAGCGCTGAGTATATTCACCTGTTTGTTGAGGCGAAGAAACTGGCGTTTGAGGATAGGGCAAAATTTTATGCTGATCCCGCTTTTAATCAACTTCCGGTTAAGCAGTTGATCTCTAAAAAATATAGTGATGAACGACGAAAACTGATTGATTTGAACCGGGCATCAAAAAGACAGTTGCCGGGGAATCCCGAACATGGGAATACAATTTATTTGACAGTTGCAGATGAGTCTGGCAATATGATCTCGTTAATTCAGAGCAATTACCGCGGAATGGGTAGTGGAATGACTCCAGATAAACTTGGTTTTGTTTTGCAGGACCGGGGTGAGATGTTCACACTGGAGGAGAACCATGTCAACACTTATGAACCCGGAAAGCGTCCTTTCCAAACAATTATTCCAGCATTTATAACTAAGGATGGACAACCCTGGGTAAGTTTTGGTGTAATGGGCGGTGCCATGCAGCCGCAAGGGCATGTTCAGATCGTGGTGAACCTTATCGACTTTGGAATGAATTTGCAGGAGGCTGGTGATGCCCCGCGGATTCAGCATTTTGGATCATCTGAACCTACAGGAGAAAAGATGGAGGATGCAGGAATTGTTTGTCTCGAAAGTGGAATCAGCTACGAAACCATCCGCACATTGATGCAAAAAGGTCACACAATTCAATACGATCTTGGTGGTTATGGCGGCTATCAGGCCATAATGTACGATGCAAAGAATAAGGTTTATTACGGCGCTTCCGAATCACGCAAAGATGGACAAGCATCAGGATATTAATAAAAACCAAATAGCTCAAAATTATGAACTTACTAATTAGAAATTTATTCCGGAATAAAGCGATTATTCTATCCGAATTCATTTTGTCGGTTTTGATGATCGGGTGTTCGGCACCAAAATTTGATCCTGCCAACCGCACACAACTATTCGATTCGGGCTGGAAATTTAACCTTGGCGATGTTCCCGGCTCTGAGGCACCAGCTTTCGATGACTCAAAATGGCGATTGCTCGATCTGCCTCACGATTGGAGCATTGAAGATCTGGCTCCTAAAAGTGGTGTTACGCAAAAAGGCCCTTTTTCATCCGAAAGTCAGGGTGGCGGTTCTACAGGACATGTTGTTGGAGGAATCGGATGGTACAGGAAATCGTTTATACTCGATTCAAATTCAAAAGACAAAAAAAACTCCCTGCTTTTTGATGGTGTTTATATGATGAGTGATGTATGGGTCAACGGAAAACATGTTGGATTTCATCCTTATGGATATACACCGTTTGGTTATGATATTACATCGTATCTAAATCCTCCCGGTGAAAAAAACCTTATTGCAGTAAAGGTGAATAATCCAGGCAAAAACAGCCGTTGGTACAGCGGATCAGGCATCTACCGACATGTTGAGCTGATTGAAACCAATCAGGTGAATATTTCACAATGGGGAAATTTTGTAACAACACCCGAGGTTACAAAAGAGAAGGCTACTGTTAAAATGGAGTCAACTATTGAAAACAATTCGGGAAAAGATCTGCAGATAATTGTCGCGACTACACTTTTTAACCCTAAAGGAGAAACTGTGGCTACGACTGAAAAGAGTGAATTGATCGTTTCCGGTAAACAAACGGTAGTAACTCAAAATCTTTCCCTGGCAGCACCCTCATTATGGTCGCCGGAATCTCCTTCGCTCTACAAGGCAATTGTTACTGTGAAAACCGAAAATGCTATTTCCGATCAAACGACTACCTCTTTCGGAATCCGTTCGATCAGCTATGATGCAAAGAAAGGTTTTTTGCTGAACGGTGAAAATGTATTGCTCAAAGGTGGTTGCATGCACCATGACAATGGATTATTGGGTTCTGCAACAATCGACCGCGCTGAAGAACGCCGCGTTGAACTGATGAAGAAATTTGGCTACAATGCGATCCGGACCAGCCACAATCCGCCGTCACGCCAGTTCCTCGATGCGTGCGACCGGTTGGGCGTATTGGTGATCGATGAGTCTTTTGATATGTGGGAAAAACCTAAAAATCCCGAAGATTACCACCTGTTTTTTAAAGATTGGTATGCCAAAGATCTTCAATCGATGATCCTTCGTGACCGGAACCATCCTTCGGTAATTATGTGGAGTGTCGGGAACGAGATTCCCGAAAGAGCAGATTCTTCAGGGCTTGAAATAAGATCACGTCTTGTGAAAACGGTTAAAAAACTCGATACCACACGTCCGGTAACAGAGGCAATTTGTGCTTTCTGGGATCAGAAAGGGAGGGACTGGAAAGATACTGCACCTGCATTTGCGGGCCTGGATATAGGGGGATACAACTACATGTGGAAAATGTACGAACCCGACCACGCACTGTATCCCGAAAGGGTGATGGTAGGAACTGAATCATTTCCTAATGAGGCTTTCGGGAATTGGCAATTGGTAAAAGAGAAACCTTACGTGATTGGCGATTTTGTGTGGACTGCCTTCGATTACCTTGGCGAGTCGGCAATTGGGCATACCACGTTAACAAGTGATGCACCGAAACCTTATGAATTTAGTCTCCCGTGGCCATGGTTCAATGCATATTGCGGCGATATCGATATTTGCGGATTTAAAAAAGATCAATCGTATTACCGCGATGTGGTTTGGGAAATCAGTGACCTGGAATTGGCTGTTCATGCCCCGGTTCCTGATGGGCAGATCGAAACAGTGAGTATGTGGGGTTGGCCCGACGAACGCCAATCGTGGAATTGGAAAGGAGCTGAAGGTAAAAAATTGTCCGTTGCGATTTATTCCAACTACTCATCGGTACGACTTGAACTGAATGGCAAAGTGATCGGGACAAAGTCCGTATCGCCCGAAACTAAATTAACGGCAACTTTTGAAGTTCCTTACGAAGTTGGTGAACTTAAAGCAATCGGCTTCAAAGATGGTAAAGCGGCAGGTTCAAAAACATTGAAAACAACTGGTCCTGCCTCGAAAATCCGCTTGACGCCCGATCGTTCAACAATCAATGCCAACCGTAACGATTTATCTTATGTGATGGTTGAATTGACTGATGATGCCGGAAACCTGGTTCCCGATGGTGATCTGCCTGTAACCTTTACCATTGCCGGAGCCGGAGAAGCGGCTGCAATAGGAAGTGCCAATCCATCGGATATGCGGAGCTTTAAATCACCGACATGCACAACTTTCCGTGGCCGTGGTTTGGTTATTTTACGTCCAACAGGAAATGCCG
>JAPLDR010000021.1:0-30983 GCA_026391655.1 Bacteroidia bacterium | reverse complement strand
TGCCGGTGAAATAACACTTTCTGCTGAAGCCAAAGGAGTTGCTTCTTCTACAACGATAGTTGCTGTAAAATAGGATTATAATTACTATTTTCGGCCTCCAAATTTTGATAGTTTATGAAGAAGAATATTCTGCTGTATTTATCAGTTACTGCGATTATCACGATTTGTTGTAGTAAACATGAGGTAATTCCCGATCCTGTTGTAGTTGAAACGAAAGGTTTAAAGGAGGTTTCACCGTTTCCATTCGGAGCCTCATTAAATATTAGCCTGTTAAAATCGAGAGTTCTTTACCAAAATGTGATCCGAAAGGAGTTCAATAGTGTGACGGCTGAAAATGCGATGAAAATCGGTTCAATACACCCTTCCGAAAACACTTATTATTGGGATGATGCTGATTACCTTGTGACATTTGCCAAAAGCCTGAACATCCGCGTTCATGGACATACATTGATCTGGCATAATTCGCTCCCTTCATGGGTCACCGGTTTTCAGGGCGATGCCGCAGCATGGGAAGACTTATTCAAAACACATATTCAGACCGTAGTCACACATTTTAAAGGAAGTGTAACCTCGTGGGATGTCGTGAACGAAGCATTTAATGATGATGGAACACTCCGTAGTACAATCTGGTCTCAACATCTCGGGAACGACTATGTCGCACGAGCCTTTCAGTATGCGCACTTAGCCGATCCTGATGCCTTACTGTTTTACAACGAATACGGACATGAATATAGTTCTGCCAAAAGAACTGCAGTAAACAATATGGTCGCCGATTTTAAAGCACGCGGTATTCCTGTTCATGGTCTCGGTTTGCAGATGCATACCAATCAAAATCAAACGGATGCCAATCTGATCGAAGCGATAAGTACCGCTGCTCAAACGGGATTAAAAATTCATATTTCAGAATTGGATATTTCGCTTAATCAAGCCAATAATCAGAGTCTTGTCCTTACCGATGCCCTTTCTGCTCTTCAGGCAGCAAAATATAAAGTAATCGTCAAAACATTTGCTGCATTACCCGCTGCTCAGCGTTACGGAATCACAACCTGGAATGTTGGCGATGCCGATTCATGGATCAGGAGCACCTACAATCGTCCCGACTGGCCACTCCCTTTTGATGACAATTACAACCGTAAACCGGCATATCAGGGAATTCTTGATGGATTAAATTAGTTTAAGCAGTTTCATAGTCTGTTTCTTTATCACCAGAATGTTTACTTCGTAGCGTTTTCCTCCAGTTTAGCAACACATTGTATTGTTCGATGAGTACATTGAGCGCATTGATCACTTTTTCATAACCTGCGTCAGACCGGATAACAGCATTCGCATCGAGGAATTTCCGCAACTCGTAATAGGCCGCTACCGTTTCTTCGCGTTTACCCTTCATTGTGCCGGGGCTTGCCTCAGCATATTCCTGTGTGCGTTCGAAGTATTTCTTGTAAAAGAGTTGGTTCGCTGTTTTTAGTTCGGTGACCCAAACATTAAGACCAAGTCTCGCAAGAGAGGCAATAAATTTAGGTTTGCTCTCCCAGTCGCTGACAATGGCGTTGATTGTAGTCGTTTTGGTGGGGCAGTTTTGCCGTGTGATGTAATTGCCAAACTGCCTCAAATGAGTTGCAAGCAGGTTTGCACTCTTCATTGTCTGATCATCGAAATGGTGGCAATAGCTTTTGATGGCATATCTTATCCCGGTGATGGCTTTGTCGCGCCGCTTGTTAATCAGTTGAAGTTGTGGCGTGAGCTTACTTGCCTGCTGTTGGTTAAAAAGCGGTTGGGTCTCTGCTATTTTGGCTTTTAAAACCGAATGCTGATCGAGAACATCCAGGGCAACAGGATCGTTCGCCTCAATAAAAGCCGAAAAGTCGGTAATAAACTGGAGAAACTCACTATTCCGGAGTGTCCGTAAATCAATTCCATTAATCATGATGGTCAATTTCAAGGGTTAATCATTATAAATTTATCGCAGACCCGTTGGGATGAATTATCAAATTTGAACCACAACCAACTTCCTGTTTAGGAATTACCGGAAAGTCATTATCTCAAATGTAAAATAATTAAATGAATATCGGACAAATTATTAAACTAATGATTTATTTATTCCGAAATATCGGATACAAGTATACAAAAAAGATTTATATATAACTAATATTCGGGAATAAGAATACAGAAATATTTTATGAAATCCGAATAATCGGAAAATGTTTTACAGCACATATTTATCTCCAAAAAAAGTATATATTCTTGTCCAGCTTGCATGTTTGTCACGAATGAATTTCGACTAATTGTATCATTTTCCCCGCGCATCTCAATTAATAATCAATAGATTATTTGGTATTCATCTTTTTTAGTCCGAATTTTGAGGAAACGTTCAAAAAAGCGCGAAACTTTGGCAACCATTTACTTTGGCTCATAGGAAGTATTCCAAACGCAATAAAAACCAATAGATTATGAAAGTATTTTTATTAATCCTCACATTTATTACCTCCATCCCGGTTTTTGGACAGGATAATCCTTTGAAGAATATGGCGTTGATTCCCAAAGGGGAATTTAATATGGGAAAGAATTCAACGGGTCTATCCGATTGGCAACCTGAACACAAGGTTAAAATTGATGCGTTTTACCTTGATAAATATGAAGTTACGAATAAACAATACTACGAGTTCTGCATTTCCACAAAACACGCTTTGCCTGAGTTTTGGGGAACGATAGAATTCAAAAGCGGGTTAGATTTTCCTAACTTTCCCGTAGTTGGTATTTCCTGGTTCGAGGCTGATGGTTATGCAAAATGGGCCGGTAAACGCTTGCCTACCGAAGCTGAGTGGGAATATGCATCGAGAGGCGGATTGACTGATAAAAACTTTCCGACTGGCGACCAGGCAGATTCGACAAAAGCCAATTTCGGAAAGAAATACAAGTGTATTCTTAAAGTCGGTTCCTTCCAACCTAATGGATTCGGTTTATTCGATATGGCAGGAAATGTCTGGGAATGGGTATCTGATAACTATGGAAGCGATTATTATAAGACATCTCCGGATAATAATCCTAAAGGAGCAGAACGAGGCAGGTTTAAAGTGATAAGGGGTGGCAGTTGGCATTCGGGAGCTATGTGCATTCAAAATTATTACCGAAATGGGTTATCACCAAGTTGGGTTGATTTCGCTGTGGGATTCAGGTGTGCAAAATAATTTGTTGACAATTAAAATATTTTCAATATTGCCCGTTTTATCAGCTGAGTAGAAAACCTAATAAATTGAATGCTATGTATTTATTTTTTGACACAGAAACAACAGGATTACCAGTAAATTGGAAAGCTCATAATGCTGCCGTTGATATTACTGCAACTGCAAAATGTTTCTGGGAATTAAAAAGAATTGGCAGAATATAGTTCAGAAGAAGAGAAAGCAACGTTGTTGCAACATCTCGTCTTTTTCAATTATAACAGGATATTAGCAATTTTGTATTTAATCTTCTTGTGTGATTTCCGCCTTGTTTGCTTTACAGGCCATCAATAAATCGGCAGGAGATAGTTTTATCTGCATTCCCCGTACCCCAGCACTGATATAGATAAAACTTTGATTAAAGGCTGATTTGTCGATATAAACAGGGAAATTCTTTTTCATTCCAAGTGGTGAACAACCACCCCTGATGTATCCGGTTAATGGCTCAATATTTTTCATTTTGATCATCGCCACCTTTTTATTGGAGCTTGCGAATGCTGCTTTTTTCAGATCGATCTCTTCGCCTCCCGGAATAATGCAGACAAAATTCCCGTTTTTGTCACCTTCCAAAACGAGTGTTTTAAATACCTGACCGATCGGAACCCCGGCAGTTTCGGCAAGATGAACCGCACTTAAGTCTGATTCGTCCACTTTGTATTCGAGTAATTCGTAACCAATCTTAAGCCGGTCAAGAATTCGGGCCGCATTCGTCTTTTTCATCGTAACTCAGTCTTTGAAAATTTCCATTCACAGCCGCTTCGTATTTGACAAGGTTGGCCGCTTTTTTAATTAGTTTAAACGTTTTATGTGGATCGGGAAAGACAAAGCAAAAATAGCTCCAGAATTTTTCCATTCTCATCAAAAGATGACTGCTTCCACTCAGGAGTGTTGCGTATTTATGAAATATCTCATCATGAAAATTTCGGAGGATGATCGCTTTCTCCTCCTTTTCTGGTAAACAACCATTTTTAAGGAGCATTGGAAGAAAAGGATTTTTCAGGATTCCACGACCAATCATCCACGTTGTGATATCGCCAAAGAGAAGGTTAAGGCGATTAATATTCTCTAAAGATTCAATATCACCGTTGTATACAAGCTCATGCCTCAATGTTTTGTGTACTTCGGCAAATACTGCCTCATCAGCTTCTCCGCGATAAAGTTGTTTGCCAAACCTCGGATGAAGAATGATTTCACTGAGCGGAAACTCGTTAAGTACATCAATTAACTTAAAGATCTCTTCATTCGATTGTAACCCGGCGCGCATTTTTACTGAAATCTTACAGTCAATATTGGGCAACGACTCCTCAAGAACCGATTTGATCCGTTCCGGGAAAGGGAGCAACCCTGAGCCAAGCCCTTTATTCGTTACCATAGGATAGGGACAGCCAAGATTCCAGTTTACCTCATCATATCCGTTGTCCTGAAGCATCCTTGCAAGAAAAATAAAGTCGGCGGAATTTCCGGCAAGTATTTGAGGGACCATGGGATATCCCTGATTGTTTTCTGACCTGATATCACGAAGGTGCGATTTTTTGATTGTTCCGTCGTTTTGACGCACAATATAAGGTGCAAAGTATTTATCCACACCCCCGAAAAATTTCGCGTGTGCACCCCGGTAGATGTAATCGGTTGACTCCTGAAGCGGAGCAAAATAGATTTTGAAGCCTGATTCTTTCATCAGTAGATAATTTGTTTTTTATTTATCTGATGGAACACCCAGGTTGTCTTCATTCGTGTTTGCGAGGCTAAGAATCATGAGTGTTTCTGCATATTTGCAAAAATAGTGATCCCGGACCATATAATCTAAAACTTATTAGGAGTCTCTTTTTTCGGATGACATGTATCATTCCTTTATTTTTTATCTTTGCAACTCCGAAAAAGTATGTTTTATGTTTGTTTTCCAATTGGTAGAGAAAGATTTTTCAGAAGCGTTTGTTGCCAATGCAGCTATACGGACTGGTAAGCAGACTGTAAAGAAGACAACACAACAAATTAAGCTCGTTAAGCCGGTAAAAAGCACAGGAAATACTGTCGCCAAAACCGTAACCAAAGGCAAGCAGGTTAAAAAACAACTTAAAAAAGGGGTTCCTCAGAAGAAATCATATGTTGAAGAGTCCGTTGTAAAAGATGCATCGTGGAATATTTATACAGGGAATCCGGGGTTTTATGTCACTCAAGGAGATAATTTAAATTTTGGAACAGTTACAACATTATCAGATTCTGCTTTTCTTAAAGCGCAGCATACTATTGTCCCTAAAACAATAAAACCGTATGGAATTGTTGGTAAAGAGCTGATTATTCCAAATCAGGATTGGGTTTTAGGAATTATCCTAATCTTTTGGGTGATATTTGCCTCTGTCAGAGTCGGATTTCTTAAATACCTGGGACAACTATTTGTCAGCCTTGTTAATTTGAGTGCAACCACGCGGTTATACCAGCAACGGGGCTATAAAACTATGTATGGGGCAGTACGTCTTGACTTTATTTTCCATTTGATTCTACCGCTTTCGGTATATCAGATTGCTTCATTTTACAAGATTGATATTCCCGGATATCCGGCAGTTCTCTTTTTTTTAGCATTATTATTGGTTATTAACGGATATTTATTTACAAAAATTCTGCTCTTTCGGCTGGCTGGATCAATCGTTATGCTGAAGGAGCAAACCGAAGAATCAGTGTTTAATATAAAGCTGTATTACAGAGCATTAGGACTATTCTTGCTTCCAGTTGTTACCGTCCACGCTATCATAGGCAAGACCAACTTTATCACTATTTGGGTAATGGCAGGTTTAATTGTAATTATGTATTTTGCCATTGTGATCCGAACTATTTATCTGGGAAATCGGAAAGACGTATCATTTTTCTATTTGATTTTGTACCTTTGTACCCTTGAAATTCTACCGTTACTTTTGGTTTTTAAACTCATAAGTGCATAATAGGAGAGTTTAGAAAAAATATGAATTTTTAAAAGTTGATATGTTGAAAATCAGAAAAATATTAGTGTCGCAACCTGAGCCAAGCACTGGGAATTCACCTTATAGTGATTTGGCGGTCAAATACAACCTAAAAATTGATTTTCGTCAGTTTATTCAGGTTGAGGGAGTTCCCGCGAAAGATTTTCGCAAGGACAGAATCCAGATTCTGGATCATACTGCTGTTATTTTTACCAGCAGAACGGCTATTGATCATTTTTTCAGAATTGCCGTGGAGTTACGTTTAGTCATTCCTGATGCAATGAAATACTTCTGTGTTTCAGAAGCTACTGCTTTTTATCTACAGAAATATATCATTTACAGAAAGCGAAAAATATTCTATGCGAATGGTAAGTTTACCGATCTTATTGATGTTCTTTTGAAGCATAAGGAAGAAAAATTTCTAATTCCGCTATCTGACATTCACAAGGATGAGATACCTGTGTTGCTTGAAAAAGCAAAAATACCTGTTACAGAGGCAATAATGTACAGAACTGTTAGCAGCGATTTGTCCGATTTAAAAGATGTGAATTACGATATGCTTGTCTTTTTTAGTCCAAGCGGGATCAAATCGTTGACCCAGAACTTCCCTGGTTTTGAGCAAAAAGAGACCAAAATTGCAACTTTTGGTCCTGCAACAGCTCAGGCTGTCAGGGATGCTGGATTACGACTTGATGTGGAAGCCCCGGTTCCAGAAGCTCCTTCGATGCCTGCCGCGCTCGAACGGTTTATATCTGAATTCAATAAAAATAATAAATAGAAGAATATTACATTTTCATCAAAAAGGGGAAAGTAATTTCCCTTTTTTTTTGTAATTTTTCAGCTTATGAAAGCTTATACATTTCGAAAAGAGGAAAAATTATGCAGTCAGAAGATCATTGGTGAAATCTTTCTGTCGGGCACCTCTTTTCTGTGTTATCCGCTGAAAGTGGTCTGGAAAGATGAAGTTCTCCCTACATTATTTCCTGCTCAGGTTGTGTTTAGCGTTCCCAGGCGGCTTTTCAAAAGGGCACATGACAGGAATTTGCTTAAACGACAGTTGCGTGAGGTTTACCGATATCAAAAAAGCGACCTATATCAGTTACTTGAAGCGTATGACCGGAAAATTGCGCTGATGATTGTCTTTATAGCAAAGGAAAAAGCCGAGTTTAATCTGCTTGAAGATGCAATGGCCAAAATTATCGCGAAGTTGAAAAAGAAGCTGGAGCCACAACATTAGATAGAATGTGCTAATACGTTAATTTGCTAACTCTTGTAAACAAAAATATAAATTAAAAAAACAAAAAAGAGACTCTTATCAGGTCTCTTTTTTAGTGTAACGAAATATTGTTCAAAAGTCGTTGTCTGATACCAATTATAATAATATGATGTCAAACAATATATTATCACTTTTAACTTTTCATTTATAACTTACAAATCACTGTCCATAATTTCCGTCTGCTGACGCACGGAGTCTTCGTGGATCAGCTGGAAAATTATCTTAATGAAGGTTTCGTCAAGATTGAGTTTGCGGGCTATACCAAGACGATCCTCCAAAATCTGCGTCCATCGGCTGATCTGAAGTGCCGTCACTTTGTTCTCCTTTTTATACATCGCGATTTGTTTGACAATCTCCATCCGCGACGCAAGTATCTCGATGATTTCATGGTCAATGCCATCGATTCTTGAACGAAGTGTATCAAGCATATTTTCGAAAAGAGGATCGTTCGAACTTGTGTATTTAATCACCAGCTTGTCAAGGATTTTGAACAATTCGGCGGGTGTAACCTGCTGATCCTTATCGCTTAGTGCACAAGATGGATTGATATGTGATTCAAGCATCAAACCCTCAAGACCGATATCAAACGCTTTTTGCGAAATCTCGAATAGAAATTCACGTTTACCGGAAATGTGGCTTGGATCGCAAATGATTGGTAAATTGGGCATTAGTTGCCGAAGTTCGATCACCGTTTTCCAGCTTGGATAATTACGGTATTTCGATTCGCCAAAAGGGGTAAATCCGCGATGGATGGCGACAAGATTTTTTAATCCCGCCTGACTGAGTCTTTCCAAAGCGCCTATCCATAATTGTACATCGGGATTAACCGGATTTTTTACCATCACAATCTGATCAGTACCTTTTAAAACATCCGCAATTTCCTGTACGACAAATGGTGATGCGGTTGATCGTGCGCCGATCCACATCACATCTACTCCTGCTTTAAGGCACTCTTCAACATGCTGTGCATTAGCTACCTCAGTACCGATGAGTAATCCTGTTTCTTCCTTGACATTTTTCAGCCACCCGAGTGCAATACTTCCCATTCCTTCGAAAGAGCCCGGACGTGTACGTGGTTTCCAGATTCCTCCGCGGTATACAAAAACCCTTTTATCTTTAGCCAGTTCTATGGCTGTTGCCATGGTCTGCTCTTCCGATTCGAGGCTGCAAGGCCCACTGATTAATAGTGGATTATCTATCTTTGGTAACCAGTGGCTTATCGGTTGAATGTCTAATTGTGATCCCATGTTTGTTTATTTTGTATAAAGTTTTATAATTGTTTCTTCATTTTTTGTCAACGATGAATTTTTACCGTCGAGCACACCACGGATTTTATTGGCGTTGACAATTAACTCAGATAATCGCTTGTGATCATTATTCTTGAGACTCTCTTTAAACTCTTCGAGGTGATGGATATAAACCTCAAGTGCCTCATAAATATAGTCGCGGTTTTGCCAGAATATAGGCGACCACATCTGTGGAGAACTTTTGGCAAGACGGACAGTCGATTGAAACCCTGCGGATGCAAGGTCGAAGATAATGTTCCGGTCTTCGATCGCCAATACCGCATTGGCCAGTGCAAATGAAGTCGCATGTGGAAGATGTGAAATAAATGCAGTGGTGTGATCTTGCTCATCACTGGTCATGTACGCAGTGGGCATTCCGAGTGACTGGAACATTTTTTCGGCAAGTGCCAAATGTTGTGGCCTGCAACTATCATGATCACAAATGATGCAGATTTTATCTTCGAATAGATGCTCAATAGCAGCATATGGGCCGCTGTTTTCAGTACCTGACATTGGGTGCGAGGGGATGAAATTGCCACGCAAGGGATGGTCTTTCACCGCTGCGGCGATTTCACGCTTTGTTGATCCGACATCTATAACAGTTGTCGAAGCGGAAATATGATCCAAAATGTAAGGTAATAACAGTACGATCATATCGACAGGGATCGCCACAATGACAATATCTGCTTCTTTAATAGCAATTTCAAGGCTTTCTATTCGATCGGCAATACCAACTTCGAGGGCAATTCGGGCATTTTTGGGATTGTTGTCAACACCTATGATTTCGGTTGCAAATTTGGTTCTTCGTAAATCTTTTGCCATTGAACCGCCAATCAGCCCAAGTCCTATTACTGTTAATTTCATTTGTAAATAATTTGTTTTAAAGTGATCATGTAAGCTTGTCCCGATCCGTCGGGACAAGTTTCATCTGTTCAATTTTAATTGTAAAAAAAAAGGTCTCCGAATCTGGAGACCTTTTTTTGATTAAATATTGTTGTTTTGACAATACCTTACCGTTTAGTCTCCGTGCGAAGGCCAAGATAACCAAACCAAAAGTAAAAAGTACTGCTATTCATTGCGTCAATCTGTTTTTATTCGGGGCAAATTTATATAAATTTTTCAGTTTATGGTAAAAGATTTTTTAAATTTGCTTAAAATGACAAGAATTTTGAACCTTGTAATAAACGAATATCATGACAGTAACAGAATTAAAGAAAAGATTGATCGGAAAAATCAATCAATCAGAGAATAACGAGATATTGGAAGAGATGTACCGTTTAATTGAAAATGAAGAATCTGACAACAGCATATATGAACTTTCCAATGAACAGATTAATGCTGTAGAAGAAGCCCAAAAACAATTTAAGAATGGACAATTTTTAAAGAGTGAACAAGCAGACAAAGAAATTGAAGAATGGTTAGGCAAGTAATTTGGACTGAAAGAGCTCAAAAAGACAGAATTGCGATATTTACATACTGGAATAACCGGAACGAATCTTTTATTTACAGTAAAAAGCTAAATGAACTAATTAAAGAGTCTCTAAAATTAATCAGCAAACATCCACTGATTGGGCAACTTACACATAAAGAAAATGTCAGAGTGAAAATTTTAAGAGACTATTTAATTATTTATGAAGTGACAGTAGGAGAGATAATCGTATTGTCGCTTTGGGATTGCAGACAAAATCCCAAAGAATTAAGAAGAATAATTGAATAAGGTTATACGGCGAGCATCCGGGCTACCCATCGTTTGTAAAAGTCTGTTCTTGAGGTCATCGTGAATGTAGTCTTTCTGTCAATCAAAAACAAATAGGCCAGTTATTCATTTTGTGTTTCTGAAATTTGCAAAACTATGTGCTTTGCAAATGGTTTAATAAGGAACAGTGTTTCTCTGGTATTTACAAAATATTAGGCAATTGGCGAATATTTGTTGCAAACAAAAATGATCTTGTCGGCAACTTCAATGCACACCACGACTGGCACAAAAAACTCAAAATGATGAAAAAATTTCAGAGAGCAATTTTCTTTACAAAGGTACCGCTTGGTGGATTCTATCGGTATAGGAACATATTTCAAATTTTTCCTGCTGACTTTGAAAATATGCCTAAATCTATTCATCAACAACATCATCCAAATATTATCGAATATTGGATAAAGGATGATGAAAAAATTTCTTTGCCATTTGAACTTGAAGTATTAGAAGAATTTTTTGAAACGACTGGTGCCGGTATGGCAAAACTGGACAAGTTTTTAGGGCTGTTAAGCACTTTTACAAACAATCTCTTCTTTCGCTACAGGGACACAACAGGAATTTGGGGAATTCCAATGCTTAAAGACAATCCAGGTAAAGAAGCAAATTCATGGCATTCGATGTAGTGCATGAATATGTTTCATTTCCCCGAACTTCCACAACAGTTTAAGATTGAAAAGTTCACCGAGATGACAATTCAACCTATTAAGAAATTAGCACACAAAATATTTTATACTTACGAACCAAATCTTGACTCTGACAGCGAAAAGGAAATTGTTTTACCCGACACAATAGACCTTCTTTTTGAATCATATTTTTCTCTTGATTCAACTAAAATGGTATTTGTTGATGCTGCTGTTTTTTATACCGTTTCTGCAATCGAATTGAATAACATTAGAAAAACTCTTTCACTCTTATCATCCTTTACATCTATGGAAACAATGGTAAACCTTGAATTCAAGGATGTCGCAACCGAAAAGTGTCCTAAATGTGGTCAACTGAAATCACAAATTGTTCATACAGGAACTCTATTAAAGACAGAGTTGCTATTTGCAGATATTCCTAAAGATAAAGCACATTCGGAACTTGAGACAAGAATTGGAATTTTGCAAATTGGAAAACTTGCAATTACAAATTGGTTGTTGAAGAATCCAATCGGTGTGTGATTTTAGCTTCCAACAAACAGATGGACAACATAATTTTTCACTCAATTAATAACACTTAGGCAAGATGACATTTAAATGCAAAATTGGTTTACATACTTGGGATGGTTGTAAATGTTCCGCATGTGGCAAAGTTCGTAAGGATCAACACGATTGGTCAAAAGATTGTGATAAATGTTCAAAATGTAGTAATAAAAGAGAGAACCAACATGACTGGTCGAAAGATTGTGAAAAATGTTCAATATGTGGTAATATAAGAGAGAACCAACACGACTTGTCTAAGGATTGCGAGAAGTGTGCAAAATGTGGTAAAACAGCATCGAATAATCATAACTGGTCTAAGAATTGTGAGAAATGTTATAAATGTGATACATATCGAGAGAACAAACACAAGTGGGATGGTAATATTTGTTCAAAATGTGGTTTACCAAAAATTGATTGGGTTGAAATCCCTGCCGGCACTTTTACCATGGGCAGCCCCAGCAGTGAAGTTGACAGATGGGATGCTGAAACTCAGCATCATGTAACCCTTAGTGCTTTTAAAATGAGCAAGTACGAGGTAACCTTTGAACAGTACGATTTATTTTGCGAATATACTAATACAGAAAAACCTGACGACGAAGGTTGGGGTCGTGGAAAGCGGCCAGTGATAAATGTATGTTGGCACAATGCTGTTGCATTTGCTACGTGGATGGGTTGTCGCCTTCCTACCGAAGCCGAATGGGAGTATGCCTGTCGAGCAGGGACAACAACTCCGTTTAATACTGGCAACAACCTAACTACCTGGAGAGCCAATTATAATGGTGATTCTCCATACAACAACTATCCAAAAGGTGAATTAAGGGAGAAAACAATGCCCGTAGGCAGCTTTTCTCCTAATGAATGGGGTTTGTATGATATGCACGGTAACGTAGCGGAGTGGTGTAGCGATTGGTATGACGATTATTCAATTGCAGCACAAACGAATCCTCAGGGATCTGAAAAAAAGTTGGAACGTGTGATTCGTGGCGGAAGTTGGGATCTCGGCGCAGCGTTTTGCCGATCTGCGTGCCGTTTTTTTGATCAACCAGATTACCAAAATAACCACATAGGCTTCCGTTTGGTCTCTCCCCTTAGTTCGAATGAAAGTAAATTAAATGAAAATGTTGATAGTGAGGTAATATATAAAAGGTCAACCCCAATTATCACAAATGTATCTACTCAAAGGCCATCTATTCAATGGGTTGGCATTCCTATGGGCGAATTTATTATGGGTAGTCCAACTTTTGAAGTAGAAAGGTGCGCTGATGAAAAACAACACAAAGTATCAATCGGACCATTTTTGATGAGTAAGTACGCCATAACCTTTGAGCAATATGATCAGTTTTGTGAAGCTACTGGTTCGAAAAAGCCTAACGACGAAGGTTGGGGTAGAGGAAGGCGGCCAGTAGTTAATGTAGATTGGTACAATTCAGAGGCCTTTGCTGATTGGATGGGTTGCAGGTTGCCAACGGAGGCAGAGTGGGAGTATGCCTGCCGTGCTGGGTCAAAAACTCCGTTTAATACAGGTTATAACTTGACTACTTCACAAGCAAATTATGCTGGATATCATCCATATAACAACAATCCCATAGGTGAGTCCAGGGGAAAAACTATGCCTGTAGGTAGTTTTGCTCCAAATGCATGGGGTTTATATGATATGCATGGAAATGTATGTGAATGGTGTAGTGATTGGTATGGCGAATATTTAAGTGGGTGGCAACATATGCCGACAGGAAGGACATTTGGGTTTCGCCACGTGTTTCGCGGTGGCGGTTGGTTATGGGGTGCGCAGTATTGTCGTTCGGCACTTCGAGATTTTGATTTCCTAGAATACCATAGCAGCAATTTCATAGGCTTTCGTTTAGTTACAAAATACAATCCTTATTTATTGTCTTCATCTGCAAGTATAACAGCAACTTCTTCATGACTTGAATGAATTTGTAAATCAAGTATTGCTCCGATATTTCGAATCATCTTCACTGATCAACGAAAGATATGATTCATATCGTGTTGCAGGTATTTCGCCCTTTTCTGCCGCCGCTTTTACCGCACAACCCGGTTCGTGTGTGTGGGTGCAGTTGAAAAACCGGCATTGATCGAGCAATCCAAACATTTCGGGGAAATAGTGGGCAATTTCCTCTTTGGCCATGTCAATCACGCCAAATCCTCTGATGCCGGGAGTATCAATAATATAGCCTCCATCTGTGGTTTCAAACATTTCGGCAAATGTTGTAGTGTGTTTTCCCTGCTGGTGATGATCCGAAATTATTCCGGTTTTTAGAGTCAGGGTTGGATCGATTCGGTTTAATATGGATGATTTTCCAACACCCGAAAGTCCCGAAAAGAGACTGATTTTGCCTTTAAGCTCGTCGCGGAGTATATTAATGTTGAAATTTTTCTCAGCTGAAACCCGAAAACATTTGTAGCCAATTGATTCGTAAGTTTGTAAATATTCTTCAAGTTTTTCGTAATCTTTAGCGTCGTACAGATCAAGTTTATTGAAAACAAGACATGCCGGAATCCGGTAAGCCATGGCCGAAACCAGGTAACGATCGATAAATCCCGGAAGGGTAACTGGGTAATTAACAGTGACAACAATAAATGCCTGATCAATATTTGCTGCGATAATCTGGCTCTCTTTCGAAAGATTTGAAGCCTTTCGAATAATGTAGTTTCTTCTCGGTTCGACGGCCGAGATAATACCGGCTACTCCCTCTTTTGTTGTTTCATCATGTTGAAGTTCAAATTCAACCCGGTCGCCAACTGATACCGGATTGGTAGTCCGAACCTCTTTCATCCGAAGCTTCCCTTTTATCCGGCAATCAAAAATCTCACCGGTATCGGCTTTAACCGAATACCAGCTTCCAGTAGACTTAATTACTAAACCTTTGCTCAATACCATAGATTTTAAGAGGTTAAAAATAGCTAAAAGTTTGAAACGACTTTGAATTAATAACGTAGTATCTCTTGATTTATTACTTTTGCAAAATTGGAGGAAATATAGATTTATTAATAAAGGGATTATTTAATATGAGTAACAAAATATTGAAGTCGGCGCTTGCCGTATCTTTTGTAGTGATTATCGGACTCTCTTTCTGGGGATTTAAAAGCGATCAGAAGAATTTTGAGATTTCAAAAAACCTTGATATCTTTTATACACTGGTTCGTGAACTGAACCTTTTTTATGTCGATGAGGTAAAACCCGAAAAACTGATTAAAACAGGGATTGATGATATGCTCGAAACCCTTGATCCCTATACTGTTTTTATCCCGGAATCGGAGATGGACGAGTTTAAGTTTATGACCACAGGTGGGTATGCCGGAATCGGTGCAATGATCAGTAAACGAGGAAATCAAATCATTGTTGCCGAACCTTACGAAGGTTTCCCTGCTCAGTTAAGTGGACTACGTGCGGGCGATGTTTTTCTCGAAGTTGACGGTAAACCCGTTGACAAAATGGTTGTTTCTGATGTATCAGAAATTCTGAAGGGTCCGGCGAAGAAACCTGTTAAAGTAAAGATTCAGCGCCCGGGAGATAAAAAACCTTTCACCATAGATATTGTACGTGAACAGATACAGATCGATCCGGTGACCTACTATGGAATGATTGACAACAAAACTGGTTATGTCCGTCTTTCGAGTTTTACCGACGGTTGCGCCGAGAGTTTACGGGATGCCATTCTGGATTTACGGGATAAAAAAGGTGCTAAATCACTTGTTCTCGACCTTCGCTCGAATCCGGGTGGTTTACTTGGCGAAGCCGTTAAGGTAACCAACCTGTTTGTTGATCATGGACAAGAGATTGTTAGTACTAAAGGAAAAGTTTCGCAATGGGATAAAACTTACAGGGCAACAGAACAGCCGGTTGATTCGGTAATGCCTTTAATTGTTTTGGTAAATAGTGGATCCGCTTCGGCCTCAGAAATAGTTGCTGGTGCACTTCAGGATCTGGACCGTGCTGTAATTATGGGTAATCGTACATTTGGGAAGGGTCTGGTACAAACGACAAGGGATCTGAGTTATAATACCAAACTTAAAGTTACAACAGCCAAATACTATATCCCAAGTGGCAGATGTATTCAGGCGCTCGATTATGGGCATCGGAATGCAGATGGAAGCGTTGGGAATATTCCTGATTCACTTATTACTGAGTTTAAAACGAAAAATGGAAGAATCGTAAAGGATGGTGGAGGTGTTTCACCAGATATCCGGAATGTGCAGGATACTTTAAGTTCTCTGTCCTTCAAACTTACTCAGGATTATATGATATTCGATTTTGCAACTGATTTTGCCAGTAAGCACAAAACTGTAGCTCCTGCTGATCAATTTGTTATTAGCGACGAGATTTATAATGATTTTCATCAATTTCTGACAGAGAAGAAATTCTCCTACGAATCACGTAGTGAACAAACTCTTAAGATCTTGATAGAGACGGCAAAGAGGGAACATTATTATGAGACTACCCAAAATGAATTTTCGGCACTTGAAAAAGGATTATCCTTAAATCTAAATAAGGATCTTGATAAGAATAGCGAAGAGATACGCGATCTGCTTAAAGATGAAATTGTATCGCGTTATTATTATCAAAAGGGAGCTATCATTTCTGCTCTTGGGAGTGATAAAGAGATCAAGAGTGTTTTGTCTCTTTTCCATAATCCTGCAGAGTATTCCCGGTTATTGATGCCTACTACTGTCCCGGCAACCGTGAAATAGATGCAGACAGATTAAATTGGTATGAAGAAAAAAATTCTGGTCATGGCCCAGTTTCCGAAATCGGGCTTACTGGAGCTTCAGGATCAATTTGATCTTATTTATCCTGAGGATTTTTATTTTAGTGAATCTGATCTTAGATGGCATATTGTTGATGCCGATGGTTTACTTTCAGTTTTTACAGCTCCTGTAAGTTCCGAATTACTTCAACATGCCCGGCAACTTCGAATCATCTCTAACTTTGGTGTAGGATACAACAATATTGACCTGGATTATGCAACGGCGAGAGGAATTGTTGTTTGTAATACTCCGGATTCTGTAACCGAACCTACTGCCGAAATGGCCATGGGACTTATGATCGCATTGATGCGGAGGATAAGTGAGACCGATCGCAAATTGCGAAGTGAGTCGGGTTTGAAATGGGGATTGATGGAAAATCTGGGAAGTTCTCTCTGGGGCAAAACTTTGGGCATCATCGGAATGGGCAGGATCGGGCGGGCATTGGCGCGGAGAGCCGTTGCTTCAGGAATGAAGATAATCTATTATAACCGGACTCGATTGGATGTAGCTGTTGAGCAGCAATATGGCGCAAATCTGGTTTCTTTTAACCGCCTGATTCAACAATCGGACGTCCTTACGGTGAACTGTCCTTTAACAGATGATACGCATCATTTGATTGGAGAAAAAGAAATTTTACTGATGAAAGACGGAATCTTTATCATTAATACATCCAGGGGAGCTATTATCGATGAGCGAGCGCTTGTACGTAACCTCTCCAATGGAAAAATCGGTGGTGCCGGACTTGATGTTTTCGAGGAGGAACCAGCGATCAGCCGCGAGCTTTTTTTGATGGATAATATTGTCCTCACACCGCATAATGCTACAGGTACAATAGATGCGAGAAGAGACACTACAAGCGAAGCCTCCGCGAATCTGATCCGCTTTTTCAATGGAAGGCGTGATATTTCGATCGTTAACCCAATAATCTGGAGATCTTAAAACAGACGATATTAAAAAGTGAATATTTTCGGGAAAATAATTGGTAAGCTCGCCAAAGTCACAATCACCAAAGCAAATGTGATTAAGAAAAAGGGTATACCTATTTTGAAGTGTTTTTTTGGAGGTCCGATTTGATGAATTTTACTGATTTTATTGATTGCGACAATCAGTTTTTTTAAAGCAAACCGGTCTTTTATCAGGTAGTCGTAGGCTCCATATTTGATGGTATTGGCTGCAATTTCATAACTATCATCCCCCGAAAGGAAAATGAATTCTGCTTCAGGATTGCTCTTTTTGGATGCTTTTAGAACTTCAATACCATTTATCCCATTCATATGGTAGTCCTGAATTACAATATCAGGTCTTTTGTATAGGTTCTTCAGGCATTCCTCACCGCTAAGAAAGCATTCGATCCTTTGAAATTTATTCAACCTGAGGTGGCTTACAACAAGTCTATTGTAGCTGGAATTGTCTTCCACAACAAAAATAAGGGGATAGTCTTGTGTTTGCATGATCGAGCACTTTTATTGATTTTCCTTAAAAAGAAAACGTTTTCGGGAAAATTTTCACTAGATTGACAAAGCTCACAAACAACAAAGCGAATACATTAAAGAAAAGCGAAAGACTAACTTTGGTTTGTTTCTTATGAAGACTTACTTGCTGCATTTTCCCAATTTTTCCTACCAGTTTTTCTAATGCAGCCAGATCTTTTACAACATAGTCATGGGGACCATATTTAATGGTATCGGCCGAATCATCAATTTTATCAGACCCTGACAAGTCAATTAATTTCGTATTTTGATTTTTTTCTTTCGAAAAATTATCAAGACCCGACAAGAAAACGAATTCTGTATTGAGGTTACTTTTCTTCGATTCCATCAGTATATTATTGCCAATTACCTCATTCATAAGGTAGTCCTGGATTACAATATCAGGTTTTTTGTATAGGTTCTTCAGGCATTCTTCTCCGCTAATGAAGCATTCGATCCTTTTGAACTTATTAGACATGAGGTGGTTGGCAATTAATTTGTTATAGATAGAATTGTCTTCAACAATAAAAATAAGAGGATAGTCCTGGGGTTGCATATTCGTTTATTTTTAACATGATAAAAATAGTAACATGTCATACGAAGGTTTGTAGTATTTAGACTAAATATTTGTAAGGGAATCCTTACGCCTTGTAGGATAAATCCTACAAAGGAAATGTCAGATATCAGGAGTCAGTGGAAAGTATTTAGGAACTGCTTTTCTGCGAAAGGGCAATTTTCGCAGAAATATTTAAACAATATAAGATTTAGATTTTCGCGCTGAGTTTACAAATTGTGAGAAAGGACAGCAAGGCTACACCCAATAAAAATTACCGGGAAAATGTTCAATATGATTTATTTGTTTTTTTTCACAAAAACGAAAAAGTCTTTGGAAAGAAGAAGGCAAGACTCGCAAAAATTAAAATAATCACAGAAAGCGCAATAAAAAAGAGCGTTATACCCAGTTTATACCGTTTATTACTAATAATTAATTCGTGAATGGTTATTATCTTACCTATTTTATCGGTAAGCTTTTTTAAAGCATATTGATCTTTGATAATGTAATCACAAGCACCATATTTCATCGAATTGATCGCAAGTTCAATATCATTTTGTCCCGACAGGAAAATAAATTCGGTCTCAGGGTATTTCTTTCTTGTTGCTTTTAAAACGTCGATTCCTGTCATACCGTCGAGAAGGTAATCCTGAATGATTATGTCGGGTTTCCGATCGATGTTTTTTAGGCAATCTTCTCCCCTCAGAAAGCTCTCAGTCCGGGTTAGTTTGTGTAAACGCAGATGATTTACAATCAATTTGTTATAAACCGTGTTGTCTTCGACGATGAAGATCAGGGGATATTTTTGGTTTTCCATAGCTGAGTTATTTGGATTTTCACATTTTACTTTTCAAATATTCTCCGAAATTAATATAATTATTCAGTTAAGTTTGTAAATTTAAGAAATCAATTTGATATATTCAAATATACAATTTTTTAATCATTTTTTTATGATTTCCAGGATATAGCCCTGTTAATTATATATTTAAAACAGAGTTAACTGTGGTTTTGTTTTAGTCACTCCATTGTTTTTGGATCCGTTTTAGCATTGTCTTGATTAAATTTGTAATTAATTTCATAATTATCTGGCAGAGACTTTGAAAAAGAGGGTGTGTTCCTTTGATGATTTTTATTTATCTTCGCTGAATCAATTTATCAAAAATCATAAAAATGAAAGTTTTTAATATTGTCTTTTTACTAATGGTACTTATAGTCGTAGGCTGTAAAACTCAAAAGATTGCTCCAAAACCAGAGCCAGTGAAGTCGGAAACTGTTGTTAAGCCCTCTACCGGTACAACTCAGACGATAACTTCGAAAGAGGAAAAAGTAACTGCCGCAAATGGTGAAGCCAAAGATTTAGGATCAAAAAAATTCTATATCATTCTTGGTAGTTTTGGCGTATTTGAAAATGCACAAAAATTCAAAAAACAATTGATGGCTGAAGACTTTTTCCCTGGGATCCTTATCAACGAAGCGGGATTATACCGTGTAAGTGTAAATAGTTACGATGATGAAGCTTCAGCCCGGACCAGGGTAGGTGAGATTCGTCAGAAATTCCCTCAATACAATGATTTATGGTTATTAATTAAAAAACAGTAAACTTAGAAAAGAGGGTTTATCCCTCTTTTTTTACATCTGGAATGTCCATAGATTTTTCAGGTCTAAGCTTTGACTATGAAACGAAAGAGCTTGTGTTTACTCATTATTTTTATTGGATTTACTTTCTCAAAGAGTCACGGGCAAAGTAATTTCAATAAATGGCTTAGGTTAAAACCCGATTCGGCCTATGTACAGAACAATCAGCGTGATCTGATCTTGCGGGTCTATGCCTCTCAGAAATACTCTGCGCAGACGATTCTGGATCACAACGAAAAAACTAGTCTTGATTATCGGCCATCCAATGGATATGTTGTTGGCTTAGGATTTAATTATAAGTTTCTTGGTATTAACATCGGAACTATATTACCATTTGCACAACCCGATATAAATCGCTATGGTAAAACTAAATATCTTGATTTTCAATCTCATCTGTACCTTCGGTTTTTAACCGTCGATTTTTATACGGGATATTACAAAGGTCTTTATCTGGCCAATTCATTGTCGGTGTTTAGTCCGCTTTCTCAAGTGAAAGACTTCTATAAAAGGGCAGATATCTCGACTTACTCCGGAGGATTTGGCGTGTATGCCAATTTAAATCCAACAAAATATTCGGTTAGAGCGCCATTCCTTCAAAATGAATGGCAGAAGAAAAGTGCAGGTCAACCAATGCTTGGGCTTGAGCTTTATTGGGTCGGCTCGATAGCTGATTCCTCCTTCATTCCGTCAAAATTAGTGAATCAGAATTTCTTTGATGGAGTCGATTTTGTTAAGTGGCGGTTTTATTCCATGAACCTTACCAGTGGTTATGCATATACATTAGTTATTCGAAAGAAATTTTTCGTGATGGCAGGTATTAATGGCAGTATTGGTATTGGAGAATATCAGCTGTCAACGGTTGAAGGAGTAAAGATGACGCGTATTTATCCCAATTTTAGCCTTAATCAAAAACTTGGTATAGGCTACCATTTCGATAAAATTTTCGTGGGAATGTCGTTTGCTAATTTTCAATACTTTACGCCAACCCCAATTAAACAGACGGCTATACGATGGCAAACCGGAAATTTACGTTTTAATATTGCCTATCGGATTAATCTTAAAAAGGATGTTGAAATACGACCATGGAAATGGTTTGGAAGTAAAAAAGAGATTGATCAGAATAAATGAATAAAGAATTGATATGCAGTTTAATAGTTAAGTTGGCGGAAAATGTTGGGGATACTTTCGCAGATCATATTTTATTTGTCAGAGTAAAGATTCGGATTCAATGCATCAGGAGTCCATTGTTTCAAAAAATCAAGCACTTTCTTCTTTGAATAACCTTCACCTTCTTCAAGGTAGGCAGAACTTTGTGTATGAATTCGTTTGCCATTATTATCGAGTATGACGAAAACGGGAAATCCAAACCTTTGAGGATACTCAAGTTTTTTTAGTTCTGCGAGATTTCGGTTTTCCTTGCTATAGTTGACCATTATTGGCACATAACTTTTAGCCATTAAAGAAATGATATCCTCATCGCTGGCGCAAAATATATGAAATTTGATGCACCATGGACACCAGTTTCCCCCAATTTGAAGAAAGAGATGTTTGTTTTCGGCTTTAGCCTTAGCTATTCCCTGAGTAATTGCTGCGGAAACATCTGCTTCCGGAGAGTATAGCTTAACGGCTTGTTTATTAGCGATTTGTGCAAAACTTCCGCATAAAACAAAGAAGAAGACGATAGTAAAAATCTGTTTCATACAGTGAGAATCTCTTTTTCTTTTGTAGCAATTAATTCATCGACTTTCCGTGTAAACTTATCAGTAAAAATCTGAATTTTTTCCGAAGTAACTTCCTCATCATCTTCAGATATCTCTTTGGATTTGAGCATTTTTTTGAGATAATCATTTGCGTCTTTACGTGCCGATCGAATACTTACTTTAGCGATTTCACCCTCTTTGTGTGCATCTCTGACAAGATTCCGACGACGTTCTTCTGTCGGGACAGGAACATTAATACGAATAAATTCCCCGTTATTTTCGGGGTTGAAGCCAAGATTGGAATTAATAATAGCTCTTTCGATTGGTTGAATCATTTTCTTATCCCATGGCTGTACTGAAATGGTCCTCGCGTCAGGAGTACTCACATTAGATACCTTCATAATCGGAGTGGGTACTCCATAGTAATCAACCACCACACTTTCAATCATCCGCGGGTTGGCTTTTCCCGCACGAATGTGTGCCAGTTCGTGATCAAGGTGAGCAATTGCATGATTCATCCGTTCGGTGGTTTCATCAATAAGCATTTGTATTTCGTCGTTCATAGGGTGAATGAATTAAAACTTAAAGTTCAAAACAAAATTACTAAAAATAGAAAATTACAAAAACGATAACCTGATTAGTTATGCTAGTTGTGGACAATTGTCCCAATTGGCTCACCTTTAAGTACCTTGATAAGATTGCCAATGGTATCCATATTGAAAACGACGATTGGCAAATTGTTCTCTTTGCACATAGTGGTGGCAGTCAGATCCATGATTTTCAATCCCCGTGCGTAGATCTCATCGAAAGTAATATCGGTAAATTTTTCAGCATTGGGATCCTTGAGCGGATCGTTTGTATAAACCCCATTTACGCGGGTTCCTTTTAGGATCGCATCAGCCTCGATTTCGATTCCGCGCAGCGAGGAACCAGTATCAGTTGTAAAAAAGGGATTACCGGTTCCACCCGAAAAGATGGCCACTTCGCCGCGTTCGAGCGTTTCTATTGCTTTATCTTTCGAATAAAACTCACCAATTGGTTCCATCCTGATTGCAGTAAGTATCCTCGATTTAACTCCCGCAACCGTTAGTGCAGAATTAAGTGCCAGACTATTGATAACTGTTGCCAGCATCCCCATCTGATCTCCCTTTACTCTGTCGAACCCATTCGATGCGCCACTTAATCCCCGGAATATATTCCCGCCGCCAATAACAATTCCTATCTGTACGCCAAGATCAACAGCCTCTTTGATCTGTATGGCATAATCAGATAACCTGATCGGATCGATTCCGTATTGTTGTTCTCCCATGAGTGATTCGCCGGAAAGCTTTAGTAAGACTCGTTTATATTTTACCATCATTTTAGTTTTGTATGACAAATTTACACCAAAAAAGGGTTTAAACAAAGAGACTTTTGATCAAATATAAATTCTTAGTGCAGTATTAATACGAGTGACGTTTAAATGTGGGTGAAAAAAAGAGCCCCAAAATTGAGGCTCTTTTGACTTGTACGAAAACTATAGTACTATACATTCAATGTGAAACGGATAAATCCAGTCACTTTTACTTCTTTGTCAACTCCCAAAAGATACTGACGAATAGTCATTTTGTTCTCCTTAACAAAATCCTGATTCAGGAGTGTACTATCTTTATAAAATTTGTTCAATGCTCCCTGGGCAATTTTATCAAGCATTGCTTCAGGTTTTCCTTCGAGACGGAATTTTTCCTTGGCAATTTTTAACTCCTGCTCAACGATTTCAGGTGCAACGTCACCACTATCAACCGCTACAGGATTCATTGCAGCAATTTGCATTGCAATATCTCTACCTGTCTGGTATTCAATTGTTTTACTAAAACCAACCAGCGTGGCAAGTTTATTACCGGGATGAATATAAGGGACGACATTAACTGCTGAGATACAGGCATAATAGGACAACTCTATTTTTTCGCCAATAATACCGGTTTGTTCAAGCACTTGTTCTCCTATTGTTCTGCCATCCATCATCAGCGCTTTAACTTCGTCAATACTGGCGCATTTGCTGTCAATAGCATGATTAAGAATTTTTTCCGTAAGGGCGATAAAATGGGTGTTTTTTGCCACAAAATCTGTTTCGCTATTTAATGATAAAACAGCCCCAAAACTTTTATCTTCAGATACTTTTGCTAGCACAACTCCTTCAGACGATTCTCTGTCGGCACGTTTGCTGGCAATCAATTTACCTTTTTCGCGGATGATTTCGATAGCACGGTCAAAATTGCCTTCAGCGTCTGTGAGCGCATTTTTGCAATCCATCATTCCGGCACCGGTTGCTTTCCGCAACTTTACCACATCAGCAGTAGAAATATCCATTATTCAGAAATTTTTTATGCAGTTTAAAAATGAATTTACTTTACATTAACAATATCTTCATCGGCAATATCTTCGTCGATGATTTCTTCTTCAATAACTTCTTCGTCAGCCACTTCTTCATCAAGAAGATCATCATCGACTAATAAGTCAGCAATTTTATTATCCAAAAAATCTTCTTTTTCATCAGATTCTTCGATATCGTCTTCAACGATGATCTTTACAACAGCTTTACGACCACTTTTCTTTAAGGTAAATGGTTTTTCGTCGGTCTCATCTTTTTCCCGCTCAACTTTGCGATCAGAAAGGCCATCTTTGATGGCTTCGCACATCGTTGTGATAATTAAATCGATAGACTGTGAAGCATCGTCGTTTGCAGGAATAATAAAATCGATTCCTTCCGGATTAGAATTGGTATCAACCATTGCAAAAATCGGGATGCTGAGGCGTTGT
The DNA here is from genome assembly GCA_026391655.1 of Bacteroidia bacterium. GTDB lineage: Bacteria > Bacteroidota > Bacteroidia > Bacteroidales > Prolixibacteraceae > JAAFHB01. The sequence goes on along the minus strand of JAPLDR010000021.1, from coordinate 6,389 downwards.
GCTTCGCGAACCGCGATTTTTTCTTTTAAAACGTCGACGATGAAAAGTGCCGCAGGAAGACGGGTAAGGTCAACGATAGATCCCAATACTTTTTCAAGTTTCGCTCTCTGACGTGTGATCTGTAATTTTTCGCGTTTTGATAAATTGTCCCATGCAGCATCTTTTATCAGTTTGTCGATAGACGACATTTTCTTTACTGCTTTGCGAATTGTCGGGAAGTTCGTGAGCATACCACCCGGCCAACGTTCGGCAACATATGGCATATTTACTGCACTAACTTTCTCTGCAACAATCGTTTTGGCCTGTTTTTTTGTGGCTACGAAAAGTACTTTCCGGCCCGACCTTGAGATTTGTTTCAGTGCTTCAGCCGCTTCGTCAATTTTAACGATGGTTTTTTGCAGGTCAATAATATGAATTCCGTTCTTCTCCATGAAGATGTAAGGAGCCATAGCCGGATTCCATTTACGTTTGAGGTGACCAAAGTGTACACCTGCGTCGAGCAATTGTTTAAATTCTGTTCTTGGCATAATAATGATTTGTTTACGTTCTGTTCAGTCAATTACCCGGTAGTCCAAAAATTTTGGAGTCCGGGTAATTTAGATGCTAAACAATATTTATTAAAAAATTTTTCAATCCGTAGATTAACGTTTCGAGAACTGGAAGCGTTTGCGTGCTTTTGGGCGTCCTGGTTTTTTACGTTCAACCTCGCGGGGATCACGTGTTAAAAAACCGGCGGCTTTCAGTTTCGGACGATATTCAGATTCGTTGATTTTGAGCAGCGCGCGCGAAATACCCAGGCGAAGAGCTTCGGCCTGACCATTTAAGCCACCTCCGTCGAGATTGACTTTAACATCATACTGACCTGCAACCTCACAAAGATTAAAAGGTTGAAGTACAATGTATTGCAGCGTCCCCACAGGAAAATATTCGTTTAAATCCCGTTTATTGATGGTAATATTTCCTTTTCCTTCAGAAAGATATACACGGGCAACAGCAGTTTTTCTTCTGCCAATAGTGTTAATGATTTCCATGATACTTACCTAATATTGTCCAGGTTAATAAATTTTGGCTGCTGTGCTTCTTTGTCATGATTTGCGCCTACAAATACATACAGATTGTTGAAAAGTTTAGCTCCAAGACTGTTCTTGGGTAGCATCCCTTTGACAGACTTTTCCATCAGTCTTTCCGGAAATTTTTTCAGAATGTCGGCAGCAGTCATTACGCGCTGACCTCCCGGATAACCTGTATGACGAACGTACTCTTTACCCTTCCATTTATTCCCGGTTAATCGGATTTTCTCAGCATTGATAACTATCACGTTATCACCGCAATCAACGTGGGGTGTGTAACCTGGCTTATGTTTGCCCCGAAGGACAAGAGCCACTTTTGAGGCCAAACGACCCAGAATCTGATCTGTGGCATCAACGATGACCCACTCTTTGTTTACCGTTGCTTTGTTCAACGATATTGTTTTGTAACTTAAAGTATCCACTTTCGTTTCAAATTTTAAATGTGACACAATCCATTTTTTGCTGATTCACCCGATCAACCGGCATTGTAACAGGTTTATTAACAATTAATTGTTAATAACAGTTGCTAAGGTTGCTACAACACCCGATTAATACTTCAGCAAATAAGGATAAAATCGGGACTGCAAAAGTATTTAATATTTTTGAATTTACAACTTCTGAATGAAAATAACTTCAACTGAATCAATGAAAAGCAAGAGTGATTATAATGATTTGCCGAAGTGATTCCAGCGCTCTATTTCACCCGCCTGGTTCGTACTCCGAAATTGACAATCAGGTACAATCCTTCACTATTCATTGTCTGCTTAGTGAGGGAATTGTAATAGTAGTCAAATACGAAGCCAAAAAAAGTATCCGGAATGATCTCGTGGTAGTAGTGGTATTTTAGATTAAGCAACTTATTTTCAGGGAGCATGTTAGTTCCAGTTTTCGACAAATTCTGATAAAGAGGTCCACCTTGAGGCGTATAGTATTGATGTCCATGCCAGTAAGCTAAAGTCAATCCCCCCAACCGGGTTTCAATCGTACCGTTTGCATAAAATCCCCACCCTTTCGATTCTTTGAAAACGAGATTATCTTTTGGGTAGGTCGAAAGTGAGAAACCCGAGTTGAGACTCCACTCTTTAAAGATTTTGTCAGAAACATTCTTTTTAAAGGATAGTCCTGGGGTTACACTGATAAAGGATTGGGCCAACCCGGGAGCATCATCGATTTCGCCTCCCTGATGCAAGCCATAAAAAGCAAGGGGGATTGAAAGACCCGAGTTGTCTCTTTCAAATATTTTCCAATTGGCAACTACTCCAAAAGCAAATCGCTCCTTGAAAGGGTCTCCTTTTACGATAAACTGCTGCCAGTCGATCCAGAGATCAGCTGTAAACCGTTGGGAATTGTATTTAGCCTGTAGACCTGATTCCGGCTTTGATGTGAGAAATCTTTCAGGATCATAAAGGAATTCCGGCAAATTGTGATTTTGATCTGCGTTAAGATTTCCGAGGATCATCGATATTTTTTCAGTTGGTTGATAATGTACATTAAACCAGGGCGAAAGATGGTAATATTCGTCTCTTCCATTATATTTTAGTACATTTCCTCCAAACTCCATTCTCAATTTTTCATCGGGATAATATACCAGTTTAGGTCGAAGCCAGGCGCCTGTCAACGTGTATCCTGTTGCAAATTCGCTTTTGTACTCATTGTTTTTGAAATAATTGACATTGTCAACTGCCAGGTAAAAATTTCCGGTACTGTCAGGTTTGAATGGTTCATAATACTTAAAAAAGTGATAATTATTCTGTCCAATCGCCTGTAAACCAATAAAAGAGAACAGGCTAATAATAAACTGATTTCGGATTTGTAACCTTAGATATTTTAATTTCTTCAGATCAAATGTCATTTTGGAATAATTAATTGATTTGCAGTTGTAAAATTACCGCTTTTTAATGATAAACTGGTCGTACAAAAATAAGATAGCTGATGCTGATACTCCAATTCCAAGTACAACGAACCAGAATGACGAGGGATGGTATTTGTCCCATAAAAACTGAGTCAACTGATTGTTGCTCATTTGCATTTTTGTTGCTGCATTCCGAAAATAGTCGTTTTTAGTGAATTGTTCTCCTATTGCTGGCAGGTCGATTCCTCTGGCAATGATTTCTTTTTGGGTCAGCGTGATTTTATCCGAAAGGTTTTGATAAACATTCCCTGAAACAATTCCGGCAAAAATATTCCCCAAAGCAAGTGGAATATAAGAACAACCAATATAAAGAGCGGTTTTATCGGGTGGAGCAATACGGCCAATATATTCTGTGATTTTTGGAGAACTCGACATTTCGCCGATGGAGAAAATTAATAATGCTACAATGATAAATAACCCGTTTTGTGTTGAAAGGCTTAGTCCTAAGCCGACAGATGCGATCAATATACCCGCTATCATTGCGCTTAATGGTTTGTAACGCATTGCAATATAGGATATTGCTATTTGAAACAGAATGATATAGCCGGCATCGACATTCATGATATACTCAGCTGGAATGGTTCCGTTGGCTGTTCCAAGTTGATGAGCCAGCCAGGGCCAATAGCTGACCAGAAAATCATAGACAATAGCGGTATTAACCCACTGGTCGATAAAAACAGGTAACGACATATAGAACTGGAGGTACATAGTCCAGAATCCGGAGACAATAATTAGAAATAAACTAAATCTCCAGTCTGACAATGCTTTCCAGATATTTCCGAAAATAATACTTACTTGCTGTTTGACGGTGAAGGATGGCTTGTCGGTAGCAATTTTCTGAATGGGATCTTTGTAAAAAAAAGCGACCAGAATAAAATTGACAGCTATTACGGCTGCAGATGAGTAGAATACGTAATCCCAGGAATATTTTCTGACGAATCCGGTAACAAACGGGCCGATGAATGCGCCAATATTTACCATCATATAAAAAATTCCAAATCCGATTGATGAACTTTCCTCATCGGTAGTTTTGGTAACAGTTGCCGCAATAATTGGTTTGAACAGGGCAGCACCTATAGCCAGAAGCAAATAAATTGCGAAAACTGTTACGTATGATTTGAATATTGGAATCAGAAGGAATACTATAGTATATATAGTGTATGCGAAAAACAACGTCTTCCGGTATCCAATCCGATCAGAAAGTGCGCCTGTCAGTATTGGAAGCAAATAGAGAAAAGCAGTTCCGATTCCCATGATCAGTCCTTTCTGGGTTTGAGAAAAGCCCAAAGCTCCTTCGTCAGTGGAATTTGTAAGGTACAAGGCAAAGATGATATAGAAACCATACCATGCCCATCGTTCAAACAACTCCATCATATTGGCTACCCAAAAAGTTGTCGGATATTTTTTAAGTACATTAGTTATGCCCATCTGGTTTTCGAATTTGAAAGAGTCCAAAAGTATGAAAATTGAAAAATATACAACAGTTTAGCCGGTCTTTAAAATGCTTATCTTGGCGCACTGAAAAATCGATGATTGAATGGAAAGAAAAAGGAAGCCCGACTGGCTAAAAATCAAGCTGCCACTTGGAACTAATTATCGGTATGTGAAACAAATTGTTGCCGCAAATGGTTTGCATACGATTTGTTCAAGTGGACAATGTCCCAATATGGGAGAATGCTGGGGTGCCGGAACTGCGACTTTTATGATTTTGGGAGATATCTGTACCCGATCGTGCAAGTTTTGCGCTACAAAAACAGGCAAACCACTCCCACTTGAGCCGAAAGAACCTTTAAGATTGGCAGAATCGGTAAAACTGATGGGGTTAAAACATGTCGTTATTACTTCTGTGGATAGGGATGATCTTCATGATGGAGGTGCTGCTCATTGGGCATCAGCTATCAATGCTGTTAAAAAAATCAATTCAGGTATAACCATCGAGGTATTAATTCCCGATTTTGACAACCGACTCGAATTGATTCAGTTAATTGCAAATGCAGAACCCGATATTATTTCGCACAATCTCGAGACAGTCGAAAGGCTTACTTCATTAGTTCGAAGTCGTGCCAGTTACCGGACAAGCCTTGATGTTATTCGTAAAATTTCAGCTACCGGAAGCGTTTCCAAGTCAGGAATTATGCTGGGACTTGGTGAAACACAGGATGAAATTCATAGAACAATGGACGATCTGGTCAGTTCGGGATGCGAAATCTTTACGATGGGTCAGTATTTGCAGCCAACAAAAGCACATCTGGAGGTTAAAGAATATGTTCATCCTGATGAATTTGCCCGATTAAAAGCAGAAGGATCGAAGAGAGGTTTTCGGATCGTTGAAAGTGCTCCGCTTGTTCGATCGTCCTATCACGCTGAAAAACACGTACGTTGAAAAGAAATGAAAAATAAAGTAATTAAATACCTTGATCTGGGGATATCAGAATATAAGCATACCTGGGATAAACAGGAAGAATTATTAAATCAGATCGTTGAAATCAAGAAGGCAAACAGCAGTGCCGAAGAGGGAGAGGCGGTTACAACACCCAATTATCTGATTTTTGTTGAACACCCTCATGTTTATACTCTTGGCAAAAGCGGAGACGAACACAATTTACTCCTGAATTACATTCAATTACAAGCGAAGGATGCCGGTTTTTTTAAAACAGACCGGGGTGGCGATATTACTTATCACGGTCCGGGGCAAATCGTGGGTTATCCCATTCTCGATCTTGAAAATTTTGGGATGGGCCTCAGACAATATATATATAGTATAGAGGAAGCAATTATTCATGTTGTTGCTTCATATGGCATAACAGCAGCGCGAGATCCTCATGCAACAGGTGTTTGGCTCGATGTCGGAAAACCTACTGCCAGAAAAATCTGTGCCATTGGAGTAAAAAGCTCACGTTTTGTGACCATGCATGGGTTCGCTTTAAATATTAATACCGATCTTGAATACTTTAAGCACATCAATCCTTGTGGTTTTTCTGACAAAGGGGTCACTTCGCTTGAAAAAGAGCTGGGCTCAACCCAGGATTTTGAGCTGGCTAAAGAGTTAGTTTTGGAAAAATTTACCGAAGTATTCGGTTCAACGTTTGTCTGAAGGCCTGTTTGTTTGCCATTTTCACCAAAAAACAATGAGTTTTAGACCAGTTTTACCGGGCTTAACATTTAGTTAATACATCTATTGTATTGAATTGGTGAAATATACAATTTGGAATCAAAATTAAGCATTATTAAGGTTCTTTTTTTATTGAGTCGTGGTGAGACAGTTGTAAAAGCGTTTACATTTGCACCACGATTTTAGGGAACGTTATACGGGAAGTTTAATTGGTTTTCAGGGGATTATTAGGGGAATAATTGGGGTATATTAATTTGATTGAATAAACGGAAAAGATTGTTTTGGAGTTTATGAA
>JAPLDR010000129.1 GCA_026391655.1 Bacteroidia bacterium | reverse complement strand
GGAAGTACTAATATAGTCGCAGGTTCATTAGTATCATTTCTAGACCAAAGCTTAAACTCACCAATCTCATGGTCGTGGAGCTTCCCCGGTGGAACTCCAAGTTCATCAACTTTTCAAAATCCTTCTGTTACTTATTCAACTGCTGGTAATTACAATGTTACATTAACGGTAAGCAATCAGAGCGGGAACAATGCAAAAACTTTGACGAACTATATTCAGGTTAATCAGGCTGTGCAAACACCTGTTGCTCAATTTGCAGCAACCGGAAGTACTAATATAGTCGCAGGTTCATTAGTATCATTTCTAGACCAAAGCTTAAACTCACCAATCTCATGGTCGTGGAGCTTCCCCGGTGGAACTCCAGGTTCATCAACTTTTCAAAATCCTTCTGTTACTTATTCAACTGCAGGCAATTACAATGTTACTTTAACGGTAAGCAATCAGAGCGGGAACAATGCAAAAACTTTGACGAACTATATTCAGGTTTTTCAAGCTGTGCAGACACCTGTCGCTCAATTTTCGGCAAGCGGAAGTACAATTATCATGACAGGCGGGTCGGTTTCATTTATTGACCAGAGCTCAAATAACCCGACATCATGGTCATGGAGCTTTACTGGTGGAACACCCAGTTCCTCAACGTCTAAAAATCCAACTGTTACTTATGCAAACCCTGGTGTCTACAATGTATCTTTGACTGTCAGTAACCAAGGTGGAACGGATACAAAAATAAATTCAGGTTATATAACGGTAAATTCAGATCAAACATCGACTTGCGGACAGCCTTTTACTGATCCCCGGGATGGAAATACTTATGCAACGGTAAGTATTGGGAGCCAATGTTGGATGGCCGAAGACTTAAGATATGCAACAACTAAGTCTTTACTATGGAATGGGAAAAGATATTATGAATATAATGATGCAATAAATATTGCACCTTCGGGCTGGCATCTTCCATCAGATGCAGAATGGCAAACACTTGAGGTATTTTTGGGTATGAATCCTTCTCAAGCAAATACTGATGGATGGAGAGGTACTGATCAGGGATATAACGTACGAGTTGGAGGTTCTTCAGGTTTGAATTTGGGTTTAAATGGTGCAGCATATCGCGACAATAACAATTACATCATATTTTCAGGATTTAATGGAGGTGGATGTTATTGGACATCAACAAAATATTTTAATAACAGTCCTTCCGTTAACTCCTATATCACAATTGGTAGACTCGTTAACTTAACAGTTCCATCTCAAATTTATAGATTTAATAGCGATGTGGAAAACAATTTTTATTCCGTTAGATTTGTAAGGGACTAGGATTTTATCTTTTCATTTAAGTTGCCACACGAAAATCTTCCGGCAATTTAGTAGACTGCCTGAGATGGAACCATCTTAGGCAGTCTTTCACTCCTCATTATTCTTAAATTGCATAACTACGAGTAATGCAGTCAAGCATCCTCTGGCAAGGCAGGACCTTTTGCAAGCAGACAGATTTAAAATTTCCGGCTATTTTGCGAAACTTACAATAAAGAATCTAATGCTGAATTGTATGAATATTCATATGATTGTAAGAGCGAGATCGATAATTTTATGATGGCATAGTGCAATTGAAAAAAGAAATTAATAATTGATCAAATACACTTGTAATTTTTAACTTTACATTAAAATTTATTGATTATGAATAGCATCTATAAAATTCGTAAACATATCCTAATCGTTTCTTTTATCAAATTAAGCGCACTAAATAATTTAAAATTGAGAAGAACATTAATTCTTTGGTTATTCCCAGTATTCATTTTTCAAAGAATAATAAACGAATCATATGCTCAAGGGAAATTAGATGAATACACGAACAATAACCATAATTATATAAGGAATAACGAAGGATCAATTTCTGATTCAAGTATTGTGAATAATGAAAAATATCAGAGCATTAAAATGAATTATTATTGTATTGGTTATTACTAAGCTATCAATTCATATTATTGAATTTCAAATTACTGTAATTTTTGTCAAGTACTTAAAACACAGATACAATTATGAATAAAGTCTATAGGTTTGCACCTTTTTTGACAGTATTAGTCATTTTAAATATTAGTTGTGTTTCTCCAAAAAAGTTTAGTTTTAATAACCAACAAAAACACAACTACATTCTTAGTCAGAAAATTAATGATGAGAAGCTTAAAGAATTAACAAGAAAATGGTTAAAAGAGAATTATTCAGAAGAAAAAAGTAATAATGCCAATTTAAAATATCGAATTCTATTAGAGAATGATAGTACAATTGAAATTTATTGTGAAGACAGGTTACTAATGGGAGACCTTGGTCAAAATACATATTATTATCCATTGCAATTCAAGATGGTTATTGCAAATTATAGTAATAGGACAAATATTCAGTTTAAGGATTATTTGGTATTAAATTTTTCTAAAAACTCAGTAATAAATAAGCAAATAGAAAATAAAAATGAGATATCTGCCTATTTTAATAAATTCAATAATAAAATTTCTAATTTCTTCATTTCGAAAAGCAGAAATACTAATATAGATTCGTCTTATTATTCTAAGAGATATATTAGTGTTGTATCTGGACTAACCTCGAAGATCGAAGAACAACAATGTTTAGAATGTAGATTTAAAAATAGATTTGAGATTTTTATTAGTGGAGGTTATAGCTTTGTACCACATTCTTATTCCAATGATTTTTACACAAATTACCTTAATGAATTAAGTAATGGTGTATCTAATATAAACGCTGGTTTATTTTATAATTTAACTAAAAAACTACAAATAGGATTTGAATATATTCATTTCCATTCTAGCAATTTTCATCCATCTATAAAAATGGTAACAAATGCAAACGACACTTTGTTCGGAAGACTATCAAACAACTATAATTCAAATTATTATGGTTTTATATTCGGATATAGGCAGACATTAGGTAAGGATTATTATTTTAATTATCATCTTGGAATCGGAATTTTAAATTTTGCAGACTACGCTGAAATGATTGAGAAATATAAACAGTCAAAGACAAAAATAATTCCACGTTATGGTGTAAGCTTTGAATATTTTTTAACGCAACAAATAGGAATAAGCCTGGGATTTACCTTGAATTTAATAACTTTAAAAAATTCAACTATTAAATATGAAAATATAAGCCCCAAGATTCAAGTTTTTCCTCTTGAGGATATAAGCAAAATAGATTCTTTTATAAAACTTATTTATCTATTTAAATAAGATTCATTTTTTTACTTTTAGTGCTAAAATTTCATAATTATGAATCAACTTAAAATAAGACATAGACTTTTAGTCGCAATATTTATTTGGGGGTTTTCTGCAATTTCTTACTTCCTTTTTGCAGAAGATCATACTCTAAAAAATTCCCTTGGGAAAAATATTAAAAGTCAAATGCACCAAAATATCGTTTCTAATAGTCTTGGAATGACCGTTTTTCAAGATAGTATCGAAAAAAAATTATATGATTTTGTAAATGAAATAAACATCAGATATAGTAATAAACATTATTTAGCCAAAAATATAGATGAGCTTATTGAAACATCACTAAATAAATTAATTACTTCAGGTATTCCTAAACATCAATTTTCAAATGAGAACTTTTCTATTTGGTATAAAGAAAAGAATTTTAAAACTATTATTGATAGGATCGACAGTCTCGATGTAAATGAAGCTGCTTATGATTCATCTGACGCTTTTGAAATAATGTCTCTCATTGATCAAATAAAGCAGAAAGAAAAAAAAATATATACCTATTTGTATTTTGAAGATCACTTTTGGAAAGTATTAAAAGTTCAAAATAGAATTGATTCTATTGGTAATCATGCTTACCAAATATTAAATGACAAAAATGATGAATTATATTCTATTAAAATACATTCTTTAAATATTATTGGAGACTTCAAACTATCTCATAATTATTTTAATTCCGCTATGTATAGTTACTTTCAATCTTTTCGAATTGCAAAAGAAACAAACAAAGAAAGAGAATTAGCAGAAATAGAGAATAGAATAGCAATTTTATATACAAAACTGAATTCTATAATCTTTCTAAAAAATGATCAATTGCATTTTGCAAGTGCAGCAAATTGGTACAGTTATACAAACGACACAATTAATTTGAGAATATCTAAGTTGAAGGAAATAAATAGTAAATGCCAATCTCTTTATAATTATAGGATTAAATTTTTTTCTAATGATTTAGATCCAATAAAAAAAACACTTAATTATGGGCTTAAAGAATTTCAGAAAAGAGACTCGATTACAAATGACGACTTCTATCTATTTAATTCATTAGCTATATATTGTGAATTACTTGGCTCATCAAAAGATAGCCTTGTTGCTGCTGACTATCATAAATTAGCAACCTTAGCGACATTGAATCTTAATGGCAACTTTGATTTTGATAACTTACTTACTGCGTTAGACTATCTTGCAGATTCATATAAGCTACAAGATAACGAAGAAATGGCTATCCACTATTTCGATTTAGCACTTAGATTACTAGACATTCAAAATGATAAAATTCGAAAGAGTTATTTTATTTATAAAAAAGCAAATGCATATATAGCTTTGGGAAAGCTAAAATATGCTTTAAAACTTATTAAAGAACGATCACGATAATATTCAAAAAAGGTATTTATTATTAAATTCTGAATATAACAGCAAACAAGTTGCATTGACTTCTATAAATAATGAAATTTATCGTCTAAAGAATGAGAATGAAGGAATGTCTTCTAAATTTGACGAAAAAGAAGTTGAATTAACTCGAATGGAAAGAGAGGCAATTAAGAAGAGCGAAGAACTCAAAAATATGAATGATATTGTTGGCAAAAAGGAAGATTTACTCAAAAGTTTGAATATTAAAATTATTGAAGTTAGTTTAAAAGCGTATAATGATTCTGTTCGCGCTAACGAGGAAAAGAAAATTGCCGAACAAGACAAAGTTTTTGCTGAAAATTCAAGCAAATGGACTATTGGTATCGCATTTGGATTTGTATTATTATCTATTTTAATTGCAACAATATACTATCTCCGAAAGAAAAGGAAATTTGATCAGTATATCTCTGTCAAGAATTCTGAAATTCAGCAAAGCAATTCCCGGGCAGCTATATCACAACTGTACGCACGTACAGATAGTCATGATTTAGGTCATGTACTCGATGCATATAAATCAATAGCTGATTTTGCTTCTGATGAAAGGAACGGTCAATATTTTCCCTTAGGTGATATATCACAAGAATTAAAGACAAAATTTGCGTGTCACGAAATAAGCGTTGATACTGATGACTCTGAGAAAGAGATCCTTACACCCAAGTTTAGTATTCTACCTAATCTAATGGGGTATTTTAATCAATACTTAAAAACCAGAATGGATTTTAGGGCTGACGTTGCTACTTCAGACCCAAATTCCCTAACTACATTGGATTTTTACCAGGATGTTTTTTCCCCTTTTAACAACAATTTGATTTTCAACAATCGAATATCCGGTATTTCAGATAAGGAATTAAAATACCAATTTAAAATATTCAAGGGCAAAAGAATCTGATAAACTATTGGTTGCCATACCCAATGATGTTTTGGGATGCCAGGCCATGTATATTATTTGGAGTAATGTGATCCGGAATACGGTGAAGCATAGCGAGCTAACTAAGTTGGAAAAAAATCTTGAGATTACAATTAAAATCAATGATTACGAACCTTGTCCAGACTACGTTGAAATAATAATCTATACCAATGTTTACAGATCCAAATCTTTTGTTGATGATTTGGTTAATAAAAGGAATGTATCATTTGACGGTAAAATATGGGTTCAAGATAAAGATGACCGTCAAGGTAGATTACGTGACAATAGTTTGGGGACAATTGAAATGGCAACCTGTGCTGCCTATTTACAAAAATTAGCAGTAGTTGAAGTTGATAATCCGAAGTTTAAATTATTTGAAAATGAAATCTTTCAAGAGGGGAAACCTAAAGTTGTAGATGGCAAACTTACTCCAATGATAATGTATGCTTTTGCCCAACCCAATACAGAAGAAAGACTACTTGATGAAAAATTATTCTCTTTGGGGTATAAGTTCCATTTACTTCGACCCAAAGAGGTTCTTGTTATTTGCTGCCAGCCTGAAGTATTTGGTAATCAATTAATAAGTAATTTTGATACAATATCCTTGTCTAAACATGGAATTGAGTTCGTAAAACCCGATAGAATTATTGGAAACTCATTCGACCATAAATTTTTAGCATTTGCAGGAAATCAATCTGACTTCGATAGTTTTAAGGTTAATAATAGCAAAATGGCTGGAACTCTTCCAAAAAGGCAAGTGCTGATTAACCAGACAACAAACTTTAAAAACATCAATGAGTTTGTTAAAGAATGTTGGAATTTATGGATGGATCATTACAATAAATCATTTAATGTATTTAGTTGTCACTATGATGAAAAAGTTCATGTTTTCCCTGAAATACCAATTGAAAATCCTGATTTGAATATAAATTTATATAATCATCATAAAAGCCTTGCTTGCGAAACGGATAACAAAACAATAACAAAACTGGGAGATGGTAATTATCATGAAATGATGTGTGGCCATCATTGGACCACAAAGAATCTCCTTGAGTTTTTAATGAAAAAACGCTTTTCAAAATCGCCATACGCCCAACCTTATCTGGAGAGCGTATTTACAAATATTATCGTCATTGATGAAAGAATTCAAAAAAGTATTGTTGTTCACACAAAGAAATATGCGGATAAGATCCCGTTTGATATTTATTTTAATCAGTTGGGTGTATTTATTCCTTCTCAGAAAGACGGCGATCCGGATCTAAATAGAACGAATTTGATGGAAGAGAAAGAAAAGATCAAAATTTTTATTCAGAAACACATTGACAAATCAGATTTTGTAGTCATTCATCTGGGAATCCTTGAGAAACTGCTTGTCGACAAAAGCAATAAGAGTGATATATCGATAGATGTTGTTATTAATGAACTAATTTTCAATAAAAAAAACAGGAAAAAGGTCGTAATTACTTCCGGCCGGGGAAAGGCAAATAATGTGAACCCGGATATTTCTTTTGTTCCGATCTCTCTAATACAGAATGCCATTGAAACCACTTTCGATAAGTTTCGTCTGGTACAAATACTCTATAATAGCAGAAAATCAATTTAATATAAAAAATAATAATCATGCAATTAATTGTCTTCTTTAAACGTGAAAAACTTAGTCTTTTATTAGACGGTGAAGGAGTTAGCGAACTTTTTATACAATTGTACTCACAAGATATAGAAAATGAAGAAACAGGTGCTCCCGATATAGTTTATTTTAATACCCACAATGATAAAGTAGTCTTTTATATTGATTCAAATGGACAGATTGAAGCAGCCGACTATAATCCTGTCAAAGCAAGAAAAGCGTCAATATTAATGATTCCAGATACAACTGAAATAGACTATTCTCCATCAGAAAAATTTGCAATTCTTAGGCATAGTATTGAACCCAAAATACTACAAAAGTTACTCAAGAGTAAATTTCACCCATTGGTCATTCGGCAAAATGAAGCGAATAGATTTAAGGAGAAAGAATCTTTGTACTACAGAGTGATCAAATTCATTGGCAACAATAAAGGTATTACATTTGATAAATTTTGTGAAGAAAATAAAGAAATTATAGGTAATCCTAAACTCGAAGCCACCCTTATTTTTTTAACTGAGTGCCTTGATGCAAACAAAATCTCTGAGAATACTGAAAGCTTGATTAAAGAAGGCTTGAATATAAAATGTCTTAAGAATAAAGGTATTGAAAAACTGTCAGACATCCGAAAATGTTTGCTTAAGCAATGCCATTTTCATAACTGATCACGCTTAACATAAACATTATGAATACATTATGGATTGGAAATAAGAGTAATTGGCAGGATAAGAATGCGGATATCATTCTTAGAATGGCTGATAGATTAGATTTCATCCCTGAAAACATGCTTGCTTTGTCGACAAACGAAATAGCAAAGTATATCTTCGAGAGTCACTCAATTGCCGATTTAATTATTATCAACCTCAATCTGCTCGTCGGAGGGCAGAAACATACCGAAAATGCAGGTGTCAAATTGTTAAAATTTCTTCGGTTATATAATCTGAACCAGCACTGCATTATTTACTCCTTTCTGAGCCGGGAACAGCTAATGTTTATGGACACTCAAAACCTGATTATCTTTTCCGAAGGTATTACTTTTATTCGTTTACCTTTCGATTTCTCCTTATTGCCACTAAAAGAAATAGCAAACAAAAAAGCTCCTGAAAATTTGTCTGCTTACTTTAAAGCCGAAACCGAGTTGCCGGATGACAGGCATTTCTTTGCAAACTGGTGGGGTGTTTTACAATTATGGAACATTCAAAAGGCGGTTGAGAAATTGGCAGGAAAAACTATTATTTCAAATATTGAAACATCGTTTTCAGGCTCTTTAAAAGAAATGAATTCCTATCAGGGGCTATTAGCGCGATACATCAAGAAAACACCCATTTCAAATATTGAACATCATCTCAAAGAGTTATCGGCAATAAAAGCTGAAAAATTTCTCCATGAAGACAGAAACAGGAATGAGCTTCAACAAGAGATTAAATTGTTATCAGACAATGATATTGAGTGTAATATACAAATACAGATTTTAAAAGAAACCCTTGCCGAGTCGCAAACTGGCTTTTTTAAAAAATTATTGTCGCAACTCAATAGTTATCCACCAGCAATACAACGTAAAATTGAGGAGATTCAAAGTCGAAAGGAATCAATAAAAAATCAAGTTTTCAACGATCAGGAATATTTGGAACTGACGGAACTGATTGAATATGAGAAAAACTCTATTTATGAATTGAATCGAAAAATAAATCGTAAGATAAACTCCGTTATCTCCGCTTTGGAAGAAAATAAGAACTTTTCGACAAATGAATTTTCATTGGAGCTTATTCGAAAGAAGTTAAGCGAAGAGAAACCTCAAATAGTTTTTGTCGATGATCAGGCTAATGATGGATGGGCTGCAATCTTTCAACGAATGATTTATGGGGACAATAGTGATTCATTTTCAGTCATTCAGCCTAATGAGAAGGATAGTATAGATGATATTTCAAAGCGAATAATTGAAAAAATCAGAAAAACCAAAGCGCGATTGCTAATTCTTGACCTAAGGCTAAAAGGAGAAAAAGGAAGTATCACTGAACCGTCGCAGATTTCAGGTGTCCAGGTGCTTAAAAAATTAAAGGAGGCAAAAATTTCTTGTCCGGTTTTAATCACTACAGCCTAACGGATAATTACCTTAGATTCCTGGATTTGGTTTATATTCTTTGCTTTAGTGAAGAGTTCAATTTTCTATATAAGGATTTTCAATCTCATATTATTGAAATCGAAAATCGCAATTCAATTTTCTGGTGGGAATCAAAATTTTGGAAAGATAAAAAGCTAATTTACCCTAAAACGAGTGAAGTAAAAAAGGGAGAAATACTTGAATGCTTTGATCAGGCATTTCAGCTATTTGAGGATTACCTTAAATTAAGAATCCAAAGTCTTGACAATGCAAGACTAAATAATAATATAGCTTCATTAATTGTAGTGCAATTTGCGAGAATCCTCGAAATCATTCATTCTGTTGATAATCAAAAATCACAAGTTACATTATCAGATAAAATGAAAGATCAGTTGAGTGACAGCTTTTATAAACGATGGACGACACTCCTTGCATTAAGAAATGGAATTACACACTCTTTTATAGCAGATTTTTTTAAAATGAAAAATTTCATCTTGCTTATTTTCAAATATTTAAATGATGATATTACTGATAATAGTTTTGTTGAAAACAAAAAATATTCACTTCAGGAACCAATAGCTGGGAATAGTTATGAGAGTAAAATTCTTTCGAAACATCGGACTTACGAAACCTACTATTTAGAAAATCCAGGGCTAAACTTGTTGGACAAACGAGATAATATCGTGCTTGATAAAAGATTTAATGAGCAACTTGATTCACAAATGCTTGAAGGCGGAATGAAAATTAGGTTTGACTTAAAAATTGAAGATAGGGATTCAGGTTTTAATTATTTTGCAGTCAATTCGGAAATTCTTAATCAGTAAAATGAAGAAGATGGACAAGATAACAATAGATAATAAAACTCTGGAGCCACCATATATCTCCTCCGGAATTCTCCCTGAGGAGCAAACCTGGTTTTATTCTATTGTTATTAATTAAATCACTGTAATAATGTCTCTTACTATGGAAAAGACTACGAATATAGAAACTGAAATCTTTCATAAAGACAACGTCTTAATTTGCTGGAATCCTGTAGATAATGTAAAGCAAATTGGTTATGCGGACCAATTAGAAAATGATGGATATAAAGTTGCCACTTCCTATGCTGATTTTATGGATAAATACAAATATCCAAATACAATTAAAGAGGAACTCAAAAAAAACCAAAAAAGAAAGAAAGTAAGGCAAGAAAAGAGTGAGGTTATAATTGAAGGATTAGTAGTGCTTTGTGAGTTAAATTGGGGGCTTTCATCAGAAAAGGGATACACACGATCAACTCTTTCTTCGATGAGTGGTATTGCATTTGTGATGGAGCGAAGAAGGCAAAAAATGATGATTCCTGTTGTCTTTGTTTCCTTTCTTAGTCGTACACAACAACTGTTATTATCTACTAAAAATGAAATTATCAGTACACCTGTGTTGGGACATTTCTACGAACAATTGCCTTCCAAACCAGATAATTGGATTAAAACTCTAAATATATTTAAACAAAAACTACTAAGCAATCTGGAATTGGAAGATGTAAAAAGTCATTTTTGTGATCCTGAGGGGATGTTGAGAGAATTAAAACATGATTTGCTCAAATACTTCGATTCAACTGAAAGTGATAGATCTCATAAATTCGATGAAGTATTTCGGAGAATTGAAGACATTTTAGGGTATTCCGCCAAATCCAGGCTTGAAGTACTGAAGAAATATCAACACAAATCTGATAAGGAGTATTATTATAAGATAGACCAGATTAGCAAAGCAATAGATGATTTTATTCGTGGTTTTAGTCCTGCCGAATTATCCGACACGGAAACTACAAACCCAATACAAGTTGTATTTCTGGATGATGAATTAAATTCGGACAAACGATTTGAAACCCTGAAAGTATTAATGGTCAAAAACAACTTTGTCATCCACTATTTCTCCAATCCCAATAAAGCCCTTGAAAAAGTTGAAGCGGATAAGGAGAATTTGATAGATATCATCATAAGTGACTATAGGATTTGGAATAAAAACAATGAAGATGGCTCCAAACTTATGGAACAAATGCAGGGATACACATTTTTGAAAAAATGTTCCGATTTGGGTAGAACTTACACTTATGTCGTTTTTTCTGCATTAGACCGTAACTTCCTTATGTTGCAATCCGGATTAACCGGATTAAGAATTGAAACGCTCTACAAAAATGGTGTTTTGGCAAATGAATACAGTAAAATTAATTTTATCCGAAATCTCATCGACTGGGGAATTACTAATCAAAAATCTATTGCAAGCAAGTTCAGTGAAAACGAGGTGTTTATAAAATGCTATAATTGGTATAGGAGTAATTCTTCAAAGCAGGAGATTGAGAACAAAATAAATCAAAAAATAATTGACATACTTCAACAATTTGATAACAAGGTGCTTTCACATTTGCCAATATCCTGCAATTATACTAAAAACCGTAATAGCTGTTCGGGTTGTAATTTACACAACACAATATCTAAAGGAAGTTTTGTTATATTATGCATTAAAGATTACAGTACTAATTATCATAACAATAGAGAAGAATGGAATCCTAATAATGAAAAAGATGTTATTAATCTTATAAACAAATTCGCAGCCAGACGTTTGCTGTTTTATTATTATTCCAAACTTTCAAATGGCAATTTTAATTGTTCGTTAGCCGGACCCATCTCTGAACATCTATTAAAAAGCGGGACTTATCAACCCGGTAAAAACAGCAAATTGTATCCTGCTAAAAATCTGTGGATTACTAAGGACTTCAAAAAGATGTCAGAGGAAATTGAATTTCTGAAATATCCGCCTAATATCAGATCATAATTCAAAATCAAATATTTCATTAAGTTCAAGAAGCCCTCATAATTTCTCTTTTACAACAAGTTGAATGCATATTCTGCTCAAAATTGTAGATTGGATATTATCATGATTTGATTTTTGACCCATTTTAACCCTCTTTTTAGCAAGTTTTCTATCCTGGTATATGCATAATTTTGTATTACCTAAATCGTAATTATTCTGATGGAAGTTTGCAGATACTCTGCCGGAGCCAAAACCGCGCAATCGTTGAATCAAGGTCAGTTGATGGTGGAAAAACCTGGTCACCTATGACTGCAATTGAATTGCCAAATAACAATTCGGGAACCGATGCGGTTACTTTAGCCGATAGTCGCCAGCTACTTGTGTATAACCACGTTCTGCCTCCCGAAGGTGAAACCAAAGGGGCGCGTACTCCATTAAATGTTTCGGTTTCGAAAGATGGTAAAACCTGGTATGCAGCGTTGATACTGGAAGATTCGGAAATCAGTCAATACTCCTATCCTTCTGTGATTCAGGCTTCCGACGGGCTGGTACACATTGTTTACACCTGGCGCCGCGAGCGGATCAAACATGTGGTGGTCGATCCTGCAAAGCTTCAGTTAAAGGAAATCAAAAATGGAGAGTGGCCGAAATAGTATTTTATCCATATATTTCGTTATAGAGTCATCATTTGCTTACAGGTAGCCATACACTCATGTCTCCTTTGCCCCGGTTTCCCCAGGCGTAATAGGGAATCAACTTAATTGAAACCGTTTCCTTTTTCGTATTGATCGGGCGGTACAACTGTCCGGCCCACGATTCGTTCGGAGTGAGCTCAACTTTGCCTTCGAGCGCGTACAACCTGCTGTCAGCAATATTAATAGCCTGTGGCTTAAATTGACTGTTGGTAGGAATAGTATAATCAAAGATTTTGTGGTTAGCCGGAATATCGGCCGATTCGATACAGTAGACCACGGGTCCGCGTTTCACGGCAACCTGGTTATGTACCTCCTCAACCAACGGATTGGCTTCAATCAGTTGGACTTCCATCGGTAGGATCAGCTCAATCTGATCGCCTTTCTTCCATTTTCCCGACAGTTCAGCATAAGTACCAGGCCTTGAAGTCACCGATTGCTTTTTACCATTGATCAAAACCTGGGCACTTGTGGCCCATCCCGGAATACGCAGAAATATGGAAAATTCCTGTGTTGGACATTCCTCTACTTTGATGGAAATGTTTCCATCCCATGGATAGTTGGTTTGCTGATTTAGACTAATTGCAGAACAATCGCTGAGTTTTGTTTTCAGTTTATTACTTCCGTAGAGATTAACCCACAGTCCTTTTGCCGAAGTAGTATATACATAGTTGCTGATTTCTGCAATGATTCGGATTGTATTTGGAGGACAACAATTGCAGAAACTAATGTAGCCTTCACGTTCGCGGGACCAGCGCAGCGTGTATGGAAGATCGTGGGCAACGCAAAGCGGATTTGTATAAAAATAACCTTTCCCGTCGAGACTAACACCAGCGAGCAGACTGTTATACATGGTAAGTTCCATGATATCTGCAAAACGGGCCTCGCCGGTCGCCAGCAACATGCGCCAGTTCCATAGGATATTACCAATATTGGCGCACGATTCGTTGTGGGCGGTCAGGTTTGGAAGCTGAAAATCGCGTCCGTAAGCCTGGTGTACTTTCTGATTGTAATCAGGCACATACGACGTTCCGTCGGGCGAAACACCATCATAAAGCGCACCACATGCACCAGTGATGTACATTTTCTGTTCAACCACATTATGCCAGATTTTATCGAGTGAAAGCATCAGCGAATCATCTCCGGTTTCAGTATAGACATCAGCAACACCCGCATACAGGTAATTTGCCCGCACGGCATGACCCATAGCTTTGGTTTGTTTGTTGAATGGAATACGGTCCTGATTGTCGTCGGTCCCTTTTTCTACCAGACTCCGGATGGCAATCAGGTTTTTGGCCAGTTCCAGATAGCGCGGATCACGCGTAGTGCGGTACATTTCCACCACACCCATATAATGCGACGGGCAGATCGCGTTTCGGGCCAGTTCGTTGGAAGCACGTTTGTAAAAATTGTACAGAAAATCAGTCGCCTTGATGGCAATATTCAGCAGGTTTTTCTTGCCCGTAATCCGGTAATGCAAACAGCCGACAGTCATCAGGTGACCCATGTTGTAAGTTTCGAAATCAAGCCGTTCGCCAAATTCCTTCTTTTCAGCTTTGTTTTTCAATTGCTTAATTACCACCGGCGTATGAATGTATCCATCAGGACGTTGCGTTTTCCCGATAGTGGTAATAATAGCATCGATCTGTTTTTCCGTTTCGGGGTCTTTCGAAACGGACCAAACCATGATCATCGCTTCGAGCATTTTGTAAAAATCGCCGTCGTGAAAAGCCGGACCCACATGTTCTCCTTTTTCCATTCCGGCTGCAATCTCAAAGTTACGGTAGGCATGGCTTACTTTAGGGTCCAGGTAATTGCCCATCATGTGGGGAACCATCGATTCCTTGCACACCTTAAAACGTTCGGCCCAGAAACCAGTAGTCCACTGTACATCGCCTATATTGATGCTTTTCATCTTTGCATATGGACTTTGAGAAGTATTGACAAGAGATTTATCCTGGGCAAAACCATTGCTGCCAATCAATAAACTTCCGGCAAGGATGATAAAATAAAGTATCTTCATTTCATTTATTTATCGTTATTTTTCACTTTCGAACCGGTATTTACCGGAACCGACTTCAAAAACCATCCGATTTTTTTCAAAACCAAGCGATTTGATCTCTTTTAAATCAGATACTGGTTTCCCGTTTTCAGTAATAGTTGAATTTGCTTTCGCCGGTACGTAAACTTTGGCCAAAGTATTGGCGGGAACTTCCACCTCGAGGATCACTTTGTTTCCATCGGTTTTCCATCCTGAAACGATTTTACCATACATTGAGAAATGGCTGACTTTTGCAAAACTCAATTGATCTGTCAATGTGGGGTTTACTACAAATTCTTTATATCCCGGTTTCAATGGATTGATTTGCAGTCCGGCAACTGTAGTGTACATCCAGTTACCAACTGCACCATAGGCATAATGGTTAAACGAATTCATCCCTGCATCCTGGAAAGTACCGTCAGGTTTGATACAGTCCCAACGTTCCCAAATAGTGGTCGCCCCTTTGGTGATTGGGTATAACCATGATGGGTATTTCTTGTTGAAAAGCAGCATGTAGGCCAGATCAGGATAGCCGTTTTCGGAAAGCGCCCTGCAAATCAGTGGTGTTCCAAGGAAGCCGGTAGTGAGGTGTCCAAAATGCTTCACATCTTTTGCCAAACGTTCAGCCGCAATTTCTTTTTTATTATCAGGAATGAGTCCCAATGTAAGTGCTACAACATAAGCTGCTTGTGTATTTGAAGTCAATCGTCCGGTTTCGGTTAAAAACTCTTTGGCAAAAGCGGTTTTGATTTTTGGTTGCAGATCTGCATATCGTTTTGCATCGTCGGGTTTGCCAAGAATAGTTGCAATTTTGCTCATCAATCCCGAAGTATAATAAAAATAGCAGGTAGCCAGCATATCTTTGTCGGTATTGGCGCCGGCATAACCATAATCGGGAGCATTGTAGTAATAACTCATGTATTCGGCAAAAGCCAGCCAGTCACCAAAATGGAACCCGTAATCAAAAATACAGCGTTCGCCCGAATGCCGGATCATATATTCTTCCCAGCCTTTCATCGACTCATACTGGTTTTCGAGAATGCGGGTGTCACCATAGGATTGGTACACTTCCCACGGGATGATGACCGAAGCATCGGCCCAACCCGTAGCCCCGTAGCCATCCGACCAACCCGTACCGCCGCCGTCTTTCACAACATTCGGGACCACCCAGGGGACACTGCCATCTGCTTTTTGATCAACCGTAAAATCACGCATCCATTTGGTATAGAATGGCGCCGTATTCATATTGAAACAGGCAGTTGATGCAAAAACCTGAGCATCACCCGTCCAACCCAGACGCTCATCACGTTGTGGGCAGTCAGTTGGTACATCAAGAAAATTCCCGCGAAGTCCCCACTGTATATTCTTCTGCAAACGGTTAATCATTTCATCCGAGCATTCGAAGTTACCGGTCGGTTCCATATCCGAGTGAATCACGCGACCCGACAAATCGTTCACTGTAATCTCACCCAAGTAATCACTCACACGGATGTACCTGAAACCATGAAAAGTAAAATGTGGTTCAAAAGTTTCCACACCTTCACCTTTGAACAGATATACATCCTCAGCTTTGGCTTTACGCAGGTTTTCCAAATAAAAATTACCCTCTTTGTCAAGCACTTCGGCATGGTGAAGTGTAATTTTTTCACCGGGTTTTCCTTTCAGACTGAATTTCACCCACCCAACCATATTTTGTCCAAGATCGAAAACAACTTCGCCTTTAGGTGTGATCATCTTTGCAATCGGTTTTATTGTTTCGGTGATGCGTACAGGAGAACCTTCAGAGGATACCAGAATTGCTTTACTGAGATTTTTCTCTGAAACCCTACCCCATTTTTGATCATCGAATCCGACCATATTCCAACCGCTTTGAACGAGGTGGGCATCAAAGGTCTCACCATTGTAAATATCCGATTTCAGGATAGGACCGGTTGATGATTTCCAGCTGTTGTCGCTTAAAATCCATTCTTCGGAACCATCAGTATAAGTAACTTTCAATTGAAACAAAAGGGCTGTTTTGTCACCATACAAGTTCTTTTTCCCCTGCCAAATCAGAAAACCGCGATACCAGCCGTCTCCCAGTATAACACCAATTGCATTGTTTCCGCTTTTCAATTGGTTGGTTACGTCATATACCTGATATTGCAGTCGTTTGTGGTAACTGGTCCAACCCGGTGTAAATAGCTGGTCGCTCACTTTCTGTCCATTCAGGCTTAGTTCGTATAAGCCCAATGCTGTTGTGTAAATACGGGCACTTTTTATCTCTTTTTTTAGCTGAAACTCCTTTCTCAGGTACGGACAAGGTGTTGAAATAGTGTCAGTTTCATCCAAAATTGGTTCAATCCATTTGGTAACTTGCCAGAAAACCTGCTGACCGGAAATCAATTCTATTCCCTGACAGGAAATATGAATGCTTTGGTCTGAATTAACTTTACCCGAGTCCCACAAGAGGCCGGTTCCCTTGTTTAATTGTGAGGCAGTTGAGGCCACCTGAACGCGATAGCCTACCTGATTGGTATTCCTTACCCCCGAAGACAATTCCCAGCTCAAACGGGCATTCTGTGAGGCAATATCAATTGGATTGGTTTTGTATTCGGTTTTCAGCTGATGGACAGACAGATCGTTCCTGGCACCCATGGCAATTTGTACTGAAGCAGTCAGACAAATAAGAAAAAACATTCTGATTGGAATATAGACCGACTTCCTGACATTTTTTTGACTTTCCATTATACAGTTTTAGGATGATTATTTTTGATCTGATAAATCACAAATTTAGCCCAATAGAATTACTTTTGCAAGAAAACGTTTGCATTAAATAATGTTTTAAAATATTATAAATTAGTTGTAAACATGGGTTTCCATAATATGTAAACGTTGCCATTTGAAATCTAAAACCTTCAAATATGAAAAAATATTCCGTCCTATATGCGCTGATCCTGATGTTGTTTTTTTCGTGTTCCGCTGACAAAAAGGTGCGTTCACGAGTCGATTTTACAGGAGAATGGAAATTTTATTTAGGAGACAATAACGAGGCTATTCGACCCGATTTTGATGATTCGGCGTGGAGAACCTTGAATTTGCCACATGACTGGAGCATCGAAGGCAAATTCAGTGAAGAAAATCCAACTAAAACAAACGGTGGCGCTCTGCCCGCCGGTATTGGCTGGTACCGAAAAAACTTCAAACTTGAAACAGATCAGAAGGCGAAGCAACACTTTATTGAGTTCGACGGTGTGTACCGGAACAGCGAAGTCTGGATCAACGGACATTTTCTGGGAAAACGTCCGTTTGGCTATATTGGATTCAGTTACAACATGACCCCTTTCCTTCATTTTGGCGATTCGGTGAATGTTTTAGCGGTAAAAGTTGATAACAGCCTTCAGCCCAATTCGCGCTGGTATACGGGCTCCGGAATTTACCGGAATGTTTGGCTGGTTTCAACATCCGATATTTATATCGATCATTGGGGCACATTTATAACAACTCCCAAGGTTTCCGACGTATCGGCAACGTTAGAACTGGAAGTAAAAATTCGGAATAAGTCGCAGCAAACTAGCGAAGTACAAGTAGAAACTGATATTTTCGATCCTCACGGTAAGAAGGTGGCCTCAGTTAAAACATATCATTTGCAGATTGATTCACTGACTTCGCTCAATCAGAAGTTTGAGATTAAACTACCTGAGTTATGGTCCGTAAACAAACCATTTCTCTACCAGGCAATTACCCAAATTTATACAAATGGAAAACTTACCGATCAGTATGAAACCCCCTTTGGAATACGTTTTTTTGAATTCAATTCGGCAAAAGGTTTCTCGCTGAATGGGAAACCATTGAAAATCTTAGGTGTGAATAACCATCATGATTTGGGTGCCTTAGGTGCAGCCTTTAATACGCGTGCAGCCGAACGACAACTTGAAATTCTAAAAGAAATGGGCTGTAATGCCATCCGCATGTCGCACAATCCGCCAGCTCCCGAATTGCTCGATTTGTGTGATCATATGGGTTTCATTGTGATGGATGAAATATTTGATTCATGGGCGGTTAAGAAGATGGACTTTGACTATCACATCGATTGGTCTGAATGGCACGAGCGCGACTTATCAGACATGGTTTTACGCGACCGCAATCACCCGTCGGTATTTATATGGAGTATCGGAAATGAAATTCGCGAACAATTTGATTCAACGGGCATTCGGATTGGAAAAGAGCTGGTTGGTATCGTTAAGAAACTGGATACGACGCATTCTGTTACTTGTGGCCTGACCGAGCAGGAACCGGCAAAAAACAATATCTATCAGTCGAAAACCCTCGACTTGATCAGCTTTAATTACAAGCACTTACAATACCTCAATTTCCCGAAGAATTTCCCTGGAGAAAAGCTGTTGGCTGCCGAGAATATATCAGCTTACTCCACCCGCGGACATTACGATATGCCGTCGGATAGTGTACGGATTTGGCCTAAATCATATGATAAGCCTTTGATTGCCAATCCTGATCTTACTGCATCGGCTTACGATAATTGTCATGCCTATTGGGGTGCAACACACGAAGAAACCTGGAAAGTGATCAAAAACAACGATTTTATTTCGGGCATGTTTGTGTGGTCGGGTTTCGATTTTTTGGGTGAACCTGAGCCGTATAAATGGCCTGCCCGAAGTTCATATTACGGGATTATCGACCTGGCCGGATTTCCCAAAGACATTTATTATTTCTATCAAAGCGAATGGACTGGAAAACCTATGTTGCACCTTTTCCCGCATTGGAACTGGACCGAAGGGCAATTGGTGGATGTGTGGGCTTATTTCAACAATGCCGATGAAGTGGAATTGTTTCTGAACGGAGTGTCTCAGGGAGTCCGTTCGAAAACAGCTGATCAGTTTCATGCGATGTGGCGGTTAAAATATCAACCCGGAACGATTAAAGCAATTTCAAAAAAAGATGGGAAAACGGTACTTGTGAAGGAAATTCATACTGCCGGAAAGCCTGCCAAAATTGAGATGATTGCCGATCGGACCAATCTTAAAGCAGATGGCAAAGACTTGTCATTTATTACAATAAAGGTATTGGACCAGGCAGGGAATATGATACCGGATGCAGCCAACCTGATAAATTTCAAGGTGAGTGGAAATGGGTTTGTGGCCGGAGTTGACAATGGGTGTCAGACCAGTATGGAGTCATTCAAGGCCAATTACCGGAACGCCTTTAATGGTATGTGCCTGCTTATCGTACAAACGGATAATAATTCGGGGAACATTATGGTGGAGGCCACTTCCTCTGGATTAATCAAGGCTGATCTCAATTTGACAACTATGACTAGTCCTAAAAAAGCGTTACACAAAAAGTAAAGCTATTTCAGGACTAGTCAAGTTTTATCACAACTTCTTCCATTTTAACTTATTAGGCTTGAGGCAAAAGATCTTTCGTCTTCAATTTTGAGGGTGAGAATATTCCGNNNNTCCGATGACACCATTAAGTCCAACACTCATTACAATGTTGAAGAAGAAGGCAAGAAATCCGGCAAGTAGAAGCCCGCCGCATATTGCAGCCAAAACCATATAGGTGTTAAACTCACCATGAATGTAAAGAGAGCGACGCAACATACCTTGTAGTCCTGCCATGCCCATAAATGCACCCATTCCAACGCCGCCAAGCAACTGAGCCCAGAAGTGGAAATTGGCCAGCTTTTGGCTGTAGAGTTTAGCCCCGTTTGTGAGAATGGGGAAGAGGAAGTAAATAGCCGAATAAAGCGTCATGGCAAGTCCAACCAAAATAGCCACATGTACATGCGGACCAATAACCCATTGTGTATTGTGCAATATCCTATTTAATCCAATGTCAGCCTGCATTATACCGGCAGGAACGGCAAGAGCAAAACCAAGTAGCCCTCCAAGTAAAAACTTTAGCGGATTTGTCATTTTAAGGGGGCGCGCACTCCATAGTGTATAGAGGGTTATGAAAAATGCAAGTCCCTGGGTGATCAATTCTAAAGCGGTTACCATTTCTCCTGATACGACCTTTAGTATTCCTGGTTGTGCCTGGTCGCTCAGCAGGTGATGCGACCACACTGTCCATGATACCACGAGTTCAACCAGCAGGGCAATGCGGGCAACGTTCTCCATATAAAGTTTTTTGCCGGTTATTAATGTTGCGAGTAAATACCATGTTCCCGCTACAAAAATTAAAACCAGACCATCGGCTACAAGATCAAGACCCCACCAAAACCAGTTTTTATACAATAGTGCATCAATAGCAGTTGATTTCAGATCGACTCCAAGCAAAGCAGCCACCATGTAAACAAGGATGAGTACACCAGTGAAAAGGATTATAGCAGCATTAAATGCCACATCAACGGTTCCCTGTGCAATAGCAGCAACAGGAAGGGAAACCAGTTGTTCTGTCTTCTTTTTCCTGAAGAGGTTACCAAAAGCCGTAATCCCCAATGCTGATTTTAGAATTTCGCCGCTCGGCTGTTGTGCCCATCCTTTTGGTGTATAGGTAAGTGTTTTGAAGATATTGATCACAAAAAACACAGTGCCAAGCATAACAAGAGCTATGCCGGTGATAAAGAAGGTTCCGCCTATTACGCTAAACTGGGTAAAGTCAGCTGGCAATGGCCAATACAGGGTATATAATGGTGCATAATGCGTTATAAATCCCGAGAACCAGAATATGAATGTACCTCCTCCAATAAGGACTAATGTCCAGTTCCCTAATTTGATGCTCCACAAAGGTTTTTTCATAAGGAAGGGTACAAGAAACAGGAATGCCCCGAATACAATGGAATAGGTTGAGCCGAAGATTCCCACCAATGGATGAGCGGTCATGATGGCAAAGAATTGTTTTGATTCTATTCCCGGAATTGGTTGAATCTCGTTTAGGCGCATTATCATGCCTTCGATCACTGCAAAGGCATAATATACCAACCCTACTACAACGAAACGAAGGGTCATTTTTTGCATTGGCGTCATGCTGTCAGACTTAAATACGCCTTCTTCGCCATGCAGGAATGTTTGTATAAAATTCATAATATCAATTTTTTAGGAGTTAGTTTGTTAATTACTTTGAGCGGTTTCTTCGTCTGTTACAATAACGGCATCCTTCACCAGCATATCAACTCCAGCTGGTCCTGAGTACTCAGTTGAACGAATTGTGTAAACGCCTGGCTTATCAAATTGCCAGAGAATATCATTCATATGCCCAGGGACCACTTGCATTTGAAAGACCATAGAATTATCCTGGCGAAACAGGCCAAATCCATAAGTAAGGTCCTTAGAGGTGACTTTGAACAAGGCTTTTTCGTGGCATTTAATAACAATTTTTTCCGCAGGAAGGATGAAGTGATGCTTTTCTGCCACGATATCAAACACTTTGTCCGCTTTGATTTCGGCCCGGTTCATGTCGATAGGTGCCCACGGGATGGTGTTGTAGGTTACGATGTGCAGCGAAACCCCAAGCACGATTAAAAATGTTACAAATAAATAGAAAAGCATATCTTTAATAACACCTTCCTTCCCCTTTCGGGTGATTTTGTAGCCGAACCATCCCATAAGCGCCAGGATAGCCAGACAGTAGAATGTGTAGGCCAGTGTCTGGCCATGTAACACCATTGTTGAGTCAACCATAATTTATCGTTTTTAAGTTTAACAATAGAGAATCTGTATTTATAATAACTTGAGATTTCTTATGAGATCCAATTGATATTTTTCTTTGAGATCAGCAAGGGTTGTATTTGAAAGAGTATCGACCATCTTCGAACGTGCTTCCATCCATGAATCATGCATAATACACGGTTTATCAACAATACAACAACTGAAACCAAGAATGCAGGTAAATATCGCATCCGATCCTTCAATTGTATTAATTATCATGGCAAGACTTATTTCCTTTAAATCTCTGTCAAAAACAAATCCACCATTTCTACCTGATGTACTTTTTAAAAATCCGTGTTTGGACATATCGGTTAGTAAGCGACGGAGGTAACGACGTGGAATATTTAATTGATTATGAAGATATTCGGCAGAATACATATTTTCATTCCGGGTTGCCATAAACCCAAGAATTGTAAGTGCGTATTCAGTGGTTTTATTAAGTGTCATATATTACTACCTTTTTGTAGTATTTACATCAAAGATAAAAATAAAAGATATATCAAAATTAATTCTGTCAATAAATTACACCCAATAAATATTGGAGATTAGCCTGTTCGACAAGAATATCCTTTTCAACGTTTAATAACTGGATTTTCACTTTGGTAATATTTAATTGCGTGTCATTCAGTTCAATGGTTGTGATTACATTGTTTTTATATCCCACCATGGCAATCTCATAAGCCTTGTCTGCTACCTTAATGTTATCCATCACTGATTCCCGTTGTGCTTCGAGTGATTGGATATGTTGAACAGAAGTCAGATACTTATTTTTGAACTGAACCTTGAAACTTTCTTCGTATCCCGAAATTTTTTCGATACCAGCCCTTGTTTCCTGAACTTTACCTTTTGATAGATTCCCGTCAAACAAATTGATTTTTATACCAACACCTATGGCATAACCTTGTCGCCATGCCTGATCGAAAGGCGGGGTGTCCAGACCGTGGTAAATATGATAATTACCAAAAGTGAAGAGGGTTGGTAAATTTTCAGCCTTATCAACTTTCTCTTTGTAAGCGAGAACTTTTTTCATGGCTTTTAATGATTGCATTTTATTATTCCCAATGTCAATACTGTCTGATAGTTGTTCTGATGAAAGAAAGGAATAGTTTATTGTAGTTTTGATTGAACCAATACAGGTAATGGAGTCCGTTTCCGAGAAATTTAGCAAAGCTTTTAATGCGAATAGTGCAATTTCCTTTTTGCTTTTAAGTTCAATGAGTTGACTATTGAAATCTGTACTTTTAGTTTTAAACATAAGTACATCAAATTCGGAACGAACACCCTCCTGATATGATTTTTCAGCCATGTTGAGATGTTCCAGAATTTGATTTAGTGTTTCTTCATAAACCTTTAGAAGTTCATCCAGGAAAAGCACATTATAAAAGATAGTTTTAACATTCAGACTTAGATTTCCTTCTGTTTCCCGAAGGTCATTCAGGTATGCTTCTTTTAAAGCATTGGTGCTTTCAAGGGCATTTTTACGTTTTCCTCCGGCATACAATGTGTAGATCAAATTCATATCCATCGTTAAAACATCCCGGTCAAGTATTGGGAAAGGTGCTTTTGCATGCATGATGATGTCTTCGCCTGTGGGTGTTCCATTGTTCATTACCGGAACACTAGATCCCTCAAGTGGGAATAATCCTGAAGTATTATTGGTATAAAAATATTTTGAAAGTACCTCAGCCTGAGGTAAAAAATTAGAATAAGCTTGAATTTTTTTTGCATCAGCTTCCTTGATTTGACTCTGATTAATCTTTATGGAAGGATTATTATCTAAAGCTATCCGAATAGCATCATCAAGGGTAAGCGCCTTTTGTGCAAAAGATGGTGAATTCCATAAAGCGAATGACATCAGGAAAGAAATGACGATACTCTTTTTCATGATTGAATCTCCTTAATATTTAATTTATTATTTTCGATTTTATGTTTCTTTATGCTATATTTTCTTTCTATTTGGCCTATAATTATAGATACTGCGGACAGTGAAAGAAACAACCCGGAAAATTGCCAGAGTTTGTTGAGAAAAGGTTGTGCTACATCCAGTGATTGGTGATGATTAAACACCAGATAAAGTGCTTTTAAATAATATCTTAATGGGAACCAACCTCCGATTCTAACTGGCAAATCAGCCATTTGTTCGAATGGTACCATGTATCCGGAATACATAAATGCCGGTAGGACTATGAGCGTGATGATTGCAGCTAAAATGCCACTTTTATTAATATTGAGTACCAGAAAATAAGAAATACTTTCCATTGCAAGGGTGAAAATAAAAATGACAGTTATTACATTCCACATTTCCCGTCGTTCGAAAGGAACTCCAAATAAATGCATTGTTGTAAAGAATGCTACCGAAATGGCGGTTCCTGCAACAATGCAAGAAACAATTGCTGCTTTAATAAGATCTTTAGCTGGAATTTGACGGGCATTATTAATAAATGGAAATTTTTGTTTCCAGGTTTTAAGGCTTCCCAATAAACCAAAAAGTATTGTAAGCATCGATATAGTTTGCATAGCCAAACCCATAAAGGCAGGGA
>JAPLDR010000127.1:8509-17536 GCA_026391655.1 Bacteroidia bacterium | reverse complement strand
AAATTGATTTTCTGTGCCCCTTGAAAATCAAAGCTTGTAATCAATTCCGCTTTAGTAAACAAGCTTCCTACGCTTCATTGATTTCAATCTCTCTCAATAAGCCCGGCTTATTGCTCTTCAATTGCTATACCTCATATTTGTACACTGACTTCTACAATTGCTTACAACTAGTTTATATCATGACCAAAGGTAATGTAAATCATCTAATAATTCCGGCTAACCACACCTTTTGGTAATCATACTTGCTATCAAAAATAATCATATTATTATGAATTTCAGTGGAAATTTTCAATAGGGTACAATTTAGGTTCCTTCTGACTTTCCGCTTAAGGTATTTTTTGTCAAAAACTAAGTATTGGTTTTATCTGTTATGGATTAAATTTGCGATACAAATTTTCATTAATGAATTCAATTTTTAAACCAAAACTATACGTTGTCTTTAAACAGGGGTACAATTGGCCGCTTTTTAAAAAAGACCTGTACGCCGGGATTATTGTCGGAATTGTTGCTTTGCCACTTGCCATAGCCTTTGCCGTAGCATCGGGTGTTTCGCCCGAAAAAGGACTCTTAACGGCAATAATTGCCGGGTTTATCGTCTCTGTATTGGGCGGAAGCCGCTTTCAGATTGCCGGACCGACTGGTGCATTTATTGTGATAGTATATGGGATTGTTCATAAGTTTGGTCTGGATGGATTAATGATCTCAACTATTTTGGCCGGATTGATTCTGGTAGGATTTGGATTTTTAAAGTTTGGGACAATTGTAAAATACATACCCCATCCACTTGTTGTCGGATTTATGAGCGGAATTGCTGTAGTAATCTTTTCCTCGCAGGTGAAGGATGCTTTTGGTCTTCAGATTGATCAATTACCTGCTGACTTTACCGAAAAATGGATAAGTTATTTTTCAAACTATGGGCAAATTAGTTATGATGCACTGATAATAACGATCGTAACAATACTTATTGCTGTTTATGGCGGTAAAATAATAAAGAACGTACCGGGATCATTTTTCGCTATCGTCTTTGTCACTTTGACAGTAACTTTATTAAAACTACCGGTTCAGACGATTCAGGCTGTTTTTAGTGATATTCCCAATACGATAAGTTTTCATGTGCCTCATTTCGAATGGAATTCACTCAGGGAGTACATTCATCCGGCTTTTACCATTGCATTACTTGGAGCCATTCAATCATTGCTTTCAGCCGATGTGGCTGATGGAATGACGGGAGGCAGACATCGTTCGAATACAGAATTGGTGGCGCAGGGAATTGCGAATATTGTTACCCCATTCTTTGGCGGATTACCTGCTACAGGTTCTATCGCCCGCAACGCTACAAACATAAAAAACGGGGCACGAACTCCTGTGTCCGGGATAATACACGCCATTACCTTATTCCTGATTTTGTTATTATTTTGCCGGTGGTTTAGCCTGATTCCAATGTCGTGCCTGGCCGGAATCCTGATTGTTGTTGCTTATAATATGAGCGAATGGCGATCTTTCTTAACGATTCTAAAAGGATCGAAGTACGATGTTCTGGTATTGTTAACTGCATTTTTTCTGACTGTTTTTGTCGATCTGACAATTGCCATTGAGGTCGGAATGGTGCTCTCCGCGATATTGTTTATGCAGCGGATGTCGAAACTGAGTAATATTGAATCGGTTGATATTGATAATGACATTCTTGAAAATTATTCAACACTGCCCAAAGGGGTTGATGTTTATGAGATCACAGGTCCATTCTTTTTTGCGGCAGCTCAGTCTTACAAAGAGACTTTAAAGGAGATTGCCGGCGACTCGAAAGTGTTGATTCTGCGAATGAGGTATGTACCGTTTATCGACTCGACGGGGATTCTTATTTTTCATGAGGTGATACGTGATTTTAGAATACGAAAAGTAACCATTGTTCTTTCCGGAGTACGTCCTGAGGTTCGCAAAGCGCTGGTAGAATGTGGTTTGGCTGAGGTAATAGGCAACGATTTGGTATGTGACAATTTTGGGGAGGCGGTAAGAAAGGCTACTGAGGAATTGGGAAAAAGGATGTTGTTTAAAGGATGAGTTTTCGCTTGCGAATACAGACTGCCAGTAGCCAGTTTCTGGCAGCCAGAAGCTGGATTTTCATAATACCCACACCAAAAGCCATAAATCCCTAAAGCAAATCAAGACTCTGTTTTGTGGTTTTAAGACAACTATTCTACGACTACTTTAAAAACGATTTTACGGACTTTCGAATCACATTGTTCGTCAGCAACAGCTGTGTGCAGATCAGTTGGAAAATAGATAGCAAACATTCCGGGTTCAAGTTTCGAAAATGATGCATCAGCCGCATAATGACCGCAATCTTTTTCTTCGTTATATGGCTCCAGTACCTTCTGAGTCTGTAATGGCGCATAACCCATCAATTCAGAACCGCTCACCCAATATTGAACGTCAATGTTTTTGCGGTGGGCTTCCATCCTTACGCGGTCGGTGCAATTTTGCGCATATTCATTCACAATCATACGAACTTTACCCTTACTTATTTCATAGCTGCCTGATGCTATTGAGCTGAGATCGTTGTTTTTAATGTACTCAAGTGCTTCAGCAATTTCTGAGCCGAGTGCGTAGTAACGTGTTGCATTTTCAATTCTATCGATAATCATTTGAAGTTTTTTTTGTGACCGCCAAAGATATTAAAATGTTTTGTATCTCAATGTTTAATCAAATTTTCATTAATCGGATGTTGAGCAATAAGATTTATAAATTTTAGAATCGTAAATATGGCAATCACCAGCAGCTTATTATCAAAAAAACCTCCCCGAATTAACGGCGAGGATTTTCCAGGGAAAAGCGAATTTTTCACTTTTCATTCTTCACCTTAAATTATTTTGCCATCAATCGGGCAATATATTTATCAATAGATTTTCCTTCTTCGGATTCAGCATATCTATCCTTAATCACTTTATAAGCAGCCAAAGCTTTGTCTTTACTGCCTAAAATCTCATAAGTATTGCCGGCTTTCAGGTAATATTTTGGAGATGTAAATGCATTAGGATTGAGTTCCGCAGCTTCCATATATAATTTAACTGCCTTCTCCCTGTTGCCAAGCTCACAGTAAGCATCACCCGTGGCTCCTTTAACTTCGGGAGCAAGCAGGAAATCATCAGTTTTATAATTTTCAAGATAATCAATCGCTTCCTGGAATTTTCCAAGATATAAGTCTGAGAGACCCATGTAACACCTGGCCAATTTTCCGGCTTTTGTACTTCCATAACTATCAATGATATCCAAAAATCCCGGATAATTACCGTCACCGTTGACGGCGAGGTTGAAAGAGTCTTTTTCGAAATATCGTATTGCGACATACATTTGTTCCCTGGATTTGGCTTCTCTTGGTTGAGAGTAAAACCGGTGTGTGGCAAGTAACAGCAGAGCGATAACTACAGCAGTTCCAAAAATTATCGTGATAATCTTCGAATTTTTTTCGAAAAACATTTCGGCAGTTGTCAATGCGTGTTCAACTTCCACTAAATTTTCAATCGGTTTTGGTGTCTTGCCCTTGCTCATGTTATTTTATCTCTAAGATTTTGCTTTTTTTCAATTCGAATGCAAAAATAAGCGTTTTTACTAAACCACAGCCATTTTTAGTTATAAATTTGTATCAGCTAAAATTAAATTGCCCCGATGTTTATCAGGAATCTCGCTGTTGTTAATTACAAAAACCTTATTCAGGCTGACTTACAATTCTCTGCAAAGCTGAATTGTTTTATTGGAAATAATGGAGTTGGGAAAACGAATCTTCTCGATTGCTTATTTTATCTCTCGTTTTGCAAGAGTTGTTTTAATTTGCCTGATAGTCAGAATATTCGTCATGCAGAGGATTTTTTCGTGCTTCAGGGTAAGTATGATTGCGGAGGTGAGCCTGAAGATATTTACAGCGGTTTTAAAGCGGGTCATAAAAAGATTTTCAGACGCAATAAGAAAGAGTATGAACGGTTGTCCGATCATATCGGGTTGCTTCCTTTGGTCATGATTTCTCCTGCAGATTCTATTCTTATCCAGGGCGGTAGCGAAGAAAGGCGCCGGTTTATGGACAGTGTAATTTCACAATACGACCGCCAGTACCTCGACTGGCTGCTAAAATACAACAGGGCTTTGCTTCAGCGAAACAATCTCTTAAAGTCTTTTGCCACCAACCATCAGTTCGATGCCGACAGCCTTGATGTATGGAATGAACAATTAATCCTCACGGGAGAAAAGATTTATAATAAAAGGATCGAGTTTCTGAACGCATTGCAGCCTGTATTTCAGAAGTATTACGATTTTATCTGTCAAGGTCATGAAAAGGTACGACTTGAATATCAGTCGCAGCTTAAAGATCTTGATTTCAGAAATCTTCTCAATGAATCAGTTGCTAAAGATCGCGTTTTACAGTACACTACAACCGGAATTCATAAGGATGATCTTGACCTGAAAATCGAAGATTACCCGATCAAAAAATTAGGATCGCAGGGACAAAATAAAACCTACCTTATTGCACTTAAATTTGCGCAGTTCGATTTCATCAGATCGGTTAATAAGGTGAAACCAATTCTGCTGCTTGATGATATTTTCGACAAACTCGATAGTACACGTGTTGGGCAAATTGTTAAATTGGTGTCGGACAGCAATTTCGGTCAGATTTTTATTACTGACACTAACCGCGAGCATCTCGAAGGTATTATCCGTGAGGTTGGAGGTGCAGATTTTAAGATCTTTCTGGTTTCCGACGGACAAATCTCTTTAATGTAGTTAATACGATATTTGACCATGAGAAGAAGTGAGTTTCAATCCCTGGGCAGTGCGATCAAAGATTATTTAAAAGAAAGAAAGTTTGAAGGGAAGATTGCAGAGATAGAGGCCGTTAATTTATGGGAGTCAATTATAGGAAAGCAAATCGCCAGAGCGACCAGTTCAATTTATATTAAAGATGGGACGCTTTATGTCCATCTTAAGTCATCCATTGTCCGAAATGAGCTGTTCATGATGCGAAATGATATCATGCGGGTTATAAACCAGCGCGTTGGAAGCAATGTGGTGAAAGCCATAATTTTGCGTTGATTTTTTCTGCTTAAAACAAGAGTCCATTCCGAAAAGTAATAAAACAAAAAAATGCCACCAGGCCACCAGAACACAAAGTTGCACAAAGTATTGATTAGGTGTAGTATATCCTTAGTGCACACCTTAGAGACTTTGTGCCTTCGTGGCAAAAAAAGTTTTTTCGGAATAGGCTTAAACAATAATTGTAAAAAATGACAATTGATTTTTCAAAAATACCCACTCCATGTTATCTCATTGAAGAGGAGTTACTGCGTAAAAACCTCAGTTTAATCCAATCGGTCAAAGAAGAAGCCGGAGTTGAAATCATCCTGGCCTTTAAAGGTTTTTCGATGTGGAAAGCTTTTCCGATAGTGCGGGAATATATTAAAGGCGCTGCTGCAAGTGGTGCATACGAGGCAAGGTTGGCAGCTGACGAAATGAAAACATTGGCTCACACCTATTCTCCGGCATTCCAACCTTCAGATTTTAATGTGGTTATGGAGAATTCCTCGCACATAACGTTTAACTCTTTGTCACAGTTGGAGCGGTTTCTGCCCGATGTGAAAAAATTTCCACGTAAAATCTCTGTCGGAATCAGGGTAAATCCTGAATTTTCGGAAGTTGAGACAGAGCTCTATAACCCATGTGCTCCAGGTTCAAGGTTGGGTATCCTGGCTGAACAGCTGGGTGATAAATTGCCGGATGGTGTCGAAGGATTTCATTTTCACACACTTTGCGAATCCTCGGCCCTTGATCTTGAGAATACGCTTGCTGCTTTTGAAGCGAAATTTGGCAAATACCTGAGCCAGCTAAAGTGGGTTAATATGGGTGGCGGACATCTGATGACAAGGAAAGGGTATGATATAGAAAAACTAATCCGTATCTTAAAAGACTTTCGTCAACGATGGATTAGTATTGAAGTCATACTTGAGCCAGGGAGTGCTTTTGCCTGGGAAACCGGCATTTTAGTGGCTGAAGTTGTGGATGTAGTCGAAAACAAATCAATAAAAACGGCTATCCTGAATGTTTCATTCACAGCCCATATGCCCGATTGCCTTGAAATGCCTTATAAACCCTGTATACGTGGTGCTTATCACGAACCGGTTGAGGGTAAACCAACTTATAGAATGGGAGGAAACTCGTGTCTTGCCGGTGATTTCATAGGGTTCTGGTCATTCGATCACGAACTGAAAACAGGGGACCAGGTTATTTTTGAGGATATGATTCACTACACGATAGTAAAAAGTTCGATGTTCAACGGCGTTCCGCATCCATCGATCGGAATATGGTGCGAAAACGGTGAATTTAAACTTCTGCGGGCATTCGGCTACCCTGATTATAAAAACCGTATGGCTTGATATTCAAGTAAAAGAGCAGAAAACGTAAATGAATACGTCATCTGCTCTTTTATTTGAAAATTCTGAGGCTTATAACTTCGTTAATTAAGATTTAATTGCTCCTTCTTTTGTAAACTGTGCATGTTCCATTATCGTTGGCATAAGCTTGTTTGTTATTGTTTAAATCCGTAAGTGCTTTATTATCTGCATCTGTCTGACTTACCGTTGAACTATATTTTTTTGCCGAAACGGTGTAAGTCACTATTGACCCAACATATCCTCTTCCACAACTGTTTTTAGTCGCTGTTGCAGATATGGCTGTATTGTAATATACTGTAATTGTACATGTTCCATTTGCGTTGGCATATGCTTGCTTATTATTATTCAGATCCGTAAGTGCTTTATTATCTGCATCGGTTTGGCTTACCGTAGAACTATATTTATTGGCTGAAACTGTGTAAGTTACTACTGAACCTGTATATCCAGTTCCACAACTGTTTTTAGTCGCGGTTGCCGATGTGGCGGTATTGTAATATAAGATTGGAGGAATAATTGTACAAGTTCCATTTGCGTTGGCATATGCTTGTTTATTATTATTCAGATCTGTAGTTGCTTTACTATCTGCATCGGCCTGGCTTATTGAAGAACTATATTTATTGGCTGAAACAGTGTAAGTTACTACTGAACCTGTATATCCTGCTCCGCAACTATTTTTAGTCGCGGTTGCCGATACCGTAGCATTATAGTATACAGTTGGGGGTACTGCTGTGAATGTGGATTCATAAGCACCTAAATCAGGTAAACCAATAATCGGATTTCCCAGATAATCAGTGGTTAATCCTACATCAACGCCGGCATTTATAGCAGGACTTGTTGATTGAAGTGTATAATCATATGAAACAGGGTTGTTTAGTTTGGGGTCTTTATTGTCTGTATTATTTGAAAAGGTGATTCCTGCCGACATTCCGCTATTAATAGTTCCTCCGTAAGTCATATTATTCTTAACCAGACAATTGGAATACGTAAATGGTGTTTGAGATATACTAATTCCTGCCACGGTAGGGAGATAGAAAATATTGTTGGCAATCAGTAAATTACTTACGCTGCCACAAAGTAAAATTTGTCCGTTTCTGTTGTCATTCTTATTCGCCCATGTATTATTTAAGATGGATACATTTGTACTTGCCCTGTTCGTGGAACTATAGAGATGAATTCCCCAACCTGACTTGCAATTGTAAATAATATTATTATTGAATGTAAGTCCGTTGACTCCATCAATGTATAGTGCGTGATCATGATTCTGCCAGTATTGAGTTGTTGTAGTACACCCATTTTCTCCATTCGCAAAACGTCCAATATTGAACAACTTATTGTCTTCAATTTTAACAGTGCTACTTGCTGCAGCATAGATACCTGCAAGACCTAAGTCTGAATCGGAACATACTCTGCCAATATCATGAATATTGTTGCCTCTGACTGTAATATTATTGCTGCCACTTATGATTATTGCCAACTTTGAAATATTTCTGAATTCAAAATTCTCCATAGTTACATAAGCTATATTTGTAAATTCAATTCCGTAAGGGGTTGCGTTACCTCTTCCATCCAATATAGCGCCTCCTTTGTGTTCAGCTTTGAAAGTAATATTACTTGTTGCATTACCGCTATTGACTAAGGTAACGATATAGTCACGCGTTGTTGTGTAGATACCATCTTTGACAATCACGGTTTCGCCGGCTTTTACAATATTCGCAGCTTTTTGAATGGTCAGAAATGGAGATGTTTCTGTGCCGGAATTGCTGTCATTTCCCGTATTTGCGACGTAATAAACAGTGCCGATTGCCCCGGATTTTAATTCGGCGGTTAAGGGTTGGTCTTGAACTGACGGTTGTGGTTCAATGACTGGCTCATTGCAACTAACTGCAAAAATCAGGAAAAAAATGCTGTAAATGAGTGTTTTGGGTTTCATGACTTGACGTTTTTAGTTTTTTGATGAGTAAAATAATTGAGTATTTGAGATGAGAAAACAGAATGAAAAATCAAAGAAATGCCATAGTTTAAAAAATATTTAGGGGTTATGATAATTATAGAATAAACTCCTAATATTTAGCTTTTCTATTGAAATTGATTTGGACTGAACCAAATCAGGCAATTTTCTCTGCAAATATAAATCAGAAATTGTAATTAGTACAAATAATAAAGATTCATTTACCCAAAGTAAGCAATTTATACTGATTCTAAGCTATTTCCAATTTGGAATCAATTCAAAAATAGGTAATTGTTTTTTGATTATTAATTCGATGAAAGATTTAAATAATCATATTATAGTATTTAAGTTTATCCGGTTGGTCTAAGGTTCTGTTTGGGCTTTATAGATCAATCTGATACTTTTCAATTTCAATAAAGCATCCTGTTGTGTCTATTGAAAATTTAGGCATAAAAAAAGCCGATCAGAATGACCGGCTTTGTAAAATATCCCGCAGAGCGGGTGAAGT
The DNA here is from genome assembly GCA_026391655.1 of Bacteroidia bacterium. GTDB lineage: Bacteria > Bacteroidota > Bacteroidia > Bacteroidales > Prolixibacteraceae > JAAFHB01. The sequence continues at coordinate 8,646 of JAPLDR010000127.1, read as the reverse complement.
ATCTATATGAAAGCGCTTACTGTTTACCAGTTAACCTCTTGTGATTATGCGTTTTCCAAAGTTGTTTGTTACAATTTAATCGGTGTAATAACCTTTGTTTTTCTTGTTCGTATTTTTCCCGTAACTGAAGTTGTCGT
>JAPLDR010000127.1:2656-8415 GCA_026391655.1 Bacteroidia bacterium | reverse complement strand
CCATCTGCAACCATTGAAACCGGAGGCGTGTCAAGAATGATATAATCAAATTTTGTTTTTGCTTTTGCCAGAAAGCGTTCAAAAGCGCCGTTCTCGAGAAGTTCTGCGGGATTGGGCGGAACGGGTCCGGAAGAGACAAAGCTTAGGTTTTCGAGACTGGTGCTTCGCACGACCTCTTCAAAAGTGCTTTGATTGCTCAGATAGGTACTGATTCCGGTTTTATTATCGGAATTAAACGTGAGATGAAGTTTCGACATTCTCATATCAACCCCTACAAGCAAGACCTTCAGATTATTCATTGCAATTATAGCAGCCAGATTCAGCGCGGTAAAGGATTTTCCCTCACCGGCCAATGTTGATTGGATTGCAATAATTTTTTCTTCGTCACGCGAAAGAAGATACTTGAGATTTGTCCGTAAAAGTCTGAATGACTCTGCAATCCCTGATCGTGGATGTTCAACGATTGTCAGTTCATTATTGTATTTATTATGGCTGATCACACCGGCTACGGGAACTTTTGTGAGTTTTTCAACCTCTTCTTTCGTCTGGATAGAATCATTTAAGTAATCGCTGATTTTAATTACTCCAAATGGAATCAACAGGCCGAGAATCATTGCGACCAAATAATTGATGGCTGTTTTTGGACTGCTAAGCTTTGTTGTTTCAAGCCTCGCGGGATCAAGCACTTTAGCATCGGGCAAATTCGAAGCGTAAGTAATGGCGCTTTCTGTCCGTAGTTTCACGAGAAAATTGTAAAGCTCGGTGTTCATTTCAAACTTGCGTTTAAGATTGACGAGTTGCTGTTCGGTCTGAGGCAAAGCAGAAAGCTGACTACTTACTCCCCCTTGTCTCGTACGCAAATTCTGAAGTTCCAGTTGTGCATTGGCCAAAAGATTATTGGCCACCTCGCTTAAATTTGTTTGCGTAAGTTTAATCTCCTTTAAAAGTACCTGTTGCGACGGAGCCTTATCCTTTACCGAAAACGAATTTACTTCTCTCTTTGTATATAGGTCCCCAAGTTTAATAACCAAAGAATTTAAGGTAGGATCGGTGATTCCTAACGATGTTGGTGATACAACCTGGGCCATTTGTTTTGGATCGTTCATCGAATTCTGCAGGTTCTGAAAATAGTCTACTCTTATTTGTGCAACTGCAAGTTCATTTTCAAGCTGTTCCTTTTTCTGAAGTACCAGACCACCTTCTTGTGCAATGTCAACCACTCTGTTTCTGGATCTGAAACTGGTAAAGTTATTCTCAGAATTACTGAGTGAATCAGTGGCACCCGATAGTTGACTGTCAATAAACCGGAGTTTATTTTCTGCAAGTTTGTTTTTCTCTTTCAACCCGCGGTGAATAAAGGTTTCCTGTAGTTTATTCAGGTAATCAACACCACGCCGGGCATTACTCCCCTTAAACTGGATGCTCACCAATCCGGGTTGAAGATCGTCTGTTGTAACTTTAAGGTTTTTTTGACAGGCAAGAATGATAGCCTGATAATCGTTGAATTCAAAGAAGATATCTTTCTGATTTACCGACTCTGCCCGTGGTGATTCAATAACGAATGCAAAATAGCTGTTTTCGAATAGCTGGCCAAACGTCCCTTTTTGGCTAAACTTTATATTCCTTGTCCCAAACCCTATGTTTAATTTTGTATCTGTTTCTATAAGATATTGTGTATCCGATAATTTAGTAAATTCAAGCGGTACACCAACAGCATTTGTCCTTCCCGGAACAGGAGATATTTTGTAGGGCTCGTTGGGATAGAGATCTTTATTATAAAGCGGAGTTTTCTCATACCACGAAGTTTTCCAGTCCAGGCTTTCAAGTGTTTCAAGATTAAGATTATAAGACATCAGCGTTGCAACGGGATTAAGATTCTTAACCTGTGGCTGACTTTCAGAGCCTGCCTGAAGTTCTTTAAAAATGTTCGCTTTAGATATCCCTTCCTCTGATTGTTCAATCACGAGAGCGGATATCATTTTGTAACTAGGTGATAAATAACTGTTTAAAAGGAAGGCTATTGCAATAAATGCAAATACCGAAACTGCAAACCAGTACCACTTTTTAAGAAGCCGGTGCAAAAGTTCTTTTACATCTATCGGCTTATTTTGTTCAGCAAATAGTTGAGAAGGATCAAAATTGTTCATCATTGTGATACTAATTTAATTCAAACAGGAATTACTTGTGAAGATAGGTTAACAGTAAAACAGTCGTAGTTATTGCTGATAAAGTCATTGCAAATGTGGTCGAATTCATCGGGAAGTTTTTGTAATGATCGGGTTCGACATATACCACGTCATTGGGCATCAGATAGTAGGCTTCCGATTTCATGGCCTCTTTGCTTGTAAGGTCCAATCTGAAGCTTCTGTTACCGTTTTCAGTTGGCCTGACGACAAGGATTTTTTTCACTGTGGCCATATCAGTAGTTCCGTTGGCCATACTTAAAGCCTCAAGAATGGTAATGGTTTTGTTGTAATTGTGGTAAGTTCCCGGATTTCTGACCTCTCCGAGTATGCTTACCTTGTATGTAAGTAGTTTTACCCTTACTGTGGCCTCTTCAAAATATTCATTGACTTTCTTTTGAATTGCTGCCTGCGCATCTTCTGTAGTTTTATTAACCACCTCAATTTGCCCCATGATCGGTAAAGTGATTGTCCCTTTGTCGTTCACCTGGTAGCCATTGATATACTGACTTGATAAATCTCCGTAATTCGATTGGGTGCCGCCACTAAATCCGCTTGACTTTTCTGAACTGAAAAGTTTGTCCAGTTCGGGATTCGTCGATTGAATGTCGATATAAAGATTGTCATCCGCTTTAATCTTGTAGACCGGAGCCTGGTGTGTTGCCGAGACTAACTCATTGTTCGACATATTTTGCAGGAATTTCATATCGCGTGTTGAACGGCAGGAAGCCAGACTTAGTATGATAAGTAAATAACTTCCGATTATAAAAATTGACTTTTTCATTTAATTGTTTTTAATATTTTTTTGAGTGAAATGTTTTTATTTAATTGATAGATATATAATGTTTTAATTGATTGCTAACTAACTCTTCGGTATTCGAGTTCTTCCAATTGGTGATCAAGCTTTTCGTATTTAGAGTTCTGTGAAATAAATTCTTCCACAAGATCTTTCATCCTCGCCACGATCATTTCATCCGAATCTGCAGTGATGTTTTTAAGCATTTCAGTGATTTTGAAATTGGCTTCACGATGATCGATCTGCCTTACATTCCCAATCGTAATTTTTTCGTTATGGGTCGGTTTGCAATTCTCTTTTGATGAGAGCAACTCTTCGTAAAGCTTTTCGCCGGGTCGCAATCCGGTCACAACGATTTTGATGTCTTTATGCGGGATCAAACCCGAAAGGAAAATCATTTTTTCAGCCAGGTCATAGATTCTTACGGGTGAACCCATGTCGAAAACGTAAATTTCACTTCCATTTCCCATAAATCCAGCTTCAAGTACGAGTTGACAAGCTTCAGGAATGGTCATAAAGTAACGCGTGATATCTTTGTGTGTGATTGTTACAGGTCCTCCTTTGTCGATCTGACTTTTGAAAAGCGGAACGACCGATCCGTTCGACCCCAGTACATTTCCGAACCGGGTTGTCACGAATTGTGTTTTCATCCCCTTAAGCTGAGAAAGCGATTGTACGTAAATCTCGCAGATTCGTTTTGAAGCGCCCATCACATTCGTAGGATTGACCGCTTTGTCGGTTGAAATCATCACGAACTTTTTGACTTCAAACTCCACTGACAGATCTGCCATCACTTTTGTTCCGCCAATATTTGTCTTCACCGCCTCGTAAGGATGGTCTTCCATGAGCGGCACATGTTTGTATGCCGATGCGTGAAATACAATTTCGGGATGATGATTTTCAAATACTCTTCTCATGCGATTCTGATCTGTTACACTTCCTACGACAATCTCGACATTTATGTTTCCAAAAGATGCTAAAAGTTCATTGTGAAAGTCATATAGAGCCGATTCAGCCTGATCGATGAGGATTACTTTCGCAGGATTGAACAGCAATAGTTTTCTTACAATTTCTGATCCTATGGATCCGGCAGCGCCTGTCACCAGGATGTGTTTTCCGTTTAGTCCTGCTGAAATTTTATTGATGTCAATCGCTATTGGTTCCCGTCCAAGAAGGTCTTCAATCTTGATATTTTGAATTTTAACCTTTTCCAGTGATCCGTTAATCCACGCAGAAACATCTGCAACCTCTTTGACTTGTAACCCTTTCTCTAAACAGGCATTAACGAACTTTTGCTTCCGCTCGAGTTTTATTTCCCAGGGAGCAATGGCAATAATGATCTCCTTTACCCGCTTCTTTGCTATTATGTGATCAACAGCCTCATAAGCTGAATAAACGCTGATACCGTTAATCCTTTTCCCGTGCAGATTAGGATTGTCATCAATAAATCCGACCACATTGTAGCTGAGCAGGTTTTCGCGTTCGATCACATTGTGTGCAATTATTCCCATGCGTCCCGCACCAAAAATCATTGTGTTTTGAACAGATTCCGGATTCAGAAATATAGTATGATAAATTGCCTTTATAAACAACCGCGATGTGAGAAGAATAAAGACTGAAATAAAAAAGTGAATAATGATTACGGGATAAGGAATGGCATAATGGGCAAACTGGAGGTAATTCCTTCCAATAACCGACAGGCCAAATAAACCCGCTGATCCTAAAATATGGGCGGCTACAATAGCGGAAAAATCTTTTAATGTTGTGTGTCTGATGATGTTGTGATGAGGTTTTACAACGAGATATACCATAAAAAAGATAATTGCACCTGCAATAATCTGATGGTAAGCATCCTGCAGTTCAACCCTCCCCGGTGAAAAGTTAACAACCAGATAGGTGGTAAAAATAAACACTACACCCATCACTGAGAGATCGTAAATCAGTACAATCCATCTTGGCAAAAAATATTGTTTCAGCAGGTCTTTTAATACGCTTTTCATAACGATCTGAATTTATTTAGTAGTTCAACTATTGGGAAACACTATTTAGCAATTGAGTACCATAAGCTGGCAGTTGTCTTGATGTTTTCTCTGTAAAGAAGAAATAATTAAGCCTGTTGCCAAGAAGCGACTTGACTGTCTGACATACATATTCAAGACCCTCTTCCGAAAGATCGGGATAGATGGGTAATGAAACCGTCCCTTTCCATATTTTTTCTGCATTTGGATAATTCAGGGGATTCAGATTATAGGTCTGTTTATAGTAAGTCATCCGGTGGATCGGTTTATAATGTACTGAAACTCCGATACCTTCATTTGACATTTGTTCAATGAACTCATTCCGTGATAATGGCGCCTCAGGACGAATAACCAGCGGAAAAATATGCCACGAATGGTTCTCAACAGGAACGTAACAAACGGGCAAATCGATTGCCGACAATCCGCTGAGTTCACGATAGTAATACTCGGCACAAGCTTGTCTCCCTTTTCTGAGGTTCTCGGCTTGCTCAAGCTGGGCAAGACCGATTGCTGCATTAAGGTCGGGCATATTGTACTTATATCCGGGTTCAACAACATCATATTCCCATGACGATTTGACCGAGGTAAAACGATCCCAGATATCGCGGTTGATACCATGCAGCCGCATTGTTTTAGTCCTTTTATAGATTGCCTCATCATCGGTAACTAACATTCCTCCTTCACCCGTGGTAATCGTTTTATTCGCGTAAAAGCTGAAGCAGGTGATGTCTCCAAACGATCCGACAAATTTGTCGCCAAACT
>JAPLDR010000127.1:501-2635 GCA_026391655.1 Bacteroidia bacterium | reverse complement strand
TTTTCAAATTGTGCCTTCGGCAAATATCGAGTATTCCTTCACCCCCTGCCACATTCATTTCGGCAGCCTGTCCCGCATAGTGAACCAGAATAATCGCTTTAACGCCGGGGTTTTCTTTAAGCGCTTTCTTTAGAATAGAAGGTGAAACCAGTCCCGTACCATATTCAACATCGATAAAGACCGGATCAGCTCCCATATACCGTACAACTTCAGCAGATGCCGTGAAGGTCAGGGTTGGCACGAGAACTTTATCCCCGGGACCAATCCCGACTGCTTCAACTGCCAAATGCAAAGCTGCAGTACAGGAGTTAACTGCACAGGCATATCTGGCGCCTACAAACCGGGCAAAAAGTTGTTCAAACTTAAGCGCTTTTGAGGCTGTTGTAAGCCATCCACTCATTAATACTTCGTTGATATATTTCGATTCGTTTCCTGTGATTGATACTTTTGAAAATGGTATATTCATGGTTATTGTCTTTTTAGAATTGAATAAATAGTTTTGATTATAATCTCTAAGTCTCCTGTAAATGAGTGATTATTAATATATTTACTATAGATATTTAATTTTTGCGGAAGAATAATTTCCTTGTAATGATTTTCAGGGTTTGTTACACGTGAAAGGATCTCTTCTTCGTTGCGAAACAGAATTGCTGCATTATCGGTAATCCCGGGTTTTACTGTCAGGACAAAGGCCCATTGTTGCGGATATACATCAACCCATTTTTTTACTTCGGGGCGTGGTCCGACTAACGACATATCGCCTTTGAGTACGTTAATAAGTTGCGGCAGTTCGTCGAGTTTTGTTTTTCTTATGAGTTTGCCAATTCCTGTAACCCTTGATTGATTGCCTGCATCAAAACTTCCTTCTGATGAGTTTTTATTGATGGTCATCGACCTGAACTTATAAAGCGTAAAGGGTTGCAGATTTAATCCGACTCTTTTTTGTCTGAAGAACACAGGTCCACGGTCGTCAATATAGATGATCAGTGCAATCGGAACCGCAACAGGAAGTAAAATGATTAATCCAAGGGCCGATAACAGTATATCGAATGTTCTTTTAATCATATCAGGCGAATCTTTTTTTCACGGAATTCATTCCGTAGTTGAGGAAAAAGTAAACTGCCTTAAAAAAACTCATCATCTCAAGATCGTAATAGAGATGCCAGACCTGCTGTGCAGCTTTTAGTTTGTTGGCTGATATGGAGTCTTTCCGGTTTCTGTATTTTGTGAACGGTTCATGAATGCCGTAAGCAATAAAACCTTTTTTTAACAGCGTTATCCATAAGTACGTATCCTGTCGTGTGCGGATATCGTAGAATGAAATTGTACCTGTTTTATCGGTGTCGATAATCGCTGTTGACATCCCGATAATTGTTGTTTTGAGGTAACCCGGATAATCGATTTGTATCGGAACCTTAATATGATGCTGACAATTAAGCATATCTTCATCATAGACTTCGTATTCGGTAAATGAGATCGGAGCTCCCGATGTTTTCATAAATTCAAGCTGAACCCCGAGTTTATTCGGAAGCCAAACGTCATCGCTGTCGAGAAAAGCAATATAACGACCTTTTGAAATAAGCAATCCGGCATTTCGTGCAGCAGCAGCACCCTGGTTTGAAGGGAAAAACAGCGCCTTGATCCGATCGTCTGATTTTGTGTAATGCCTGATGATTTCAGCCGAATTGTCTGTTGAACCATCATCCACAATAATAAGTTCCCAATCGGTAAAGGTCTGATTTCTTACAGATTCTATCGTTGTGCCGATATATTTGCCGCAGTTAAAGCTTGGGGTGATTATTGATACTAAATGTCTCATTGAGATTGTATTACGAATGATCCTGACAATTGGCTTTATATTTGACTGATCGGCCATATTTTAATACTTTAAAAAACTCTTAACTTTCCGTGTTTACGGGAAAAAGAAAATAAGTTTCAAATCTTCGTCTTTTTGATCGTATTTAAAGGGGGATATAACTAAGGAAACGGATTATACTTAGTCGTTTAGTGAGCGATATTCTTTGTGTTTCTTTGAGTCTTTGGGTCTCTTATATAACTCTTTTTCTCAAGATAAGCCAAAGATGAACATTTGTAAATCCACAATCAAAAAATCCCCCTTGTATTCCCCCTTTTT
>JAPLDR010000127.1:0-474 GCA_026391655.1 Bacteroidia bacterium | reverse complement strand
TTCACGAGTTCCCCCTTTCGCGAAAGGGGGGCCAGGGGGGATTTGCATGATATGAAACTCATAGTTTGCTCTTTTGTAATCATTTGATTTACAGCATATTTTTGTTATCTGTTTTGAGGTTGGAGTTTCGCCACTCCCGATTACTTTGTGGCAAGAAAAAGGCCACTAAGGCACAAAAACACTAAGATTCACTAAGGCATAACTAAACAACAATGATTAATTTATTGGTCAAAAGCTTCGCTATTGTCAGTCACATTGCTGATCTTTTTGCCTGATATTTTAAGCTTCTGACATTAATTCTTCGGGAGAAATTCTATTGTGACAACCCGCTGAAATAATGAACTTATTGAATACATCCCTGATTACGGGAATGCTTTTCGATAGTTTCATTTGTTAATAATTTATTTTTTAATCCCGCATATGCGGGAGATGGAATTAACTCCATTTCATTTCGTTGATCTTCGATTCGTCCCG
>JAPLDR010000117.1 GCA_026391655.1 Bacteroidia bacterium | reverse complement strand
CAAGCACCAACCGATCGACATACGGGCGGTAGGGCTCCATCATATCGTCGGCTAAACAATAAGCATTATAACGGTTGTGATGGTGGATTCCAAAAGTTGGAAGCATCCCTGAAGCAACAAGCGAACGGGCAACGGCTGCACGGAGGATGGCATAACCGTAATTGAGCAGGTTATTGGGTGCAAATCCGTCGGGATCGCGTCTGAAATCGAGCGACGAATCGAATAGTTCGCCCCAGTAATAGGCTGCCGCCCGCCCCTCATGGTTTTCAGTGTCACCACTTTTTACCTGATCGGCCCAGTATTTCATATTTTCGGTTTTGCGACCTTGTTGCTTAAGCAATGCTGCCTGGTTCAGAATTTTCTGCCTGACGGTTTGTTGCCACAACTGTTTGCGTAAAGGTTCGGAGGCATTAATCTGATGGATGAACCGCTCACTTTGAGTGGTGTTTCCTTCCAATGGCAGGAGCAATCCTGCAGGCATGTGGCGGTGGTCGCAAGTGATTAAGGCAACGTTATTCTCCAATAGGGCACTTATCAGCTGATGTGTCAGTGTGATTTGCGGATTTTCAATCACCACAAAGCCAATATCCTCAATGGGAATTGTGATGGTCCGATCCTTTTCGGGCAGCATCGAAGCTTCGGGCAGACTGATAACCAACTGCTCATCCTTAAACCGGAGATAAGCCGGATTTCCAAAGTAAAGGGTTCGTTTGATCATGGTAAATATCTTATTTTAGCTTGGAGTGAAGCCTTCGCTCCAATTGAAGGCTTCACTGTTAATCCAAACTCTTCTGCTCTTTCTCTGCTTATCAATTTTCCCTTTCTCATCCCGCAATAGTCTAAGTATGAAGAAAATTCCCATTTTTCAGGGTTATCTACCAACCCTGCTTTTTCGGGATTTTGATGTATGTAGTCGAAACAGATTTGAAGGTATTCTTTTTCAGAAATTTGAGTTAGAAGTGAAGCTTTCACTCCAAGTGAAGGCTTCACTTCTAATATTCCTTCTATTTTAGTAATGCAGTCGGCTTTGGTCTTTCTTCTGAAAAGCGAACCAGTTCTGTTTCTTTCTTTGTTAATGGCTCGTGCATATGAGCGAAGTAATACTCCGATGGAATCATTTAAGTTTTTGTATGAGGTGTTAGTGAGGGCTGCACTTGGAGGTGTATAAGTGAGGGTTTCACTTGGAGTGAAGCCCTCACTATCAGGACTCCGCACATATACCATCAAATGAAAATGATTTGGCATCAGGCACCACGCCAGAACATCAGCATAGGGTAAAATATGTTCGCTGACTTTCTTCAAAAAAAAGAGATAATTTTCACGGTTGAAGAAAACCTTTTGCCGATTATTGCCTTGGTTGTAAATATGGTAGATATAGTTGGGCTCAAAAATCATGTAATAAATTTTTAGTAATGTTTAGTGAAGGCTTCACTTAAAGTGAAACCTTCACTTTATTAAAGATTGGCAATGAGGGCTTCACTCAAAGTGAAACCCTCACTTGCTTTCTCTTAATTTACAGGTGGCGTAGGCTCAGGTTCCGGTTCTGTAGCATGCGTTGCGATCAATGTATTATACTGTTCGATCAACGCATTAAGCCCATTCATCAATGCTGTAAAGGCCGCGCTGGGATGTAGAATCAGGTTGGCATCGATGAAAGTACGTAACTCGTAATAAGCAGCCATCGTGAAATCATATTTTAGTCTGTTTCGGTCGTCGGGAATTCCCGAAACCGGCATACAACAGTGTTTGAACCTTTCGGGCTTCCCGAAACCCTCTGACAGCACTGTTAGTAACTTTCGGAGGTTCCCGAAACCATTTTACGAGCTCGTTTGGAGATTTCGGGAAGTTTTTCAGCCTCCCGCTTCCGACGTGCTACTTTTGAATGGTGCGGAAACCACCAGACTCAAGGCATCTTACTTTCGGATATACCCGAAAACGCCCAGCCAATAGCCAGAGGCTTTCGGGAAGCAGAAGCCGAAAGTGTAATTAATAGATATACTTTGGTAAAAGGGTAGGTTTTGTTTAATCATAGAAACTGTATTTCACCATCAGGTTTTATTTTAAAGTCCTTACTTTCAATTAGCATATTTAGATTGTCTTTTGAAAGTTTAAGTTTTGGCCAAGGTTTATCCCAATTAATTGAAGAAAAACCATTTTTCCCATTCTGCCCATGCTCACTCTTGGGAAAAGCTTCCATTAATTTCTTATCATCTCTAGCTTCTGAATGATAGAGGAATCTAATCCTTCCGTCTTTTTCAAAACCAGTAATTACATATAAACGCTTAATCCTGTTTTTATGATCCATATCCATTAATTCCTGGGGATCATCTTTAAAAAACATAACTCTCTTACCAACGCATAAAACATCACGTAGTAGAATTCTATCTTCAGAGTTTTTATCAATCAACTTATATTCTTCAACTTTAAAGGAGCCTAACTGTTTTAGTTCTGAAACTCTTTTAAGATTTAGAATTTCATATTTTGTGATCTTTTTATTATTGACTTCACCTTGATAAAGTGCATAATAAGGATTAGAAGAATTGTTGGCGTAATAAAATGATTTATAGTCTCTGTTTTCCAGGTGTCTGCTTGGTTTGCTCGAAATATATGTTTGTTTCTTTAAAACAAGAGGTTCGGTAGTTCTGACAAATACCCTGATATGCCTGATCTTATTTAGCGGATGGCCGTTCTTATCAATTAATTTTGGATTATCATGCTTGTCAAGCATATAAATACCATTGTCAATTGCATCTTTTAATGAACCAGCCGCTTCAACTTGTTTTTTGATATTTTCGAACAAATCAGGATCTACAATATCCTTTTCAATTTCAGACAGTGATTTGAATCCGGTATCCTGATCATTCTTCTTAAATTTAAGTTCCTTCCGGATTACAAAGTACAATCCATCTTCAAAAACGAATTTTCCATCTTCTACCTTCGGCTTCATATTTTCATCACGGCTTACTTTTCTAATTGCTCCAAAGAAACTTTCGTCATGCAATTGGCCACGAATGCAATCACCAGTTGCTGGTGTTTTATTTCTGTTAGAATCTAAAATAAAATCACTCTTTTTATATCTTTTAAAGATAAGATTGCCATCTTTATGTCTTAGGTATTTCACGCTCCCATCTTCAGCAGTCTTATATACTATTTGCTTTTCAGAATTGATAATAGCAACAGGCTTACCTCTTCGACGAATTACTTTCTTCGCAGTACAAAGTGTAGTATCCTTAGTCACGGCATTAATGATTATATTGCCTTCAATTGTTTCAACAATATTTCTCGCCGATCCTATCTTGCACTTGCGGATTTCCAGATGCAAGTCATTTTCAATTTTCTCAACTTCAGAGATTAATGATTGAAATTCAGACTTACTAATGTTTCCCCGCTTTAATTCTTCTTTTTCAACTTTTTCATAATATAGTTTCAGCATTCGGTCGCGAGTGGCTGCCTTAGGTATTAGAGTGAGTACGCTCGCATCGATGGCATGGTGAGAATGCATATCTCTGTTTTTCTTTTCATATTCACTTTGTATGCCTATGATTTTTCTGAAAACTGAAGTAACACTGCCTTTTTGGACATCAACGCTATTAAAAACGGATTTCAAATAATGTAATGCATACTTGGATATCAATTGCGTATCGACTAACTGGCTGTTCTTATAACCGCTTGTCACCTCTTTTAGCGTGAATCTATCATACTTTCCTTTCCAGTAGTCAAGTTCCATTTGCCATAAATGGCGTTGACGGATTGCATAGTCTTTATCGTCCTTTGTAGATGCTCTTTTTGATTTTTGTCTCCAAAACTCGACATTATCTTTTAATCCTTCGGTTTTTATTTTCCAATTTTCTATCCTTGGTAATATATCTTCATATTCTGCCAATTGGGAGGGAATTCTTTTCTTCTTAACATTCCGATTGTAGTCAGCATAGCAAACGGTTAGATTTTCCAATGAGTCATCAAATGAAATGCTGCGAGGGATAGTATGTTCAAAATCAATGATGCTATCAGCGAATAGATCCGTAATTTTTATCAATTTACCTGTATAAATGCAGCGGAAATTTTGTTCTTTCCAAAGACTATATTTTTGGACAAGATCTTTTTCTTCTATTATTTTTCGAAGGAATTCAGGCGATCTTTTAAAAGGATCAACTTTATCTATTTTCTTGTTGTTCTTCTTTTTGGAAATCTTATCCTCGGCTGATTCCTTTATGATTAGCCCTCGTTCTTCGACGTCAAATTGATCTACTAAAAGTCTTACTTTTTCAATGTCTTCCTGATTGTTTTGGTTTGCAATACCTGTAAATTCCAGATCTCCTAACAATGATATAATAGCTTTTTCAAATTCTTTATTTTCTGCCTCTCTTTGTTTTTGGTATTCATTTATGGCCCAACGCATGTTAGCATCATTTAAATCCCTTGCCGTCTCAACAACTACGCTGGTATCTTCATTAATAGTACCTTCCAATAATAAATGATTCACTAATATTCGTAATTCGTGTAATGTTCGCATCGCCATCGGGTTCTTGAAAGATCCGGTCTTTGGGCTTTCGAGTAGTCGTAAAGACATTAAGCTGTCATTATACTTAATCTGCTGCTCTTTAGCGGGTGCATAAATTTCAATCTGGGAAGGGTGATAGAGCTGATTCAATTTTTTACAATTACGGCACAAACAAACTTCAGCGTAATTCGCGGTATTTGTAGTTTCGCATTGGAGAAAGTCGAAATTTTCAGATAAAAAGCCCTTAATGGTATCAACCAATTTAGGCAGTCGATAATAATCTCTCTTTGAACTTGAAAAAAAGCTTTGATAAAGATTTGCAACATCTTTTTTTATTCCCAATTGTTTCTCTTTTGAAATATCTTTCTCCCATGTTCTCTCTCCAAAACTTTCAATACAAAACTTTTCGATTTCTATATAATCAGTTTCATCAAACTTGTATTCAGCATTTTTATATGCAAACTGTTCGTTAAAATCTAATGATTTGGCCTTGTATTGTGAGATTAGGTTATTCGCAATGTTTAATATTCGTTTTTCTGCTCTGTTTTTCTCTGTCAATAAGCCGATTTCATTGATAAACATTGCCTCATTATCTTTCCAGAGTTCATCTCCGAGTATTTCGGGTAGTTTTGCCAACAAAGTTGCATCAGTATAAATCAATCCTTTCTTTAGGAAGCGATTAATGTTTTTAATTGCTTTTAAGCTTAACATGCTATAACCTTGCGGAAGAGAAAGCCACAAGTTTAAAAATGCCTTGCTTTTATCGTGTAAATTCAGTTTGTTTTCTGCAAAATCAATTATATTTTCTTCGTCTTCAAAGGAAAATAATATATGCCAAATATCTTCAAGAGTGTAAGTGATTGAATGAGTTTTACCGGTCTTATCAGTCCTTGTTTTATTTGTTGTATAAAGAAAGTTGATCCAGTTATCTCCAAAAAGGTTTTTAAACCGCGCAGAAATTGGACATCCGGCTACATTGGTTTTATCCTTATAGTTGAACGCAAAATCTTGATGTAAGTGTTTAATCAAAAACTCTTTGATTTCCTTAAACTCAAAATTTGCCTTTGTTCGCATAAAGCATTTATCATATAGCGCATTTTTTGCTTCAATATCAAGGTTTTGCCAGCCACCCTTTTCAATATTTTTTTCCTTAAACTGTATATTATTAATAAAACTCCAAGCTCTGAACTCTTCAAACTCAGGATGGCTCACAGGGCATCGATCTTTTGTCGGCTCAAGGGTGCATTTCCCAACTAATCCTTTTTGTGAACGTAAAGGACGTTTGTAAAAAATCGCTTTATGAATGTTTTTGAAAAAGGCACTATCAGAAGATAGCTGATTTTGAAAATCAAAAATGTATTTTATTTCGTTTTCGTACTGTTGACGAATAGGTGTCCAATTTTCTCGTATTCGCTCACCGGCATTTTCCAATTCGGCCAAAGCCCAACCGACCGTTTTTATTTCCAATCCATTATTTCTTTGCATTGTAATGAATCCTTCCAGCTTACCTGCAATTTTTTTTTCGGATCGTTTTAAGTCAATTTGTATTTCGGTTTCAGGATTAAGTCCTTTTTCTTCAGCTTCTTTCTCTTGTTCTTTAATGGTTTCACCTTTACTGCTTTTAAAACCTCTTCTTTGCGCAATATGGTAAAATGCTCTGCCAATCTTATATCTTTCAGTATCATTCGTAAGGTCTAATTGAATAGTTGCCAGTTCTTTTCGTAATTGAAATGGACTGGAATAATCAGGAATTCCGTCACCATTAAAATCTAATTTCACCCATTGCTCGAATTTAATTGCCTGAACAGGATATTTACGAGTTAGCCTTTGCTTTTTGTCATATCTTCTCCATTGGTTTAGTTCATCTTCGGTAATAGGGCAAAATTTATTTTTCCAAAGTACATCAAGAGTTTCCCAAATACGGTATTTACGAGATTGAATTAATCGACGAATGGAACGCTTTTGCGTCCGTTTTGCAGCATAGGAAAATTCATTCCCCTTCTCAGAACCCACACCTTTTTTAAAAACTAATACCCCATATTTCACAAATTGTTGAACAATATCGTTATCAATGTGTGGATTACGAATTGAAAAACCTATTGAATTTGTTCCAAGATCTAAACCGAAAATATTTTCCATAATTTTGTCTTTTATATTTCTTTTATTTTAAATTTGCATCTGAAAGACTTATCACAATAAGGCTATAAGCCGAAGAAATTTTCTTAACCTCGCATACTCCGTGGGGTTTTTTCTTATAACACATTTAAGGCGGCGCAAGTCGCCTTTGTTATTCGTCCCAAAAAGCGCATTCTCCACCCTAATGGCATAAAATCACCGAATGCAGAACTAAACTGTTCACTCATTAAACTTTCCTTATGATATACGAATTTCATAATGGTAATATGGCCTTAGGTTAAGCAATCAAGGCCTAAAACGATCTGATTTTTAAGCCTCCTTAAAATTAAGCACATTTTTTCGTATTTAGCAAATAATTATTTGTTTTTTTTTGCTGATCATTTAAAATTTATATTCGTTGTGCATTTGTATTTGTTCATTAAGTTTCCAACCAAATAGTTTATTTATTTGCTACCTTCATACTTCCGAAATAAACAGAACGCCATGAACATTAAACCCATTTTCGTTTTTCTTTTTTGCCTGATAATGAGCAGTTCATATGGACAAACAGCATCGCCAAAACTAAAAATCATCTCATCTCCTTCCGGAAGTCGATACACACAAATCAATAAGACAGGGAAAACGGTTATTCCAAATGGACGTTATATCACACCTTATGGGAAATCGGTTGAGGTTGCGCCACATCCGTTCGGATTAACGCTGAGTCCAGATGGAACCATTGCCGTGACGGCCAATTCAGGTACTTCACCTATCTCAATTTCGATCATCAAAAACCTTAAATCAGACAATCCTACTATTTTACAGGTTCCGCCTAGTGCCAAAACAGACGAGGGTGTGCTGGCTTCAGTTTTTATGGGACTGGCCATTTCGCCCGATAATCAGATAGTTTATGTTTCCGGAGGCCAGAAAAATAAGATCTACCTGTTTTCAGTCGGTAAAGGAGCAAAACTCGATTCAATTGACTGCTCATTGTCGGAAACCGGACAGAAAACGCCCGATGGCTATATTGGCGACATGAAACTGAGCAAAGATGGTCACTATTTATTTGCAGTCGATCAGATGCTATTCCGGTTGATTGTGGTTGACGTACAGCTTAAAAAGATCATCGCGAGTGCAAAAACAGGAAGATATCCGTTTGGTGTGATTCTTTCGCCTGATGGCCAAAAAGCTTATGTCGCCAATGTGGGCATGTTCGAATACAGCAAAATAGGCAATATTGAAGCCAAAAAAGATTATAAAAAAGCGCTTGATTTCCCTCCGTTTGGTTTCGGAACGGAAGAGATGAAGAAGGGAATCCGTATTGATTCATTGGATATTCCGGGTCTCGGAGATCCGAATGTTCCCGAGTCATTTTCAGTTTGGTCGTTTTCGGTGAAAAATCCGGCAATCCCCGAAATTCTGGCTAAAATAAAAACGGGTATTCTAGTTGGCGAAATAATCGAAGGGATTCCGGCAGTTGGTGGCGCAAGCCCGAATTCGCTGGCGGTAACCGATCGCTATGTTTTTGTGAGCAACGGAACCAACGATAATATTTCGGTGATTGACATTAACAGCGATATCTTAACTGCGGAGATATCAGTTAAACTGCATCCTGCTGTGAAACAGTTCCGTGGTGTTATCCCGTTTGGATTGGCTGTTTCGCCCGATCAGAAAAGGCTTTTTGTTGCTGAGTCAGGTGTAAATGCCATCGGAGTGATCGATATTCCAACGCTGAAAGTTGTCGGACACATTCCGGCGGGCTGGTTTCCTTCAAAACTTGAAGTTACGCCGGATGGTAAAACGCTGGTTGTGAGCAATGCCAAAGGTTTTGGAAGCGGACCAAACGGCGGGAGGACTTTTAAGGAAGGGAAAGTGGGCAGTTACATTGGTAATTTAATGAAAGGAACTGTTTCGGTAATGGTTATTCCGGATGATAAAAAACTGGCCGGCTTCACCAATCAGGTAATCAGCAATAATTACAAGATTGAGGATTACAGCAAAGTACAAAAACAAAGAGCCGGAAATCCCATCCCCGTTTTTGGTGGTGAGAAGGAATCTCCGATCAAATATTTGGTCTTTATTTCGAAGGAAAACCGTACATACGATGAGATTTTCGGGCAAATGAAGAAAGGGAAAGGTGATTCAATGATTGCCCGCTATGGTCATAGTGCCACTTTTACCAACCGGAAAAAAACTGCCAAAGTTGAAAATGCAACGGTCATGCCTAATCATTTGAAACTGGCCACAGAATTTGCAATATCTGACAATTTTTATGTTGATTCGGATGTTTCGGCCGACGGTCATCGCTGGTTGGTAAATACCTATCCGAACGAGTGGGTAGAATCGACAGTCCCGGCAAGCTATGGTGGTAACCGGAAATACAATCCAAAGTCGAAAGCACCAGGCAGTCTGGCAATGAACGGCACGGCTGGCGCTATTTATCCCGAAGATTACAACGAAGCCGGTTCAATGTGGGATCATTTGGAACGCAACAAGGTTGAATTTTTTAATTTCGGATTTGGGGTCATGTTCGAACCCGCTTTTTACGAAGAGACGTTCAAATATACTGGTATTAAACACTATGTAAATTTCCCTGTGCCGCTACCAATGTTTTCACGCACTTCCAAAATGTATCCTACTTATAATCTGGCTATTCCCGATCAGTTCCGAATTCAGCAATTTATGAAAGAATTTGACGAAAAATGGATAAAATCCAGGACCGAAATGCCATCAATCATTACGGTTATTATTCCTAACGATCACGGCGCCGACGAACGTCCGGAGGCAGGTTATCCATTCAGGGAAAGCTATATGGCTGACAATGATCTGGCTGTCGGGCGGATCGTTGAATATTTGTCACACACCCCTTATTGGAAGAATATGGCTATTGTTATTACTGAAGATGATGCTCAAAACGGAGTCGACCACATTGATGCTCACCGCAGTGTGCTGATGGTCATTTCACCTTACGTTAGACGGAACTACGTCTCGAAAGTTCATTACAGTTTTGGAAGTATTTTTAAAACCTTCTGGAATGTACTCGGAATGCCGTATTTGAATCAATACGATGCTGCTGCAAATGACTTTGCCGATTTTTTTACTTCAACGCCTGATTTTACTCCTTACCATGCTGTTCCGGTTGATCCCCGGATTTTTGATCCGAAAAAGGCATTAACTCCAATGGATGAGAAGTTTGACTGGGAAGCTGTGAAAAACTCGCCACTGATTGATGATATAAAGGATATGCAGATCGATCAGAAAGAAAAGAAGGAATATAGGATCGAAGATCAGAAGCGGAAATAGCTGTGATATGATTTGGCTTCGACTATTTCATTTTTGTGGATTTTGTCCCTTCTGCCTTCCGCTTTGCTTAAAAAAGTTGTATCTTTGATTTATGAATTATCAACCCCGGCAGTTTAATAACTTAGTAAAAGGATGCCTACAGTATTAAAAATTGGGTCTGTCATTTTTTTCTTTACCAGTTATGACTGCAATGAGCCATTACACATTCACATTGCAGATGGGTCAAAGGAGTGTAAATATTGGTTAAAGGGGAATGATGGAATTATTTTAGCAGACAATAACGGGTTTTCTCGAAATGAATTACTAAAATTGGGGCGGATTGTTATTGAAAACTATCAACTCATTAATAAATCATGGGATGAACACTGTAAAAACAGCACAAAAAAAGAGTATAAAAAGGACCATGGAAAACAATAGTTTCGCCGAAATGCCGGTTTTTGAAAAAATTGGTTTTGACTCGGAATCTATTTCGTTTCATCTTTCAGACAATCGTATTATTTCAATCCCGTTGGCTTGGGTACCAAAACTTGAAAGGGCCAACATAGAAGTAAAGGAAAGTTATATTATTCGTAGTCATTTTGTGTTTTGGGAAAGCATTGATGAGATCATAGGTGTTAAAAATCTACTTAACGGATCTATTGTCCCGAAATAAAACCCAAATTGGTTCCTGCTTTGATTTGGTTTTGTGGATTTCAGTTTCAAGGATTTCTGCCTTAATTTAGATTGTATTTTATGATTTACTGATTAATCATTTTTTCAACCTGATTTACTGCTATTTCCGCTTTCGGATTAAACTGCGATCCTAACATGTATCTCTTCAGACTGAATAGCAATTGCTGAGCTTCGGGGCGTGTTGCAGTATCGCATAACAAATCAATTCCTGAAATCAGTATTTTCCCTTTGCCCACTTTAGCTTCAAAAACCAATGCCAGCGGACGGTTAGTTACCCAGTCGTCTATGACCCTAACAATCGGTTTTATTTCGGCTGGTAAACTGCTGATGTTGATTGCGCCTGAATGGCTCATTGCATCCCACCACTCGTAGTTGCTGTAGTATTCGGTCGGAAAATCGGCCAGCGCGGGATGTTTCGGATTGCATAGAATTCCCAGGGTGTGTGGAGCCTGACCCTTCGTCCAGGCCGTATTCCAGAAAATGCCCGAAAAACCAATTTGGATATCACCACCCATTTCTTTTGAAAGCGTTCCTTTTTTCAGGGTCAACAATATTGAACCACCATTTTTAAGGAATTGAGCAGTTTCAGCGTCCAGCTTCTGAACGATGCGGATATTTTTCTCACCTGTAATCGTCTCCTTTTTCGCTGGATATACCCAGAAATCCCAACTGTTACTTAAGCTGTCAATCTTCACTTCAAGGATCAGTTTTTCCGGAGTTAAAATTGCAGATAAAGGGAAAGAAATATTCCCAGGTTTGAACGCATTACCAATTGGAATATCTGTTTGAGTAAATTTTCCCGATTGAATAGTCTTCCCGGTTTTATCTGAAATTTTCCATTCAGGTGTGCAAGCCTTTATAGGTCTGTCGCCATAATGAGCGACCTCAACAGCTGCTTCGAAGGTTTCATTGTTGGTGAAAATACATTTTTTCAGGCGAGCAAGCGGAACAGTGCTGTTACAAAAACGTTTGTATTCAGCCGGTAATATGTATCCTTTTTCGCCCCAGAAAGCATCCAGAACGCCCACCAACGCTGTTCCCTGACCGGGAAAATCGTGCAGATCGAGAAGTTGGAAACCCCCAAATTTCGGAGTCCGAAGTGCTGCTTCAATATCGGCTTTATAACACAATGCCTGTAATTTACCCGATGCCAGTAAGAAGCTGTCAGCCAATTGCCCCATACCATGATCCCCGAGTGTTTCCTGAAATAGTTCGAAGTTGCGGGCACGCATCACACCATCGTATTTGGTAATTTCTTTGAAATTTGGGTAAACGCACCATTGACCAATTTCGTGGCTGACAACCGGCTGAGGAAATTTTGAATTGAAAGATGACCAGTCATAATCAGTACCTGGCGCTTTCGAATTGATAATACTTCCTAATCCTTGTCCCCAGTGCTGAATCCTGGGTTCTGAATCGCTTATATAATCATTAACTGAGAGGTTTGGCCAACCGGCTCCTGAAGTATATATCCGGCGGTTATCCTTTTTTTTCCAGAAACTGACAAATTCAGTCAGGAAAGGAACCTGATTTTTGCCACCGGGTTCATTGCCGTAAACCATCATACAAAATGAAGGATGGTTGCCGTATTGCTCAACCATACGTTGACTTTCTTCATAAAGGTATTTGTCAAAAGGTTTTCCGTCGCCAAGTGTAGTTGATTGGTTGGCCCAGGAGGAACATTCAACCTGCAGGTAAAATCCTGATTGGTCGGCAGCATCGAAAGCAGCCTGAGGCGGGCACCACGAGTGGAAACGCATGTGATTCAGACCATGAGCACGGCAAACGCTGAAAATCCGCAGCCATTCTTTGACGTCCGTGGCCGGATAACCTGTCTTTGGGAAGATGGAACATTCCAAAGTTCCGCGCAGGAAAACAGGTTGTTCATTTATCATCAGCTGATTCCCTATAGCTTTAAACTCGCGCATCCCGAATGTTGTATTGCAAGTGTCACTCTTTTCGGATACCTGATCAGTTAAAACGGCAGTGAGATGGTAAATTTCAGGATGAAATTCGTTCCAGAGTTTAATGTCCTTTCCCATCGGATATTCCATACTCAGAATGTTTTCGCCGGTAATGAGTACAAATTTACCCGACTGACTTTCAGGAGTTCCCGCACCAGTAACGGATAATTTCAATTCAACTTTGACAGGTCGTTCAGCCGTATTAACTACCTTAACTTTAGCTTTGAATTTTTTATTCCGAATATCGGGATAAACCTGAATATTGCGGATGTTTACAAGCGGGTGAGATTCAAGGTAAATCCGGCCAACTATGCCGTTCCAGTTGCTTTGCGTATGATCCGAAATACTGTGCGAATTCACACCCGGATCGATGTCCTTTACACGATTATCGATGCAAAGAGTTAATCGGTGTTTCCCGGGAGTCAGTATATTGGTCAGATCGTACTGATGCGGAGTTCCGAGCGAATTCTGCATACCAACCGCCTTATTATCCACCCATAACCGACTTTCCCAATGGCATCTTTCAAGAAATAATTCAACATCCTGGCTTTTCCAGTCCTCCGGTATAGATACTTCTTTTTGATACCATGCAGCACCCTTATAGTATTTCAAAGGTTGCAGCCAGAAAGGAATTTTAATGTTTCCCGGTTCACGAAATTTTGCATATTCCGGATTTTTAAAAAATGAACTATCAACAATTTGCCCGGTCCATTGAGTTGCGAGCGTAATTTCATCGCCTTTTCCGTTTGAAGTCATCGATCCGGGCAAAGTAAGGCTATCCATTAAAGTCTGATTGAACCATCCTTCAGAAATACCAATATCTGAAGGATCAGCGGCAAACTGCCATGTTCCGGAAAGGTCGATTTTTTTCTGAACATTAGGTTTCTGACAGGAGATTGTTAGAATTGCCAAAATGCTGATTAAGAGTGTCAGGTTTCTCATATTGATTTTTTTCTATTGTGATCTATGTGTCTATGTGGTTCAACTACATTTTTCAATTTCCTCCAGCGATTTGCCCTTTGTCTCAGGCAATTTTTTCAGAATAAACAGAAATCCGGAAAGGCAGATAAAACTATACAGCCAGAAAGTTCCGCTTGCAGAAAGCATTTTATTCAGGATAGGGAAGGTGTAAGTAAGTACAAAACAGGCGATCCAAAGGGCGGTGGTGGCAATCGCCATAGCTGTACCCCGGATACTGTTTGGAAATATTTCGGAGAGTATCACCCAGGTAATCGGAGCTAAAGTCATGGCATAGGTCGCTATGGCAACCATTACAAGTACTAAAATGGCCAACCCTTTTAATTCAAAGTAGTAGCTCGATCCGAGCATGAAATAAATAATGGCTAGCCCGATTGAACCGAGTAACATCAGCTTGCGGCGTCCCCAGCTATCGACCATACGCATAGCCAAAAAAGTAAATAGGAGGTTTACCGTGCCGGTAATCACTATATTAAAAAGCATATCACCAACGGAATAACCGGCTGAGGTGAAAATTTCTTCGGCATAATTGAAAATCACATTGATACCGCACCATTGCTGGAAAACTGCCAGAACAATTCCTAAAATCAGAACAGGGCGCACTTTTTTCGACGCCAAAACTTTCCAGTCGATCTTTGAACCTGTTCCGTGCAATGTCTCGGCGATCTCCTTCTGTTCCTGAGTGGCATACAGAGCACCACCAATCCTTTTTAAAATTGTGGCTGCGTCCTTCCATTTGCCCGACTTTGCCAGAAAACGGGGACTTTCGGGAATGAAAAAGGAGAAAATAAAAAACACCAATGCAGGAACTGTACCTGCCCAAAACATCCAACGCCAGCCAGTCTGACCGTTCCACGATTGCAGGATCATTTCGTTGGTAGTACCTTCAGGAACTTTTTCGGCGATCAGGTAGTTAATAATTTGAGCGGCCAAAATCCCAATCACTATGGTGAGCTGATTAACTGAAACCAATCTTCCACGCATTTGAGCCGGCGAGATTTCAGAAATATACATGGGCGAAATGGCCGAGGCCAACCCGATTCCGAGACCGCCAATCAACCGGAAAATAATAAACGGAATGAACTGATTTGCAGCTCCTGTTCCGATGGCCGCAATCGTGAACAATGCTGCAGCAACGATCAGTGGCCTCTTACGCCCGAAACGATCGCTAAGATAACCTGATGTCAATGCTCCAATGAGACAGCCAATAAGTGCGCTGCTCATGGCCCAGCCTTGCAGATATGGCGAAGCAGTTATTTCGAAAAACCTTTCGTAAAACGGCTTGGCACCACCGATTACAACCCAGTCGTAACCGAATAGAAGTCCGCCCATCGCCGACACGAGCGTGACACCGAGAATAAATTGTTTGTTGAATTTAGTTTTGTCCACGTGTGATTGATTTAGTTAAAGCAAAAATACATCAGTAGATTAACAATCCAATGTTATCAATTGTCTTATTTTGGCGAGCTCTGCTTTTACAACAAAAGGAACAAATCGGAAATCGATTTTATATTAAACAAAGAGATCGCATTTGAAGTAAAACAAAAAGCTTTGGAATCCGATTTTAAAAAGCTTCAAAGTTTAGCCAGTGAGATTGGGATTGCTAAGCAATATATGGTCAGCAATACCCTTTCTGATGTCCAAAATACGGTTTATCCGTGGTTTTTGTAAGAAAAGCCAACCTTGTTCAGGTAAATTGAAAAACCCGCTGATTTTATTTGTTTTTTCAGATATTTCTCCCTACAATTATTATCAAAATCAGATGGCTGATGAAACGTGAAGTATTTATCAAAGAATTACGCAGACAGGCAGAGAGTACGTGGGATATTATTGTTATTGGTGGAGGTGCTACCGGACTGGGAATAGCTCTTGATGGCTCTTCCCGGGGATATAATACACTATTACTGGAACAATCTGATTTTGCTAAGGGGACTTCTTCCCGAAGCACAAAACTGGTTCATGGAGGTGTTCGGTATCTGGCTCAGGGCGACCTGCAACTGGTTATGGAGACTTTGCACGAACGCGGTTTAATGCTTAAAAACGCTCCTCATCTCACTTCTAACCAGGAATTCGTCATTCCGATTTATAGTTTTTGGGATGCTATTTTATATACTGTTGGTCTAAAATTCTATGATCTTCTTGCCGGGCGGTTAAGTATGGGAAAATCACATTTCATTAACCGGAAAAACACACTGACCCGTTTGCCTCAGCTAAATCCAAAAGAATTGAAAGGCGGTGTTGTATATCACGACGGACAGTTTGATGACGCCCGTATGGCTTTGGCCCTGGCTCAATCCTGTGCTGATAACGGAAGTATTGTGCTGAACTATTTCAAAGTCATCGACTTATTGAAAAATGAGAATGGTGATATCAATGGTGTAAGGGCAAAGGAAATGGTTTCAGGAGAGGAATTCAATCTTAAGGCAAACCTGGTAATAAACGCAACCGGAGTGTTCGCTGACGATATTTCCAGAATGGACAATCCTGAATCAAAGCCAACTATAAAACCTAGTCGGGGCGTACATATCGTTCTCGATAAATCTTTCCTTCAGAGTGATTCGGCTATTTTGATCCCCAAAACAGATGATGGAAGGGTGCTGTTTGCCATTCCGTGGTATGAGGTAGTTGTGGTAGGGACGACAGACAGACCGCTTGACACAATTACGCTGGAGCCTGTTGCTCAAGAAAGTGAGATTGATTTTATTCTGCAAAATGCTGAAAAATATCTTGTTAAACCTCCCCGGAGGGAAGATATCCTTTGCGTTTTTGCAGGTTTGCGTCCACTGGCAGCCAATCCGAATAACCCTGTTTCCACAAAGTCAATATCACGCAGACATAAAATCACGCTCTCACCTTCCGGTCTTCTATCAATTATTGGGGGGAAATGGACCACCTATCGCCTGATGGCTGAGGAGACAATCAATAAGGCAATAAAAGCAGGTTTTTTGGTTAAGAGAAGGTGTGTTACCTCGTTCCTTAAGTTGACAACACTTACAGCAAGTACTTCTTACAACCGGTTGCATATTTATGGAGACCGGTCATTTGAAATTGAAAAGCTGATTAGCGATAATCCGGGACTTGGAGTTCCTATCAATTCGGAATTACCATATTGCAGGGCAGAGATTATCTGGATTTGCAGGAATGAAATGCCCTTAACAATTGAAGACATGCTTGCAAGAAGAACACGGGCTTTATTCCTGAATGCACGTGCCAGTTCCAAAATTGCATCTGAAGTAGCCTTTTTAATGGCAGAAGAGTCAGGATTCGATAAGAAATGGCAGAAAGAGCAGGTAGAATCTTACAATCAATTAGTTAAAAACTATATTTAGTGAGATATGGGAGAATTCATCTTAGCATTCGATCAGGGAACCATGAGCTCCCGGGCTATAGTATTCGACCGTAATGGTCTTCCTGTAGCAGTTGCACAAAAGGAATTTACGCAATATTATCCTAAACCAGGCTGGGTTGAGCATGATCCTGAAGAAATCTGGTCATCACAAGCGGGAGTGGCGGTTGAAGCAATTACCAAAGCCGGACTCGAAACAACCAATATTGCTGCCATTGGCATCACAAACCAACGCGAGACGACTGTTGTCTGGAACAGGAAGACCGGCAAACCTGTTTATAATGCCATTGTGTGGCAGGACAGGCGGACTGCGGACTTTTGTGACCGGTTAAAAAATGAAGGACAGAGCCGCAAGATACTCGAAAAAACCAGTCTGATCATTGATGCCTACTTCTCAGCAACAAAGATCCGGTGGATATTGGATCATGTGAAGGGCACCAGAAAACTGGCTGAAGACGGGCAGTTGGCATTCGGAACCATTGATTCATGGCTGGTATGGAATCTCACGCGTGGAGGTTTACATATAACGGATGTGTCGAATGCTTCCAGAACAATGCTGTTTAATATCCACTCTCTTAAATGGGATGAAGAATTACTCGAAATTTTTAATATTCCCTCAAGTATGCTTCCAGAGGTCAGGTCATCCAGCGAAATATATGGTAAAACTGAAGGCCAGTTTGCCTATGGTATACCTATCGCAGGAATTGCCGGTGATCAGCAGGCAGCTCTGTTCGGACAGATGTGTATAGAACCAGGGATGGTAAAGAACACATACGGCACGGGTTGCTTCATGATGATGAATATTGGAAATAAACCCATAGAGTCAAAAAGCAACCTTCTCACAACCATTGCATGGAAAATTGGGAATGAGACTCAATATGCTCTGGAGGGGAGTATTTTTATTGCAGGAGCTGTCGTTCAGTGGCTACGCGATGGTTTGGGAATTATTAAAAAATCGTGTGATATAGAGAAACTTGCAGCAAAGGTAAAAGATAGTGAAGGAGTCTATTTTGTTCCAGCTTTTGCCGGACTGGGTGCTCCGCATTGGAATCAGCACGCACGCGGAACCCTCGTAGGAATTACAAGAGGCTCAACATCTGCGCATATTGCACGCGCAGCGCTCGATAGTATCGCATATCAGACATTGGAAGTACTGCTTGCCATGCAAAAGGATTCAGGGATTGACATCCGTGAATTGCGTGTTGACGGAGGAGCAACTGTAAATAACCAGCTAATGCAATTTCAGGCCGATTTATTACAGGTAAAAGTAGTACGTCCTAAAATTACTGAAACAACTGCACTTGGAGCTGCCTATCTGGCCGGACTTGCTGTTAATTATTGGAGCAATATCAGTGATGTGAAGCAACAATGGCAGATGGATCGTACCTTTTCTCCACAGATAGAGGCAGGAGAGACACATTTGCTTATAAAAGGCTGGCATCGTGCTGTAAACGCATCCAAAGCCTGGGCTGATGATCTAAATTAAGTACTTAGACGATGTAATATAAGTTCATATTTAATACCTAAAGAGATGAATGCATTTTTTGCTGAATTTTTCGGAACAGCCATGATCATTGTGTTTGGCGGGGGTGTGGTATCTAATGTCTTACTTAATAAAACAAAGGGTCACAATGGTGGTTGGATAGTAATAACACTTGGATGGGCTGTCGGAGTTTATACGGGAGTATTAATTGCCGCACAATACAGTGGAGCCCATTTGAATCCTGCTGTCACCATTGCCCTTGTACTGGCAGATAAATTTTCTCTTTCTCTGTTGCCTGCATACATTTGTGCCCAGATGCTCGGAGCGATGTTTGGCTCTTTATTGGTATGGTTAGCATATAAAAAGCATTTTGATGCTACGGAAGATGCCGATATTAAACTGGCAGTTTTTTGTACAGCTCCGAGTATCAGGAGTTATTGGTACAATGTGATGACTGAGGCAATCGGAACATTTGTTTTGACACTGGCTGTCCTTTTTATGGCGGAACCGGAGATTGGTCTTGGTTCGCTAAGTGCATTGCCTATAGCAGGCGTTGTGCTTGGTCTTGGTCTGTCATTGGGTGGTCCTACAGGATATGCCATTAATCCGGCTCGCGATCTTGGACCTCGCATCATGCACTTTCTTCTGCCTATTCCAAATAAACGCGACAGTGACTGGAAATACGCCTGGGTTCCTGTTCTTGGTCCGATAATTGGTGCTACTATTGCTGCAATAGGATTTATATTGTTTTGAGGATTAAATAATTATTGAATTAGAAATACCAAGAATAGGATCCCCCTTCTATGTTGTAATCCAAATTTTCGGAGTATTATTTTTTTAATATTTTTTAAAAGAACTTCATTCAATGCGTATTATCTTTGTTTTGTAAAGAGGAAGGGGACACAGGCTCTGCTGGGGAGCAACCTGTAAGC
>JAPLDR010000060.1:69090-99281 GCA_026391655.1 Bacteroidia bacterium | reverse complement strand
AATATCAAAAGGTTAGCGACACCAAATGCAACAAAAGATATTGTTGCAGTGATTGCTACATTATTAAAAAACTGAAGATGATTGAAATTGACAAAATAGATCGGATATATCTGCTGGGAATTGGCGGAATAGGAATGAGTGCCCTGGCGCGTTATTTCCAATTCATCGGAAAGAAAGTCGATGGCTATGATAAAACCTCTTCCACATTGACGCTTGACCTTGAAAAAGAGGGAATTGCAGTACATTATGAGAGTGATTTAAAGAAGGTTCCTGCACTTTCTGAGAAAAATACAACGGTAATTATTTACACACCTGCCGTTCCGAATGACTTTCCTGAATTCTGCTATTTCCGCGAAAACGGATTTCAGCTTTATAAAAGATCACAGATTTTGGGGCTTCTCACTTCAGGGAAAAGGTGCATCGCAATAGCCGGAACACATGGCAAAACGTCGGTCACCACAATGACGGCTCATTTGCTCAAACAATCTCATGTCGACTGTTCTGCATTTATGGGCGGTATCTCCAAAAATTACGGAACAAATCTGTTATTGCCTCAAAATAGCAGCAAATTTATTGTGGCCGAGGCCGATGAGTTCGATCGTTCCTTCCTTCAGTTGCATCCCGAACTGGCTGTAATTACCTGGATGGATGCCGATCACCTCGATATTTACGGTGATCTTGCAAGTGTAATCAAAGCATTCGCTGATTTTGTTTCTCAAATCCAAAATGGTGGCGCTTTACTCTACAAGAAAGATTTGGACATTGATTTCCAATGGAATAAAAACATCAGGTATTTCAGTTATTCGATTCTAAAAGAGGCCGATTTTCAGGCCTTACAAATCAGGATTATTGATGGTGCCTATCATTTCGATCTGAAAACTCCGTTTGGGGAAATTAAAGATCTGTCACTCACTTATCCGGGATTGATGAACGTTGAAAATGCGGTGGCAGCCTGCGGGATGGCGTTGCTGAGCGGTGTGACAAACGACGAAATTCGTGCTGCACTACCGAAATACAGTGGCGTTGTTCGCCGGTTTGATGTCCGGTATACCGGTAAAAAAACAATTTATATCGACGATTATGCGCATCATCCGCGAGAACTTGAGGCAACAATTCAGTCTGTGCGTGACCTTTATCCCGGGAAACGGGTGACCGGTATTTTTCAGCCACACCTTTTCACGCGGACAAGAGACTTTGCAGCAGATTTTGCTTCGGCGCTCGACAAACTCGACGATGCACTGGTCATGGAGATTTACCCTGCGCGTGAATTGCCTATTGAAGGTGTTGATTCGGATATCATTCTGAATAAGATGAAGTTAAAAAGTCGCGTTCGATGCCGGAAGACAGACTTTCCGGCAATATTGGATAATTATCATCCGGGTATTTTGCTTACACTTGGTGCAGGTGATATCGACCGGCTGATTGATCCGATCGTTTCGTACCTGATCAAAAAAGAAGATGTTTAAAAAAGTATTATATATGATCCTTTGGAGTACTGCTATAATATTGATTTCTATATCATTGGGATTTTCGATAAAACAAACTCAGCAATTAAAATGCGCGGGTGTCAAAGTTGACATTACCGATTCGATTCAGGAAAAGTTTGTGAGAAGTGCCGATATCAGTCAATGGGTGAACCGAAATCATCCGAGGATTTTTGGTCAGCCGCTCGGGTCGGTAGATCTCCGGAAGATTGAGGATGGATTGCGTAACCTGCAATCTGTTGAAGATGTTGCATACCAATGTTTTCGATAATGGTGTCAAGAGTTTTGGAGCACTTGTCGTAAGAATAAAACAAAGGGAACCTGTATTCAGGGTGGTCGGATCGGGACGCGCCTTTTATATGGACAAGTTTGGAAAAGTAATTGACTGGTCGCCCCGGTATACACCCAGAGTTTTAATTGTTGGTGGTGTTGTTTCGGCTGATTTTGCCCGGAAAAAGCTTTTGCCATTGATCAATTTCATCAACGACGACGCTTTCTGGAGTGCTCAGATTGACCAGATTTATGTAAATGCAGTCGGAGAACTTTCAATGATACCGAGAGTTGGCGAACAGCTAATTCTTTTCGGTGAACCTGAGGATTTTCAGATTAAATTTCGTAACCTTAAGGCTTTATATACCGATGGGTTCAGGAACGGCGGATGGAGCATTTACAAAACCATCAATGTAGAATTTCGTAATCAGATAGTTTGCACAAAAAAATAAATAACTATGAACCTGACAAGAGAGTTGGTTGCAGCAATTGACATAGGAACCTTAAGGACAAGGGCGGCAATTGGCCGTTTTACCTCAGACGGAAAACTCGAAATCGTTGCTGTCGGTGATGCCTTGACGCAAGGAGTTCGCAACGGTGTTGTAGTAAACATCGACGAAGCGGCAGTATCGATCAGAACAGTAATAAGTTCGCTAGAGAAGACCCTCAATTTAAGGGTGCAAAAAGTCTATGCCGGAATTTCGGGACAGAAAATTAATAACCGCCAGGCCACGGGTTACCGGATGACCGAAAATGGCGAAGTAACCCAAGCCATCATCAATTCGTTGATCGATGAGGCACAACGTTACTCCAGCGGACCAGGTGAAAAAGTTTATCACCTGATTCCCCAGGAATTTATTGTTGACGGAGAGCGTAATGTACCTAATCCGGTAGGAATGGCCGGCCGACGCATCGATGCAGCCTTTACGGTGATCTCAGCCGCCGAATCGTACGAGCTGAATCTCAAACGGAGCATCGAAAAGGCGGGATACGAATTGGTTTCGGCCTTTATCAACCCGTTTGTGCAGGGATCAGGGTTCCTTTCGAAAGACGAAAAGGAAGCCGGTGTAATTCTGCTCGATTTCGGTGCCGGAACTACAGGTATGTCACTCTATTACGAAAACAAACTTCGGTTAGCGACCGAATTGCCTTTTGGTGGAAATGTGATTTCGAACGATATACGCGAAGGGTGCAACATTATCCCGCGACATGCCGAAATGGTAAAAGTCCAGTGTGGCTACGCCTTTTCTGAATTGGTTCCCGATAATAAATTTGCCCAGATTCCAGAAGTGGAAGGGTGGCATGCCAAAGAGATCAGTTTCCGTAACCTTTCAGGAATTATTCAGGCCCGGCTTGAAGAGATCATCGAAGGGGTTAACTATCAACTCGAATCGACTGGCTTACTGAATAAACTCGGTGCAGGTATCGTTCTTACGGGTGGTGGTTCAAATATGCGCGGTATCGATAAGTTAGTCAGTTACATGACCGGTATTGATGTACGTTTCGGCAAACCTGTTGTTGCGATCAGGGAACAGTTATTCAACGAACAGATTATGAATGCTGAATCGGCCAATCTGATCGGATTGTTGATCAATGGATTATATGCAGCGCGCAGAAATAAATATCCTCCGGGAATGATTATTTCTGATGTTCAGGAAGAGGCTAAGAAAAAACAACTTGCAAAAAATCAGGGATTAGGATTGAAGACAATGGTCTCCGATTTATTTGGCAGGGCAAAAGATGGATTCAACGGATTGATTTCCGATGACGATAGCGAAATAAATTAAAATCAATTAGTTAATCAAATGGAAAATGTATCAGACGATTTATTGACCTTCGGATTTCAGCACGATTACCAGTCAATTATCAAGGTGGTTGGAGTTGGCGGCGGCGGCGGAAACGCTGTTAATCATATGTTCCATATGGGAATAGCCGGTGTTGATTTTCTGGTATGTAACACTGATGCACAGGCGCTTGTTAATAGTCCGGTGCCCGTGAAGGTTCAATTGGGGGTTTCGCTCACCGAAGGTCGTGGGGCAGGAAACAAACCCAAACGTGGTGAGCAGGCAGCCATAGAAAACCTCGCCGAAATCAGGGCCGTGCTCGAGACAGGTACAAAAATGGTTTTTATCACTGCCGGTATGGGCGGAGGAACCGGTACAGGTGCAGCGCCCGTTATCGCACAGTTAGCGAGAGAGATGGATATCCTTACGATTGCAGTAGTCACCCTTCCTTCCATCAAAGAAGGACGATTACGCTATGAACAAGCAATTGACGGAATCAAAAAATTGCAGCGGTTTGTCGACAGTTTACTCGTTATTAGTAATGAAAACCTGCATAAAGTATATGGCGATCTGCCGGCACGTGAGGCTTTTGCACAAGCTGACAATATTGTGGCGGCTGCGGTAAAAGGTTGTGCCGAAATCATCACGCTTCACGGGAATATCAACATCGACTTTGCCGATGTGAATACAGTTTTGCGCGAAAGTGGTGTTTTCATTATGGGAACCGGTTTTGCTGAAGGCGAAAATCGCGCCATGCGGGCTGCTGAAGAAGCGCTTAAATCTCCGCTTCTCGACAGTAACGACATCTACGGCACCGAAAATATCCTGCTCAATATTACTTCGGGTGACGACGAGGTTCGAATGGGTGAAATTGGTGATATCATCGACTACCTTCAGAATGCGGCTGGCGATAATGCCAACATCATCTGGGGTAACGGTTACGATGCTAAACTGGGTAATAAAATCAGCGTGACGGTGATCGCAACAGGTTTCGAGATTAATCCAAACCGGATACTTCGTCCCGAACCTGTAAAAGAGACGGTAGTCATTCCGGCATCAGAACCCGTCAGTCAAAATATTCAACCGGAACCAAAAACAGTACATGAACCTGTCGGTCCACCTGCTGAACCTCATCCGCTTTTCGACATTAATCCCGATGAGAGTTTTACGGTACGGAAAGATGAAAAAACACGCGAATCCGAACGGCAGGAGCGTGTTTCAAAACTGGAAAAGAAAAGTCTCAAGCCGAAGGCCGGAGATGGATCAGAGCCGATAAGTAATTGGTTTACACGACAATTTAATACATTATTTAGTGAAGACGATGAGGAAATTGGTAAATGATTTCTCACGTTGAATAATAATTAAACAAAGATAAAAATGGCAGAACTCATGGAATTTGATTTACCTGTTAGTGGTAACAAAATCATTAAAGTGATCGGAGTAGGTGGCGGTGGCGGAAACGCGGTGAACCACATGTACCGGCAAGGAATTAAGGATGTTGAATTTGCAGTCTGCAACACAGATGCCCAGGCGCTCATGAATAGCCCTGTGCCATTTAAAGTTCAACTCGGTTCGGAGCTGACTGAAGGACGCGGTGCTGGAAATAAACCTGACGTTGGGCGTGAATCGGCACTTGAGAATATTGAAGACATCGAGAAACTCCTTGAAGGAAACACCAAAATGGTCTTTATCACTGCCGGAATGGGTGGCGGAACAGGAACGGGTGCAGCGCCTGTAATCGCTCAGGTTGCACGCGACCGAAAAATCCTCACGATAGGCATTGTGTCGATCCCTTTCCGAAACGAAGGGCGTTTGCGTATCCAGCAAGCCATTGAAGGAATTCGCGAAATGGAAAGTCATGTCGATTCTTTGCTCGTGATTAACAACGAAAGAATCAGGGAGATATATGGTGACTTTCCGATTTCGAAGGCATTTTCGAAAGCTGACGATATACTGGCCATTGCGGCCAGGGGGATTGCTGAGATAATCACCTGCCCCGGGTTTATCAATGTCGATTTTGAAGATGTGAGAACCGTGATGCAAAATTCGGGTGTCGCGATAATGGGTTCTTTTCAGGCTACAGGCGAAAACCGGGCCAGAAAAGCCGTGGAAGGTGCAGTGAATTCTCCCCTGCTGAACAACAACGACATTTGTGGTGCAAAAAATATCCTCGTTAGTATTACTTCGGGCGAAACCAACGAAGTAACCATGGACGAGATGAACCTCGTGAACGAATATGTGCAGGAGATGGCCGGTAACAATGCCGACCTGATCTATGGCGTTGCAGTCGATCCTGAGATGGGAGATGCAATCAGTGTCACTGTGATTGCCACAGGATTTAAAACAAGTTCAATACCCGAACTCAACGGCGGAACACAACCACAGCGTGAAAGGGTTCCATTGATTGAAGATAACAATGCTTTCCCGTCCAGCTATTTTGGCAACGAGGGTGCTGCTAATCAACCAAAACATCCTGTCTTTACAGAACCGATAGCTGTTGATAAGAAAGATGAGATCATCAAGCAGATGTATCCACCGATCAGGATTGATCCGTTTGGCGACGGAACATCGGATATCGGAAAGAAAGTGATGCAGGTCAACTTCTTCAACGAAACAGAGGATTATATCGACGAGATTTCAAGTATTCCGGCTTACGAACGCAGGAAAGCCAAAAATCTGAATAATCCGTTGGCCGGTGCCCGCGAGGTATCACGATACACACTGTCCGGCAATCCCGACGAAGGCCCGAGATTGCGGAAGAATAATTCTTTTCTGCACGATAAGGCGGATTGATTCTGAGAGGGAGTGAGGGAGAGAAATTGAGAGGGAGAGAAGAGGCGAATTCTAGATTCGACAATGAGACAATTTGTTAATTCGACGATTTGTAGATGTTGGATTGTTTTACAGCCCTGTAAGGGCGATCCGTCGGCTGACGGATTGGTAGCCCGGGGTAAACGACCGAAGGGAGAGCAACCCCGGGGATAAGATGCATTTATTAACCGGCGCAACCATAAAGGTTAATTGAAACAGATCACTACATGCGCCGCAAGAGCTTAAGAATTAGAGGGTGAGACCAAGAGAGGAAGAGAAGAGGAGAATTTGGGAATTGACTTCGCCGAACTTCGTTTCGACAATTTGGCAATTCGACAATGAGTTAATATATGATTTGGAATTGGGGACAACCTACGGAGAAAACCCTGAAAGGGTGTAACAGTAATAACCCCGTGTAAGCGAACGAAGGGAGCGTAACCCGGGGTAAACAACGGAGCTACAGGGGAAGGCGCAACTACAAAAACAAATTGAAACAGATTGCTATATGCGCCGCAAATAGGACCCTTTGATAAGTACTAAGAATACAACTGGTTTATGCAAAAACATTTAATACTTTAAAAGATGAACTTATTCGATAAGATCAGTGATGACATCAGGTTAGCCATGCTGGCGAGAGACAAAGAGCGGCTCGAGGCTTTGCGTAACGTGAAGAAAGTGTTGCTTGAAGCGAAAACCGCAAAAACCGGTAGCGAAGAGTTAAGCGATGAGGCAGCGATCAAGGCGATTGCCAAATTAGTCAAACAAGGGCGCGATTCGGCAGAGATTTACAAACAGCAAAACCGCATGGATCTTAGTGAGCCTGAAATGGTTCAGGTAAAAATTTTAGAGGAGTATCTGCCTAAACAGATGGATGATGCGGAGTTAACGGCCGTTATTAAAGCCATTATTGAAAAAACTGGCGCCACCTCAATCAAAGAGATGGGCAAAGTGATCGGTTTGGCTTCAAAAGAGCTGGCCGGAAAAGCAGATGGCAGACTGATTTCGGATAAAGTAAAAAGCTTGCTGGCGTAGACAGGTATTCTGAAAAAAGCGGAATGGCCATACACTTATGCATTGCAATCCCGCTTTTTTAACCTACTTTTAATTGCCTGTCTTTCAATTAGATTTTATTTAAAATCTTCGCCTCTGGCGCACCTACAACGCCGGCTTTTTCCATTGAAGCTTTCAGGTCCGGGTGTGTCAAAAACCGGTGAACTGCTTCTGCACTTTGAAATTCAGCAATGATTGTTATAGAATTTGGATGATCGACTGAGTTGTAAACTCCGTTGATTTTTACACCTGCCTGTTGACGCAAAGGTTCACCTGCATCATACACTTCTTTCCATTCCAGGAAGTTTTTCACTTCATGAGTTAAAAGTACTGTTACCATATGTAATAATTCTATTAATTTCTTACTCATCAGGCTTTTCAGTTTCGCCCCGTTTTTTTAGTGGTCGCTGGTCTCCACTTTTATGTCGCAATATTCAATCATGTAGCCATTCGTACCGTTTAATCAATTAAAGTTGGCCTCTGATGCAAAGAATGGAAATGCCACGAAGACACAAAGACTCTAAGGTTCACTAAGATTATAGCACAGAAATTTAATGCTTTGTGCAACTTTGTGCCTTAGTGTCTTGGTGGCAAGAGACTTTTCAATATAGTCTCAAAATCCCTACACCTTAAATCTTTTGGCGACTACGTCCCAGTTGATGACATTGAAAAATGCTTCGATGTATTCCGGACGACGGTTCTGATACTTCAGGTAATAAGCATGTTCCCAGACGTCGATTCCGAGAACCGGGAAACCTTGCACCTCCGCAACATCCATCAACGGATTATCCTGATTAGGCGTTGAACTCACTACGAGAGAATCCCCTTTCTGGACAAGCCATGCCCATCCGCTACCGAACCGTGTTACTGCTGCTTTGGTAAAAGCCTCTTTAAACGCGTCGTAAGAACCAAAAGAACCATTCATCGTCTCAAGTAATTTTCCCTTTGGTGCGGCTGCTCCTCCGGGAGTCAGTACATCAAAGTAAAGGTTGTGATTGTAAAAACCACCCCCGTTATTCCGAAGGACAGGGGCAACCTTCGACGCATTTGTGATGATCTCCTCGATACTTTTCCCCTTTAAATCGCTGTTCTCAAGCGCTGCATTCAGATTATTCGTGTAAGCAGCATGATGTTTTGAATGGTGGATCTCCATCGTTTGCGCGTCGATATAGGGTTCGAGCGCCTTATAATCGTATTTTAGTGTTGGTAATGTAAAACTCATGACTTCGTTATTTAAATTGTTTTATCTTTATAACGAATCAGAAGGGAAAATGTTTAGATTAAGTCTAAATAAGAATAGCTTTATTTTACTGAAACTTCTGTAATAAATTGACAGTCATTCATACATAACTTAAAATGACGAGTTCTTTTGGAACCAAATATGTAAATTCGCTACCATTATATATGTTTCAACAAAATCAGTAAAAGTATTTGTATATGTCAAAAAAACGCAGAAAATCAGATACATGCCTTAACTGCAATAACGCTTTACGACCCGAGGATAACTACTGTCCCAACTGTGGACAGGAGAATAATTCGCACAAAATCCCGGTCAAACATCTGCTGCTCGAGGTTTTTGTAGATTTCTTTCATTTCGATACTAAGCTTTGGAATACGATAAAAGCATCAGTCACCCGGCCGGGAAAAATTACGATTGATTACCTTGAAGGGAAGCGGGCACGCTATGTGCCCCCGGTTAGATTTTATGTCTTCGTCAGTTTTATCTTTTTCCTGCTGTTAGGGAAACTGAGTGAGGAGGCTATTGATAAAAATCAAAATATATTCCAAAAAGGGCAAAGTGATCCATGGATTAGTATTTCAATCAATGAACCTCAAGGGAATAAAAATGTTTACCAAAGCAAGGATACGAATCATGTCCGATTGAATATCCTCAAATTTGAAACAAAAGATAGTCTTAAAGCCGAACTCCGACGGTTAAAAGGCTCTAACGCTGAATTTGATCAACTACTTCCCGATGAGGATATTGACACAGCAAATGCAAGCAGGGAACAACTTCAAAAAGCTTTATCGTTAATTTCTGAGCATAGCCTGGCATTGGACACTGTAAAACCAGACTATAGTATTTATGGAAAGGTTGAATTTTCAACTAAAGAAGAATTCGAGCAATTTAAAAAGAATATTCATCACTATACTGACAAGCAGGTTGATTCACTCCTGTTGGTAAAGGGGGAGAAGGCTAACTGGTTCAACAGACAGATGGTTAAGAAACTTGGGAAATTTGACAAAAACAATAGCGATGATATTAAAATGATCACCCACGCGATCATTAAAAGTATCTCATTGACTATGTTTATTATGATGCCGCTGACGGCCATCCTGCTTCTTTTAATTTTTTATCGCCGAAAGTTCTACTACGAGCATTTGATTTTCTCAATCCATATCCATACGATCTTCTTTGTTATCTTCAGCTTTATACTTGTCATTCAGATATTTA
This sequence comes from Bacteroidia bacterium, assembly GCA_026391655.1. Classification (GTDB taxonomy): domain Bacteria; phylum Bacteroidota; class Bacteroidia; order Bacteroidales; family Prolixibacteraceae; genus JAAFHB01. The sequence goes on along the minus strand of JAPLDR010000060.1, from coordinate 89,427 downwards.
TTAGTGAAAAATTTGGGAATAATATGTGGCCGTGGGCATTTCTGCTTTGCCTGATTTATTTAATTGCCTCACTGAAAAATAATTATAAGCAAACCTTGGGCAAAACAATTTCGAAGTTCATCCTGATATCGATCCCATACTTTATCATTAGCTTAATTCTGACTTTGGTGGCAGTTATTTATGGGTTTTTAGCTTAATTAGGGGCTGCTTAAAAAGGCATTAACCATTGATAGTTGATGTATTTATCGTTACAAACGACTGCCAAATAACTCCTCGTTACAAACGGGGATCGGGGGAAGTCAGTGTTGTGCCATTTTTCATGCCTTCTATTGTTTGTTATTCATTTCGGTAATTATGCTCATCGTTTCTACACTTACTGTACAAACCCCTCTAAGTAAATTGATAACCTGTGTTTTATAGTCTGCAAACCGATAGGTATTAAACTTTTCGGCAATGGTTGGGTCGGTGGGTTTCTTCTCTTTGTACTGGTCGAGTACCCATTCCAATGCTGAACGATTACCCAATTTATATTGCCAGGCATCGGTGGGAATACCTGTTAATGTGGTGGCTTCATCCAAAATAATAATACCGCTTTCTTTATCAGCTTTAAGTTTTGCCTTCGGATTTTCGGCGTCTTTGGCTGTAATTTCTTTTAAATCGAATGGTTCTATAGTTTCGTAATTAATGTGCAAATCCATTAATTGTTTGCCCCAAGCTACCCATTTACCGAAATCTTCATAAAACGGTATCCGCGGAAAATCGCGTTTTAAATTTAGTTCGTATTTGGTACGATAAGCGGGGTTGTGCAATACCGCATAAACGTAATGGAAGATGTTTTCTTTTGTCATGGTTTGATCGGTGTAATTGTCTTGGAATTGTTGTAAGCCCCAATCGGTAATGTTGTCAATTCTTTTTAGTGGATATTCAATACTGCACAATGGTATAGTTTTGGTATCGCCTAATAAATGTAAATCACAGGCCATTGTGTGAGCAATACAGCAAAAACCTTTGTCGTTTTGATTTATTGAAATTGATTTGCTGTGAAACTCTAATTCTTGGCCATAAAATTTAAATTGTTTGTCTGTCAATCTATCAGAAAGAAGTTTTTCTGAATAAAACCAACTCTTAATAAATGGGCGGTAAAAAACATTTTGAAACTTTCCGTGAGAAATTTCTAATAACTTTTTGTTTTTAAAATTTATTTTTAACGTTTCACTCCATTTTATATCAGAAGGGTAGGAAAAATCATTTGACTGTATAAGAGAATTATACCTTTGTATAAAATATCTTAATTTATTTCTCAACCTGACTTGATCAAAATCATATACCCACTCATCTCGGTTTGTTGAAATGCCGTTGAAAAATTCTGAAAATAATGAATTAGTCTGGTCTTTTTGAAAAATGGGAATCATTTCCTCCCAATCATTGTTATTGCTCAAATTAATCCAATTATTGTTTTTATCGGGAGTTATCTTTTCGAAGTTAATGTCTATAAATTTTGTTTGCCCTAAAAAGTTGAGTTTTTCGAAAGCCGTTTCAAATTCGGGGCGGCGATAGTAATTAATGTTACAACCTTGTGTTGATAGGTATTCTTTGGCGTTATATCGTATAACCGGTTCTTCCATAACATCATATTCGCGCTTCAATTGTTTCAGTTGTTTTGGCGAATGGGCTTCAATTATGTTATTCATTCGAACCATAAATGCGATTGCCACCCCGGTTTGTATGCCAAATACGTTATGTTTTGTGCCGGATAATTTAGGGTTTACGCGCACATCGCCGCCTAAATCAACTATATAAATACGATTAAACTCGCTTGCCATAACCTTTCTAAAACCATCGAACGTGCGGCTTTCAATAAAGGAGCGATTGGTGATAAAAGCAACAATACCGTTTTCGTCGAGTCTATCTAAGGCCCAACGGTAAAACCGGGCGTACATATCATACACCTTTGTTTTTTGGGCGGTACTGTATTTAATAAATGTATCTTTTATACGGCCGTCAATGCCTCCTGTCTTTTTAGAATAGTTTAAGTAATACTCACGGTTTTTATTGTTTTCGTTTTCGTTCATCTGGTTCGCATTGTATGGTGGATTGCCAATTACCACAGATATTTTCTTGTTGTTTTGTCGTTTTATGCGTGCTGTGTTTTCGGCATTAGCGCCAAAGATCGAAGTTTGTTTACCAGCATAACTAAAGCCCAGGTTATCTAAAGTATCTACAAAACAGAGGCTTTCAAACTCTTTGTATTCGCCCGTTTTTTGTTTATAGGTATATTCTATGTTTAAATTGGCAATATAATAGGGCAGAATGGCTATTTCGTTGGCATGTATTTCGTGTTCGTATTTATAGGGGAGTTTGCTTTTGGGGATGTAGTCGATAATATCGCAAATAAAAGTACCTGTACCGGTAGCCGGATCAAGTATTTCTACGCCTTTATCCTCCAATCCTTTGCCAAAATGATGTTGCAAAAGGTAATCGGTGCTTTCAATCATAAACTTTACGATCTCATTTGGCGTATATACCACACCCAAACGGTCGGCAGCTTTCGGGTTGTAGCCCTTGTAAAATACTTCGTAAATAACTTTTAAGAACTTCTGTTTTTCGTGGTGGTCGGCAATTTGAGCGGCGGCTGCATTTATAGCGTTGTAATAATGCTGAATAGAATTTAGCGCCTTATGCTTTGTTGCGCCTGTAAAAAAAGTAAGTATGACTTGTTCGAGTTCACGCGCGATATTATTCTCGCGATGAAACTGGGTTTCGCCAAAAATAGTATTGAAAATATCTTCGGTCAGGATGTGCTGAATCATCATTTCACGAATATCGTCGAGCGAAATTCCTGGATTAATACTCTCCTTACAAAGTGCCCAATAATTGGCTTCAGCTTCAATAAATTTAGCATTGGTCTTTTCCTGCGATAAGATTATGCCGCGCAAGGTATCGGTTACTTTAGGAATATCCTGCTTAAATAGTTCGATGGCTTTGTGGAAGTTTTCGACTTCTGGGCGTTCGTAACTTATAAACTCGTGTATTATCCGGTCGAGTGCTTCTGTATCGCTCATCGCAATGCGCATAACCTCATTGCCTTCCTGAATAAGTATAGCGGTATTGCTGTCTTCGAAAAGTATATTGTCTTTAGGATATCCCTTTGCAAATTTTTTGCTTATCTCCTCGTCGATATTATCGGCTTCGTCTTTACTTTCCCAATAACCCCAATCCTGACGTAATGAATCTTTGAGCGTACCATCCGGCGTAACTATTTTACCTTTCGATCCTTTTATCGAAATCTCAGTAATCAGCATCAATCCCTTTTGCTTTGCATATTCATTTAGTAGTGCCTGAAAAGCTGTACGAATGGCTGTTTCCTTTTTTGTACCACCGAAATGTATAATCTTTTCGACTTCTAATTGATATAGTTTTACAGAATAAATGCTCATTGATTCAAGTTATTCATAATTATTTAGCTAAAGTAAGTAAATCAGCACTTAAAATCTTATTGAGTTGCCTAAACTTATAAACAAAACTTGTTTATATGACTTTTCAATTTGCAATGAAACATCAATAACAACTTTTCTCCTCATTCTATCACTATCTTCCACAAAAGCCTTTAGTCTTTAGCTTGCTGCCAGCCAAATAAAGGTGTTTGGGTCCCGCGGTTTGTAACCGCGGAATAATTAAAGCGATTAAAAATCGCCCGACCCATGCCCGACCCAATTGCGGTTATTTATCAATATCCAACTATTTCCGACCCTTTTTGAGTCTTGGAATAATTTTATTGTCTTTTCTCTTCGAAGGAATCATTCTTCTTATCGCTACATAAAAACAAATGAAAGCTAATGTTGTCAAAATCAATATATTTCTCATAAATTGAATTATAAGATTAAGATAGGCTTTTCCAGATTAAAAAACAATATTCAGGAAGATTTTTTCAAACAAAATAATTTTTTTAAAATATCGGCAATCTTTCGTTTTTGCTTTTACTAATTTAGCTGTCAAATAATCCAATAATCTTAACATGATGAAGAAATCCATTTTTTTAGCCGTTGTATTTATAATATTGGTCAGCATCACATCATATGCGCAGCAGGATTTGTGGGGTGGATCGAAAAATGTTTCGCCCGAACTGAAAGATGATAATACGGTCATTTTCAGATTACTCGCGCCAAACGCCCAGGAGGTGAAAATTACTGGTAACTGGATGCCCGCTGCTGTGGCAATGACCAAAGGCGAAAAAGGGATCTGGAGTTATACCACGGGCGTATTACCCTCCGATTTATACAGTTACGCCTTTATCGTCGATGGCATGAAGTGCTCCGATCCGGGTAATGTTTACCTGATTCGCGATGTGGCCACTGTCACGAACGTATTTATTGTTGGTGGCGGGATCGGCGATTTGTTCAAGGTAAATAAAGTTGCCCATGGAACGGTAACCCGCAGGTGGTACGATTCGCCCTCAAATAAAATGAGCCGCCGGATTACGATCTATACGCCCCCGGGTTATGAAACTTCCAAACAAAAATACCCCGTGCTTTATTTGTTACATGGTATGGGTGGCGACGAAGAGGCGTGGATCGCCCTTGGCCGTACGTCCCAGATTCTCGATAACCTGATCGCACAGGGGAAGGCTAAACCGATGATTGTGGCGATGTGCAATGGCAATGTGATACAGGAAGCTGCGCCGGGTGAGTCGAGCCTCGGCTTTTACACACCAACTTTTCAGTTGCCAAATACAATGGACGGGAAGATGGAGGAAACTTTCCCCGATGTGATCAAATTTATCGAAAGCAATTACCGTGTGGTTACCGAAAAATCGGGGCGTGCCATTGCCGGTCTGTCGATGGGAGGTTACCATTCACTCCATATTTCGAGGTATTATCCAAATACATTCGATTATATAGGTCTCTTTTCGGCAGCCATCAAGCCCGATAATAAAGTCACTTCAAAAGTATACAAGGATATCGACGGTACTTTGAACACCCAGATGAAGAATGGCTATAAGCTCTACTGGATCGGAATCGGCAAATCAGATTTCCTCTATAAAGATGTGACGGAATACCGTGCCAAACTGGATAAGATGGGGATGAAATATACCTATCGCGAAAGCGAAGGTGGCCATACCTGGACCAACTGGCGCGTCTATTTGTCGGAATTTGCACCATTACTTTTTAAATAATCTCTCTTGGAATGAAAAATATTCTACTAACAATTGTTGTCCTGGTGGCAGGATGGAATGCCGCGATAGGTCAGGTTTTCAAAAACAGCGACCTCGAAATCTCGAAACTTGAGGATAAAGTCTGGGTGGTTGAAACAACGGATAAAACAACCATGTACATCATTGAGGGAAACGATAAAGCGTTGCTGATCGATACGGGAACAAAATGCGCCGACCTTGATAAGGTGGTCGGACAGATTACAAAAAAACCGTTGTATGTGGTACTTACTCATGCTCATGGCGATCATGACGGAAATATCGGATACTTCGACGAAATCTATATGTACGCTGCTGATACCGTTTTGCTTCAGAAATCGTACAAAGGGAAAATCCACTTTGTGAAGGATGGTGATCAATTTGACCTGGGCGGAAAAAAAATTGAGGTGAGCTATATGCCTGCACATACCCCCGGATCAATTGTGTTGCTCGATAAAAAGGCAGGGAGCTGCTATTCGGGCGATGCTTTCGGATCGGGACAGGTTTGGCTTCAGCTGAGACCTTTTGCCACGATGAAAACCTACGTTAACTCGTTGAAAAAAATGGAAAAGTTAATGGACGAAGGAATCACCAAAATCTATTGCGGACACTACCCCTACCTGAAAAAGGCGCTCGGGAAAGACTATATCATTACAATGAGAAAGCTTGCTGAGGCACTCGACAATGGAACTGCAAAAGGGGCTATCCAATTCACGCGGAAGGTGAGCATCGGCTGCGATAATCCGATGATTATTACTGAAGGTGAAGCTAGTATTGTATATGACCCTGAGCACATTAAATAAAATCAATTTATTAAGAGCAATTAATTATTCATCAGCAATTTGGCTATCTTTTCTCTCATATCATAATACCACGTTTTTCCCTTCATTAAAACCTGTTTGTTCATTGTACTTCACATATCCCAACTGATTCGTTAACAATCGGGTTTTACCAATTTTAAAATCAGGAGTATTGCTATGAATGTGTCCATAAATCCAGAAATCAGGGCCTTTGGCTTCTATCAAATCAAACAATTCCACAGCGAAAGCATCTTTCAGGACACTGCCTTTATATTTTTCCGGGTAATTCAGAAATGTGGGAACATGATGGGTTACGACAATTGTTTTACCAGAATTGCTTAGGTCTAATTCCTGATTTAGGAAGGTCACACTTTCTTTGTGCAACTGATTAAACTGGACTGATGAAAAACGGAAACCATTGTATTTTATAACGTGAAAATCACTCATTCCTTTTTCTATTTGCCATTCATAAGCAGGACTGATTTTTGACCAAAGGGTTGAGAATATGAAATAAATATTCTCGTGCTGGATGGTTGTGTTATTCACCAAAAAAACATTGTCTCTGATTTTCTCATTAAACGTTCCGCATTTGGTAGCTGCATCGAAATAATAATATTCGTGATTGCCCGGTATCCAGTAGGTAGTTTGAAAATTATCGGATACATAACTGAAGAAATCTGCGTATTTGTACATCACGGCAAAAGGCACAATATCGCCTGCCAGCAATAAAACATCACCCTTAGGTTTTATAGGGTTTGCTTTAAGGAAATCGTTGTTTTCGGGAAATTCCAAATGTAAATCGGAGGCGTATTGAATGATCATATTTTTTCCCCTTTAATTTCTTTAGTCAGTCTTCAATTTCTATTTCTGCACCTGAACCAATGGATACCACACCGGTGATATCCCCGAAATGATCGATAACTACAAAGCTACTGTTTTTAAATGCTTCTTTTACAAGACCATTTACAGGTTTGAAATTTCTGCATTCAGAATACTCCTGTAGCGTGATTAAATCTCAGAGAATTCATCTGAATGTGCTATTATTCGATAATATTTGTCAAATAACTTCTGTAAATTTGTTGTGATTGAGACAGTAGATTATAAAAACTCAAAACTATCCCCTATGGAACCTTTAGTTTTAACAGATCCAAACGTTCAGCCAACTGATGAGCTGATCTCTTCGATTATCGGCATAAATAACGTTTATTGGCAACAGATTATCAAATATTTGTATGATAATCACCGTGATATAACCGAAGTATGGCGGTTTTACAACGATGGTAAATGCTGGTTGTACCGGACCCTCCGGAAGAAAAAGACCATTTACTGGGTTGGAATTTTGAAAGATACTTTCAGGATAAGCTTTTACATGAGCGACAAGGCTGAAGCATTGATTGAAGAGAGCACCCTTTCTGAAAATATCAAAGAAAATTTTTGGAATACCAAAGGATCAAAATTTCGCGCTGTTACGGTGGTCATGCGTTCTGCTGAAGATCTTGAAAATGTACTGAAACTGATTGAAATAAAGCTGAAAATCAAATAACTACGGAGATATAAAGAAATGTTGAGGTTAGTTTTATTCAGTCTTTGTAAGATAAAATGAAGGCAGCTGGCAATTAGCTACTCGCAGCTGGCCTTTGGTGGGGATTTATAAAGGAGATATTTGGACACTTTTCCCCTAATTGCTTGGGAGTTTTGGTTTTGAAGGATGATTTTTTACTTGCGAAGGGGGAGAATTTGTGTAAAAAGAACAATAAACTATCCCCCAATACTTGCCTTAATTCCATATTCCTGAAAAATAGCAATGGCCTGCAGTTGAGCCTCGTGAGTTGGTTCTTCAAGCAATCTGAAATCATCGGGCCGGCCTAATTTCCCGTATTTGGTTTGGGCAATCTTGTGGTAGGGCAGGAGGTTCACCTCTTTCTTTGCTCCTGAAAGTTCTGAAACAAACCGGGCTGTTTCAGAGATGTTTTCAGCGTCATCGTTTACCATGTCAATCAGCGGAATACGGATAATTATTTTTGCTCCGGTTTCGGCCAGCACTTTCAGATTTTTCAGAATTTTTTCGTTTGGTACTCCTGTCCATTTCTGATGCCTTTCTGAATCCATTAGCTTCAGATCGTACAGAAAAAGGTCGGTGCGTTTGGCAACTTCCTGAAGGATTTTGGTAGTTGTCAGTCCTGCTGTGTCAACTGCCCGGTGAATGCCTTGCTTCCCACATTCATCCAGCAGTTCGATCAGAAATTTGTGATGAAGTAAAGGTTCTCCTCCTGAGAAAGTAACTCCGCCGCCCGACTGATCAAAGAAAATGCGTTCTTTTTCAATCTCGCCCATAATTTCAACGACCGAATATGGTTTTCCTGTTAGTTCAATGGCTTTTGTCGGACAAACCTCTGCACACCGGCCGCACAATTTGCAGCGTTCAGCGTCTGTAACAATGCTTTCCTGAGTTAAAGTGATAGCCATTTCGGTACAAACAGTTACGCAGGTTCCGCATTTGATGCACTTTGCCGGGGCATACATTCGCTCTGTTTCTCTGGAAAGGCTTTCCGGATTGTGGCACCATGCACAGTTCAGGATGCAACCTTTCAGAAAGATTACAATCCTGATTCCCGGACCATCATTAATGGCGTAACGTTTTATATCGAAAATTAAAGGACTATTCATTAAAGTTCAAATAAATTGCACATCACTGACCAAAGTTTCCCCCCTTTTCTGGGAAAAAATTGGATCTTCCAGACAAAAACCTTCCCCCTTTGGGGGAACGGAAAGGGGGTTAAAACCCATCATTCTCTGTCCTTTCAATCACTTCCTGTTGTAAATCGGCATTCATATCATTGAAATAATCACTATATCCGGCCATGCGCACCATCAGGTCTTTGTAATCTGAAGGACAGGCCTGAGCAGCAAGCAATGTGGCGGTATCCACAATATTGAACTGAATATGATGGCCACCCAGCGTAAAATAACTGCGAATCAAATACCCGAGCTTTTTAATGTCTTCCTCTTTCTTCAGCAGACCTGGCAAAAAACGTTGGTTCAACAGCGTACCGCCCGATTTGACATGATCGAACTTAGTCATCGATTTTACAACTGCCGATGGTCCATGGGTGTCAGCGCCATGAGAAGGTGAAGTACCGTCGGAAATGGATTTGCCGGCCAGACGACCGTTGGGAGTTGCCCCCATCACTTTACCAAAGTACATATGACAGGTGGTTGACAACATATTCAGGTGATACTTTCCACCAGGTTTAATGTTCGGTTTACCGTCGATCGTTTCAACCAGATCGTCATACACTTTCACGGCAATAGAATCGGCATAATCATCGTCGTTCCCAAAGAATGGAGTCCTGTTCATGATTGTTTGACGGAGCACTTCCTCACCTTCGAAGTTGTTCAGGACGGCTTTCAGTAAACGATCAATGCTAAAGGTTTTATCCTTGAAAATATGCTTTTTTAGGGCGGCCAGACTGTCAGTTACTGTCCCCAGTCCGCAACATTGAATGTAACTCGTATTGTAGCGTGGACCGCCATCGTAATAGTCTTTTCCGCGGCTCACACAATCGTCGATAACTACCGAAAGGAATGGAGCCGGAGCATATTTGGCAAACATCCGGTCGATGTAATTGCTTACGCGCATCTTCAGATCAACCACGTAATGAAGTTGTTTCAGAAATGCATCATACAGTTCGTCGTAGCTTTTAAAGGTACGCGGTTCGCCCGTCCCGGGACCAATGCGGATACCGGTCACCGGATTGATTCCGTTGTTCAGCGTCACTTCCAGAATTTTGGGAACATTCAGGTAGCCCGTAAGTAAATAGGCCTCCTTGCCAAATGCGCCAACTTCGATGCATCCGCTACAGCCACCTTCGCGGGCATCCTGGAGCGATTTCCCCTGACGAAGTAACTCCGGAATATAGATATCCGGATTAAATACCGATGGAAAACCGTTTCCCTGGCGGATCACGCGGATTGCACTGTGCAGAAATTTGTCAGGCGTTATGGAGCTGATGTGAACCGAGCTTCCGGGTTGCAGAATATGCAGTTCTTCAATTACTTCGAGCATGATGTACGAAACCTCGCTGGTTCCTTCAGTTCCATCGCTTTTAACACCACCGATGTTAATGTTGGTAAAGTCGTTGTAGGTACCGCTTTCCTGTGCAGTGATTCCGACTTTGGGTGGTGCCGGATGATTGTTGACTTTGATCCAAAAACAGGAGATCAGTTCTTTGGCCTGTTCCCGCGTAAGGGTCCCTTCAGCAATTTCACGTTCATAAAATGGTGCCAGATGCTGGTCAAAATGCCCCGGATTCATAGCATCCCAGCCGTTTAGTTCGGTAATTATTCCAAGATGTACAAACCAGTACATCTGGATGGCTTCCCATAAATTGCGTGGTGCATTGGCAGGAACCCAACGGCAAACATCTGCTATTTTCGAAAGTTCAGCTATACGAACCGGATCAGTTTCTTTAGATGCAAGTTTTTCAGCGAGGTCGGCATGACGCTCGGCAAAAAGGATAACAGCATCACACGAAATGTCCATTGCCTTCCACTCTTCAGCTTTATCCGTTGCCTCAGGATCGTTCAGATAATCGAGTGAAGATAGATTGTCAGCGATTTCGCGTTTGTAATCGAGCATTCCCTTTCTATAAATTTTCCCGTCAAGTGCGGTATGTCCGGGAGCGCGCTGTTCCATAAATTCTGTGAACATTCCCGCTTTATAGGCTGCTTTCCATTCCTTTGGAACATGGCTGAAAATACGTTCACGCTGGGTTTTTCCGGCCCAGTATGGAATTACTTCGCGGACATAGGTGTCGATATCTTCCTGGCTGATCGTGTAACGCTGCAATTCGCGCGTGTTCAGAACATCTAAATCTTCCACACTGTGACAGGTGAGTTCCGGAAAAGTAGGAACACATTTGGGTTTTGGTCCGCGCTCTCCTACAATCAGTTCACCTTCACCTAAATAAATAACTTTTTTCCGGCAATGATCCAAAAAATTGGCTGCCCTCAACACCGGGACAGATAGTTTTCCAATGTTTTCGCGGTAAAAAGCCGTTTCATTTAAGGCTCGCTCAATTGATAAAGATGGTTCGGTTTCGACACTTAGTTTCCGGAGTTTTTGAATGCGTTCATTCATTCCCGGACCAATAGGATTATTGTTAGGTGGATAGAAATTGCCTTCGGTTGATACCGCTCTTTCGGGAGTATCGGCATGAAGAATTATTTTTTCGAACATGGTCTTCCGGTTTAATGATTTTTGAAATGTGAGTCTAAAATGAAAAGTCCTTTCTTGCCACTAAGGCTCAAAGACACCAAGGTTCACCAAGACTAAATATTTAACATTCAACTTTTTGTGCAACCTTAGTGCCTTCGTGCCTTGGAGGCATTCACCAATTTTTTGATTTTTCGGAATGCACGTAAATAGGAAATACCTGAATGTTGGTCAGCTGAATACAAATTCAGGATCGGAACAAAAGATATAAGCGCCGGGAAGCACTCAATTGTAGAACATCAGGCAATTGAATAATCGTCGGTAGGTTTTAATAAGTGTTGTTCTGTAAGTTGCTCTTTGCATGAGGTGTGACAGAATAATCAGTTTTATTTTGAACAAAAATAGTGATAAAAATCCATATTTGAAATAAAAACAAAGCCGGGTAATTTCAAAAGAACTTACCCGGCTAATATTTAATTATTTAAGCGGATTTATACGCCAAATGCAGCTTTGATTTTGTCAATGTAATCAAGTTTCTCCCAGGTAAAGAGTTCAACTTCTTTAACAAGGTCTCCAAAGTATGGTGAGGAATACTTTTTGGTGACTGTCTGCGGAGTACGTCCCATGTGCCCATAAGCTGCGGTCTCTTCGTAAATCGGGTTGCGAAGTTTCAACCGCTCTTCAATAGCGTAGGGGCGGAGATCAAATAATGCAGAGATTTTCTCGGAAATCCCGCCATCGTTTAGTTTAACTTTGGCTGTGCCATAAGTATTTACGTAAATATTCACTGGTTGTGCAACCCCGATGGCATAAGCTAGCTGAACTAAAATTTCTTCTGCGATACCTGCAGCAACCATGTTTTTGGCGATATGCCTGGCAGCATAAGCAGCCGAACGGTCTACTTTCGATGGATCTTTCCCTGAGAATGCGCCACCACCATGAGCTCCTTTTCCGCCATAGGTATCAACGATGATTTTGCGGCCTGTAAGTCCTGTGTCGCCGTGAGGACCACCAATCACAAATTTCCCGGTAGGATTGACATAAAGAATATATCCCGGTTTAAACAATTTCTGAATCGATTCAGGTAATTTGGCGACAATTGCAGGGATCAGGTATTTCTGAACATCTTCCTTGATCTTGTCACACATGGCCTGATCGGCTATTGCCTGAGCTTCCGGTGTATTGTTCTCGGGCTGAAGAAAATCGTCGTGCTGAGTTGAAACGACAATTGTATGAACTTTAACCGGCTTATTATTAATATCATACTCGATGGTAACCTGAGATTTTGAATCTGGACGCAGATAAGTCATCACCTTTTGTTCGCGACGGATAACGGCTAATTCAAGCAGTAATAAATGTGACAAGTCGAGCGACAGTGGCATGTAGTTTTCGGTTTCGGACGAAGCATAACCAAACATCATCCCCTGATCGCCTGCTCCCTGATTTTCGCGGTCGATCTTTTCAACGCCACGATTAATGTCGGGTGATTGTTCGTGCAAAGCGGTTAATACGCCACACGAATCTCCGTCGAACTGATATTCTGCCTTTGTATAACCGATCCGGTTAATTACCCTGCGAGCTACCTCGCGCACATCTACATAGGTTTGCGATTTGATCTCGCCGGCCAAAATAACCTGACCTGTTGTTACCAATGTTTCGCACGCCACTTTTGAGTTGGGGTCATATGCCAAAAATTCATCAAGTACCGCATCCGAAATCTGATCGGCTACTTTGTCAGGGTGTCCTTCTGACACCGATTCTGAGGTAAAAAGATATCCCATAATATAAATAATTTTTTGATCCGATTGCTCAGGTCGATTAATAATTAATGAATTACAGGGATTTTTGATTGATAGAGAAGTATCCGAAAATTTTGTTTTAGCATTTTTTCCCGTGGTTGCAATCAATCAAATTTATCCACAAATAACGGTGCAAATATAAAACCTTTTGTTTGAAATGAACAAATTATTACAAAATATTTTTTTAAGCTTTCTATTTTTAAGACAGAAGGACACCGGAACAAAACCTATTCGGTCAATTTTAGTCCTTCTATATTGTTAAAATGCTTATCACTTGTGGCAAGTGGAATTTCATACACTATACAGGTAGCAGCAATCCAAATATCATTTTCTGGAATTGGTGTTCCTTTATCTTTCAAACCTTTTCGTATTGATGCATATTTCTCTGCAATGGCAGAATTAATATTCAGAATCGTACAATTTGAGATAAAACCACGATACTTTATGAGGTTTTTCTTACTGCTATTCGAATTGATGGCACCATAAAGCAATTCGCCACAAACAGTTACAGGCAAATAAAGCGATGTGTATTTTTCACAGTTAAGTAAAATCTCTACATTTCCATTGAGAAGATCAATCGCAACATTTGTATCCAGGGCGGTTGTTATCATGATTTACCACTCTCCTTCAATATTTTCAAATTCCTTGTCAATTAGTTCCTTTTGTGTGGTGGCTTCCTGATCAGAAATACATCCTATATAAGATTTCCACGTACTTTTTCTGTTATTTTTCGTTGCTTTCAATAATTCGAGATATTGATACGCTTGTGATAATAATTCCGGACTTAAAAATTTTATATCTTGAATTAATTGATGCCTTATACTTAAGTCTTTCATATTTTAGTTTTCTTTACTTTGTAAAACCAAAAGTACCATAAATTCTTTGTCTATTCAAAAATATTGTGAGCATTAGTCAAAAGAATGTTCATGAAATCTTTGGTAAACCGACTCGCAGAACTTTTTTGCACAATTTTTTTATGATTAAATAGATTTTCCTTTAACCTTTATCTTTTTTCTACCTTGTTATTTCCAAAAATACATTTTCAAGACTTGATTCCTGTTTGTTTAAGGTCAGAATCGTCAAATTATTAGCGACTGCAAATCTGAAAATCAAGGGGCGCAGGTCTGTTGCCCCGCCACGAACGAGCCAGGTTTTTTCTGAAACGGGTCGAATTTCGATAATACCCTGAATCTCATTTAATTTATCCGGATTGATGGATTCTGCAAATTCGACTAAGATATTTTGACCGCTGGCAGTTGCCAGGGCTTTAATATTTGAAGGGGTATCAGTTGCCACAATTTTACCGTGGTTGATAATCATTATCCGGTTGCACAGTGCTTCAACTTCCTGCATGATATGGGTCGAAAGCATGACTGTTTTGCTGGTGCTGATGTTGCGGATCAATTGCCGTATTTCAACAATTTGGGAAGGATCGAGTCCTGAAGTAGGTTCGTCAAGAATCAGTACCGACGGATCATGAATCAGCGCCTGAGCGATACCGACGCGTTGCCTGTATCCTTTGGAAAGCGCCCGAATCTTTTTATGTTTTTCGCTTTGGAGGCCAGTAAGTCCGATCATCTCCTTCACGCGTGACTGAACCGTTTTAATATGATAGATTCCGGCTACATACTCCAAATACTCAGTAACATAAAGGTCTGAATAGAGTGGATTGTTCTCCGGAAGGTATCCGATTTGATGTCTGATACCTAGGTTGTTACCTCCGACAATTTCCCCGTTTATCCAGACACTGCCTTCATCGGGATGCAGAAAACCGGTTATTATTTTCATCATCGTCGACTTCCCGGCACCATTAGGACCTAAAAAACCAACAATCTCGCCAGAATCTACCGTAAAAGAGACTCCGTCGAGCGCCCGCTGTTTCCCGTATATTTTTGTGACCGAATCTACACGTACTGACATTCCAGATTATTTTTCAACAAATTTAATTCAAAATAAAGAATAAATTTGCAAAAGCTTTCGGCTTTAACAGACTGAGGAATGATAAACCAGAATTTCAATTATATTGACTCCCTATTACGATTCAAACGACAAGATACTGAAATAGTTAATATTGGGATGGTAACGTTGGGCGGTAAGTATCCTATCCGGCTTCAATCAATGACCGACACCGACACTAAAGATACAGAAGCTACTGTTAATCAGACAATACGAATTTTAGATGCTGGTGCTGATTTTGTCCGGGTTACAGTTCAGGGAATCAGGGAAGCCGAAAATTTGAAGAATATCAGGGCAGAGCTAGATAGGAGAGGTTACCCGAACCCTCTTGTGGCTGACGTTCATTTTAATCCGGCTGCCGCTGAAATAGCCATCAAATATGTTCGAAAAGTAAGGATAAATCCCGGGAATTTTTACGATAAACGTGCTACATTCGAAAAGGTTAATTATACAGATGAAGAATATCGCGAAGAGCTGGCCCGCATAGAAGAGCGGTTTGTGCCGTTTATCAAAGAATGTAAGGAGCGTGGTACAGCTTTGCGTATTGGCGCCAATCAAGGTTCTCTATCTGACAGGATTATGAGTCGTTATGGCGATACTCCGGCCGGAATCGTTGAATCAGTTATGGAATTTCTCAGAATCTGCAAAAAGGAAGATTATCACAATATCGTCATTTCCATTAAATCGAGTAATACACGCATGATGGTTTATACCGTCAGGCTGATGAACTACCGGATGCGTTTGGAGGATATGAATTATCCTTTACATATCGGTGTTACAGAGGCAGGTGAAGGGGAGGACGGAAGGATAAAATCGGCTGTTGGGTCAGGTGCACTTTTGGCTGATGGAATCGGAGATACAATTCGAATTTCTCTGACCGAAGATCCTGCCGCTGAAATTCCTTTTGCCCGTAAACTGGTCGATGTATTTAAGGGGAGAGAGAATCATGCTCCGATAAAAGCGCCCCTTGTTGCCCAGACCAATCCGTTTGAATATGAACGCCGTTCGAGCAGACCTGTCAATGATATAGGTGCTAAAAAACCTGTGGTTGTGATTGGAAGTCTCAATAAATATACACGCGAAGAGGTCCGAACAGTGAATTCAGGAACTGAACCCGAATACTTTTATGATGGTAAGCGAATTCTTGATCGCGGTAACAAATCTTACCCGATATTGTCGCTTGAAGATTATCTTTTCAACGACAATTACACAGGCCAGATGCGTTTTGTGAGGGTCAATAAAAAGAGGTACGACGTTTTTAAAGAGGAGAATCCCGAAATCATTGAGAAGTTAAAACGGGAACGGAAGGTCATTCTGATCATGGAGAGCGATAATCTGAATTGCTATGCCGAGATGCGGGCTTTTTTTATGGAACTGGATGCTCATATTTGCAAAAATCCCGTGATTCTTCACCGTTCATACAAAGAAAATAATTACGAAAATCTGCTGATTAAGGCTTCGACAGATCTTGGAGGCCTATTTATTGACGGATATGGAGACGGAATTTTGCTATCAAACGAGGGAAATATCGGTTATAACGAATTGAAAAACCTTGCTTTTGGCATTTTACAGGCTAGCCGGATGCGTGTGACTAAAACCGAATTTATCTCTTGTCCAGGATGTGGCCGGACCCTTTTTGATATTCGCGAAACACTCGCTGAAATTAAGCGGAACTTCAGCCATCTGAAGAATCTTAAAATCGGCATCATGGGATGCGTTGTGAACGGACCCGGCGAAATGGGAGATGTCGATTACGGCTTTGTTGGCGCCGGGAAAGGGAAAATAAATCTCTACAAAGGTCAGAAATTGATTAAACGCCATGTTGACACCGAGAATGCGGTAGAAGAGCTAAAGAAACTGATGATGGAATATGGCGAGTGGAAAGCACCTATCTGAGAAAGTGAGAAGGTATGAAAATGGGAAAGTGAGAGGGGGCAGATATGAAAGGGAGAAAATGGGAAGATGAGATTTTTCTCACTTTCATACATTTTCGCTTTCTTCCTTTACCAAATGAAAGTGAAGCAGAAGCAGCAGAAACGCAAAACTGGCTTGATTTTGCGTTTGAATGTAACTATATTTTGGAAGATACACATCATTCTCTGGATAAGGAGTGTGACATAATCATTGGAATGCTAGTGAACATGCAAAGACACCCTGATAAGTGGGGAATCTAAACTCAACAAGATTGGCATTTCCACCTTCTCATCTTCCCATTTTCTCACCCTCTCATCTTCGTTGTGCAAGAGTAAATTGTCAAAAGAAATCACTCTCACTAACGGGAGCATCGTTTTTCATTACCTTCGAGCAATCAAGATCGAAATTAATCCCTTCCGGAGCTTCAAACCGGGTTTCTTCCGAATAACCTAAAGTACGATCGCGGTATAACTTATTCATGAAATAACCATATACAGGTAATGCCATATTTGCTCCCTGTCCCATTGAAAGTCCTTCGAAGTGGATGGCACGCAAATCTCCACCAGTCCAAACACCTGTGACCAACTCTGGGGTAATGCCCATAAACCATCCATCTGATTGATTCTGAGTTGTTCCTGTTTTTCCGGCAATATCTGCTGTTAATCCGCCATAGATTAACCCGGCCCGTCGAAGTCGTTGGCTTGTGCCTTCATTTACTACGCCTTCCATCAGATTAAGCATCAGGAAAGCTGTTTTTGCATCGATGGCATCGTGGTGATCGGGCGAGAAACGGGCCAGGATAAGGCCATTTTTATCTTCAATTCGCGTAACAAATATGGGTTTTGTGTAAACGCCATGATTTGCATAGGTGCCATAAGCGCCAACCATCTCATATATACTAACATCCGAGGTTCCAAGGAACATCGAAGGGACTGCATCAATCGGACTGGTGATTCCCATTTTTCGCATCATATTTGCCATCGACTGCGGATTAAACTGTTTCATCACCCATCCCGAAACCTGATTGACAGAATTGGCAAGTCCCCATTTTAAAGTGACCATACGTCCGTCGTAATCGGTATGTCCTGAATTCTTTGCTGTCCATGTGGTTCCATCTGCCAAATAAAAAGTCTGCTCGGCATTAGGAACAAGTGTACACGGTGAATAACCGTTTTGCATCGCCAGTGTGTAAAGAAAAGGTTTTACAGTCGATCCGACCTGCCTTTTCCCTAACTTCACCATATCGTACATGAAATATTTATAATTTGGACCGCCGACCCAGGCTTTTACATGACCGGTTTTTGTCTCCATGGTCATCATAGCCGACCTTAGGAATCCAAGGGAATACTTCACCGAGTCGAGCGGGGTCATTGTGGTATCAATCTCTCCGCGCCAACTGAAAACCGTCATTTCAGCAGGTTTTTTGAATTCAGCGGCTATCTCATCCTGGTTCAACCCCTGACTTTTGAGTAGCCGGTATCGCTCACTCTGTTTGACTGGAATATTGAGCAGATTATGTGCTTCTTCATCCGACATGGAATTTGGAAACGGGGGATTTCGTAATATCTTGATTCTTTGGTTGAATACAGGTTGAATTTCAATACTAAGATGCTGTTTTATAGCATATTCAGCATAAGTCTGCATCTTCATGTCAATTGTTGAATAGATCTTCAATCCATCCGAATGAATATTATACGGAGTTCCGTCGGCTTTTGTATTTTTATGACACCATCCGTACAATGGATTAGTTTCCCATTCAAGCGAATCCTCGTAAAACTGTTGGTTTTGCCACCCGGCATATTTCTCGCGATCAGGTTTTTGAGCCATTAAAATGGTCCTAAGGTATTCTGTAAAATATGTTCCGGGACTTGTTTTAAAATCCTCTTTGTGATAATTTAGATTCAAATCTTTCACTTTTAGTCCATCGTACTCCGCTTTCGAAATAGCTCCAAATTTTCGAACCTGGTCAAGCACAACATTTCTGCGTTGTTTTACCAATTCAGGGCGGCGAAGCGGATTGTAAAGTGAGGGATTTTTTGCCATTCCGATCAACATGGCAGCCTGAACAAGCGTGAGTTTATCGGGAGTGATTCCAAAATAGATCTGAGAAGCAGATTTTATTCCAACTGCCAGATTCAAAAAATCGAACTTGTTGAGGTACATTGTAAGAATCTCTTCCTTCGTGAAATTGCGTTCGAGCTTTACTGCGATAATCCACTCCCTGAATTTACGGAATGCCAGATCGACTTTCCCATCCATATCCTCGCGGGGGAACAACATTTTGGCTAACTGCTGACTGATTGTACTTCCTCCGCCTGCATTTTCATCACTGGTAATAACCCCTTTGGCAACCCTGAATAACCCTTTTATATCAATTCCCGAATGGTGATAAAAACGTTCATCTTCTGTTGCAACAAGGGCTGTGATTACATTTTGACTAATCTGCTCATAGGGAACATACGTTCTGTTCTCCTTATAGAAAAATTTGCGCATCACTACACTATCGCTGGAATAGACCTCGGATGCCAGCGACGATTCAATATTCTCGAGCTCAGTCAGCGTAGGCATAAAACCCAGTTTGCCATTGGCGACTAAGGTAAAGAGTATGATAATCATCAGAATACCAATCCCGAAGATGCTCCAGAATATTTTGATGTATTTTTGAAACGGATGATCTGTACCAGTCATAAGCGGATTTATTTGAATTTTACAAACTTACATGAAAAAACTCTAAATGAGAGAGAAGGTGGCGTGAAATCACCTTCGGACAGCTTAAATTATTTGGAATCCTTCAAGTGACCAGGTGACTTTCTTCAGAGACTTCAGGCCGCCCGGTCACACCAGATCAAAAAAATAACCGGTGGTTTACCGGTTATTATAAAATATTGTGATAATAAAGATGCTATTGAATATAGTCGCTTGTAATATGATGGATCAGATTTAGTTAATATTGATTTCCACTGTGGTGGAAGCGCTGTTGTTTGATGCATCAACGCAGTTAACTGTAAAATTGTATTTCCCGGTTAAAACCGGACTTGTACCAATCAATAAAGGTATTGTAATGTCGCTTAGATTTATCGTCTCACTTTTGACACCAGAACTAAAGTTTGTCGATGATTTCGTATAACTCCAGGCAACAGGTGTGGGTACATTTTTTAATATAAGTCCACCTGTAACCACTTTTGTGATTGCAATATCATAGCTACCAAGTTTGACGTTGTCGGCGAAAGTTGCTTGAAAAATAATCGGATTTCCAGTGACGAACACTTGACCTGCGGTTGGTTTTGTAATTAAGATGGTTGGTTTTGTAGTATCGGGAATTATCGGATCAGGTCCTGAACTGCCACCCTTTTTACTGCAGCTGAAAAGAGTTGAGACCAATAAGCATATGATAATTAAATATTTATTTGAAAATTTCATATTCCTGTATTTAGTTAAAAATCCGAGTTTAATAAACGAATATTT
>JAPLDR010000060.1:2394-69068 GCA_026391655.1 Bacteroidia bacterium | reverse complement strand
TGCTTAACAGTCGTATATAGCTAATGAATCATTCAATCGTTACCAGTCCGGAGAGTATTCTGTTGTAAAAGTAACAAATTCACTTTACGCTTCAAATCTTATTTGAAGTTTTTATATTCAAAGTGAGTGATTTGGTGTAACGAGGGCTGTTCTTTATCCTTTTCGGAGAGTTTAATCTCGTCGGGAGAAAGAATCCAGTCAATATTAATCTCCGGATCATTCCATGCGAGACCACCATCTGCATTCGAACTATAATAATTATCGCATTTATACGAAAATACAGCTGTTTCGGTGAGCACAGCAAATCCATGTGCAAATCCTCTGGGGACGTAAAGTTGACGATGGTTAGCTTCCGAAAGATGAACGGACACATGCTTACCATAGGTTGGAGAGCCAATCCTGATGTCAACTGCAATATCAAGCACCTCTCCCTGGAGACACTGCACCAACTTAGCCTGTGTAAACGGCGGTCGTTGAAAATGGAGTCCTCGTAGCACTCCAAACCCCGATTTCGATTGATTGTCCTGAACAAAATAGATTTTCCCTACATATTTCTCAAAAATATCCTGACGAAACGATTCAAAGAAATAGCCGCGGTGATCACCAAACACATCGGGCTCAAAAATCAATACTTCAGGAATTTGGGTAGCAATAACTTTCATTTTTCTCAATTGTAAAATTACTCTGCGGCTAACCGGATCAGGTATTGTCCGTACTGGTTCTTCATCATTGGTTGTGCCAGTGTAATCAACTGATCTTTGGTAATCCATCCGTTATGATAGGCGATCTCTTCCGGACAGGCAACTTTTAATCCCTGACGGGTCTCAATTGTTTCGATAAAATTCGATGCCTGAATCAGCGAAGTATGAGTTCCTGTATCCAGCCAGGCAAACCCACGTCCCATTGTCGATAGCTTCAACTGTTTGCTATTCATATATTCTTGATTTACAGTTGTTATTTCGAGTTCACCACGCAGTGAAGGTTTGATGTTTTTTGCAATTTTGATCACTGAATTGGGATAGAAATAAAGTCCGACGACCGCATAATTCGATTTCGGAACAACGGGTTTTTCCTCGAGCGAAAGGACATTCCCCTCTCTGTCGATCTCAGCAACACCATACCGTTGGGGATCAGAAACGACATAACCGAAAATCACAGCCTTCTGTTCCCTTTTGACAAGTTCAACCGATTCACTGAGCATTCCGGAGAAGCCATAACCGTAAAAAATATTGTCGCCCAGAACAAGACAAACATCGTCTGTTCCGATAAACGTTTCGCCAAGGATAAAAGCCTGTGCAAGTCCATCCGGAGATGGCTGTATTTTGTAGGTGATACTAATTCCCCAATCCTTTCCATTTCCTAGTAATCTTTCATACATGACAATGTCTTCAGGGGTAGAGATCAGCAGAATATCCCTGATTCCCGCAAGCATCAATGTTGATAACGGGTAGTAAACCATCGGCTTATCATAAACAGGCAACAACTGTTTGGATACCCCTTTTGTAATCGGATACAATCGTGTACCGGAACCTCCTGCAAGTATTATTCCTTTCATGTTGAAAAAGTATTATAAATTGAATTGTATCTCTAAAATTATAGGTCGTAGTTTATTGATGAGCTGCAAGAATCTGGCAGCTGGCATCTGGCAATCACATTGTCTAAGTTGTCAAATTGTCGAATTGTCAAGTTTTCTTTTTTGTTGAACCATAAGCATATAGATCAACACACCGATCATTGTGCCGATTGAGTTACTGACAATATCATTGAATTCATAAGAACGCCCCATATTCATAAGAAATTGAAAAAGCTCCATCATTGCCCCCCAGCCAATCGAAAAGAGAATGATCAGATAATACCATTTGGGTTTAAGCTCTGAATGCATTGACCAGCAGGCCAGCCACGCAAGTCCAAGATACATACAAGTATGTACAATTTTATCTGCTCCCGGGAACAACGAAATCTCCGGCAAGTCATTTGATGGCAGCAACGAAAGAAAGGCAATACATCCCAAATATAAAACGCTAAGCGTAATTCTAAGCCACTGCCGGATTGAAAAGAGAATAGAAATCATATGTTTTAATGAGATCTTTTGATTAATTTATCTTCTAATTTTGAGCTGAATTCCGTTTTTAATCGGATGATCAGCGATAAGAACCAGGTATCCACCACCACCTGCTCCGGAGATTTTCCATCCCAATGCTTCGCGTTCATAAAAACTGATCTGCTCAATGATATAGGAATTAACCATATAAGGGAACATCGCAATCTGTGCCTGAAACGATTTTTTGACAAATGCTCCAAATGCTATTAAATCCTTGTCTGCAATAGCTTTCCAAACTCCCTCTGCGGCATAAGCCAGCAGCTGTGCACTTTCCTCGTTTATTTGGGTATCTGACAATACATTATATCCACTCTCGCGGGGTGAGAGGTTAATCAGCCACAAATGTTGTTCGATCCAGGCCAGTGTCTTTTCGTCTGTGACCGAAATGATTTGGTTTGGCCAATAGTCCCCTGACGGATAATTAAGCTTATTAACTCCGGGGTAAACGATTCCTATTGAATCTTGGGAACCACTGACATAGCTCGTACCCGGAGGATTTTCGACACAGAACAGCGTTCTGGCCAGTTTCTCTTTATCTCCTTCGGGGATATCTGATTGCCAAAGCTCTATAGCTTTAGCCCTTGTGCTGCTCGACATGCCTGATCTGTCGTTAAACTCAACTTCAGGTTCTATGGATATAGTGATCACAGAGCCTGAAGAATACTTTGACACGAAAGGCTGGTCGAGCCATCCACCTGCCAGATCGAGTCGGAAGGGAATCCAGCACTCTTTCCGCAATGCTGTTGTTGAGCGAATTGGAAGTCCTTGATGTGGAATTCTCTTGCTCACTTCTAATTTTATTCCAAGTCTGTTGCAAAGTTTTTGTTTTTCGGGTGTAAAACCATCTTCGTTGACGAAAAAAATGTCGGGATGTAATTCAACGACTTCTTTTTCAAAATCCATCAATCCTGAACCGCTATTGATCCAGGCGTCTTTTACCATGCGAAGCGCTTTTACCATATAGAGTCGCTCACGATCGGTATTTATCGATTTATGCCCCTTCAGTTGACGGATCGTCTGATCCGATCCCAAGCCGACATAAAGATCACCATAGGATGCTGCCTCCTCGAAAAATGCAACATGCCCCGAATGAAGCATATCGTAAATACCGGACACGAATACTTTCTTTGTCATATAGATTGCACGGATTAGGGCGGATTACACTGATTTGGTTGTATTTATACAGCGTTTGTATTGTAATGAAGGTGCTCCAAAGTTCACTAATAATCCTATCTCCAATTTTGTGGCTTTTAAATAATTAATCAATTGATCAAAATTATCTTTGTGGATAAAAGATGAAGATTTCAATTCGAGCAATATTTTTGAGAAACAAACAAAATCGGCAACAAAATATTTCTTCATTTTTTCTCCATTGTAAGTTAATTCCAACTTTTGATGTCGCACAAATGGTATCCCCTGAATAATAAATTCTTTTTCAAGGGCTTCCTGATAAACTGATTCAAGAAATCCTGGACCAAGTAATCGATGACCTTTTCATGAGCGGATCCCACAACCACACCTTCCTCAATCTCAATTTTATGATGCCACCCCAGAGCGTGAAGTCTTGAGGGATCGGTCAGTTTTCGCATTGTGCCATCAGGTTTGGAAGTGTTAAAAATCAAGATTCCATTGAAACCAATTTTTGCTTTGATCAGATACGCCAGGTCGCGGATCGAGATCTCCTTTCCGCTGCCGATGTTGATATGAGTATTACGAATTTCGCGAATTGAAGACGAATTTTCACGAATGAGATCTTTGAAGTCAATGTGTTCCATAAGATAAATACAAGCATCGGCCATCTCTTCGCTCCAGAGGAATTCGCGCATAGGTGCGCCGCTTCCCCATATTTCTACGGACACTTTTCGAGGGTGAGAGGGTGAGAGGGAGTGAGGGAGTGGTGGAATGAAGGGGAGAGAGTGAGATGAAGTGATGCTGATGCCATATTTATTTAATGCTGCCAGTATTCTTTTCTCATTTTCTCCTACTTTCACACTCTCCATTTCTCCTTTTTTCTCTTTGTCCCTTCTTCTCTCCATCTCTAAGTCTCCATTCACACCATTAATTGGTCGTTTGTTCAGATCATTACGGATGGCATCCAGGTTATTTTCTTCCAAACATTTACCAAGGTATATTTTTCGGAGCATGGCAGGCAGAACGTGGGATTTCTCAAGGTCAAAATTGTCATTTGGACCATAAAGATTGGTTGGCATCACAGAAATGAAATTGGTGCCGTATTGCAAATTGTAATTTTCACATAGCTTGACACCCGCGATTTTGGCAATAGCGTAGGGTTCATTCGTGTATTCTAAGGGCGCTGTCAACAGACACTCCTCGTTCATAGGCTGAGGTGCTTCGCGTGGATAGATACAGGTGCTTCCCAGAAAAAGTAACTTTTTTACCTTATTGAGGTAAGCCGCATGGATCACATTGTTCTGAATCATCAAATTTTCGTAAATGAATTGCCCGCGATAGGTACTGTTAGCAGCAATTCCGCCAACCTTGGCTGCGGCGAGGATAACATATTCAGACTTTTCCTTTTCAAAGAATGCATTTACAGCGTTGGTGTCCATCAGATTTAATTCATCTATCGTTCTTCCAATCAGATTGTTATATCCTTTAGACTGAAGGTTTTTCCAAAGGGCTGATCCTACCAATCCAAGGTGACCTGCGATGTATATCTTACTGCTTTTTTCCATTTTTATTATTTGATTTCACGGATAAAAAGGGATCACGCAGATTGCGGATTACACTGATTTGTTTGTTGTATTTACCCAGCGTTTGTATTGCAATGATGGTGACCCAAAGTTTTCTAAAAATCCGACCTCTAACTTTTTGGATTTTAAGTAATTAATCTATAGATCAAAATTGTCTTTGTGAATAAAAGATGAAGACTTCAATTGAAGCAATATCTAAGTGTAATAAACAAAATCGGCAATTAAATTTTCATCATTTTTTCTCCATCGTAAGTTTATTTCAACTTTTGATGACGAACAAATAGTAATCCTTGAATAATAAATTCTTTTTCAAGAGCTTCCTGATAAACTGATTTTAGGAATCCCGGACCAGGTAATCGATGAACGCGCATACAAACTCCCAGAGCTTATAAGTATCTTGTTCAAATTGCAATACTATCCGTTAACTCCTTTGTAATCTGTGTTATTCGAAATAGTTCAGCGTCCTATATCCACCCTCCCTAAGCCAGGCATCTTTTTTCATCAGTTTAATGTCCGATTGCATCATATCTTCGATCAGTCCTTTAAGGTCGTACTCTGGTTTCCATCCTAATTTGGTATTAGCTTTTGTCGGATCACCAATTAGCAAATCGACCTCAGTGGGACGGAAGTAGGCAGGGTCGACACCTACAATTTGAGAAGAGGCGAAGGGGCGAATGGACGAAGAGATGAGGCGGGATTTGATCCTTTCAAGGTATTGTTCTCCGACAGTTTTATTAAAAACTATTTCGTCAATGCCGGTGAGAAAACCTTTCTCGATGGCTCCTTCTCCTTCGAATGAAATTTCAAGTCCGATTTCGGCGGCAGCCATTTTGATAAAATCACGAATGGTAGTGGTGATGCCCGTAGCAATTACATAGTCATCAGGCACTTCCTGTTGCAGGATCAGGTACATCGCCTTGATATAGTCTTTGGCATGTCCCCAGTCACGTTTTGAAGAGAGGTTGCCCAGGAAGAGCCGATCCTGCATTCCCAAGGCAATCTTGCTGATCACGCGCGTGATTTTTCGGGTAACAAAGGTTTCACCCCTGATCGGACTCTCATGATTAAACAGAATACCATTGCTGGCATGCATCCCGTAAGCTTCGCGGTAGTTAACTGTAATCCAGTAGGCATACATCTTTGCCACGGCATAGGGCGAACGCGGATAGAACGGGGTCTTCTCGGACTGAGGAACCTGCTGAACCATTCCATATAATTCTGATGTTGAAGCCTGATAGATCCGTGTCTTATGACTTAGTCCGAGCAACCTGACGGCTTCAAGTAACCGAAGAGTTCCTATTCCGTCTGCGTTTGCAGTATATTCGGGTGTGTCGAACGAAACTTTCACATGACTCATAGCGGCCAGATTATAAATCTCATCCGGCTGAACTTCCTGAACAATGCCGGTAATATTCATTGAGTCGGTCATATCGCCGTAGTGAAGCATAAAATTGCGATTCTCTACATGTGGATCCTGATAAATATGATCAATGCGTTCGGTGTTAAACATCGAAGAGCGGCGTTTGATCCCATGAACCATATATCCTTTTTTAAGCAGGTACTCACTCAGGTAAGCACCATCCTGTCCTGTGACGCCGGTTATTAAAGCGGTTTTTTGTGACATACTATTTAATGGTAAATGGTTAATTGTTAATAGTTTTGCTTAGACTTGGCTCAGACTTGGCAGGTTAAATTAAAAGGGATAAAGGATTATATGACGATGTGGCAATTCGGTAATTCGATAATGAAGAATGGGATTTTATTTCGATTTCGCAGTTTGCAGAAGTAATCTGTTTTAATATTTACCTGCATTGAGCAATATTGTGTTTGTTTCAGAATAAATTAATAGAAAAACCGCCAAGCACAATACCATTCTTCCAGATGCTTATCAGGCGGGCAGCCAAGGCATTCCGTTTTTATCCGCGGATCGATAGCTTTGGCAAATTCGGTATATTCCACTACCCCGCCCGATTTGCAGGGGTAGTCATCGAGACCTTTGCGCTTGCGGGCACTCTGCACACGGCAATCGTTCATTTTAAAGATAAAACTGCTGTGTGTTTCGTCCGCAAAAGACTGCTTGTTGATAAATGCGTATAACCGGTACTGCAACGCCTGCTTCAATCCTTCGAGACCACAGGGCTCCTGCAATTTCAATATTTTTTTTACAGACCATGCTTCAAAAGGAGAAAACTGTGCCCAACAGGCATCATTGCAATGCTTGGCCTCCTGCATATCTTTCGAAAACTCCACAGCCTGAAACCAAACTCCGTCGTTGGCCAACCAGTTCACGGCCGCATTATCGCGGAGGCTGTCCAGTAAATCGTCAGGTAAATCCAACAATGGCGCGGGGATATCGTCCTTCATTTCAAAATTCAGAACTTTGGCAAGGCGCTTCATCTGAAGATCGTAACTATTTTTGTAAGCCGCTCCGAGCACTTCGAATGCCTTCTCCTGCCCTAGGCGCTGCTTCACTTCGGCATACCACATAGCATGGTGCATCATTGTGCGGTGAAAAAAATCGATGACAAGGCGGGCTTTTTCTTCTTTGCTATTCATAATAATCAATTAAAATTTTTGCCATTCAATGGTAATTCAATTGTAATTTGGATATAATGAAGAGGTAATTAGGTTACCATTAGGTTGTTATATACAGGTTAAGTCATATACAGAATTTTCACTGGTAGAATATTTACATTTTTATAAAAGAGCAGGTGCGCTGGATTATTGTATCTCTTTGCTGAATATGTGGAATATGACCGCAATTTTTAAGAATTAAAGTTTCGGAATAACCGCTCACTTTTGCACCAATACTAATGATCTGGTCCCGGCTGCCATATTCATTGTCTTCCCCTTGGATGGCCAGCAACGGTGAGGTAATGTCCGGTAAAATATTTTCGATATTTCAATCCTTCATCTCCTCTCTTAATAAGAAACCGGCCCATGCGTGAAACATCTGCATCATATCTTCGATCAGTCCTTTAATATCTGTATAGAAAAATTTGTCATCGGGATCAAAATCAATGTAGGGAGAAGGGCATAAGAAGAGTGAAAAACGAAGAATGAAGAACGAAAAGTTTCCATCGAAATCGCTTTTCAAGAGATATTAAAGGAATATAGAATGTTTAGAATTTATATTATGGATGATTTGAAATAGTATAGAAAATGCGAACGATGTGCGAATAATGTGTATTCCGGATGTATAGAAGTTGTATTCAAGTTGTATATATAATGCATAAAACTTTTTGAATTAGAAGAAGATCCCTTTATGTAATTCTATTTTTGAACATGAAATGTCAGGAGAAAGGCCTATTTGAAAGGCTTTTTGACAAGTAAGGGCTTCATTTGGAATGAAACCCTTACAATTCGAATTAGTTAAAGTCTGTTGGTCGCTGTGGTAAATCTTTAAAAATCTTGTAAACCAAATTGCTTTTTGGAGCCAAAATGGCCCAGGCAGTTAAGAAAATAAGCATCAAATCGGTATATAAGGAAAGATTTTTTTGATACCATATTTCCAACTCTCCCTTATAAGGTGCAATGTGTTTGAAGTAGAATTCATGGGGTGTTAATACTGTTTCAGAAAGCAACCTTTCCTCATCCCTGAATACGATTGATCCGATACCTGTCAATCCGGGCTTTACGTTATTTATGGAAACTTTTACATGATCGGGATAAAGCTCAAAATTTTTATTGACCAAAGGTCTGGGCCCAACAATACTCATATCCCCCAAAAGAATATTGATAATTTGAGGAAGCTCATTGATTTTGGTTTTTCTCAGAAATCCACCCATGGGCATTAAACGGGGATCTTTTCTCAAGGTATACAAGCCACCAGCCATATTAGGGCTGTTTTTCAACATTGTTGCAAATTTCCATATATCGAATAATCTGTTTTTGTACCCAACTCTTTTTTGAAAGTAAAAAATATAATGCTCACCTGTCAGTAGCAGGCCAATACATACGGGAATTAAAAGAGGGGATAGAATGGTTAATGTAATGAAAGATAGCAGGAAATCTATGAGGCGCTTGAAAAAGTGTTTGTACATATTCAGTAGAGTTTTGAACAGGATAAAGGTATAATTTATTCAGCTACCCTAAAATAGGTTGGATGTGTCTCTCAGAGACTTTTATTTAAGATTCGTAAGAGGGCTTGGACAAGGGGTGAGTGCTTTAGAGAGAGCTTGGCAGAGGGTGCGTAGTAGGGGCTTTACATCTTAGAATCTAGCCCTTTCCCGGTTTCAATGTGTTCAAAGTTGGGTAAGTAAACTTTTAGGACATCAACAATAGCAGCTTTGGTTACGTTTTGCGATTCGAACAAGGTATGAAGCCGATCGAAAATTGCATCGATCTCCTGAATACTTCTTTTTTTTGAGTTTTTTACAACTCCCAGATTGATAAATGTATCGTTGTCCAATTCTTCTTTTTCGGTATAAAACTCCTCAAAAGCTTTTTCTCCGGAAGTTTCAGAACCGAAAAAGTAAACGGGGTAGGTTTTAGAATTGTCATTCAGCAATAATGCTTTTTGTTTTGCCTCTTCTTCTGTTTGGCAAATATCCGGCTCCATGCCAAGACTTTTAAGCAAATCATTAACAATTTGGTCAAATGGAATCATGTCACGGTCTTCATCCAGTTTAGGAAAGAAAATATCACCTGACTCGCCCATGATAGATGCCATCAAACACAGTTCTCCTGACTCCTGAGGGGAGACGAAGAACCTGCGAATACCACGAGGACACGACCAAGGCTGCTTCTTATTCAATCTTTCAAGAAATCCCAAAGGTAAACTACCATTGGAAAAAGCAACATTGGCAAAACGAGCGGTTTTGATGGGCAGTTTATCGGAGTAGGCCATGATTAACTCTTCCATCAGTTTCTTGCTTGCTCCCATGATATTGACGGGATTCGCAGCCTTGTCTGTTGAAACACAGAAAAAATGTTCCGGTGGAAATTGCAGCAACGAATCCAAAAGTTTGCGGGCCCGAAGTACATTATTTTCGATCATGGCCTCTATAGAAAATATGTCTTTTTCGCTACGAACATGTTTGTGGGCGGCAAAATTGGCGACAATTTCAAAGGGACCATGATGCTGAAATATTTTTTCAAATACGCGATCTCCGAAATTGACTGGATAGGTAATGAAATCGTCCGGAATATTGTATTCTGTGGAGCTCCTTAAATCACGAACCAATTCAGTTAATCCATTTTCGTTGATATCGACGACTACCAGTTTTCTGATATTGAATTTTAAAATCGCCTTGATATAGGAAGATCCAATAGTCCCGGCACCTCCAATGACTAAAACCGATTTGTTGCGAATTCGAGTATTTAGAATTGTGTCATATTTTTCAAAATCCTGCTTTAAAAGGCTTTCTTTCCTGAATGTTACATGATCCTGGATAAATGAGTCAATATTAAGGTTGAATTGCATAATGTTATAGCTGTTTTTTGAAATATTCAAATGTTTTTTTAAATCCCTCTACAGCAGAGACAGGCATTTTTTCAATACCTAAGGCATTTTTAATCTTTTGATTGGATACAAGGTATGATTCAGTTAATTTTTTAAGTCGTTCGCTATTTAGAGGGAGGTGAAAGAAGTCACCCAACCGGGCTATGGTTTTAATTGGTTTAGATGGGATGTTCCAAATTTTAGCTTTTTTGTTTTGTGACGATGCCATTAATCTGATAAGTTCATTGGTTGATAAGGCTTCATCATCAGCAACCTGATAAATACCTGGTTCGATATTTTCAGTAATCAACTGTTGTACTACAAACAAAATATTATCGATTGAGCATAATGATCGTTTGTTTTCAAAAGCGCCTAAAGGCCAGGGTAATCCTCTGTTTTGTGATTTGAATAGGAGGTTTAAGTTACCTTTGTTGCCAGGACCATGAATCATGCAAGGACGCAAAATAAACACCTTGCGTCCATCTTTGGGCATTCTATTCAGGATGTATTCCTCCGCCTTTAATTTTGATTTACCATAAATGCTTTTAGGTTCAGGAATTACGGTTTCAATAAGCGGGACTTCAGATATGTCTGCAACTGCTTTGACAGTACTGAAGAAAATGAATGTTTTTGCAGTCGAATTTAAGAAGAAGTCATAGATTGTTTTAGTAAGGCATGTATTAACACGGTAATAATCTTCTGTTTTATTTTTATTATTCGTATCGTGAGCTAACCCTGCTAAATGGATGATGCACTCTCCCTCTTTTATAATATCAAGTTCATCCCAGTAATATAATTTGGAAGTGCCAGATTGTATGACGCAACCTCTTTGTTCGACCCCAAATATTTTATTTTTGAGATTATTACTTAAGTATTCTGATAAATTACGACCAACAAAGCCGTAAATCCCAGTGATTATAATTTTCTTAGAATTCAAACCGATCTTAATATTTAGATTTCAAATACTTATATTAATTATTTGATAATATAAGCTCTATGTCTTTCAAATATACCTGATTAATAATCTTTTCATCGAAAAAGGAAATCATTCTTTTCCTTCCATTCCTTCCCATCTTTTGCCTTTCTTCTGATGTGGAATTATATATTATTTCCATTTTTTCTACTAAATCTACTACATCTTGTGGTTGACATAAATAACCGGTAACACCATTTTCAACTGTATCACGACAACCTACAGAATCAGTTGTAATAATAGGTTTTTCCATTGAAGCTGCTTCAAGAAGTGAGCGAGGAATTCCCTCTCTATAAAATGATGCCAGTACAAAACAATCACAATTCTGTAAAAATGGTCTTACATCTTTTACATCTTTCATATAATGTATATAGCCTTCTGACTCCAATTTTTCAATTTCCTTTTTGCTAATTGAACCAGGATTATCATTGTCAAAAAATCCTATTAGTTGAAATTCAACATTTTCTTTAAATTTTACCTTTAATATTTTTGCAGCTTCAATGTATTGACCTACCCCTTTCTCCCAAATCAATCTGCAGATTTTCAGGAAAATAAATTTATCATTATCAATCTTTCGAAGCGGACTATAATAGCTTGTATTAATGCCTTCTCCATTCAATAAGAATGTTTTGTTTTCATTAACTATTTTATTGTCAATAAAATAGGACATATCAACTTGATTTAAAAAATATATTTTAGAAGGGAATTGAAGGCTAAAAGCGTAAAGAAATTTGGTAAAAAAAGACAAGAGATTATTTTTTATAAAAATATTACCCAATCCTGATATAACGGACATGGATTTAATGCCTAATATTCTGCTTATTATTGAACTATAAATAATTGGTTTAATTGTATAATTTATTATTAAATCAGGTCTTTCTTTGTGTAGTATCTTATATAAATTTATTGAATATTTTAAGTCAGTAAGTGGATTCAACCCTTTTCTGGATATTTTTAATTTAATAAAATCTGCCCCCACATCTTTTAATTGTGAAATTGAATCCTTATTAAAGGTATCCTCATCTGCAATACATGTAACCTGATAATTATTCGATATAAGTAATTTTACCAGATCTAATCGAAAGTTAGAGATAGTCCACGAAATATTTGATATTATTATTATCTTCTTCATTAGAAAAAATTCATTTTGATAGCCGAATAATAGCTAAAGTATTATTTTAAAAAGTCACATTTTTCAGATAAAATTCTTTAGATTTCCAGGTGATATCCGCAAAGACTTTGCATAACAATGTGACCAAAAATTGCGTGTACATCCTCTGTCAACTGCATATCATTTACATTAGCCCACACATGATGTTGAGCAATTTGCTTTAATTTTCCGCCATCGAAACCACATAGACCAAGGGTTACTGCGCCAATTTGATTACTGTATTCTATAGCCCGCAGAACATTTTCAGAGTTGCCACTCCCTGAAATTGCAATAACGAGATCATCACGCTCAAGACGGTTTTTTAATTGTTCGATGAAAATGTCTTGAAATGACATGTCATTAGCATAAGCCATCACGAGGCCTATGTTTTCTACTAAGCAATATCCGCGAAACGGCAATTTACCCTTTAAGAAAACACTTTTGTTCCAATCAGCAATAAAATGTATTGCAGTCAATGAACTGCCACCGTTCCCCAAGGTGAAAATTTGTTTACCGTTTTTCCAAGCATGTGACACGAGTTCGACACCATTATCAATACATCGCTTATCGATAGAATTGAATACATCATTAAGACGTCTCAAATATTTTGAGGACACTCCTGTAAATTGTTTAATTTCCATATAACTGTAATTAATGATAAAAAATAATTCGACTGCCTAAGGGTTCGAATTTGATGTTAATCTGATGTAAATCAGCCAATACATTCCGGACAGCAAGATGAGCTTTGCGTGGTACGTAAAATATTAAAAAGCCACCTGCACCTGCACCAAGAATTTTTCCACCAATAGCCCCTGCCCTTATTGCTGAATCATACCACTGATCGATTTCAGGAGAACTAATTTCATTCATTAATGATTTCTTGAGCATCCAATTTTCATGTAAAATCTCTCCGAAAACATGTGTGTTATTATTTTGAAGTTCCCTACGTAGATCATATGTCAGATCAACCATCCGCTTTAGAGCTTTTTGTTTCATCTCTTCAAGAGAAACTACCACAGACTGTCGTGCCAAAAGATCAGATGCACTTCGAGTGATACCGGTATAAAACACCATAAGATTATGTTCAATCTCTGTAACAGTACCACGTTGACAAATAATAGGGGAAACCACTACAGAGTTATCGGGGTTGAACTCGATCAGATTAAAGCCACCATAGGCTGCAGCATATTGATCCTGTTTCCCGATTGGTTCCTTGCAGCGATCAATTTCAATGTGGCAACTTTGACTACCCAATTGCTCACTTGAAACATACCGACCAAGATAAGCATTTAAAGCATGAAGTAGTCCAACCGTGAATGAACTTGACGAGCCTAGGCCCGTACCTTTTGATGGAACATCCGCAATCGTAGTGATCTCGATACCGCCTTTAAGGCCCAGATATTCAAGAGAAGCACGAACGAGGCGATGTTCAATGTCCGCTACACACTTCACTTCTTCAGTCTTTGAATAAGAGATACGAATACCGTTGTCGAATTTCTTATTGACATTCACGTATACGTACTTGTCTATAGCTGAACTAATTACGGCGCCACCATATTTTTGATAGAAAGCAGGCAGGTCACTACCTCCACCTGTAAAACTCATTCGGAGAGGTGTTCTACTAATAATCATTAAGTTTTTATTAGTTAATATTGTATTTAGAAACAGGTATTGATATTTTTAAAGCGCCAATGCCATTCTCTTCAATCCAGGGCACTTCTTCTCTTAGTCGCTCCAAATAAACAGCATTTGCTGCTTCCAGGTTGAACCCTCTGTTTATATATTCGCGAAGCATGCGCTTTTTACGTTCATACTCTTCAATTTCTATAAAGAATTTGTGTTTCCCCTGGGTAATTCTAGCAAGTTCCAATGCAACTACACCTTCAACAATAATAATGTCTTCAGCATTCAATTTAATAATTCGTGCGTTGGGCAAATTCTCACGACGTGTTTTCCGATAGCCCGGTACGACCAGATGAGTTGGGCGCAAAGCGGGGTTATACAATGATTGAATAACATCTTGAAGTTTAGCAATATTATGACGAGCTAAGATATTATCACCTCTTTCAGTTTCATTTAACAGCCAAGAGTCTGTTGATAAAATATGACATCGTAAATGATGTTCTTCTAAAATGTGACGAAGTGCACTTGCAAATGAACTTTTACCACTTCGTGCCTGACCGCCTATAAAAACTATTTCGCCCCGCATTATTTTCTTCGATATTGGTTTTATCGATTTGATAAGACGTGGGTAAATGTTTAAAATGAATGAAACTCCAGATAGTAAGTCAGGGACAATGAAGTCAGGAGTAACCAAGTATTTCTCATCAAGTCCTGCAAGACCGGTTTCTACCAATATTGATTTAAGGCCAGTACTATATGCCAACATTATATCAGCAGTTGTATCACCAATCATCCATGATTGATTTATGTCGATATTCAGATCGAAAATTGCTTTATTGATCATACCTGACTTTGGCTTGCGGCAATCACAATCAATTTTTAACTCCTTGATCTCTCCGGAAAAGCCCTTATCCGGATGATGAGGGCAATAGTAAATTCTGTCAATAAATGCACCCTCCTGCCCAAGAAGGGTTTCTAATTTATTATGGATTTGGTTTAGATTTTCACGGGAACACTCACCGCGGGCAATAACCGGTTGGTTTGTCACAACACAAACACGGTATTCTGACCGATTCAGCAACTTGATAGCTTGTTCAACACCAGGTAGAAGTTCGAACTGGTCAACCAAATTTAATTGATCCACTTCACGATTGATTGTACCATCACGATCTAAAAAAACGGCTTTTTGTAAATGACTGAGCACTGATCGAGCAATCCTGCCTGACTCAAAATCATTACAAACTTTATCAATTCTGGCTGGCGTCCCGCAGTCCTTAATGTACTCAGGACTGTTGTACCCACGAAGCTGAAATCCTTTTTCAATCATTGCTGGGAAAAGTTGTTTTCCAAAATCAATTGATCCACCTGTATAGTTTCGCCAAGGCTCAAGTGCAGCCTTTCTAATATAATAAAGTGCAGCGTTTACCAAGTTGGGATAGAAACGGCTTGAGGTACGCGGATATGGATAGAAATCTGTGATATAACCATCTTCGTCAATAACCACGAGGTCGGAATCATGAGGGTGATCGTTTGGATGTAAAAAAAGAGTAGCTGCAACGCCAATGTCTTCAGAGTGATACTTATAAAAGCGGTGAAGATCAACATCCAACATGGTATCACCATACATCAGTAGAAATTCGTCATCAAGTTCATCATAACATTGCAATACTGCACCTGCTGTACCACACGGTTCTCCATCGTTAAAACACCGGATATCCAATTCCCAGTTGTTTTTACTTTGGCAGAAGTCGACGATATCCTCAGCCCGATAATTTATCAGGATTAGAACACGCTCAAATCCATAGTGCTTTACAAGTAGAATCTGCCGTTCCAGTAAAGGTTTGCCGCATACATCTATTAGCGGTTTTGGTAGATTGCCTAATCGTTCGAATAAGCGAGTTCCTTTTCCTCCGGCTAAAATGACAACTTGTTTTATCAATTGTCAGTGATTTAATTTCAATTCGGCTTGTTTGTCCTGAATGTCACGTGATTTAAGATCTTCAATTATCAACCTAAGTCCTACCATGCAAGCCTCATTTGAAGTTGTATATTTAGGTCTCCAACCAAGTCCACTCAATTTACTCATATCAAGGCTCACCCTTGCAACATCTCCAGGCCAACCTCTATCACCACCTGTGAATCCAAGCTTGACCTCTGAAAGACCTAGAACTTTAATTATCTCCTTAGCAATTAATAAGACACATGTAGAACCTTCGGTGCCTAGATTAAAGTAGTTAATCCATTCATTGCTGTTTTTGATGCCAAAAAGCATTCCATCAACGATATCATGTACAACAATGTAAGGCTTCGCTTGTTTGCCATCACCCAGTATTTCCAATTTGAGTGGATTCTTTTCAAGTTTACGATAAAAATCGAGTACTACGCCATGCGTAATTCTGGGGCCGGTAACATTAGCAAAGCGGTATATCCATGCTGTCATACCAAAGTTGTGACAATAGGCAGATATTAAGGCTTCGCAAGCAAGCTTACTTGCACCATACATTGAAATTGGGAATAATGGGCCATAATCTTCAGGAATGGGCAATTTTTTAGCTTCTCCGTAAACAACATTACTCGATGTAAAAGCAATCTTTTTGATGCCATTTGATCGCATGGCTTCAAGAAGATTGTATGTTGCAATAGTACCTTGTTCTAGATCAATTTTTGTATGGCTTGCGCTTTTCACAATATCAGAGTTGGCTGCAAGATGAAATACAATATCGAAATTTAATAATGATAACTTTAATAATTCGAAATCAAGAAGGTCGCCCATGACAAATTTAAAATCTTTATTGGAATAGTGATGCTGAATAAAGCTCTCTCGTCCTAATGATAAATTATCATAAACAGTCACGCTGTGTCCTTCCTGAATTAAACGATCAACCAAGTGGCTGCCGATAAACCCGGCACCACCAGTAACAAAACATTTCATATTATAATTATTTCTTTAAAGTATCTCCTTCAGTGTTGATGCGACGTATCTTACTTGTTCGTCAGTCATACCGTAAAATATTGGCAATGCCAAATGTTTTTCACAAACATACTCAGTCTTAGGAAGAGATAAGTTATTTGCTTCAGGGAAGACGGGTTGCTTATGCAATGGGAGTTCATAAACATAACCGCTTGGCTGAATTCCTTTGCTCTCAAGATATTTATGAATTACTTTTCGATCATGATTTGGAGTAATAATAAGATATTTGAAGTAATTGTGGTTTTCTTTATCTTGTGGCACCACCAATACTATATTCGGGTTGCCGTAAAATTCTTCATCATAAATTTTAGCAATTTGTCGTCTGCGAACAATAAACTCCTCAATCGATTCGAGCTGTCTTATTCCCATGAGAGACGCCACTTCAGGAAGTCGCCAGTTATATCCAAAATCAGTATAATAATTAATATATATGCCTTGTTTTACCTTTCCAAACTCCCTCAAGGACTTCATCTTTTCAACCAATTTTAGATCATTTGTAGTAACCATGCCCCCCTCACCAGTCGTCATTACTTTAGTAGAGAAAAAACTAAAACCAGCTGCAATCCCAAAAGTTCCTGCTTTTATCCCATTTAGCGCAGACCCATGTGCTTGAGCCGCATCTTCAATTAGGTGAAGGTTTTTTTCATGGCAAATTTTTTGTAACTCAAAAATACTTTCAGAAACAATTCCACCTATGTGTACATGCATAACTGCTATGGTTCTTGATGTAATTTTTGCTACAACGTCATCTGGATCAAGACACATATCATCTCCACAATCTGCAAACACAGGTATTCCGCCCGCATTAATAATTGCATTTGCAGTAGCTACAAAAGTATTTGAAGGAAGAACTACCTCTTTCCCTGATATTTT
Source organism: Bacteroidia bacterium (assembly GCA_026391655.1). Lineage (GTDB taxonomy): Bacteria > Bacteroidota > Bacteroidia > Bacteroidales > Prolixibacteraceae > JAAFHB01. Next base: position 51,220 of record JAPLDR010000060.1, on the reverse strand, counting down.
CAATGCCCGACAAATGAGCTCAAGAGCAGAAGTGCCACTATTACAACCTACTGCATATTTTGTGCCAATAAATTGAGCAAACTTCTCTTCAAACTCAGCACCATATTTGTGCATAGTAAGAAATGATTCACCTCGGAGAATTTCTTTAAATTTTTCTGTGATAAACTCGATATCCTCATTAGAAAAAAACGGTTTTGTAGCTGGAACTCTCATTTTATATTGTTTTATAAAAATTAATAATACTTCTTGTTATTAAATCAATTTGTTCGTTCGAAAGTGTTGGAGCTGAAGGTAAAGCAATGCCAGTTTGAAATAGTTTATCTGTGATAATAAATTTCTTTTTTATATTATAAATTGGTTGTGAATGCATTGGCATGAAAGTAGTCCGCACCCCAATTCCAGATTGAGTCAAGTGAGAGATCAGTGCTGCTGCATCAGGTACAAAAATTAACACACGGTGAGGGACCACATCACATGCTGAGTTAAATTCGAAGAATCTAATATTTGCGATATTCGACAATCTCTTTTGGTAATCCTTTAATATTTCTTTTTTTCTATTAATGAAAAAGTTAAGCTTGCCAAATTGGGCAACACCAACAGCCGCTTGCAATTCGGTAATACGAAAGTTGTAGCCATGGCGCTCAATAAGGTCAACCCCTCTTTCACGACGTCCATCATGTTTGTACATGTTGCATTCCTCTAAAAGCTCTGCGTTATCAGTTAGAAGCATCCCTCCCTCACCAGTTGTTATTGTCTTATCTGAGAAAAACGAAAGTACTGAAAAGTCCCCATAGGAAACAATATTTTTACCTTTATAAAAACTACACATTGCTGCAGCACAATCATTAATGAGGTAAAGGTTGTTCTTTTTAGCATAATCATGAATGTCTGCAATATTTCCGCAATTCCCATAGAGTGCCACATGCAAAATCGCCTTTGTTTTTTTTGTTCTGACTTTCTCTATTGTTTCTACAGATAAACATAGCGTGCTTTCATCAACATCAGCAAATATTGGGGTCGCGCCAGTAGCATAAATAGAGTTTGGGTCTGCTGAGTGTGTATAACTCGGTACGATCACTTCATCTCCACTCCCTATACCAAGAGACTTCATTCCGGTAATCATAGCGGATGTGGCATTACTAAAAGCTAATGAGTATTTTCTATGACAATAATCTGCGAGTAAACCTTCAAACTTGCGGGTATATTTGCCCTCAGATAGCCAATTGCTTTTTATAACATCAGAAACCAATTCGAGTTCCTCGTCACCAACAGACGGTTCATAACAAGGAATTTTTTCATTACCTACTCTTGTCATGTAGGTCTTATAAGAAGAAAGTTTATTATCCATTATCAGATTTTTGAGTTAAACAATTATTTGAATCTGCTTAAAAATAATGACGGAAAAGTACAAATATTTCGTGATGAGCCGATTGTTTTTCGTTGTGTTTTTACAGCAGAGTCTGCAAATATTTTGTGATTGAATCATCGGACGGTCTGAATTTATGATTTAACGTTTTCACTAGTTTCATTGTTGACATAAAAGGTAAAGTGTCTCCCTCTTTTTTGTTGTGAAGGTAAACTACCTCCGAACTATAGAAATCTGCAATAAGATTAGCTGCTTCAGAAACAGTAATGTACTCATTGCCGCCTAAATTATAAATCCCCGAATCAATTATAAATCCTCCTATTACACAGTCCAATACATCATCAATATGAACGTATTGCATTCTGCGTGAACCGGCACCCCATACCGTCAATTTACCATTCTCAAGGCACTCTTTCGCCATTGAAAAAATTGCATTGGGATGAATAGCATTTCCCGGACCATAGACTGATGATAAACGATAGATAACGGAGTTGGTATGACAGCGTAAAACCAACTGCTCAAAAAATATCTTTGCTATGCCAAAGTTATGAGTTGGCTGTAATGCTATGCTTTCCTCAAAGGCGCCTATAGGGGATAAGCCGCTGTAAACATAGGATGAACTGAAATAGATAAGCCTGCATTCAGGTAATCCTGATATTGCTTCAAGAAGATTTGAGATTGCAATAGCATCTTCCCTAAAAGCCTCATTAAAATTGTTTTTATAGGCTAATGCAGAGTTTGTTCCACAATGTACAATAACAGTAGGAGATAAATGGCTGATAAAGTCTTTAGTACGCTTTCGGTTACAAAGATTTAGCTTAACTATATCTTTATTCTCTTTAGCATTAACTTTATCTATTGCGGAATATTGGATATTCTGTCTTTGACACCTATTGACAACTTGATTCCCGATATAGCCAGAGGCACCAATAACCAGAATGAGATTATTCTTCATTGTTTGTAATTTTTTCGAAGTAAAACATCAAATACTGACACTAGTAAATCATCGTCAGTTAGTGATCTGAATTCTCTTACCATTTTATGTCGGGGTGTTGGCAAAGTTTCCCACCTGGTAAACGTAGTAACTTCTGTTTTATAACCTGCCTTTTTAAACAACTCCAACATCTGGTTATACCGAATACGATTCGTGTAAAAGCCTGACTTAACAAAAAAAGTGGATTCCCACACCCTGTCACTGAATCGCAAATTATTCAAAGCACCTCCCAAATGATCCCTAAGATCGACCCGATGCGAACAAATGCCCTTAGGTTTCAATATCCTGTAACATTCTTGAAGCGTATTTAAAAATTCACCTTGGCGAACATGTTCGAGCACAGCCTGTGAGAATATAATATCTATGGATTTTGTATCAATCTGCTTAAGGCTTTGCAAACCATTTGTCAAGTAATTTGCCTTGCAGATAGCCAAAATTTCATCTATGTTCTTAACAGTTGAAAGATCTGGTGCGGAAAAACCTTTCTTTCTGAGTGTTTCTGCTAATAGTCTGTATGGCGCAACATCACGTCGGACAAAGCTACCTGCGTCTACCAGTATGGCTTTTGCATTGTATGCGGCAGCTAAAATTGCAGTTGAAATGCTATCGCCAGGACCAAGTTCAAGAATAATCTTTCCTTTTAAGATGCCTGATTGGCCAGCCTTAAGCATGTGCGTGTCAAATACATCGATCGCATAAGTGCTTATATCCATTTCTCCATGACGAAACATACCGAGTTTTTGCCAGAAGGAGTATCCGAAAGGCAAGCGAGACAGAACAAGTTTAGCGCCAATTTTTACCCAATATGGGATCCGTATTTTCATTTCTATTTCTTTAAATAATAATTTGCACTTCAATACATGCTTGTAAAATCAATACATTCTTCAAGTGGCATTGCCAGTTTCGTTCATTTTAATCGGATTATGTCGTGTTTGAGGTAGCATATCTAATCCTCACTTGTGTGTGGAGGTAAACATTTGACATAATGTATTTTCATCAAACACATCAACACCCGGAAATCCTGTAAATCCCTTCATCCGGGCTTGCCAGTTGTTGATGCCAACTGCCAAACAGTATGATAAGCATCCACCATACGTTCTAAGCCGTATTTCCTGACAATCTGAGAGCGACATGCAGCTTTCCGTTCCTCCCATGCTTTAGAATCCTTCATCAAGTTTAAGGCAGTTATTATTGCATTCGCCAATTTGTCGGAATCCGCAGGTGGAATAACCCATCCCGTGTCACCAACCATAATAGCTGTATCACCAACATCCGTTACGACACAAGGAGTGCCGCAGGCCATGGCTTCTATTACCACATTAGGGAAAGCCTCACCTAAGCTCGGCAAAATATGCAAGTCAAAAGCACTCATTACTGAAGGAATGTCATCTACAAAGCCTGCTAATTTAAGCGTTTGACTCGACAACCCATTCTTAAGGATTAACTCATTTAGTTCATAATTACTTTTATCTATTCCGGGGCCTACTAAAACGCAGCGAAATGAAATATTTTTTTTCTGAAGGATTGCTAAAGCACCAAGTAAATTTCCATGATTTTTTAAAGGGTCCCAGCGCGCTACACACCCCAACAAAGGCAGATTTGCATCAACACCCCATGAATTTCTTAAAATGTTTCGCGAAGTTTCGTTACGTCTTAATTCGTTAAAATCATATCCAGTGGGTATGGTTACAAATTTCTTGCAAGCATATCCCATGCTAATATGCACTTTTGTTGAACTTTCTGCACATGAAATGATAGCCTTTGGTATTATGCGCGAAGTAAGGGCACATAATCGCGCTACCAATCGAGTTGACTTTTTTGTGACGCTGGAATGCAAATTGTAGTTATATATTCCCCAAACTATGGACGAACAACCTGCAAGTCTTGCAATCGCTCCACCAATCAGATCAGCATGGTACATCCATGTTTGAACAACGTCTGGCTTTTCTTTTCGAATAAGCTTCCAAAGTTTTCTCAGACCTGAAATTGTAATATGACCACGAGGCATTTCAAGAGTATGAACTTCTAAACTGTCATTTTTCAACTGGTCGCCATATACACCAAAGTCCATCATTGAGACAATAATATGATTAACATTCGGTTGTTTAAAGATGGCTAGTCGAAAAAGGATGCTTTCGGCTCCCCCTTGGTTCAGCCCCGTAATTATGTGTAATACCTTCATGCCTTGTATGTTAATTTATTTTAGATATTATTGCCGAAAGGCCTTGTTGTAAGGACCATTTTGGCGACCATCCCAAAATACTTTTTGCCATTGAAATTTCAGCTTGTGAATCGTCTATTTCCGCCGAGCGCTTTTCACCAGAAGACTGAATAACTAGTTTTGTTCCCATAATTTGTTGAATCAACTCAATAAGTTCCGCTACTGAATAGCTAATGCCAGTGCCAATGTTAAAAATGTTGAACAATTGATCGAGTTCAACAGCTTTAACTATGGCTTCGACCAAGTCGTCGATATACAGATAATCCCGTTTGGGCGCTAAATCTTTCACCTGGATTGTGTTACCAGAAATAATCTGGTTAAGAATTGATGGAATCAGAAAATGTTCGGGCTGCCCCATTCCATAGACATTAAACGGGCGAAGGATGGTCACCTTTACACCGAAGCTATCCTGATAAAACTGACAAACTTCTTCAGCCAGTTTTTTTGACAAGGAATAGGGGTTGTTAGCATGTAGACGCGCAGACTCAGGGATGGGAAGTGTCTCAGGATTGCCATACAAATAAGAACTTAGAAAGACCAACTTGGCATCATGTCTCTTACAGAAATTAAGAGCTGCAACGGTACTTATAAGATTTGTTTTTAGAAAACCAACAGGATCTGCCCAGCTATCCGGTACAAACGTACGACCTGCCAGGTGGATAACAACCTCTACCTTTGGAAAGCTCAACCAAGTGGCTTCGTCTGCAACATCGCCCGAGCAAATATCGAATTCGACAACATCATGGCCAATGTCGCGAAGCTTAGGGACCAGATGCTTACCAATAAAACCTGACGCACCAGTTATAAGAATTCTATTCATCGATAAACCTTTTTTTCATGCTTTCAAACTGCTCAATGGCCTGCATGTAATCCTCAGGGCGTCCTATATCCAACCAATAACCACTGAACGTTTTTACTTTTACTGTCTGTTTTGCTTCGAGAATGTCAATCATCAAGTTATCAAACCCATAAGGTTTGCCATCAGGTATAAATTCCAATGCTTTCCGATTGACTGCATAGATACCCATACTTACTTCATAGTTTGTCCTGGGTTTTTCGCGAAAACCGATAAGAGTCTTGTGATTGTCAATCTCCAGTACTCCGTAGTCAATGATTTGTTCACGCTTATGGGATGAGATAGAAAAAAGTGATTTACTACTCACATGTTGGTCGTAGAACGACCCAAAGGAAAGATCTGTCAATATATCTCCATTCATAACAAGGAAATTTTCCGGAAGATCTGAGATCAACCGAAGTGGTCCCATTGTACCAAGTGGTTTGTCTTCAAGAGAATATTCAATAGCTATATCCCACTTCGCCCCATTGCCAAAAAATGCCTTGATCAACTCGGCCTGATGGTTTACAGCCATAGTAATATGATCGAAGCCATGTTTAGCCAACTGCCGAACAATAACTTCAAGGATGGGATATTCCCCAATTGGCATAAGTGGTTTTGGTAAAACAACGGTATAAGGACGAAGACGGGTTCCTGTACCTCCTGCAAGTATTACTGCGCGTTTAGACATAAAAAAGTTAATGGTAACTATTAAAAAAAGAATAATGAAATAAGGTTCTTGCCAAAGAAACCAAATCTATCAAAGAAATCACAATATGGGTATTCTTCTGGTCATAATAAGATGATCAGAAAAAGAATCGCCTATGCACTTCCATTGTTTGAGCCGGTTATGATATGTGGTATTGTCATTAATTTGACTGTATAGCTTGATTTTTTTAATAAGTTGGCCACAACTTCTTAAACAATGGGAAAAGGGCAAAACCTAAAATAAGTTGGAATGATGGAGCACCAACATACGGTACTGCAAAATTACTTAATAAACAAACAATTAAAGTAATGGAATAGATTAATAAGGAAGTATCTTTTGTATACTTAATACTGACAACTCGACGATAATATGAAATCATCAACAAAAAAATACTTACAACCACGGGGATTGCCAAAGAACTTTTAAATAGTATTGAATACAAGGAGTATGATTCCTTCGTATCAAATGCACCCAGAAATTGAATTTGGTCATAATAAAAATTACGACTAAATGAAATTCCGAGTGAATGAGCTAAGTCCAAACCCCTGAATAATATACTCATCATAATCTTTCCTACACTAAAATTAATAAGGAATAAACCGGGGAAAAACAAATAATAAAGAAATAAAAACAAAGCAAGCAGACTGACTAATTTAATACCCCTACGCCTGTTAGTTAAACTACCAAAAACTATAAAAAACGCATAAATAAGTATAGTCAATGTAAATGCCAGAAGGCTCATCGTCAGCACCAATGACAAACTCACTATAACATCAGAGAATCTAAGGCGCGATTCCCTTGGTAAAGCAAAGTTCAGTCCGGCAGTAATGGCAACAAATACAGATAACGGATTGTTACTATAAAGGAGTCCAACGGGTCGGCTTTGTCCAACCGTGCAATAAAGATTTTCTGGTCCAACAAAAAGGGTTGGATAAACTGGTATTTTTTGGTAAGTACCAAGTTTATCATAATTAAAAACACTTGGATCATATTCGAGACCCCAACTCATAAAAAACGAATCTGCCCCGGAAATCTGTAGTAACATTACAGGAATACAAAGAGCAAGGAATACGACTAGTTGCTTATGAATAAGTGAGGGATTTAGTCCGTATATTTTTGCTCCGGCAATTACAAACAAAACAGGCATTACTGCAACACGTAACCCATGGATCAATAAACTATCACTAAACAATTCGATTCCTCGAATTAGTAATGCTAACGCCAACGCTATATTACAGACACGACGATAAGGAGTCTGCCAGCAAACTGACCATGCAAGTCCGAGAATTACCCAAAAGAGCGTTTGCCCAATACCTATACCAAATATTTCCCACTCATTAGCACTTGTTGTTATATTCACAATTAATAATGGAAATAAGAGATTTTTTGCGACTTTATTCATCACTTTTGCCATTATCTTTTACGTACCTTCTTGCTGCCAACCTTGCAATGTTTAATATGAGAAAACAATACAACCGGAATTTACTTCTATGTATTTCATTTACGAATACTTTCATGTGTTTTGCATATTCCGCATAGTTTTTAAGAAAGCTCATTAAGTTTGTGAAAGATGAAGATGAAAAGTCAACATCACACCCGGCGTACCCACATCTGGTTAAAACAACTCCACTTTTTCGCATCAAGTTCGAATGAAACAAATCTTCTACGTAAGCTTTTCCTTCAAAGTGATAATAATTAAATAAAATCAGATTTCTGCTCCAATGTAATACACAACCCCCCGGTAGCCATTCCACATCTTGCCAATTTTCTGGTTTCTCAGGAATGCCCATATTAATTCCTGCTTTTGAGATTTGGCCTGGCTGGTAACCTCTCCTACCGTTAATAACATAGAACAGGATTTTTTCAAAAATTGATTGTTTACGATGAGATGGAACAAGGAAGGAATGGTAGATTCCTGTTACTGAGTTATAAAATTTCGGCGCTATAGCAAGGTTAGTGTCCTTCAAGATTAATTCCACCATTCTCTCCAGGCAAGTTCCTCTAACGAGTATATCGTCATCGAGCTGCATAACTAATTGGTTTTCTGCGAGCTGGAATCCAATGGCTCTTTGAGCAACTTGACCCCGAAGATTGGTTCTAATAATCTTAACATTGGGGAAAAGTAAATTTTCAACCTTGAAGGCATCTTCTTCCGGAATACAAACAAGAATCTCATTGGGAACCAGAGTTCCAACGTTGAGTCGCTCAATTGTTCCTTGAAGAGATTCTCCGCCAAGTGTTGGAATGACAACTGAAACAGGATGGATGTTTTCTTTTGTTGAATATGGCTCTGACATTTTGATATTAATTGTTGAAATGTAAAAAGAAGCTTAAAATGTAATCGGCCTGTTCAACTCACTCGCTAAATCAAGAATGAGCTGAACTGCTAATGGTTATAAGTTATGAGGTCAGAGCATTTGTAAAAAAAAAATCATTTAAAATTTGTTTATTCATATTGTCAAGTCAGAATGGACTTAAACATTTGGAACCAAAGATGGTCCTCGTTATATGGCTCACTCAAAGATATTCGGTTAAGTAAATATTTGCTCGCATCTGGATTAAGCCCACCTGAAGAATAAAAAACTCTTTGAACGCCTAAATGGGTCAATAGTTCAACATGTTTTCTTGAAAAACAAGAACCAGGATGTCCATTAGGAAATGCAAATAAGTTCAAACTATTTTTCAATTGCGACAGTGCAACTTTATTTTTATTGTATTGCTCTTCGAATTCGCATATAGAAAGAGCAATGGTATTCCAGTGTTCAAAAAGGTGATTGCCATAAACCACATTGTTGTGGTTGTCCCATTTTTTCACGATTTCCAGATCAGCAAAGGGCCCTTGATAATCAAGAACTTCATTCAGGTTGGTATACCCATATCTTTCTTCAAAAAGGCACAAGATTTTCGGGGTAAGGGTTAGAAGAAATGGACGTAATATTCCCTGAGATTTAGCAAAATGTGAGAACTCAGGGACGTATCGATCTAAATAACAGGCAACAGCTGAAAGTATGGGCCTTTGCTCAATAATCGCCTGCATATTTAAGAAAATTATCGATGGTATTTTTAACTTCTCTAAAATATTAAGCCCATTATTAAAGGTTCCAAGGAAGCCATCGTCAAAAGTAATCATTGCCGAACGCTTTGGCAAATTAGTTCCTTTAATTAAAGATTCCGGATGAATAATATCAAAGTTATTAGAAATCCAAGAAATTTGGCGAGTGAATGTATCTATAGAGGCCGAGATTCCATATTCTTTTTCAAAGCGACTGGGCGTTTCTGTAATATCATGAAAAACAAAAACTGTGAGGCCACTTGTAAGGGAACGCCTTAACCTGGGAAATAGCTTTACTGGTCGTCCAATACCTAACTTAATAGAGCTCTTCAAACCTTGTTTAATATTCATCATTTGTAAGTGGTTTTAAACTGCATCTGTACTGCCTAAGTGAAAATCAAATTGTCTGCAATTGGATTGAAGAGACCTTGCCATAGGTGTGTCAGCAAAGATAAATGGTATTCTTGATCTCGATATAAACAAGCTCTTCATCAACTCACTTGCATCTTTTGTTGATGTATTGGCGTAACAATGGAATAAATCGATTTCAGCATTACGAAAAAAATAGAGTATTTCTATAATAACCCGACTGAAAGAGACTTGTTCCTCTGTCATCCATTCTAAGATTGCAAGGTGACGTCTTCCATTCAATGCAGTATACAATCGAGTAACTACAATGCCACAAAGTTTCCCAGATTCTCTGACAGCAAAAAAAACATATTTTGCCAATGGATGTTCCTGGTAACGGTGACACCAGTATTTCGCATCCCTAATAAGGGCGAAACCTGAAACAGGTTTTAAACGTGCCCATAACTCATCAAGTTCAACAGGAGATGGGGCTTCAGCTTCTATTGTACAGTTTCTACCACACCATATTTTATTTAAATTTCTTAAAAATACGACTGAACAGGCTTCAATAATTTTTAATGTAGACTTTAATGAATGCGTTTTCGGATAGATTAAAGTAATCCCTCTGTAAGTGGGGTGTACAAATGATTTAATATTACATGTTTTTGAATCGAAGTATCCAAGTCTTTGAGTCAAACGAGGGAATGAGTTTTTGTTGGGTGTTCCATAAATGATAGATATCCCATCTGCTTCTGCTCGTGCCCTTGTTTCAGAAGCCAATCTCCCAAAAATACTTTTGTTTATATAACTATTTGGATTTGTGTCATATTGACTCAAATTTTCAGGCCGTCCTATTTGACGCATTACTACTGAAGAATAGCCGTCACCTAATTCTCCACCGATGCATTCATTGCCATCTATAATCAATCGCTTTCTAGTTATAGAGACAGTTCCAACCACACGATTATCAGCAATTGCTAAAGAAATATAACCTCTTCCAGCCGGATTCACCGGGCCAAGTTTCCAATGGAAGTATTCTGCAGACCATATTGGATCAACATCTGAAGAACAAAATTCTCCCATTAAAAATGAGGCTGTTTTATCGACTAGTGATAAAGAGTCATCACTTATAAAACTCCATATTTCACTCATTTAATTTTCTTTTTTAGGTAGTCAGATCATTCTCAATATTAGAAGGCGAATTTCTAATACTTAGATATTGTTTTTTAAATGTGATAACTGAGATTATTGGGTGCGATCGAAAACTGAATATATAAACTCTTCTCGACACATTCCTTATCAGCTTTCCCAAATTGTACGCTGAAGGAGAAAGTTAATAAGGAATAACACTATTTAGTACATCAAGATTTATTTTTGTATAGCGCTTTTCACATATTTCTTGAGCGATATTGATATATTTTTTATTATCTTGCATACCATTTTCTATATCATTAGTTATGCATGACAACAAGTCAGATGGTGAATCTACAATAACCCGCCAGCTATGCATGTTATAAAGAGGATCTATTGTCATCTCACCTGGTATTCGCAAGTAGATTGGTCGTAATCCCCCGGAGATAGCTTTATAAATTGCAGTAGTGCCCCGATAAAGTGCCCAACTACATCTTTCAATATCTTCTTCCAGCGAGTATGAAGATAAAATAATATTAGTTGGTAATCTTTTTAGATCAGGATTTTTAGTTGTTAATTTTTTAAAGATTGTAATTGGATGCAACCGCCAAATAAATGTAATATTGGGTTGCTCTTTTGCACATAATAAAGAGAATTCAAATAGGCGTAGACATTCAGAGTCAATTCCTTCAGGGATTACTAAACAGTCATGCATGGTAGAGTGCTCTTTTTGTTTGGGCATTGAATTCTCACAATTATTCGTTCTTTCAATGAGACCACGACTTGAACCCAATACTGAAATGCGCATATTTTTTGTTCCAAATGCCTTTTCTAATTCAATTTTTCCATCTGTTCCAGTTGTAAAAATTATGTCTGGATTATATTGTGGAGAAAGATTACGACGTATTGCATGAGACAATCGATAAACACCTGCATGTTGATATGCAATACACTTTATGGTTGGGGATACTTCACGAGCTACAGCAAAAGCAAGGCGTTCAAACGAATGGCCTTCGTGAGTGACCACAATTGCCTGAGGGCGCAACTTTTTTACTAAAACCCGAATTTGGTGAGCCAATCGCAAGGATGTCATTGAATTATTGTCCATGGCTTCTTGCGAAGCATGTTTTAAAACTCCTTGAAATAAACCAGGGGCTTCTGATTTTGCAAGTCTCAGTAACTGAAGAGATTCTCTTTTTAGACGCCGATGAAGAACAAATTCATCTGAAAGCTTTAGTGAATTAGAAAGATATACTCGCGCAGCTTTACTTGTGACACAATTGCCCCTAAAAGAAGCAAAGGAAGCGCCAGATTGGTTGATTAATGCAATAACTACTGAGCGGTTACAACTGACCAAATCATTTGGCATATTCCCGAAATAAAAATCTTCTTTCTGACAAGCTTGAGCAGTACTCAAAAAATGTGAAATGAACAAAAAATCAACCTTTTCAGGTAAAACGTCAACGCCGAACAACGGCTGGCCATTTGAACGAAATGCTCTTAGAATTTGACGAACCCACTTAGCCTTTTTTAAAAAATATTTTATCCAATGACTAAGAACCCCTATGGAGTCTGTTGCTGATATAAAAAGATTTTCATATTTTGCCAAAACGATGGGATGTTCCCGAATCACATGCAACCATGGAATCGCCACCCTCTCAATCGAGGAATCGGGTGCAAGTAATACACGATCACAAGCTACACAAAGCTCTTTGTACTGATTCTCGTTCATATTAAATTGTAAAACCTGCCGATGTTGCATCGTTGTAAAACATCTTTACCGTATCCAACGAATATTCATCAAGGTCTTTCCCCACTAAATCAAGCTTCTTCAATAAATCATTAGTTACTGTTATTACTTGACAGCCAATGGCATCAGCTTGAAAAATATTTAATAGTTCACGGGGACTTGCCCAGATCAATTCTGACATTGGATTGCTTTTTAAGATCGTAACTGCTTCAATCATTAATGGAAGTGGATCCCTGCCTGTGTCTGCAATTCTACCAGCAAAAATTGATACATAACTAGGAACATTTGGGTTTAATTTCTCAATTACTCCACGAACCTGATCCAATGTCATGATAGCCGTTATGTTGAGTTTAATATTTTTATTGGCCAGCCGACCGATCAAGTCATAAGCACCTTCACGCCTGGTGTTTGTAATTGGGATCTTGACATAAACATTATCTCCCCATCCTGCAATCTCATTGGCTTGCTTCTCCATTTCAAGGAAGTCATCAGAAAACACTTCAAAAGAAATAGGTTTATTTGGAATGTCCTTCAAAACGTCGAGGGCAAATGCTTTGTAATTTGTAATCCCTGCCTTTTTCATCAAAGTAGGATTTGTAGTCAATCCTTTTATAAATGGTTTTGCGGCCATATCCAACATACCTGCCTTATCCGCACCATCGGCAAATATTTTAGTGCGCAGGTTTGCGACAGTTGTAAAACTTCTATCAATCATGATTTCTTTTTTTAAATAAATAGTCTTCTTGTATATGTTATTTCACGCTTGATTCCCACTTGTTCGACATCAGCTGAAGTCGCGGGTCAGAAACAAGTAAATGCCAGATTAGAGCTTGAAATGATTCTGTATGAGGTGTAATCATGGCCTGATTTACAGTGGGCACGATAACGAATGCATCGGCTACGGAGGCAGTGTACCCACCATTGCGACCAAGCACCCCGATTACTGCAGCGCCGATCTCCTTTGCATAGTTCACTGCACGAACGATGTTCGGACTGATATTTCGTTCCAAATCTCCACCTCCAACAGAAAACACACAAAGCATGTCCTTTGCACAAAAACGGCTAACCTTAAGCCATGCAGCATAGGTAGTATCCCAACCTTCATCATTTGTTCGCGCGGTGAGTTCGCTTACATTATCACTGGGGCAATAGGACTCGATCCCAGCAAGCTTTCTAAAATCATTCACTGCATGACTTGCATGACCCGCTCCACCCCCAACACCGACAAGAAAAAGGCGACCACCGGTTTCTCGTAATTTGACAAGATGCAATGTCATGTTTTCAATGGCCGACCGATCAAGTTGGTCGATGATGCTTTTTGCTTCATCCAAATATTGATCAGCAAATACTGTTTTTGATTTCATAGTTAATAAATTTTTAATTTAATTTTATATTAGAGTTTAAAAGGCAATCTTTGATCGCACGATAAACTAAAAATCAATGTTTCAAATCACCTGTCGCTCCAGGTGTAAACAACCTTTTAGAAAATTTATTGCGTTTTCAACGCACTGCAGTTCCATGGCTGCACGAGTCTCAATTGGTAGTGTCGCTGAGTGAGGCGTTAGAATTACTTGTTCAAAATCACAAAGTGATCCTTGATAGGGCTCTTTACTGAATACATCTAGCCCGGCACCTGCAATATGACCCGAACGAATCGCCTCTATCAGAGCACTTTCATCTACCATTTCACCACGAGCAAGATTGACCAAAATTGCACCTTCTTTCATTATTGAAAATTCCTTCGATCCAATCAATATTGGTTGACCCACATTCTTTGAGGCATGCAAAGAAACGATATCTGAATTTGTCAGGAGTTGTTCCATACTAACCAGTTCAACACCATGGCTGTTTGCAATTGTTTTGTCTAAAAAAGGATCGTGCGCGACGACCCGAGCGTTGAAGGCCTTACATAATTGAGCTACGCGTTGACCAATGCGACCGAAACCAATTAGTCCGACACTGCGACCAGCAAGCAAATGAGTGGATAACCGTTCCCAACGTCGTTCCTGCATTAGATTGGCCTGTAGGCGAATGTTCCGGCTAAGGGCAAGAAACATTGTCAAAGCCAATTCGGCAACTGCCTCTATCGGAATGGTAGGGGTATTTGCAACTACTATCCCTCTTTGTTTTGCCAGGGTCAGGTCAATGGCATCAACTCCAACACCACATCGCGATATGCATTGTAAGGCCGGTAATTGCAGAAGTGTTGAAGCATCGTATGGTTCCACCCCTGCTAATATGACTGCGGCATTGACTCCTGCACTCAAAAGTTCCAATGATGTTATGCGTTTGCCTGTAGTATGAATTTTAAATGGATATCCGGAGGATTCTAACAATTCCAAAGGCCGGCGATCCTCAGCTGCAAATGTTGATAGTGCTACAAAAATCAAATTATTCATAGAAACCGGGTATTAAAGTAGTTAGCTATTTCATTCATATCTTGAAACATTCGAGGTAATGGCAAATCAAAGCTCAAGCCGCTGTTTCGGGCAAGAAATTTAATCCCGCATGTCCTGGCTGCACGTTGGTCGCCGGCAGAATCACCTATAAGGAGGGCTTGATCAGGTTTATATCCACCCTTTGATATTATGTCATTTATCGCATCAGGCTTTGTCCATGGGGGACAGCCGTATACGCCACGGAACCACTGCAACAGTTCGCGTTGTTTCAGTATAAAAACCAATTCTTCATAAGGGGTGACAGAGGCAAGATAAACAGGTATTTTAGGTGTTATCAGACTTAAAAATGTTAAGGCACCGGACACCAGAGGCACTTTCATCATTCCTTCAAACACACGACTGGAAAAATCTTCAGCGATATTTGATTTCAATTCAGTGTCATTAGTTTTTCCCATCAGTGTGAGCAAATGTTCGAACTTGTAGAATCGGCTGAGCGATACATGGGCATTATGAAATTCCATCATAGCTTCAGTATGTTCTGGGAAACGGTTGAATACCTGTATGAAAGCATCCGTTTTAACTGCATTAGATTCAATTATGACCCCATCGAAATCTAAAATCAATACACCGAGTTTGCCCATTAAGTTTACCTTTTCGCTTTGAAATGACTTGTTGCTTGTTGAAGTGTCCGGGCACTGTCTCCAAGGAAGAGAATATCTGTTCCCAAAGCAATAAAACGATATCCTTCTTCTACTGCCTGACGGCAATCTTCTACTGCAGTGTCAGGATGCACAAAGTGGACTCCGGCAAACAACCCATGGGCTATGGTTGCGTCTTTTACTTTTCGTTTGGCTGCTATGACATCCGGGTGATTTATCTGTCCCGGAATACCCAGAGACATTGATAGGTCATAAGGCCCGATGAAAGTGCCATCAATACCCGGTACAGAAAGAATCTCTTCAATATTCGACACCGCATCTTTATGCTCAATTTGCACAATAAGTAATGTATCGTCATTCGCATTTTTGACGTAAGAATCGAAATTTACACCGTACCCTTGAGCCCGCGCCAAGCCAACACCACGAATACCGATGGGTGGATACTTAGTCATCTGTACGGCTAATTCTGCATCAGCTTTAGTGTTGACCATTGGGACCAGTACGCCGGCTGCTCCGGAGTCGAGAACGGCTTTTGCCTGAATGGGATCAATCCAAGCCAGACGCACGAGCGGCACAGCTCCACGCTGTTCAATAGCAATCCAAGGACAACCAGGAACCCAGAGATGGTTCTCCAAGTCGCATTTTTTCTTTAATTTTTCGTGCTAACATTAATTTTTCTTTTTAATTACAAGGCGGGCAAACGAAGTCAGATGCTGTGACTGTAATAACTCGACCAGTGATGTCCGACCATCAGCATCAGCGTGTTGTACCAATCCACGAATCACTCGTGGCCAGTGCTCATCAGGTTCAGCTTGTATGGCCCGGTAAACCATCTCGACATCCAACATTCCTGGTGTACTTAGCTCTAAAATTTCCCAGTTGGGTTCAGCAAAATACTGCTTTAACCCTTCTACTGTAGGTAGATTCAATTTATCTGGTGGAATAATTGATGGTGATTTTTCCCATAGTGACTGAATCTCGAAGCCACTCGCTACTGTTGCTGTGATAAAAACCAATCCACCAGGAGCCAGTGTTTTATCAACAGCACCAAGTAAAATATGCGGATCTGCAGCCCTGTTGAAACTATCTATGGCAATTACAACATCAGCAGAACCTAGCAAGGGTAAATCCGCTGTCAGAGTAGGTTGTACTTTTATACGATCCATCGTACAACCTTCAAAATCAGCTGTGACTCCGGCAGCTATTATTTCTAAAGGTTTGGGATTCTCATCCACAAGGAGATCCAACAGGGCACGACTATGAGGAGAAATATCAATGACAAAGCGTGCAGACGGATTGTATTCAGCTATGCAATCAAGTATCCAATTTGCCCGAGGACGTATCATCTTCTCAAGACGGGCAGAATCACTTGCTGATAACATTTTCTCACGCCAAAAATGTGATGGTTTAGAATCGCGGTACCATGACCATAGTTCTGCTTCACCCGGGCGTGATGGTGCGTAAAGTGATCCGCAAGCTGAACACTCGACATATGAGATGCTATAACAATCGAAGGCAGGTACCGGATTATTTTGTGAACAGGTTGGACAAAGAATTTGAATCCAATCGGAACGATTTTTCCAACGTTGGGTTATCTCTTTTTCAACTATTTGCCTCCATTGATTTATTTCTGCCTGGGGCTTTATATCAAACTCCGAAATATCCTGGATAGAAACAATTGTTTTCATTTTATGTTACTTTATTTGGAATAGAATTTGAATATTGGCTCACGGTAAACCCGATCAATGATTTCCATCACTCTGAGTGCATCACTTGAAGTTCCTTTCTCAACTGGTTTATTCTGACGGATACAATCCACTAAGTGTGCGACTTCAATGTCCCAGGAGGGATCATGATCATAATAGGTAGTTTCCTCACGTGGGTTACCAATTGCCGCTTTTTCACCTCTTGCTGGACTTCGGCCAACAATCATTGTTTCACGACCGTAGCTACCGGTTTTGGAGAGAAGTCCGCTGATAATAATGTAGCCGGTTTCACAACCAATTTCCAATCGAAAAGTATGTTTCCAGGAAGTTGCCGAAGAATGCAATTGTGCCAATTGTCCTTTAGGTGTTCTTAATATGACGACAGCATTATCTTCAACAGGAATGTCATAATGTACAGTACCCCTCATCCCCAATACCTCGCTGAATTCTCCAACAAACAAATGGAAAAGATCAAGCATATGGAGCCCCTGATCCAGCAAAATGCCACCACCACTAATTTCGGGGTCATTGCGCCAGGAGGCAGGGTAATCGTAACCTCCACCCTTACCATAAACACCCCGTAATGTTAGAATTTCACCCAGAGTCCCAGAATCTATTATAGCTTTGGCATCAGTGATGCCTGGATGGTGGCGATGATTGAAGCCAAAAATAAGTTTGCTATCTTGATTGGCTAGTTCTGCTGCTCGAATACGCTGAATATCAGCAAGATTTCGCCCGGGCGGTTTTTCGCAAAATACATGTTTACCATTTTCCAAAGCTTTGACTGCTATTTCTGGAATCATGTAGTTTGGGGTACATACAAACACCAAATCAATCTCTGCTGCTACCAGATCTTCCCAACAATTGTAAATAGGAATATTCAGGTTCTGGATTTCTTCATTCCTGACCGGATCGCAAATTGCAGTTAGTTCAAGATCAGGATGATCGGAAACGTTTCGTCTGCGAATCTGACCCATATAACCATAGCCAACGATACCTGCACGAAGCGGACGACTGTCTGGACTCATATCTTATTGACTTATTTGTTTGAATAGTGAACGCTGAACCTTGTCACTCTTTAATATTGACTCTATAATATGAACATCATCAGGCCGGTCTACACCATATGTTGAATAGTGCGTTATTACTCCTGCAATACGAATTCCATTTTCAAGTATTCTTAACATATCCACGGATTCGGCAATTTCAAGGCCGGTCTCAGGCATAGCACTGTATTGGGGAAGAAATGAGGCCCTAAATGCCATGATACCTGTTTGCCTGTAAACCGGAACACTATTTTGTTTTCGAAAGAAAGGGACTGGTGCCCTGGTCAGAAACATAATACTTCCATGCTTATCGCAAACTGCTTTCACAATATTCGGATTGTTAAAATCATCCGTAGATTCAAGGGGTGAAAGTAAGTTTACTACATTGAGTTCAGGGTTGTCTAATAATGGTTGAGCAACTTGAGCAATAGCATCTGGCATTAACAACGGTTCATCTCCTTGTACCATTACCACAATGTCGCCTGGTAAAGAGCGCATTGCTTCCTCTATACGATCGGTACATCTTTCATGAGTATCCTTTGTCATGATAGCTTGTCCGTTATAAGCTTCTACTGCTGCTTTAATAGAATCATCGCAAGTAGCAACAACGACGTGATCAACACCCTTTGCAAGAAGTGCTCTTCGTCGAACATGTTCAATCAATGGCAATCCTAAAATTAATTCTAAAGGTTTTCCCGGATAACGAGAAGAGGCCATCCGGGCAGGAATAACAACAGTAATCATGCTATGATTATTAATTTAACAATTCGAATTGTTTTACTGTGGCATAACTCCACAGTCCACATTGATACATTGGCCGGTGATGGCACCGGCTTCCGGTGAAGCAAGAAACAGACACGTTGCTGCCACCTGGGCTGCAGTTGGTAGTGTTCCAAGGGCAGTTTGCGTTGCAGCAAAGTTGGCGAGGTAAGTTTTTGTGTCTTGACCTCCAGTTGGTGAATTAGATTGGCCGAGTGCTTCCTCCAATCCGTCAGTGGTAATGTAAACCGGACACACTGCATTGACTCTGATACCAAGCGGGCCCAATTCTTTTGCCAACGATTGTGTGATTCCGTTCACACCAAATTTGGTGGCACAATAAACTGAGTTATTTGCACTTCCGCGCTTGCCGGCCAGGCTGGAGATATTGATAATAGAACTTCCAAGCTTTAAATAGGGTGTCGCTGCCTGGGAGGCAAAGAGCACGCTTTTAAGATTCGTGTCGACCATCTCTTGCCAAAAAGCCTCATCGATCTCTGCCAATGGTCGCCATGCCGAAACACCGGCATTATTCACAAGTACATCTAATCGACCTGTCCAGTCGAGCGTTTTTGCAATAAGTGCCTGTAACGTTTGTGGTTCGCGGACATCAGATGCAAAAAAGCGGGCTCTTTCACCCAGCTCTTTTGCCAGACCAGTATCTGTGCGTCCAGAACGGTTTAGGCAGTAGGCCAGGGTATGGTCATCGGTCAGTCGGCGCAAACCTTGTCGCCGATAATGATAGCCCCGCGAATCACCCACATGCCAAAGGCATATCTGACCATCGACAGCAATTTCAGCACCGGTAACGAAACTTGCAGCATCTGAAAAAAGCCAAAGTACTGCACCCACAAGTTCCTCTGGTTTGCCATAACGCTTCATGCCAGTATGTCCGAGTATAGCTGCTTCCCGTTCCGGAGAAATGAAGTGTTGCATTGACCATTCAGTGGGAAAAAAGCCAGGTCGCAACGCATTTACTCTTACGCCACTGGTGCCCCATTCTCTTGCAAGATTTTGAGTAAGGTTTTTTACGCCGGCTTTTGCAACAGAATATGTGAAAGCTTTGGATAGTGGGGGTCCGGCAGATGCTGAGCTTATGTTGATAATCGATCCACTTTTCTGTTCTACTAGATGCTTGCCATAAATTTGGCACGACAGCATAGTTCCGGTCAGTTGAACCGCCAGAATATCATTCCATTCATCCAAAGGGATTTCGAAAAAGGGCGTGGGGGCATTGATGCCTGCTCCGTTTAAAACACAGTCTAATCTCCCGAAAGCTTTTAAAGTTTCATTCAAAGCACGCTCATGATCAGCCCGATTTCTTACGTCCACTTGTATGGCGATGGCTTCACCACCACCATCCTTAATTTCCTTTGTTGTTTTCTCAGCCATTTCCAACTTGAAATCACAACACGCTATTTTCATCCCTGCTTTTGCCAATGAACGTGACATCTCACCTACAAGGTGTCCCCCGGCTCCTGTGAGCAGAACGACTTTATCATTTAAATTAAACTTAATGCTCAGATATGTATTCATTTTATATTGTTATGGAATGTTTTTTATTGATTTCTCTTTATTAAACTAAACTATTGTATAAAACTTTTAATTTTTTTGGCCGGATTACCTGCGTAAAGTGAGTTTGGCTCAACATTATTGTTTACAATGCTCCCAGCGGCGATAATTGATCCGCCCCCAATCTTCACCCCTTTTAGAATTATGCAGTTCATCCCTATCCAAACGTCGTTTCCAATTACAACTTCAGATACCGGTCCAAGATCTGTCCATCTTGCAGAGGGTGGCCAAGCGACATGTCCATCATGATCAACTATGGTAGTATTTGGACCTATTAAAGTGTAGTTTCCTATAGATATTTTTCCCATAGCAGTGATTGTAGTTCCGTTTAAATCAACATGTTCGCCTATTATAATTTGAGCTTTGCCAATGATCGTAAGTCGACAAGGAGTATACATTGCTAAAAATGATCTTTTAGGTGCTGAAACTGCATGTAAATTCTTTCCAATTTTAATTGAACCGGAACCATAAATATTGAAATGAATACTACCCCATACCTTGAAAGGTGATTGAATACTAAGACGTTTGCCATAAATCACTTTGCTAATATTGGTAGTTATCTTACCGAGCAAATATGAATATTTTTCATAAATTGAAAATCTTACATCTCCTTCGGAAATCAATCTTGTGATTTTTCTGAATATGTTTGGCACAACCTTAAGATATTATTGTTATCGCTTGGTAGCTATAGCTCGCAACCACCAAGCTGGTTGCAAGGACTCACAGTGGGCTTTGAAAGGGGCTATAAAGGCTCGCTCTAACGGATCTTTAATCGATTCCATATCTTTGTGATTTGCGAAAGGCTTAACCAAACCAAAAGAAATCAGCTTTGAGCGAACTTCAAGTAATTTCTTTTTGAGAAAAGATCTTGAGTTCATCTTCTTTATTTCTTGTCCATGATAACTTACTTGTATTTGCTCAAATCCGTTCTCGCTTAAAAGATACTCCATAGATCGTTTATCGAAGAACAGAATATGAGGTTCTTCAATTGGTTTGTATTCATAATCCCGACATGGGACTTCGATGAAGAGCGCGCCACCTTTGCGAAGGTTTTGCGTAACATCCTTGAGAAATTTTGCAGGAGTAGAGATGTGTTCCAGCACATGAGACATAAACACCAAATCAACCAATTCAGTACTTCTCCCGACCGCGTCAGGTTCAATAATGTGGACCCCTATTTTTTCAAGCGATGAGTGATATGAACTTTCTGTCTCAGTAGCAAAATAGTTGGTGTTTGGATGATCTACGAGGTAGTTAAGAGCAAAGAAACCGGGACCCGCACCGATTTCCAGCAGACTTGATACATCAATATTGTGCAGACTTAGGTAGCGCTCAAGATGCATTTGACGTACTCGTGCAATACCGGAAAAGAAGGCATCATTGCCAACACTGCGGGGGTGACTGTTCTGAGTGCTTTTAAGGAAACTCGCATTGTACTTCTCGAGAGCCACTTCGCCTGGCATGGGATTTGCAAAAACCATCCCACAAGAGTGACAATTGGTCAACTTCAATCCTGCAAAAGTGGGGTGCTTACTGCGATACGCAGCCAGAATACTTATTTCAGAACTTCCGCAAATGGGGCAAGCTTTAGTCATTTTTTGATTGTTTTTTGATTGCGATACTTGATAACTTTGGCTGGGACACCTACAGCTATACCCATTGAAGGTATGTCCTTTGTAACCACAGCCCCGGCTCCAATTACAGCTCCCCTTCCTATATGTACACCACCAAGAATAATAGCGTTCGAACCAATCCAGACATCGTCTTCGATTTGAATGTCAGCTAATACGTGTCCTTGTTTCTGGATTGCAATATCGGGGTTGTCAAATCTATGACCTGCTGTACGCATAACAACGTTTGGTCCAAATAAGCAAGATTCGCCGATTTTGATATTCCCCCCCACGTCAGCGTTGATGTGAACATTCCTGTTGAAGGCTGTATTTTTTCCGATTTGAATTGATCCGCCATTTGCTGAAAAAAAAGAATTTTCTCCAAATTGCACATTTCCAGCCAGATCAATAGTTTTTGTTGAGCAAAACTGACATCCTAATCCTATTGTACTCTTTTTGTATTGCCTAAACCGATGACTATAATACCGCTCTCGGAGATAAAATCCAACCCTACCGGGCATAAATCGGATCAGGTGTGAGATCCAAGAGTTAACTTCAGAGAACAAGATATTTGACATAAGTATTCTATGAATTCAAATTGTTTTCAGATAATCGTCATTAAACACAGCAAAAAAGCAATACCGACAAATGCATCATTGCGATAGAACAGTAGCAACCCATTCCCTTAGCTCCTCTATATCTGTTATAATGGGTATTCCATGCGCGCCCCGATCATCTTTTTGGATCTGACCATGAGGATCATAGTAGATACTTGGTTTTTTCAACTCCCTTCCCAACAAAGCAGTCGAAGTGAAAGGCATAGAAATCACTGCAGTACAATTTTCTATAATTCGCTGTGCCTCAATAGTATTCTCCACTTCGATGAAATTATTTTGTTTCTTAAGGTCAGTTAAAAGGTTTCGGTATTTGTAATGTGAAAGCTTGCCTATTTCACGCTTACGTTTCAATATCAAGGTCGCCTTATGTTTTTTCAAAGAATCGAAAATATCTATTAAGAACTGGTTACAGGTGTTTGGGATATAATAATCAAAATCGATTCCAAGCGTTTGATAGAAAGCATCACGCACTGGTTGAACGTCGAATACTGCAATAGAATTTGGTGGTAAAACTGGCATCTCGTTTGGACTCGCATTAAACCATATAGACCCAACGATATTAATATTAGGCTTCATTGAAACAGAACGACGAATAAAGTCGGCTTGATATTTGTCCCAAACCAAATAGATAGGCCATGTTGCTGTGCGCCAACCAATCCACGGTGGGGGATATTCCTTTGAGCATTTGAATGCCTCAACATTCGCCGAATAAAAATAGAATATAATACGCGAACCTTTTTTTTCAGCTTCATATGTCCAAAGTGGTCGATAAGTATGATTCGAATTATGAAAAAGATATTCTCTGGCCAGTTTATTAGGATTTTGAAGCTTAACCAGAGCTGCAGATGAAGCTTCGCTAAGCATCAAAGCATGCCACCATCGACCTCTAATAAGGTCAAAAATTGCGAGAAGGCTTGCTGCAATGGCCCAAATAATATAACGCCATAATAGAATGTTTTGCGTAAGCGGAGGGAGAATTGATGGCAATGACACCACGGGTATAGGATCAAGAGTCCTGGTGGAGGCACCTTTGACTCTATGGCATAGGTTATCAAGTCCAATCACGCGACCTACCCATTGCCGATACCAAGTAATAATATCATAACTACGACCGTCATTGCAAGGCTGAGGCAATTGACCTGCCGTGAGATCTTCAAAAAAGACATAACTGCGAAGTTCCGGGAACGAAGGACGAATAATTTCTTTGAAACAAAAAAGAATTTTCCTTCCGATAGAAACCAAACCATAACAAAGAAAAAGTAGGAGAAAGCCTTTCCAAACAAACGCCGATCGAATCTTCGAAACCTTGAAATTGTATTGCCCGACAATTTTTCGCCATTCTGAAGGCAAAGGATGATGAACTGCTGAGCCGGGCTTACCAAGTGCATGCAGCAGCGATTTGCCGAGATAAAAAGTTGCAACACGATTTAAAAGATATTGCTGGACAATAGTTTCAGCGTTTTTGACTCCGGAACCGAAGATTATGGGTGAATAATATGCACTTCCATTATAAAATTGGGCTGTTTCCATTGCTCTTCTGACCGTGTTTATTCTTCCTAAAGAATTTGTTTTTTCTAGATAACGATGTCCACGCAATATTTGTCGTAGTCGTCGGATCTGATAGCGCTTAATGATATTTCTCATTTTTACTTTAGAACAAATATGAATGAAGTACCAGTTGAATTGAAGCCCATCCCTTTATTAAAATAACAATAAATCAAAATTATTTTTTTAAGTAAAAAAAGCTAAAGAATATATAGTTCATGTCAACTCTCATATGACGGATGAAGTCTTTTGAATTTGACCATGACTTTCTCCTTGGTGAATTGCCAGTTAATTTTCTTGTCGAACCCTTTGCGAGCCTTCTCCCAAGCTTCGACTTTCTCCATGACTTTATCAATTGAGTCCATTCTCCGTCCCAAACATAGATTATTCAATACTTAAAGTTCTATTTCAGCCATATCCAACCAGCTTCCATGTTTCGGAGAACAAACAAATTCAAACCGATCCTGTAACCTTTTGGCTTCCGCTGGCTCAAAACGCTTGTAAAATGCACCTTGCGTATGGGTTCCAAAGATGTCCATAACTAAAGTGATCAGCTCAGGTTCCGAATAATGTTTATCAGCTATTTCCTTCATAAACACTCTCCAGTCGACCTTACACTCTTGTCAATAATTTTCACCGTTCGGAATCCTCGCAATGGTTCATTAGCGACAAAGATATTGCCAACACCAATGCGTTCATGTTCATAATCACATTTACGGTCAAGTCCTTTACTCATTTAAATCGGAACTCGAGTTTCACCAATCAATTGTTTTGGCGATTCAACCATGCAAACTATCGGTTGCATTGGATCATAAGGTATTTCATGTAAATTCAAAACTTTTTCTATTATTGCTACAAACTCTCCGTTTTCTTGGGCCGGAATTACCCAGCCGACTACTTTGCATGTCTTAAGTTCGTTTTTATAGCGTCCGAGGAACCGTTTCATATGAAATCTTATCTGCAACCCAAAGTTCAACCAACCTGTCAGCCAATAATCGCATTGACCAATGGGCGTATCCTTTTAGTGGTTCACCACAATCTAAAGCAATTAGGTAGGCTTCCATGTCTCCGTCAACTAACTTTTCATATTCCCTTGAAGTGAGTGCCATGTAACCCTTAGGCCTTGAGCGTATTGTGAATGAGCATTTTCGGTTCTACTTTTCCGGGCATAAAATCGACATCGCCATGGAACTTTACAAAATTCGGGACCCGCTTCATTATTTCTTAATCAATAAGCCAGGTTTTAAACAAAAAGTGAGCGTCGGAGCAAAAAGAAAACCGATTTCGGCTCCATTCCGATCTTCAAAGCTTTGCAAACCTCTTCATTGATCTGCTGCTCTGCATTATATACACCTCGATCCAAATTCAGTAGAATAAGTGCTTTAATAATCTTTCTTGCAGCATGAGTTCCGGTTCAGGTAATTTCGGTCAACTGATCTCGTTCTTCCTGTGTAAGAGTAACTTTGTAACTGTTCAAGGCCTTTTTTTGGCTAGGATACAAAATATTTCTATTATGTCATATTATTAGTGACGTGACAATAGTAAGAATCTTAAAATTGATCTTGTAATGGTACCTGGGGACAAAGTAATGGAAACATAATTTGTGCTATACTTAAAACGGCTCTATCAATATTAGGCATTTCGAACAAATCCCGGACATCCTGGACACCAAAAATCAGTTTCTGCCAATAACGTCGTTGGTCATTTTCCGATGTAAGGATGATAGGAGATGCCTCTATACATAATTGTTGATTATTAAATTTGAATAATACATCATGAAGGCTGAAATGAAAATCATTTACTCCAGCAGATAGCAATCGTTGTTCCAGAATGGGAGATATCTTTTCAAAAAATCCTGCAAGATTAGTTACTCGGATAATATGGCCTCCATTCCAAGCAAATCGAGTGTTTATTGAATGCGAATAGTAACTGCGTAAATATTTGGAAAAGGGATGATTAAGGCCAATTTGTAAAACAACATCTTTTGCATCAGGAACTTCCTCTTTTATTATGCTGTGTATTAGACTGGTAGCTTTTTGAAAGAAGAAGGTATTAATGCAGAACTCGTCAATTGTATTATTTGACCGCAAGAGATATCCGACAATTTCCCCTTCAATAGTCTTGATTGATTCAATCTTACGTTGTTCCCTTGCTAATTTCTTTATGATGAAGTCCCACAAAGCTGGAGTGCGATACAGTGAGTTAAGTGTAACTGTATAGTTCATTTCAAATAATGAAGCAAGTTTTGGCAGATCGTTTTTTTCTAAATCTTTAATAGAAAGTGAATTATTCTCCAAGGGCAAATGGCTTAGTTCAACTGAAATATTGCCAAAATTTGTGAAACCAAGGAAACCGAACGGATCCCAATAATTATCCATTACTTTTCTCGCGAAACCAATAATAAGATCTGAATTAGAGTTTGAGTAGTCGAATAGACCTGCCATTAGTTTCTTTGATATACCGAGATTTCGATATTCTGAGGATACCGCCATGTATGACATTCCAGTCACATCAAGAGATAAGCCGCTATAATCTAATTTTCGGTTTATAAGGCAAAATACCCCAATTATCAACCCGTCTTTTGTTCGAATAAGGAGGTAAAACTTGTCGGGATATTGATCGATGAAGAATCCGAAATGTTCAAGGCCAATATTGTATTCAAGGGGGAAGCTGCTGGCTAACAGGTGAAGTACCTGCTGACGATCAATCTGGTTTAGGTTATTTACAAGTTCACATTTCATAATATAGCTTTTAAATTTAGAAATCTTTCATTGAAAAAATCGGTCTATTGTAAAACTGCTGCTTTCCCTGATATTGCAGTGATTTTTTCATTAATCTTAACCTTTGGATTGGATTTTGCTGTAAGATTCTACACACCCCAAAAAGTCGATCAAAATAAAACATGATTGCGAATTCTTGCTATTTGCTTTTCTAACCAAAGTACAGGAACATCTTGATGAATTGGTAAAGGTAGAACTTTAACTAAAGATCGAGAACCATTGCCGTCAAGCCTTTCGATCATTCGAAATCCTGAGGATATGCCCCACTCTTGAATGTTGCAATCTGAGAATTTAATATCTATCGGTACTACTGTTGGTAATCTATTCGACTGATTTGGTAACCATTCGATAGCAATTGGCAAAACCATTTCAAGTTTTTTCTGGCGATCTGCGACGAAATCTTCCCACTTTCGTACAGCTGTCATAATCTCACCTGTTTGCAGACGGGATACAGCACCCAATGTTCCTTCGGCACCTTGCCAGTAATGGTAAAATCTCGGATAACTTCCTGCAAGTAACCTTAGAAGCCACTGAAATGTGCCCCCTCCTCGTTCATTTCTGAAACCACGAAGTCTTGTAGCTGTTTCTTCTTCGCGACACCATAGCACTCCCCCTGAAGTTGTTCCAAGGATTTTGGGAAGTGACCAAATTTCAAAATGGCCATCTCCAGGAAATAATTTAGTTCCTGGAACACACAGTGTGTCGACACAATCTTCAATTGTGTTAGGTGATAGTTTTGTTTCCTGAACATAACCCCATTGATGGTAAACTATTCGTAATGATACTGTCGAAGCACAAATTCCTGAGAGAGGAGTAGCGATTCTGGAAATGGCATCAAGAACGCAGTGGCTTGCAAACGGGAAAACACCGACGAGGTCACTTCTTGAAACTTTGCTTTCAATTAACGCTAGAACAAGAGCTGCACGACCACTGGAACATAGAACTGGATAACCTGTTGGAAACATACTTCTCATCTTTTCCTCGATTTCTGAAACCTTATTAAATCGTGGGATTGCAACTAGTGCTCTCATTATATTTCTTCCAGGCCAAAGAAAGTAACTCTTTGTCAATTTACTGTTCATCCTTTGTGTTGTTTGAAGCTTCGAAAACCACAGGATGCCTTAGAATAAACTTTGGAAATAAGTGAGTTCCAAAGCCCTGCTTAAATTGCCCGATTGATATTTCTTTCTCTGTGGGAGTTGGTATATCTAATCGATATGGACGTAAACCGATCTTATACCAACGTATGCCTTTTGCTTTAAGTTCCTGTATGGCAATATATTGAACAACATGCCCTAATGGTTTATCAAATAGTGTTCGATCATAAGCCGCTACTGCATAGAGCCCTTCATCCCGTGTGAAATTAAAGAATCCACCTCCAACCATTTCCCCTTCTGAGTTACGTAGATAAACCAAAAAGGCTTGTTGAGTTTGGATATCCTGAAGATGCGACTCCCATGTTTTATCTGAACGCGTAACCCTCCCGGACACTTTGAAATGTAATTCACGAAATTCATTCCATATTAACTCATCGACAGTCTTTAACACATTAACGGACCAAATTCGCATGCCAGCAGTAATTAAAGATTTGTAACTTTTACGAAAGTTATTTTTGATCTGACTGATATCGATGCTCAAGTCTATAAATAACTCATGATGAATATTGCAGGTTGCATCCCGGTTTATAGCTTCGGAGTGCCAATTACTAAGTCCAATTGACTCATTGAATGATTCTGCACTTTCCCATATCTTAACTCCAATTGATTTCGCAATTGAATCAGCCAAATCCAGACAATTTTTCGTGATTCGTTTGCGCAAAGAATTTGAACATGCAGCTGTGAAAAGAGGGGGAAGCACTGGTTGCCCATGTGAACTGAGTAAAGCTTTACTATCCTTATTTGTTAAACTTAAAGGCCAAATTGCACATGGTTTATTTTCCCAATAAATAATTAGCGATATATCCTTCCATTCGCCACCATGCCCTTGCTGATATTCATACTGAAAATTAATACTGGCGTTTGTATAAGCAAATGGTAAATAAGATAATTTCAACAAAGTCTCTGACCAGACACTATTATTTTCTGCTCGCAACTTAACAGATATTCCAAAAGATTTAGCAAAAAGTACGATTTCATCCATAAAGGTTAAATTATTAAAAAAAACTAAAACTCGGAAACATTCTTTTTTTGGATAATCATACTCTTAACAAGAAGATAATTCTTTTTTGTCAGTATGTTAAGCCTCATTCCGAGATACAAATAGCTGGTTAATGAAATCAGTTTAATAATAGCCCCTATCCAATAAGTAATACCAAAATTTCTAAGCAGGATCATCATTAATGCAGAACCAAAAAAAATTATAAATATGGCACTTATTTTTCCATACTCCCATTTTATTTTATAATAGTGCTGTGAAATAATAAATGAAACGGTTCCTGAAATTAAACCTGCCAGAAGTGTTCCCCATGCAGCTCCCATTACACCCCATTTGGAGATAAAAGGAATATTTATTATAATATTTAAACAGATACCCATCAATGTCAGCATGGAAGTAACAATTGTTTTTTTTGCATAAATCAACTGAGGCTGTTTTCCAAAGAAATACGTTCCATACAACATAGACAAAATTATAACAACGTCAATTGCACCGTGATATGATTCGGGTGTGAGGACAGTGATGATTTCCTCGGAAAAAAGTGAAATCAATAAACCGATTGAAAATGAACCATACAGAAAAGGCGTAAGATATCGACCAATAGATGTTTTACCCTCTTCTCCATGTTCAAACATTCTTTTATATACCTGAGGGGAAAATACGTTTTGAATTGATGTCATGAAAGTGAAAACGATATTCGCAACTTTCTGACCTATGTTATAAATGCCAACCCCACCGACTGTATTTAAAAGCCCTATCATATATTTGTCAAACTGACTGCCAATTATTCCAAAGAAAATTCTTGGTGTAAGTGGTAAACTAAGTTTTAGAGACTCTTTCAAAGCTTTGCTATCAAAAGAAACAGGAAGAAATCGCATAAATTTGAATGAAAGAATGGAAAAAATAATAAAACTTGCCATTAGTTGACCCCAAACAAGTCCAATGATTCCTATCCGTAAATAGGCCACCATAAACAATGAAAATATTACCCCAAGTACATTCTCATCAATAGTGTACCATGCAAATGCTTTCGCGTTTTCAGTATTTTTGAAGAAAGTCAGATAATAGGTTTTCAGTCCCATAATGCTGGTTGCACAATAAGACCAGAATAAAATACTGGCATAATTTGACGAGCCAATAATCCATTGTGAAAGTTGATGTCTGAAAAAAAAAGTAAGTAAACCGAAAAAAGTAAATCCAATTGTGACGAAGAGAAGGGTTGAATATAAAAGTCCTGCAATTTTTTTTGTTTCTTTACTTTCGAAAAAATTTCGCTCGTATCCGATCGTCAAACCGAAATTTGCTAATCCATTTACGAAAACTGCGTAAACCTGAGCAAGTGCCCATACTCCATAATCTTCTTTTGAAAGAATCCTGGTAAAAATTGGCAAGGTAAGTAAAGGCAACAGGCTGCCGATAGCTACTGGTACCAAATATATAGCACCATTCTTTATCTGCTTTTCCTTACTGGTCATACTTGATATTACACAAGATTAAATCACTTGTCTATAGAAATCTGGCCGACGATCCTGGCGTGTTGAGAATCCATTCCTGAAGTCGATCAGTTCTTGCTTGTTCAACTCAAATACATCAATCTCGCCCTCGGTGATAATTGGATCAATAAAATCTCCATTAGCATTCACAACCATGGAACTTCGTATATACTTCAAGCCGTTTCCGTCGATACCGATACGGTTTACACCAATCATGTAAGTTTGATTTTCAATAGCCCGTGCCTGAAGCAAGGTATTCCAGTGATTCACCCGCCTTTCTGGCCAGTTAGCTATGTTAACAAGAACATCACAATCTTTTGATAATGCACTGTATAGTTCAGGAAAACGAAGATCATAGCAAATCGAAAAACCAAAAGAAAATTCAGCAATTTGTATTTTAGCCAAACTAGTCCCTGGTTGGAAAAACCGATCCTCTCCTGCGAATGAAAAGGGATGAATCTTTGTATATCTTACCTTTTCACAGCCATTGGGTGAGAATGCTACTAATGTATTAAGTGCTTTAGTTTCTGCCCGTAAAACGACACCGGCAATTATCCATAGTCGATATCGTTTGGCAAGTTGACTGAAAAAAATGATTGAAGGAGATTGTTCAGGATCTTCTGCTGAAAGTTTTGTATTCATGGTAAAACCAGTCAGAGTCATCTCCGGGAAAATTATTATTTCTGAACCAAGAGAAGAGGCTTTTAAAGACAGCTCTTCAACCTGTATTATATTTGCTTTTTTGTTTTCCCAAATGGTATATAATTGAGTTAAGGCAATTTTCATCACATTTATCAAGAATAATTTTTACAAAATGGAGAATGACGGAATGTTAGTAGACCATATTGTATATGTCTACCATAATAATATATATGATCAGAATTATCACAAATACATTGTTTTCAGACCTTGCTCAACAAATGGATCAACTAGTGATTTAAGTTGAGGGTTTGCGTCAACAAATTCTATGATTTGATTCAACGGGATTCGAGGTGCAAGATGTCTGAATTTCATGTAAATACTTCGGCAGAGGATTAGATCTTCAGGATAGTCAATCGTCAGTCTAATGTCAGTTCTTTTGATTTCTTTGGGTAAATCAATACTACATAACTTGAATTGGCTTTTATGTTCTCGAATATAAAGTGAGCATAATTCAGAGCGATGTTTCCTTTGTCCGTTGTGCCATGATTGTTTGTAAGCATCAAGCTTAATAATCTCAAAACCTGAACCATCGGGCAAGTATTCAATCGCTGTAAGGTCATTATCTTCACTAATATGTGTATTCCATGCTTTCTCAATAACCTCAAAGTATGTGTAAGGTGATTCGGTGGTAAGTCGAAAGATATCTGTTCCATTTGCTTTCTCACAGCACTGTATTAAGCGACTTAAAACGTCTTCTTCATTTCCTGTAATATAATCAATATTATTTTTCAAAGCGATGTCTTTGTAAAAGTTATTGTCTATATCTTCACTAATACCAAGAACGATATTTGAAACTTCTTCATATGTTTGTATTGCACTTATCATATATTCAATGACCGACAGTCCCTTTTCAATGTCTAAGTTTTGCAGCGGTTTTCCATAAAGTCGCGTCCCCTGATTGCGACAAGCAAGACAAGCAACAAGTTTTCTCATTTTAATATATCTTTTTCAATTGGAAAATTTTTTTTAATTGGAATAGAAATAGTCTTTCCTATGACAAGGGAAATCTGATTGATAAAATTTTCTGAGGGAATTGTACTCACTCGTTTAAAGTCAATATCGCTTTCTTTAATAATAGTCCCTTCTGGAATATCGTGTCTCGCTACTACTACTTTCCCTGCTCGTCTTTTATATTCTGTTTCTTTGAAAGATAAATTTAGCTCCGAACTACCTAACGATAGTTCCATGGCACGTATGATTTTAACAAATTTGCTAAATCGTTCTACACTTAGAGCTGAAATATAGTCTTCAATTTGTAAACTGTAATCTAGAGTAATATGCTTTTCAATACAATTTACACGAAGGCCGAGAGCAACAAGTGGTAATTGAAGTGCCTCAGTCGATGAACCAAGAGAATGGTCCATAAATCCCACATTAATATTTTGATAACGTGATTTTAAAGTTGCAATACGGGCTAAATTATTATCAATTGTTTCGGTTGGTTCATCTTGAAAACCATGCATTAATGTAACTTTATTTTGATCTGTACAAATTTTTATTATATCATCAATGTCCTCTACATTTGCACCACCAATAGAAATAAACACTTTATCAAATAATAAAAATGCTTGTTTGATTAGCGGTGTATTGAAGAAATCAGTTGTTGAAATTTTGACACCGTCTGCTCCAAGTTTGTGAGCAAGTAAAATACTTTTATTTCCATATACATCAAAATATATTTTTTTGCCTGCAGCATGAGCCATTTTAACTAATTTAGTCCATGTTTTATTATTCATCTCCAGAGATTTGAAAAAATCATAATATGGATAGCTAGGCACGCAAAGTTCATCTGCGAAAACAAGTTGTAATTTGATACTATCTGCATTTGCTATTACGGCTCCTTTTACAAGTAGTTCAGCCATCAGTGCATCCCCTTCATAGCCTTGTGCTATCTCTGCTATTATTTCAGTGATCATTTTTTCTTAATATTAGAACATTAAACTTTTGTACAAAAACGAGAAATTGTATAAAAGAAAATATCATACGACGATTTAATAATGAATATCATTCAGTAAGAAGATAATTAGCTGGTTTTTTGAATAAGTGATTTAATTCTTTTTAAACCCTCGATTGTCCTTTCCATATTCTCCGTTCCTACACAAATACGAATAAATTGATCACATGAAGATCCATAGCCGATTCCCGGGACGCATCCAACATGATGTTCATTAAGTAATATCTCACAAAATTCTTCTGACCCTAGTTTTGAAGGAGAAATAGAAGCAAAGAAATACCAAGCTGCCTCACCTGGTAAATGTACAATACCCAGATGATCCATATAATCAGCGACTTGTTTCCTGTGTTCTACTACTTTTTGAATCTGTGGCTTGGTAATCTCAAGAATTTCGTAAAAGTGTTTAACAAGATAATGTTCCAATATAGTTGCTGGACATGTGATTAGATGTTGGTTAATTTTAAGAATTTGTTCAATCAAATCTGAATTACTGATAACATATCCAATTCTCCATCCAGACATGCCATAGTTTTTTGACATTGAATTGCATACAATGGTATTTGTTTTATTTATATCAAATTTACCCATTGAATGAAAATGGGTATTCACCGGAACAAAATCACTGTAAGCCTCATCTGACAATACATATAAATCGTATTTGTTGGCTAATAAGTGCAAATACTCAAGTTCTTCTGATGTGTATATCTTTCCCATTGGATTATTGGGATTACTTATCACAATACATTTGGTTTTATTTGTTATAAATTGTTCTGTATCAAAGACATTTTTATAGTAAGGTATTGTTACAGGAACGCCATAACACAATTTCACTTGCTCAGTATAACTAACCCAATATGGTTCATAAATTATAACTTCATCACCAGGGTTCAAAATGGCCATGAAAGACATATGAATGGCAACTTTTGATCCAGCTGTAATTATAATTTCATGTTTTGAGTTAAAATCAAAATGATATTGATCATGAAAGTATTTTGCAATTTTCTCCCTTAACTGCAATAATCCTCTTGAATGAGAGTAATGGTAAATATCGGGAAAGGGTAAGTCATTGAAAGGGAATAAAGGTATGTCGAAAAAGGCTTCGCCCAATGATAGAACGATTACATCAATATTCTGCCCTTTTAATTCATAAATTTTGTCATTATATGATATTGACATTGCTTTAATCGTGCGTAAAACTGATTCAGATGATTTAGTCATAATTGTAGAATTTTGATAAATAATTATTTTGAAATTAATTAATTAATTTGTTAAATATTTATTAGCTAAATTATTCTTCTGGACGATATTTCAACATTTGAATAGTGAATTCATATAGCGGATAATCGTTAATCAAATTGACTCGCGTTGAAAATTCTTTTGCCCATGAATAAATTATTTCTGGTTGATAATGTTGGTTTTTTTCAAGTTCGAAATCGACATATTTTGAAAGAAAGTTCAAACTTGCAGCCTCCTGAGAGATTTCATACATTCTCTTCATGGTCTCATGGGCGTATTGTTGCACACCATCAACTTTTAGAGATAAAGCTCCGGAAAGTACTGAAATGTCAATTTGAGGGAGGTTAACAGTGAAAATATCACCAGTATAGAATTCCCTTTTTGGCTGGCCATATTTTGATCTCGCATGAGATATTAATTTTTCTGCGACATCAATCCCAATATATTGGAAATCGCCATTGGTTTTCTCATCAAGATATTTGACCAAGTCTCCAAAACCGCACCCTACATCAAGAATAATTTTTCCTGTCGGATTCAGTCCACGAAATAAAACTTCAAAACGTAACTTTTGATCTTTTTCATTACCCCATCCAACTGTTTTAATGTGTTGACCAAAATCATCAAATCGGGAATTATATAATTCTGCGGCTATCCCTATATCAAAATTTCTCAAAGTTTGTCCCATAAGAAAAATTTTTGTGCATTTCCATACATTATCTTATCTATTTCTGATTCATTAAGTTTTTGGCGTCTTAAAATTTTCAAAGTCATTTTCAATGATTTCTCAACAGTACGGTCAGGGTAGTCAGAACCATAGAAAATCCTATCGAACTTCATGCTACGCATAGAAAAGACCATATCTTGGGGGATAGAACTTTCCTGGAAGTAAAGAAGAGAATATGAAAAATCGAAAAATACATTTTGAAGGCGTTTTGCAAGTAACATAAATTCAATCACTCGATGACCGCCCATATGAGCCCAAACCATTTTCGTTTTTGGACATTTCTGTGCTAGATTGGCATAACTTAATGGGGAGAATCCATCCATAAGAAAGGTGCCATCAGGGAAAGCATCAATTATAACCGGGACACCTATTTCTCCTGCATATTGAACTAATTGTATAGTATTCTTGTTTTCCAAATTAAATCCTTGCAGCCTTGGATGCAATTTCAAACCTATAAATCCAAGTAATTCAATTCCCTCAAGTAATTTTTCTTTGAAATTAGCCTGGTTAGGATTTATATTAATAAAACCGCGCATTCTTGGATATTTTGCTATAGCTTCTGAAAACTCATAAATTGACCAAGGTTGAGTCTCCAAATGTAGCACGATAGCTCGCTCAATTTCTGATTCAACCAATTGCCTATTCAATTCATCTGCAGCTCCAACAGCTGTTCCATCAATTTCTTCATTTAAATGCAAGTGTGAATCGATTACCATAACATTTAACAGAATTCAAATTTGATTAGACTTTCCGCTAGATCTGCTAGTTCTTGAGCTTGAGTAGGATTTGACGCTATACTCAAAATATAGCCTAGTCTGTCACCATCAGCAACGGCATGATGAAAGTGATCTCCAATTTTAACAAAAGGGCTAGCCTCAACACCTTCAATTTGGTTAGCGTCAGCAAACCCATTAATTGACAGAAGTGTCCCTGGTCGTGAAGGAAAGAACCTTAATACAACTGATTTTTCTGTTCTCTCAATTTCTCCTATGGGTATTCCAACTGCTTGTAAGGCGGTTAAACGTGCGATATTTATGCCGCTTGCAGCAGGAACAAATCGATCGAAAACCATAAATCCACCACCACGTCCAGCAACCTCAACTAATCCAATATTGCCATTATTCTGAAGTATTATCTCTGCATGACCTGGCCCGTCTGTGTAATGCAGGGCAGTAAATGCTGAAATTACAGTATTTGATATTTGTTCAATTACATTTCGCGATCTTTGAGGAGTTGCTAATTCCGACGCAACAGTACCTCGTGTGCCTTCAACCTTCTTTTTCTCTGTTACAGCAAGAACGTGTATTCTTCCCCTATCTGCAAAAACTTCAATTGTAAACTCAGTACCATCCATATATGATTCTAAAAGCACTTGACCTGATTTGGAGAATTTGAATGCATTTTCTACTGCTTCTTTGACATCATTATAATTCTCAATTTTTGTAACTCCTCGACTGCCTGAAGAATCCGTAGGTTTGATAATTAAAGGAAATTCGAATGATGAGATATTGTCGATAGTTTCCTTTTGATCGAGACAGACTTTCCAAATAGGGCCTGGGATCCCACTTTCACTCCATATTTTTCTTTGCATCGCTTTGTTAGTAAGTTTTTTGCACATTTCGACACAGATGCCTGGGCAATTAAATTCTTCACATAAAAGAGCTGCAAGGAACATCCCAGCTTCCGAACAAAAACTTACGGCACCACGAATATTTTTATCTAATCCGCGAAGAGTGCGTACCACATTATGAAAATCATTAAAGTCGAGATTAAAGGATAAGTCTGCGTAATGAAACCCTTCTGCATCTGGATCTTCGTCTATTGCAATAACTTTTAAACCAGCAGCCTTTGCTTCTTTTATCCCATGGCTTTGCCAACGACCTGCTGTTACTGCCACTAACCAAATTTCCTCATTATTCATAAAAGATTTTTTATTATTGATGAAATTCGCTTAGAACCTTGTCCATCTACTAGTAAAATTCCACGTTCCTCTTTGTCCATAATTTCTTTCGAGTTGAATTTTCGTAAATTTTGCATACCGATTCCGAGTACAGCACCTTTGTCAAAAGCATATCTAGCAATATTTTGTTCCATGGTGGTCTGTGGTAATATGAATGCAGCTTTTCCTAAACAGAAAAAAAAAAAAAAACATCCACCTCCATTTGTTACAGTCCAGCTACATTCAGCTAAAAGGGTAGAAAATATTGAAGGGTTATAATAATACCGAAAATCAGAACTGATATTTTTTCTATTTGAGAGAGGACCTTGAATAAGGGTTACATTTAAATTTTGGCGACTCAACTTATGTGCTGCTTTTTGGCCTTGATCGAGCAAGTCACTACCACCAATACAAACAATTATATTGCCTTTATCCTTAACCTCATTTGTCATTCTGAGCGATGCAATTTCTTTTCGTATTAGAATATAATCGAAACCAGTGAAAGAGGCTATCTTTGCATAAACCTTTCGATGCGGGTAAACGACGATATTTATGTCAGGCACTGTTTCTCCAAACCAGTCTAATGTGATTGTAATTTGTCCTAGCCTATTAGCTTCTTGTAAATTGTTGTCAATACCTGCATGAGAATCAAAAATTACAATTTGGGCCTTTTCTCCAAAATGACTTGGCAATGGAAGTAAGTCCCTAGCTTTGTCAGAAAGACCTGTAATACGAACGTTAAAGCCGTCATTTATTAATTGTTCAGCTAAGGTTGTAGATCTACGAATATGTCCAAATCCAATTTGTTCGTTCCCATCACAAAATATTTCTACTAAAGGATTAGTGTCCATTATAATTTAATTGAGTCCCATGATAGTCTATCACCTTTTTGGAGATCAAATTTTGCATGTCGACCAATAATTTCTTTAAAATATTTTGGATGGAGTCCAAATGATGGACGTACAGATTTAATATTGGATTCATTGAGAATCTCTCCTGCATTAATTTTATTTGAAACGTACAAAGAACGTCGTCCACGAATACTGGGATATGCACTGTCACTAATATTGTAACTTGGTATTCCCATTGCTGACTCAACAAGTCGAATATCATCAACCATTTGTTTAAACTCTGATTCAGACAAAGAAAAAAATGAATCTACAGTATCTTTTGAATTGTTGAGCGTAAAATGTTTTTCAATCATGCATGCCCCTAAAACTACTGACGCAATTGGTATTGCTGTACCTAGAGTGTGATCTGAAAGACCTGAAAGGACATTAAATCGAATTGGGATATCTGGAATCGTAAGAAGATTTGATTCTTCTGGTGGAGCAGGATATGCGCTAGTACATTTCAATAAGATTATTTCATAAGCGCCTGAATTTCTAAGAGTTAATAGCGCTAGTTCAATGTCCTCTAACTCTGCAATTCCAATTGAGACTATAACCGGTTTACCAGTACGAGCGACTTTTTCGAGTAACGGAATATCTGTTATCTCTGGTGAAGCAATTTTATAGGCTGGTACCTCAATTTGTTCGAGAAAATTGACAGCTGTTTCATCGAATGGGCTGGAGAATACTTCTAACCCTAATCGACGACCTTCCTTAAAGATTTCAGGGTGCCAACTCCATGGTGTATGCGCTTTGTCGTATAAATCCCATAATGTAGAGTAATTAGCCCATGGATTTTTGGGTGACCAGGACCAAGAATATGACTTCCAATACGAATTTGTGACATTTACCCCTGTTAATTATGTTTCCTAAAAACGGGTTTAACAATATTTCCTTCAATTGCCGCAGCCATCCCTTTACCTTCTGCTGCTTTCTTCATAATGATGAGTGCATTGCGGACACATTCGATTGCGAAATTAATTGTTTCCTTTTTGTGTGCATAACTCGGAACTACATAGGGCATTAAAAGACCTTGAGCAATTGTTTCCTGCATAAAAAGTGTACGGGCTACCATTGAGACTTGACCTGTCTCATCTTTAAAAATGAATGCTGGTTTAACGCCATATCCAAAGGCATCAATATATTTCTCTGCATCAACTTCTTTTGCTGCTGATAGAACTCCATTAATCAGTGCTTGCCCTGTTTGCCAGAAATGTTTGATTATATCGTGTTTGCGGATTTCGTTGATACAAGCAATGGAAGCTGCAAGACAATGTGTTTCCCCACCATGAGTTGTGGAAAGCAGGAATACTCTTTCTTGATCATGATCAATTCCGCCAAGCCTCATAAATTCTCGTTGACCAACAAGTGCACTTACTGAGAACCCGTTTGCCATGGCTTTGCCAAATGCTGCTAAGTGAGGGATCACACCGACAATTTCTTGAACTCCTCCAAGTGCGAAGCGGAATCCAGAAACAACTTCATCAAATATAAGAAGTGTGCCATTTTTTTCGCATAAAGCTTTTAGCTTTTGAAGAAAATTATCCTTAGGTGCTTCAAAAGATACAGGTTCGAAAATGAAACAAGCGATTTGGTCTGGGTACAAATCAAAGAGTTTCTCACAACTTTCAATATCGTTGTAATTAAATTTGATTGTTAAGTGTTGAATTTCTTCCGGAACACCTCTATTCATGATTGTTGACCCAATGAACCAGTCATGAATAGCGTTAAACGGATCTGAACTGCATCTGGCAATAAATTTACGACCAGTATATGCACGTGCAAGTTTAATTGCCGCTGTTACTGCATCAGATCCGTTTTTACCGAACTTGACCATTTCGGCAGAGGGGATAATATCAACCAAAATTTCTGCAAGTTC
The DNA here is from genome assembly GCA_026391655.1 of Bacteroidia bacterium. Taxonomy (GTDB): domain Bacteria; phylum Bacteroidota; class Bacteroidia; order Bacteroidales; family Prolixibacteraceae; genus JAAFHB01. The sequence continues at coordinate 11,150 of JAPLDR010000060.1, read as the reverse complement.
TCCCTCAATTACTGAAGGTCTGCAAAAGTTTACACCTCGTTTAATTTCTTTTCGGACGGCTTTGAGTACAGGTTCATATGCATGACCCAAGATAACAGACCCAAGAGACATCGCCATATCCGTGAACTGGTTGCCGTCAACATCCCAAAGCTTACAACCCAGACCCCGATCGATAATTTTTGGAGCATTGGCAGGGAATTGATCGTCACCCTTACTATAAGTATGTGCTCCACCAGGTATAAGAAGCTTAGCCCTGTTTCCGAAATCGATATTCAATTTATCAGTAAATTTTTCCATTTATGAATTATTTTGCAAATTAAACAATATCAATAACATATTTATTCCACCAATATTTCTATTAATTCATTTTTTGATGTGCTCAAAACTGAATACAATATGCGCAATTTGGTTGGTCTCTTTTTTGTTTTGTAGCACTGGAACCCGAATAGAACAACAACACATTTGTTTGCAAAAATTTCCAAGGCTTGCAGAAGCTTACTGTAATAAGCTACACAGGCGCCCAACATTATCCGCTGTATTTTACTTTTCGCAATTTCATTAAGTAAACCTACATTAGCAATATCGGTTCCATAAAGTTTGATGGCCGGTACTCCTATCTTTTCGGCCAATTGAAGACTGCGTATTCCGAAGATATCCAAATGGAGTTGAATATTTAGCTCTTTAGCATAAGTTGCGAGTTCCATCCAGTTTTCCTCGGTCATCTCAAGGGTTTTGAAAAGTTCATAGCACTTATAGTCAGGTATAGCTAATTAAACTTCGTTAACAAGTTGATATGTTTGCAACATCGGCACCTGCTGTGGCAGCTACCTTCATTATTAGACGAGCTTGTTCCGGGCGGCCTTCATAACCTTGATCCAGTCCTGCAATTATTTCAATATTCATTTTATTAGCTTTTCTAATCGGTTAGAGTTGCCCAACGCGCAGGATTCAATAAATTAGGATCATCGGTTCTGAACCTATCCGGGACTTGAAGAGCAGAGCCTCTAGCTGCTGTAAGAATTTCATTCAGCTGACTGAGACTATCAACACCGACAATGACTTTGCTGATTTCGGGGAATGATAAGGCATAACAAAGACAGGCTTGAAGCCGTTTGAGCCCTGATTGATTGAGCCAATTTTCAAATTGGTCCCATAGCGGAAGCCATTTGTCGAATTTTTTTGGTCGCACATCTGAATTCATTAGAAGCAAGCCTTGAAGGAATACTGACCGCACATGCAATTCAATACCCTTTTCTTCAAATTTGAATAGCCAACCACTTTCAATTAATCTTCGATCTAATAGATTAAATGGTGCTTGTACCAGATCAAAAGGAAAATGTGAGCATAGTGTATCTAATTCGGAAGGATCATAAATTGAAATTCCGATTTTTTGAACCAAACCGTCGTACTTTAGTTTTTCAAGAGCTCTATAAAGTGAATCTCCTTCTTTTTCATGAAGCTGCCCAGGCCGATGTAGTAGCAAGCCATACAAACTTGTAACGTTCAGCCGTTGAAGTGATTCATTGACGACCAAAGCCACCCATTTGGCGATGTCGACACACTCTTCTGGGATTGATGGTAATTTTGTAACCACCTTCCATCCCTGTATACCAACTTGTCCAAGTCTATATTCACTATCTCCATAAGCAATGGCAGTATCCAAGGTATCCATACCGCTATTTTTTGCATGATTCAGGATAGCTTTTGCTTCATTTGCAGCGACCGCACCCTGAGTGTTGGCAATGCCATAGTTAAGGCCAAACTGTACTGTGCCTAGCGCAAGTTTCATTCAACCAATTTGATAAGTGCCTTTGTTCCATCTGATTGCATTTTAGACGAAAGTTTACTGGATTTAATGCCTGTTATCACTTGTTCCGGCAATCGCGAAGGCAAAGTGGCAAGAGAAATTACGGACAAAGGTTTTTGTTCTACCAAAGGAATTTATTATTACGGGCTAAAACTACATGCCCTGGCATTTCATCATCCACATTATTTGCTATTCCCATACCAATTTCAACTGACATCGGATTCGGAAAACGACCTTAACCTCTTTAAGCGGGCATGGGGTGGAATTGAAAACCAAACGCTCTTCGATGATATAATTTATTATGACACTATATACTTTCAGGATTCAGAAAATATCAGGAACTCGCTGATATTTACCACTGTTAAGGGTATTAAAGATCAATTAGAAACATAAAACAGAGGGACAAAGCTATAAATAACCTGTTCTCAACTGCGGTTTTAAAGGTAAGGCAGCCTATCTAATATTTGTTCAACTGGCTGATTGAAAAAGTAGATATTCAAAGAGTGTCATGAGTCCGGTCGACAAAGGGGTTGATGGTATATGTATTTGGCCGGTTACCCGCAGCTTACATTTCCCTTATTTTCAACTCTTAATTCGCATAATATATTGTTTTCGAATATTTAAAATTGGTCTTTCAAATAATAGAAAAGAAAAATATGCAACACACACAGATACAATTATTGCAATAAAAACATTCTCTGTTAACAATTTACTATTAACAATCAGAATGCCATGCCATGCATATATGCCATATGAAATTGTACCAATCATCGTTGCAAAAGAAAGCAACCCTATTTTGTCTTTTATCTTCTTTGATTCCAATCCAGAATGCAAGAGTATGAGAAGTGCTATAATCAAATCAATTAAAAACTGACCGGCTGTCCAATAACATCTGGAACCAACTTGATATAACCAGTTAGTGCTCAACAATAAAATCAGAATAACTGTTATTAGCAATCGGGAATCAATTTGAATGATTTTTCTATCTGTCACATAAGCACAAAACAACATCCCGATAAAAAAGTGTGAAAGATTGTTAGTTAAATTTCTTCCATCAAAACTCCATCCAAAGAAAAAATGAGAAGCAGGTGACCATGCCAACATTATCAAATAAGCCACAATCCATATAATATTCTTATGTTTTGTAATATTCATCAAAAAATAGGATATTAAAGGCGCAATTATATAAAATTGCACTTCAATCCCTAATGCCCAGAATACGCCACAAAGTAAATAAGCATGATTAAACTGCAACATAAAAAGTTGTTGCAAAATATTAGTATGATTGATTAATACCTTATCTGTAGTCAAGTAGACTGTTAAGAAAGATATCATAGAAACAAGCAGAAAAAGAGGATATATACGAAAAAATCGGTTTATGTAAAATTTTTTGAGATCTTGAAGAGTAAACAAATATTTTTTTTTCAAAAAGCCATTTGCCATTACATAGCCGGAAATCCCAAAAAAAATCCATACTGCTGTACGACCCGGTATATTAAAAAAATGAATAATTTCACCTTTATAGCCAATTACATGCCAGAAAACTACTGAAACGGCCAGAATCCCCCTTACGATAAGTATCACGTCCAGCTTTTTCGAAGCTTGATTATTGTTCATCTATTAATATATACTTTTTATTTTACAGTCGATGAATATGTTTGAGAAGATTTTAAATATAATTTTGTTAGTATGAACTTGTTTTGTCAAATTAACATTGACTATATCGCGAAAGAATTACCTGATTTTTTTAATAACTGATTAACTGATACAACCAGAACAATAGTCATGTCAATAAACTGGTTATTGATCACAAATGAAAAAGTAATTTCACTAATGATTATACCTGTTAAAAGCCTTGCTGAAGGATGTCTTTAGCTTGATTGAATGAACTTTATCCTTACTGGTATGCTATTCAGTAGTTCGTACAGAATTGGACGGTTCCAAGTGTTAAACGATGGAAGTTAACTAACTACATCGTACTTAGTTAATACCCAATTAAAAAAGATTCTGATGGCCTATTGGAGATTTCAAACGCTCTACCACCTCTATCTGTTCCTCCTCCGTGAGAGTCGGATAAATTGGTAAAGTCATTGCCTCTGCATAGTAAGCCTCAGCCTCAGGAAAATCTTTCCTATTAAAACCCTTGGACTCGAAATAAGGATGACGATAGATAGGGATGTAATGAAGATTTACTAATATCGCGTTACTTCTTAACCGCTCAAATAATTCCTTATGACTAAAGTTAATTTCGGCCCTCTTCAGTCGAATGATATACAAATGCATCCCTGAATAAGAATCAGGATGCTGCCATGGAGTAGTGACCCAGAGATCAGATAACAATTCGTTGTAGCGCTTCGCAATAGCGTGTCTCTTTGTAACAAATTCATCAATTCGATGCAATTGGCTCAAACCCAAAGCGGCTTGAAAGTCGGTCATCCTATAGTTGAAGCCTAATTCAATTTGTTGGTAATACCATGGTCCATCTGGAAGATGTGTCATTTCCTGAGGAACACGGGTAATTCCATGACTTCGGAGGCGAGTTAGTTGATTGGCAATTTTTGCATCATTTGTCATCGCCATACCACCCTCACCTGTTGTAATAATCTTAACCGGATGAAAACTAAAAACCGTAATGTTACTATAGTGGCAGTTGCCGATTGGTTCACCACGATACTTGCCGCCTATTGCATGAGAAGCATCCTCAATAATTTTAAACCCATACTGCTTACTCAGAGCATGAATCCCCATCATGTCGCAGGGCTGACCAGCAAGATGCACCGGGATGACAACCTTAGGTAAATTGCCATCGCGCTTTGCCTTTTCAAGTTTACTTGTAAGAAGATCAAGACTAATATTATAAGTTCGTGGATCAATATCTACGAAATCCACTGTTGCTCCACAATAAAGTGCACAGTTTGCACTGGCTACAAAGGTTATGGGACTTGTCCATACAATATCCCCAGGCTTAACACCAAGAACGAGACAAGAAATATGCAAAGCGCTTGTTGCGCTATTTACTGCAACTGCATATTTTGATCCGCAATACCTGGAAACAGCCTTCTCAAAAGCTGGAACAGTTGGTCCTTGGGTTAGGTAGTCCGATCGCAGGATGTCCACCACTGCCTGTATGTCCTCTTCAGAAATAGTTTGGCGTCCGTAAGGTATCATAGTTTCTGTATTTCATGTGCAACCCCAAGTTGCTCTTGTTTGTAAAGTTCGAAAACATGTTCGTCAATGCCCCCAAGCTTTCTCCCCAGAAAATGGGAGACCTTATTATTAGACAGACTCATGTCAAGAGGGCGTTTTACCAAATTAAGTTTATCAGTCATACTTATTGGTTTAATTAGATTTGTATCAAGTTTAAATTGTTTTGCTATTTTAAGCCCAAACTCATACTTTGAAATGCGTTCATCTCCGACTACATTATAAATACCTCTTGCTCGGTTATTGATCAATTCGTGAACAACGTTAGCTAAGGTTTGCGCAAGAATTGGAGTATAAAAAACATCCTTAAATAGGTTTACTTCATTACCAGATCGCAAGTGTTCAATAATTGTATCGCTAAAAGATTGTCGGTAGCTTGGACCCCATCCATAGAAATTGGTCCTTACAACAAGTGCTTCAGGATACTCTTCCAGTACTCGCAACTCAGCCTCGGCTTTGGTTCGCCCATATACATTTATTGGGGAAGTTTGAGCGGTTTCATCCAAAAGGGAAGCGGTACCAGAGAACAAATGGTCGGTAGAAATGTGAACTAATTTTAATCCATCATTATAACAAACTTTGGCAACATTAGCTGAAAGCTCTACATTAACTTGCCGGGCAAGATCGGGTTTGGCTTCACAGGCTTCAATACTAGTCAAACCGGCGGTGTGGATAACAACCTGAGGAAGAATTATATTAAAAAAGGAAGAAAGGTCATTAACAGATTCAAGACTGATATATTGGGCTTCAATGCCTGCCAATGAAATAGGACGATCGTACAGTCCAAGAGATACCGTAAAACGATTTCGAATGGCCAATGCCCAATTAATTGCAAGCAAACCGGATCCTCCGGTGATAAATACTTTTTCTCTCATATCAGCTTAGATCACACCAATCTTGTTTTTGTGTTTCTGAATCCAAGACCGTAATTTTTCAACGGGCATCCATTCTGAGTTGTTGTCAGATGAATACATAAATCCCTCCTTAACCTTGATGCCACCGTTGATACGCTCAGGATCAGAGGACCAGTTATGAATAGCCGGTAAAATCTTGAAGTAGGTGCTATACTCATAAGTATGGGGAGAATCTTCTGTCCCAATCATTTGTTCATGAATTTTTTCACCCGGGCGAATTCCTATAATCCTATGCTTTGCTTCAGGTGCAACAGCGGTGGCAATATCCACTATAGTCATTGATGGTATCTTTTTTACATAGATTTCACCTCCCTGCATTTCATCAAAAGCACACCATACCAGTTCTACTCCTTGCTCTAATGTGATCATGAAACGGGTCATTCGGATGTCTGTTATGGGTAGTTCTCCGGTATGTGCAAGAGAATTGAAAAATGGAATTACAGATCCACGCGAACCCATCACGTTGCCGTAGCGTACAATGGCAAATCTGGTAGTGTGAGTTCCGGAGAAGGAGTTAGAAGCTACAAATAATTTATCGGAAGCCAGTTTTGTGGCACCATATAAGTTTATTGGATTACTTGCTTTATCAGTTGATAATGCTACCACGCGCTTAACTCCCTGTTCAACGCATGCATCGATCAGGTTCATGGCCCCTATAATGTTAGTTTTAATGCATTCGGATGGATTATACTCAGCAGTAGGAACTATTTTAGTAGCAGCCGCATGGACAACGTAGTCGATCCCTTCAAGGGCACGTGAAAGCCGGTCTTTGTCGCGGACATCGCCTATGATAAATCGAACACGAGGATCACCTTCAAACTTTTGTGCCATTTCCCACTGCTTCATTTCGTCGCGGGAGTATATGACAATGCGTTTGGGGTTATAATTTTTGAGAGTCATTGGCACAAAAGTATTCCCGAAGGAGCCAGTGCCACCAGTGATAAGGATTGAAGAGTTTTTGAGCATATGTATGCTAATTAGAGTGAATTAATACGAAGAATGGGTGTTTTAGATTCCCAGAGAAGGAAGATATCTGAGGGTATTATTTTACTTTTCATCCCGGCAAAAGTGGCTGGGGTAAAAAGGGTCAACTGAATAGTTCGGCTTATGAGACTGGCGGCTTTGTCTCTGAGTTGTTCAAGATAGTTCTGATCAATAGCTGTACCTACCAGGAGTAGATCGATGGTTGCGCTGTCATTGCCTTTTGCGAACTCTCCACTGAGCCATACTTGATCTACATGTCCGAGTTTCTTAGTAACTTCCTCTATAATCTGGTCGATACCGAGATGCTTACGGAGGATGTTGTGGATATCCGGATAAAGCGGATGTTTGGTATTGGCTGTATAAACTTTGCGGTTACCTTCCATGGCAGAACTGAGTAGTCCAGCGTGTTCGAAACGGTTTAGCTCTACTCTCACAGCATTACTCGACTCTCCAAAGGTTTCCTCTAGTCCACGCAGATAGGCTTTGGCCTGTGGATTGAGAAAAAACTTGGTCAAGAGTTTTATTCGGGTTTTGGAAGTGATGAGGGTTTCAAGCATCTTTTAAGATGGTATCCGAATTAGATCGAAGGTGAGGTTTTGTGTCCACTAATTTGCATTGATGGTTTTAATGATGAAAGGACTGATAAAAAGGTGTTTTACGCAGCTTCGCCCTTTCAGTCACAGTAAATGTTATGATGACAGGTGTATTCTCAATTATCGAGTAACAAAACTACTCGATAAAAGTAAGAGATGCAAATATTTTTGTAAAATAATTATTAAGATTGGGAGATATTGGATGCTCCCCCTATGGCGTAGAATCCTAATGTTTTTTGGATGAATGGTTAAGGCAATAAAATGGGAATTAATGTTAAAGTAAAAAAAGATTTTTTCAATGAAATTTTATGAAGAAACTCGGATTATACGGATTTATTAAATTGGGAAACTCTGATTATTTGCACACTGACTCATTGCCAAATGATTACTCTCCCTCATCGTAACTCCCTCCCATCGCCCCTTCACCAAATCGCTTTCTCGATTTCAAGTGTTCAAGGTTCACATCTTTTCATTTTCTCTCCTCTTTGTCCCTTCGGGTTCAGTTTCAATGATTCAAAGTTTATAATAGGCTCTATACCAATCAATAAACCTGCTAATACCCTCTTTGATCAGTGTATCGGGACGGTAGTCCAAGTTAGCATGCAAGTCGGACGTGTCTGCCCAGGTTACAGGTACATCTCCGGGTTGCATCGGGAGTAGTTCCTTCTTAGCCTCAATCCCCAGTTTGGTTTCGATAGCTTCGATAAAATCCATTAACCGAACAGGGGAGGAGTTTCCGATGTTATAGATCTTATATGGCGCAGTCTTACTCACTGATGGATCTGTAAGGTCGTTTGTGTCGGGTAATGGCGGATGATCAAGTACTCTCACCAAACCTGCAATAATATCGTCGACATAGGTAAAATCACGTTTCATCTCCCCGTTGTTAAACACCTGAATCGGCTCTCCTGCGAGAATCGCTTTTGTGAAAAGGAACAAAGCCATGTCGGGTCGACCGTAAGGGCCGTAAACGGTGAAAAACCGGAGGCCTGTTGTCGGTATTCCGAATAGATGACTGTATGTGTGTGCCATCAGCTCGTTGCTCTTTTTTGTCGCCGCATAGAGACTAATTGGATGATCGACGCTGTCGTAGGTGCTTAAAGGAATCTTGCTGTTATTTCCATAAACACTCGATGAACTCGCATAAACAAGGTGTTTGATCTTGTTGTACCTGCAACATTCAAGAATGTTTAAAAATCCCGTGATATTGGCATCTATATAAGCTTGTGGTTTTTCGAGCGAATAGCGCACGCC
>JAPLDR010000060.1:0-2379 GCA_026391655.1 Bacteroidia bacterium | reverse complement strand
TGTACGACAAAGAGCTGTTCGAGATTTGCGCGGTCAGTCAAATCGAGTTTGATAAACTTATAGTTCGGGAACTTTGAACTTTGAACCGATTGGTTCCAGAAGATGGCTTCCCGGGCTATTCCAGTTTCGGATAATCTGGAATATTTAAGTTCAACATCGTAATAATCATTAATATTGTCAATGCCAATGACTTCGTCGCCTCTTTCGAGAAGCGATTTGGCAAGGTGAAAGCCGATGAATCCGGCAGTACCGGTTATGAGAATTTTCATAGTTGTTCACGAATTAACACCAATTTTATATCACGAATTTCACGGATTTTTGCTAAACGAAATTTGACGAAGTCAATTAATCACGAATTTCACCGCCTACCCTGAGAATCGGGGGATTGGGAAACACATATTACACGGATAAAGTGAATGATTTTTCTCGCCAGTAGTCAGGCATTCAGACTCAATCCTGATAATGGTATCTGCAGGATATAATTTGAACCTCATGTTCATTTATCGCATAAACGAGCCGGTGTCCTTCTGTAATTCATACGTGACCAGTATACTTTTAGCTGATGTCGCAGAGGCTCAGGTTTACTTTTCCCTTTAAATGGGATTCGCGATGTCTCTTCAATCAGAATGGGAATTTTTCAAAAACCTTTCGGTCAGATCTGGATCATTTAATGAAGTCTAACCAAGCTTTAACCTTTTGTCCCCGCTTCGTTCCACTTTTTTTTAATCGGACCTATGAACTCTTTGCCAAATACAATTCCTGTACCAAGTAAACCTCCAAGAAAAAGCCAGAAAAAGAGAATCATAGTGCGATTCGGTTTAGATCTTATTGTAGGAACAGAAATGGGTTCAATAATCGTAAAGACCGGGGTGTCTTGTTTTACCTGTATTTTAGCCTGCTCAACCTGTTTGGCCAGTTCAGAGTAGATGCCGTAAATAAGGTTATACTGCCTTGTCAAGCGATCTTCTTCTGTTTTTGCAGTAGCTAAGGAGACATTTTTATTGCGATCGCTGAACATGGCTAATTTTTGCTGGGCAGCCTCAAATTTTTGAGCTGTCTCGTCGTACCTTTGCTGAATAAAATCGAGGTTCGTTTTGGCTTTTTTAATTTTAAATTCGGTGATGTATTGTTGCAATAACTCCTGGGCGCGTTGACCCAGTTGTGCTGCGGCACGGGCTTCGGGCATTTTTGCAGAGAGGATTAAAGTCCCTTCTTTGGGATTTGTTTCAAGCGAAACTAATCCGGAAAGGATCAGGCGGACACCACGTTGTTTGTCGCTCATTTCCAGAGGTTTATTTTTTCCATTCGTTATTATCTTTTCAGGTTCTTCTCCTTTAATCGCCTTCAGGATGGCTCCCGGAAGACCAAGAATGATACCCGGAAGACCAATTGTATATTTGAGCAGGATATTTGGTTTTTGTATCTTTGAATAGTAATCGAAGAAGGTGACCGGTTCGCTGAGTTCACTAATGTTAAGCGGCGTATTCATTAACTCTAATTGATAGGGGAGGCTAGATACGATCTGAGGATAGACAGTTGGTGAGAGATCGCTGCCCGAGGTAGTATTGATATTTATTCCTGCCATCGCAGCCAATCCCCCCAATCCTCCAAGTTTTGAAGTTCCGTCGCTTCCTGAAGGAACCATGATTGTGGTGGCAACAAACTCTTTCGACGAGGAGATCGCGATAAGGAAACCAAGAATCCCGAAAATCAGAATTGATATAAGTACAGTACGCCGACCTGACCAGAAGGTTTTGGCAAGAGCGATCAGATCTATTTCGTTGTCGGCAGTGGGAGCAGAAGGTTTTGTATTTTCAGTGATCATTTTGATGAATTATGAATTTTAAATTACGAATTTTAAATTACGAATTATGAATTTTTGAGGCGAAGGGTTTTTTGAATGGAGCCGATTATTTTTAAGATTTCCTCAACATCTTTTAATAGATTGTCTCCTTTTTCCTGTGTTAGATAGTCCGTTGCAGTGAGCAATCTTATCCAGTAATGTGTTTCTCTTACTTCTTTGTACGAAATGGTCAATTTCGTGTAGAAATCTTTCTGTGACTGTCCACCTATGGCTTCTTCAATATTGGCACCAATAGATGTTCTACAACATAATAATTGTTTGCTTAAAACAAACTCTTTCTTTTCATCCGTGAATAATTTGTTTTTTAAAGGCCGGATAGAATTCGCATATGAAATTCTCATCTGTGTTTGTATTTAAGGAAAATACTCGTTTCATCACTAAGAAATTGATATACTCTTACAATTTTTATTGCAAAGTCAAAACTCTTTGCTTGTACAATATTATCACTTTTCATAATTCCTGATTTTTCATTCGTAATTCATAATTATTTTGTCAGATTGACCAGTGTTATTACA
>JAPLDR010000073.1 GCA_026391655.1 Bacteroidia bacterium | reverse complement strand
TCCAATTCGTAAATAGGCCTATCAAAATCAGGACTAACCAACGAAATTTAAGTGACCAGGTCTGACAAATATCAGATTTATATTGTAAAAATAATGTTTTTCTTTTACAAGTCATGAAATGAAGATTTTAATGATAATCTTCTACAAAAAACCAGTCAGATTTTCAAAACCTGAATGGTTTAAAATGCCCGGATATTTACCCGGAGTAACCAATAATACACAGTCTTTAAGCCGTATTTACCTTCAAAACATTTGGCATTCCGGCGCAAAAAACCTTTTGTCTCCGTTTTCCATTTCCGATTGCGCCGCGTGTTGGTAGGTTGCCTTTTTTTTACCCATATTCCGCTCCTCCGAAGCTTTTGAGGGGGAAAACCATCTTCATATTTTGTCCGACTTGCATCCTACAATTGCTCTTGCTGATTTTATTAAAGAGATTAAAACAGCATCCAATGCCTGGATGAAAGAAACAGGGAAGTATCCGAAATTTACTTCCTGGGCAGAAGGTTATTGTGCATTAACCTACACCTATCGGGATAAGGGAATGATAGTAAACTATATAAAGAACCAAAAAGAGCATCATAAAAAAGTATCTTTTGAGGATGAATATAGAACTTTGCTTATAGAACATGGAGTGGAGGTAGATGAGCGATATATCTTTTGATGATGGGCAACTCTTACAGAGTTTTCGGGATATGTTCACTTCCTGCTGCTCCTCATCTCGCTCCTCCTCCGCTCCTCCGGTTGAAACCGAAGGTTATTTACAGGGAACTCTTACAGAGTTTTGCTGAACTCATTGACTCACTAATAAGAAAGATCCGAATATATTAGGTAAAGCAACGGGGCCCCGTGGGTTTTAAAGCCCACAGTTGTCTTCTCAATTGTAATAAGGCCTTCGTCCGCCAAACTTATTGAAGACTATATTCTGAAAGATTCTTTAATCTGAATTTTTTATCTGTACTTGTCTGCATTGCTTGCAAGATGTCCTTAATCTCAGTATCTACTTTTTCATATATTGCCTTTCCGTCTTTTAATAACAAATCCGGACTGGTGTAAACAATACGTTTAAAGACTTTCAATGCCTCAGAAGCATCATTATAATTTCCTTTTTGAACTTCTTCCTGTAATCTGTTGTATGTCGCGGAAACATCAGGTATATTGAACCAATCATCCCGATTCTTTAAAGAAGAAATTTCAAATACCATATAAGGATAATCTTGAATAGCATTACCATCTTTGTCAACAAGTCTGAAATCTTCTTTATCTATAACTAAATTAGTCGCATCAATTTCGTTTTTATCAGCTCTCATAACAACGAAATAACCTGTTTTTACTTTATCTAATTCCTGGTTTATGCCTATTTCTAAAATTGTATCGTCACCACTTCCTGTTAACAAGGCAATCCCGTCTTCCAATGGTTTTACATAGGGAAGAGCAGTGCTTATAAATGATACACCGCCTAAGGATGACATGCCGGATAATAAATCAATAAAGGGTGCAGCCAGGTCTGCTTCTTTAATTGAAAACAAACCAACTTCCATTTTGACATCACCACCCCGGTAGGGAACAGGCCCTAATAATCTTCGGTTTAAATTCACTACACGGTCAATTCTTGTTCCGTCTAACTTTTCTAAATTACCTGGTGTTGTTACATAATTGAAGCTTGCTGATTTTCCTGAAAGATGAGCAATTTCAATGTGGCTGTGAACTGTTGCATAAAATTTTGCAAGTCCCTTCCTTACGTTTACAATTCGCATTGATTTTAGAATAACGCTAAGGTATTCTTCATTTGGATTCAGAATCTTTACCTCAATATCAGGTGTGTTTTCAACAGCTAATTGAGAATAGAACCAATCTTTGGTTTTACTTTTAAAAATGTTCGCTAACCATCCCATAGTTTTTGTTTTTAGAATTATTAAAAATTAAGATTGTGTGCTTTAAAAACTGATGCTGCCCATATCCAGGCCGAAAATTCTTTAACTGCATTAATTTCAGTTCTATAAAAAGAAAAGCCAAGAACATTTTCCGATGAATCAATTAATGCAGAACCTGAATCACCCGGGTTTGTAATTGGATTTGTAAGAACCTTTACCTGATTATAAGGGTCAAAATACATGATGTCAGGAGACCAGCCTATAACATTTGTCTCCGCTTTGTCTCCTTCCTTATTAATAAAAGAACATTTTTCGAATTCTCTTGGTGTCGTTCCTTGTAATGGGCCATTGGCATTAAGCAGATCAGCGATTTGAGATTCAGTCGCATCTAATTGTACAAAACAGCTATCACTAATATTATGAACTGAAATAACTAATCCGGTAATTCCGTTTATATTAACTTTTGTTTTGCCAGCTTCAGCATAGGAATCAGGAAAGCTATGCAGACAAATAGTTACACCAAAAATATCTTGTTTGTTTCTTGTATATATACCGGCAAGTGATTTGAAACCTTCACCTTCTTTTAAAAACACTTTATGTGGCGTAGTCGGACAATAACAAGTAAATATTTTTTTGGGTGGTTTGCAAATAATCATTGGCCAGTCTGAGTTCTCTATTCCATATTGTAAAACTTGTGGTTCAAATGTATTTAGCACTTCTTCCTCATAGACTCCCATATTAAAAACAGTTTTTCTATCCGAATTTGGAATATCCGAAATTGTTGACAATCCTCTTCCTAGATATCCGAAATTGCTAAGATTTGCCACAGTTTTATTCATTTTTGAACGCCATATCCCATATCCCGAATTAATTGATTTCTTCGTATTATTCTTCGATGCATCAATATGTACAGGTTCATCAGAAGTGAATGAAGGGTCAAATACTAAAAGGCAATATTTATTATTTCCGAGACAAAGAAGATATTTTTCAAGATGTTTTTTTAATGAGGGATTATTTGAGATATTTCGGAATGCCTTAGGATATAGTTTGTTTGATAAATCGGGAGACTCAAGAAGAGTCTGCCAGGCAGTTGTTATAAGCAATGGATTTGCATTTTGAAATCCACCTAACGCACTATTTAAATTGTCGAACCTGGGGCGATCCCATAAATATTCAGACTCCCCTGAAGAGCCTAAATAATTATTTGCAAAATCATCAAGTTTCATTGTCGATAGTCTAAATTTAGCAGGGAGCTTCATCGGGATATCTGCAATGCAGTTATTTACTTCAATGCAATATAAATACCCCGCACCTCCAACTATGAAATATCAAGCCCACCGGATTTATAAACCCAGTCAAAATAAATGAGCTTCTCAAAGCGACATTTTTGCCCGGACTGCAAATGTTTGTAAACTTCTAATTGGTCAACTGATCCGTTATGCCTATTCAGTTCCAGGGGAACTCCATTGATCTCCGCAGTCGCAACATGGCATTGCAGCGGTAAATGTTGCAATTTCCATTTCTGCCATTTCCTCACGACTAATCGTTTTCAAATTCATCTCCATCTCTTCCGAACATGGATTCAGTAACTTTACTTCGTTTGTTTGCATGATGATAAGAATTAAATTATTGATAAGGCAATCTTTGTTTGATTAAATAATTTTTCATGTGGTTATCAAACTTATCTTCGTTTTTAACAATTATTTTAATAAAGGATTTAACTGCAGCTTCCCAAAGAAGATGCTTTATATAGCATCCAACATGATCCGATGAATCATCAGGCAGGGAACTCCTGAATACACATTTCCCGGAACACATTTTGTATAACCAGCAATTTTCACAAAGCTCGCTGTAATTGACGTGATTATCTCTGATATTTCTTATTTGTTCAATATTAATCCCTTCAGAAACAGTTCCATAAAAGAATTCCGAATTTGAAAGAAATCTTTGACAGGGAGAAATTTTCCCTTCACTGTTAAATGCTTCAACATTGATTGTTGAATTACATTTTCCTTCAGGTATTCTTGTATATAATTTAGTCAAAATTTCCGTTAATGGATGAATAACAACTTTATTCCCTTTGATTATTTCAGATTCATAGAGGTTATAAATATTTTCGATTTCTTTTTTTAATATTTCTTTATCATTAATATCAATTTTATTGATTCCCAAAATATCATCTGTAACAAACAGCACATTAAAAGTTGTAAATCCAAGATCTATGAATTTTTTTATAGTCGGCGAAATATTGTATTTAAGTTTTGAAAAAGATATTCCAATGGTAATTTTATCTTTAAAGTTACTATTAATCAAGGAAATATTTTTCAAAATAGTATTAAATGAGCCATTACCTGTTTTAAATGGCCGGGCCATATTTTGAATGTCTTCTTCTCCTTCAAAACTAACCTGAACATTAAAGTTGTTTTCTTCCAAAAACTTAAGCTTGCTTTTGGTTAAAACTGTTCCGTTTGTTGAAATGCTAAATTTAAGTTTATAATTATGAATATTATTCTTCAATTTGGTGACGATAAACTGAACAATATCAAATTTTAAAAGTGGTTCTCCGCCAAAAAAAATCAACCTGATACTATCTCCTTTAATTTCACGCTTCTGATCAACTTCTTTAATGTATTTTACGATTTGATTTGCTGTTTCCGGATCAAGATTTTTGTTTTCAAGATCATTTTGCCGGTAACAATAAACACATCCTAAATTGCAGTTTTTTGTTACTTCAATGATTGCATTGTAACCCTCATATTGTGCTTTATTTTTTGATGATGATCTTGCTTCCAATGTATTAATAAATTCATCATCAAACTCCGAGAATAAATAATATGGTTTAGCTTTCTCTTTTAACAGGTTGCGATCGACCTGACAAAGTCGCATATTTTTTATATTGAATAAATAGGAAGAATTATCAACCTGAAAATGCCGGAGAGAATCCTTTGGTTGAGATAATATGGCTTTTATTTCAGATTCCATATTTTAATTGCTTAATATCAATACAAATATAGTTTTTGAATTATTCAAATACAAATCTGACCCGATCAGAATAAAATTAATTCGAATTGTGTCACTTACATATTACTAGTTACATTTTGCATTGATTTCCTTCTTCCTTTTTAGTTCCCGCTGTTTCCGTTTATCTCTTATTCTATCCTGCTTTTTATTTTCTTCCAGGCTTCCGTAATCAAAAAGCTTTTGTCCATTGATTCGATCATTTGTTCCATTTTCGTAAAAGAGAATGCAAAAGTCAATACATCTTTTGGAACGCATTTTCGGGCTGAAGGATCGAACATGCCAATGAATGCTTTGTTCTTTTCCAAATATGGGAATTGTATAATTGAACTGCAACCTGCTCCAAATGGCGTAACTATACTGTTCTTCTCAAAATTATTGAAGTTATAAAGTGAAAATAAACCGGCCAGAACATCGGGTTTCGCAAAGAAAATAACTACTTCGGGATTGTCCTCCTCGGTTAGTTTATCCCATCTTTTAAATACGATATTCTTTTGATGGATCGGAATGTATTGAGCGCTATTTTGCCATTGCTTTACCATTTCCGGCTCTTTGACATACCTTTCTCCCTCTACTCTTTCGTTACCGCACGAAAGAAAGTATTCAAAATCAGGTCTTAATGTATCAGTATAACCCGAGTATCTTTTTGCTCCGCGACAGGTTAAAGTATCGGAATTGAAATATAAATCGATTCCGTTCCGAACTTTTGCCAGTTCACAGATAAAGCAACCATATGATGATTTCGGAACATGTTTCAATGAGTTTCCTGTTCCTTCTGAAAAATAAAACACCATCGGCAAGTCTGCGTTATTAAAATAATCCGACCATTTTAATAAAAACTCATTCTTTAATTTTAAATCCATATGATTCTGTTTTTAATTTATGTTGATGTTTTACAAATCCTGGCAATTTTATGCAATTATAGCCTGATATACAATCGGTGCATCCATTAAAAATTGCTAAAAATTATCAACAAATACAATGTAAATAACAGGTGAAGCTGTTCATAAAATTTTTTCCTATAACGTATGCAAATGGTTATTGCTGAAAAGTAGATGTATATTTATATCTGGTATCCCATTTAAACTTTAATCATTCAAAAGCGTTTTATAACATTTCATAATTTCTTGCCGCAATAAGAACGCGATAATTTAAAGTGAAATAGCCATGATTAGAAAATCACCAATCGAAATGAATATTTTCATCATGGCTATTCCATGTGGCCTTTAAAAACAAATTATATACACATGAAACATCCTGAATCATGGTAAGTTTCGAAATATATAAACGTAGCGAAGAGTGTTACTATGCAGCACTGCTGGATGTTAATGGTGAAATCATCCTTCGGGGAAACAATTATGACAATCTTTTGACATGTAGAAGCTCGATTGATTCGATTCTTGCCAATGCTACCGATTTTTCAAACTATGAATTAACCGTTTCACACGAAGGGAAATTCTTTTTTGAGCTCAATGGGCCGGATGGGAATAATGTTGCCCGAAGTGTACTTTTTGAAACCGAAACAAATGTTTTTTACGGCATCGAAAGAGTCAGAAACAATATTACTGAGTTCGTTATTAATGATTCTGCATTTGTTGTATGATTAGTTGTTATTAATCCGTGAGACGGATAACCCCTGCGGCAGGACAAACTCCAAACGTTGTCGCCATTCCAATTCGTCTATTACCCCATTAACATATTGTTGCACCTTCATCTGCCAGACTTCGGCGTGAACTCAGTGGATCGCTGGCGGGCAAACCTCCAAATTAACAAATTGCCGTTCGTCAGCCGACTGATCGGATTATCCATCAAAAAACTCCATTCATCTACTTTTTTAGACGATTCACCGATAATATTTTCGCTTTAAAAACATTGAAACTTACTTTTGATTCAAAATTAAGAAACATTTAACATTAAGGAAACGTTTAGAGTGTAAAATGTTTCCTTTCTTTGGGCTCGAATAAATTTGATACAAAATTTAAGATGATTGATGAATTAGACACTCAGGATGAGAAGTTCGGACCGATGCTTGAACAAATCAAAGAGCTGTTTTTTGAGTTTGGGATTAAGAATCTCAATATGGATGATATCAGCCGAAAGCTGGGCATCTCCAAAAAAACTCTTTACCGGTATGTCAAGAGCAAGGAGGATCTGATTACAAAGTTATTTGAATATGAACTGCTAAAGTGGATTGAATCTTCGGATAATTTAGGCAAACAGGACGTTAATGCCATTGAAAAGCTTTTTAATGTGAGTCTGCTAGTTTATGAGGAGATGAAGCGTTTCAATCCAATGCTGATGTTTGAACTAAGGAAATACTATGAACATCTTTTCAAGGAACATCACTCACTAAAACTAGGCTATATTGCAAAGTCGATGAGGCTGAATCTGGAGCAAGGAATTTTGGAGGGTTTATACAGGGGCGATATCAACAGTGAAGCAGTTATTGCCATCTATATGAATTACCTCGTTGAGATACACAATTCTGATCTATGCAAAATGGCGGATGTCACTTTTGATGAGCTTTTCAGGATAATATTCGAAAACCATATACGGGCGATTTCAACACCTGAAGGGGTGGCTTATTTCGAGATCAGAAAAAAGGAAATTACAGAATACTTAAACAATAATAACCAATAAAAAAAGGAAAATATGTTATTGAAGAAATGCCAGATTATCTTGTTGATTTTACTCTCTTTTGGTGGAGTAAAGATCAGCGCAGCACAGGACACTCTTCGTCTTTCGCTGAATGACGCGCTAAAAATGGCGCAGGAAAACAACCTGAATATTAAGAACTCTCAACTCGATCTGAAGATATCCCAAAAGAAAATCTGGGAAACAATTGCTATCGGGTTACCGCATATTGATGGCACGGCCAAGTACCAGTTTATACCTAAAGTGGCTACTTTACCTGCCTCAACTTTCGATCCCAAGGCTGCCGAAGGTGCAGTGATCGAACTTGGGGTAAAGCAAAATATTGTTTACGATCTCACTGTTTCGCAGCTGATTTTTAACGGTGCCTACCTGATTGGATTAAAAGCTTCGAAAGTCTATTATAACTTATCGGAAGAGTCGCTCGAAAAGGCACAACTTGAAATTAACGAGTCGGTGACGAATACCTATTTTATGATTCTCGTAGGGCAAGAGAGTCGTAAGATATTATTATCGAATCTTAAAAATGTCAACAAAACTTTTGAAGAAATCAAGGAGATGTACAAGCAGGGTTTTGTTGAAAAGACCGACGTCGATCAACTTGAGCTGACAGCCAATACGATTACTAACGCCATCTCTCAGATCGGCAATAACCTCGAAATGGCCGGACGGCTTTTAAAGATTCATTTGGGATTAGCTGAGAACGCAAATATAACACTTACCGATCAGCTGCAGATGGAAGAGGCCCAGGTTGTAAAACTTACAGCCTTAGCCAGCGAACCATTTATTCTGGATAAGAGCGTAGACTTTAAAATGCTGACTACTGCTGAACTGCTTGCAAAATACGATTATAAACGGGAGATGACCAATTCGTTACCAACAATATCGGCTTATTATAACCGTCAGGAAAAATGGAAAAAACCGGCTTTTGATTTTGCGCCGAAAGATGTTATCGGCATCACTTTAAGTGTGCCAATTTTTAGCAGCGGACAAAGATCTGCGACAGTTTATCAGAAAAAGATGGCTTTCGAAAAAGCAACAAACAATAAACTTTATGTGAGCAACACCTTGTTTATGCAATCGTCACAATGTCAAAACGACTTACGAACAAAGCTCGAAAAGTTTCAGATTCAGAAAAAAAGCAAGGAGTTGTCGGACGATATTTACCAGCGGACACTCGAAAAATATAAACAGGGTGTATCGTCAAGCATGGAGTTGATGACGATTCAGAATCAGTACTTAAACAATTTAACAAACTACTTTCAAGGTATTTATGATGTAGTGGGTGCTAAAACAAAACTGGAAAAATTATTTAATATCAATCAAAAAATCTCAAAATAACCATTTATATGAAAAACATTCTTTACACTTTGGCAATTGCCGCCATTCTTGTTTCATGCAACAGTTCGACCGACAAGAAGGGCGAATTAGAAAAACTAAAAGTACAACGCGAGGATTTAAATACTCAGATTTCTCAGCTCGAAGCCGAGATTTATCCAAACGGCATACCATCAGATATAAAATCAACTACTGTAAAAATTGAGCCTGTTGCTGGTTGTGTCTTTAATCATTATGTCGAAGTACAGGGTGTAGTTGATGGCGATCAGAATGTTGCTGTAAGTCCGCAGACTTCCGGTATCGTCACCGCAGTTTATGTCACCGAAGGTTCGAACGTTAAAAAAGGGCAGGTACTTGCCGAACTCGATGCTGTTGTGCTCAAGCAATCGCTTGATGAATTAAAAACACAAGCCAGCCTTGTCAGTAATCTTTTCGACAAGCAGAAAGCGCTTTGGGAAAAGAATATCGGCAGCGAAGTGCAATTCCTTCAGGCGAAAACAAACAAAGAGGCGATTGAGAATAGAATTAAAACGCTTCAGGGTCAGATCGACATGGCCAGGGTAATCTCTCCGATCAGCGGAACAGTAGAAAGTGTGCCGTTAAAAGTAGGACAGATGGCTTCTCCGGGATTGCCAACCTCTGCTATAAGGGTGATCAATATGAGTTCTGCAAAAATTAAGGCCGATATATCAGAAAACTTTGCCTCAAAGATTCAAAACGGAAATAAAGTGATCGTCCGATTCCCTGACCTTGGGAAAGAGATTGATTCTAAGCTTAGTTTTGCGAGCCGTTTTATCGATCCTACAAACAGAACATTCCAGGTTGAATGTCGGATTCAATCGGGTGAGGTTCAATTGCGGGCCAATATGATTGCTTATGTGAAAATCAAAGATTACACGAATGAAAAGGCTTTTTGCATCCCGGTGAATTTTATTCAGACCAATAAAGACGGCAAATTTATTTTTATAGCCGTACAGAAAGATAATAAATGGGTGGCTTCCAGGCGTATGGTTAAACCGGGAATGGACTACAACGGAGTAGCCGAAATTCTTGAAGGACTTGCTGAAGGGGACAAAGTAATTACCTCTGGTTACCAAAGCGTTAACGAAGGTGCGCAAATCACATTTTAATCCGTAACAATTACAAGTTATGTCTATAATTAAGCATAGAATAAAAGAATTTCTCCCCACCAGCTGGGCGATTGATAACAAGACCAGTATTTACGTACTAGCATTCCTGATATCAATCCTGGGACTCATGAACTACTATTTTATCCCTAAAGAGCAGTTCCCACAGGTTGTAATACCTTATATCATCGTAAATACTCCTTATCCTGGTACCTCACCTGAGGATATCGAGAACCTGGTTACGCGTCCGATAGAAAAGCAGCTGAAATCAATTTCGGATGTAAAGAA
This sequence comes from Bacteroidia bacterium, assembly GCA_026391655.1. Taxonomy (GTDB): domain Bacteria; phylum Bacteroidota; class Bacteroidia; order Bacteroidales; family Prolixibacteraceae; genus JAAFHB01. The sequence continues at coordinate 7,080 of JAPLDR010000073.1, read as the reverse complement.
AGTAACCAGCAATTCTGTTCCCGATTTCTCTTCAATTGTTGTTGAATTTGATCCTAAAATATCGATCACCGATGCCAAGCAACGTGTGCGTGATGCTGTAGATAAATCAAAAACGGATCTTCCGAACGATTTACCCGATCAGCCTCAGATTCTTGATATCGACCTCTCCGAATTTCCGGTGATGTATATTAATATTTCGGGAAATTATAGTCTCGACAAGCTCAAGAAATATGCAGATATTGCACAGGATAAGATCGAAGGGGTGAAAGAGATCACCCGGGTTGATATTGTCGGCGCCCTTGAGCGTGAAATTCAGATTGAAGCCGACATTTTCAAGATGCAGGCAGCTAAAGTTACCTTCGGCAATATTGAACAGGCTGTAGCAAGCGAAAACCTCACCATATCGGGGGGGACAATCAATATTAACGGCACAAAAAATACTGTACGTCTGAAAGGTCAGTTTCAAAAAGTTGAAGAATTAAAGAATATTGTTGTTCACTCTTCAAGTGGTGCTTTTGTAAAACTTAGCGACTTAGCCGAAATAAAGGATGATTTTAAAGAACAGGAGAGCTTTGCCCACCTCGATGGCAAAAATGTAATCACGTTAAATGTGATCAAAAAAAGTGGTGCGAACCTCCTGGATGCATCTGATCACATTAAGAATATCATTGATAATGAACTTGTCGGGAAAGATTTTCCATCGGATCTTACACTTACGCTCACAGGCGACCAAAGTCGCTTCACACGCAACACCCTTGAAGAACTGAACAATACAATTATCATTGGTTTTATCCTTGTTACCATCGTGCTGATGTTTTTCATGGGCTTTACCAACTCATTTTTCGTAGGTCTTTCGGTTCCGCTCTCAATGGCAGTGGCTTATCTTATCCTTCCTGAGATTGGATTCACAATGAACATGATTGTCATGTTCGGGTTTATCTTCGCCCTCGGAATTGTGGTCGACGATGCCATAGTCGTCATTGAAAATACGCACAGGCTCCATCGAAAAAATCCCGATATAAAAGTTGCCGCCAAGATGGCGGCAGGAGAAGTCTTTATGCCTATTCTGTCGGGAACATTGACGACGCTGGCACCCTTCTTCCCATTGGCATTCTGGCCCGGAATTGTCGGACAGTTTATGCATTATTTGCCTGTTACCCTTATTATAACGCTGTTTGCATCACTCTTTGTTGCTTATATTTTCAATCCCGTTTTTGCGGTTTCGTTTATGCAGCACGAATATGATACCGAAACAGACGGTAAGAGCGAGTGGAAAAAGATCCGAAAATTCCTGATTGTAGTATTCGGAATTGCACTGCTTTTCTATGCCACTAAAATGATTGGTCTTGCCAACTTCCTGGTGATGGTTATTCTGCTTGTAGTCGCCTATCATTATGCGATACGATTCTGGATCGCAGGTTTCCAGGAAAAGTTATGGCCCTGGTTAATGGGTTTGTACGAGCGGACACTACGTTACACGCTGAGGGGATATCGTGCAGTCTGGATGCTGGTGTCGATGGTTGCCCTGTTCTTCTTTACGATTTTTCTTACTGGTGTTGTAAAACCCAAAGTGCTGTTTTTCCCCGATAGCGACCCGAACAATGTTTTTGTTTATATCAAAATGCCCGGAGGTACCGACCAGTTGGTAACTGACAGTGTTACGCAGAATGTGGAAAAACTTGTATACAAAGCAATTGGCAAGAATAACCCCGATGTGGAATCAGTCATTTCCAATGTTACAATCGGAGTTGAGGAGCGGGGATTTACATCGGCCGGGAAACCGTTTAACAAGGGAAAGATCTCTGTCAACTTTGTTGAGCATAAACTCAGAACGACAGGAATATCAACTACCAAATATATGGAGATAATGAGAAAAGAGATTGGTGATATTCCGGGTGCGATAGTGACTGTCGACAAGAATGCGATGGGGCCTCCTACAGGTAAGCCGATCAATATTGAAGTCACGAGCGAAAACCTCGATTATCTTGTTGCCGATGCCAACGCTTTCAAGGATTATCTCGATTCGTTGAGGATTCCAGGGATTGAAGGGCTGAAAACTGACTTTGAAATGAATTCTCCTGAAATAATCATTGAGATTGATCGCGACCGTGCCATGCGCGAAGGTCTTTCAACGGGTCAAATCGGTCTCGAGATCCGTACGGCACTTTTCGGTAAGGAGATCTCAAAATTCAAACAGGATGAAGACGAATATCCAATTACGTTGCGATATCATAAAGTGACCCGGGACAACATCAATGCATTGGTCAATCTGATGATCACCTACCGTGATATGAACAGCGGACAATTAAGGAGCGTTCCGTTATCGACCGTGGCAAAAATTAATTACACCACTTCGTATGCAGGAATCAAAAGGCTCGATCAAAAGCGTGTGATTACTGTCTATTCCAACGTGTTGTCTGGTTATTCTGCCAATGATATCGTTCCAAAAATAAAGAAAATTGCAGCTACGTTCAACAAGCACGAAGGGACAGCATTCAAACTGACCGGTGAGCAGGATGATCAGGCTGAAACAATGGTATTCCTGCTGAAGGCGATGGTGATTGCGCTCGGAATCATCTTCTTTATCCTGATTACCCAGTTTGGCTCAATCAGTAAAACCATCATTATTCTGAGCGAGGTAATATTTAGTATTATCGGAGTTTTACTTGGCGTAATGATCTTCCGGATGGATCTCGTGATTATGATGACCGGGCTCGGAGTGGTTGCGCTCGGAGGAATTGTTGTACGAAATGGAATACTGATTGTCGATTTCAGTGACCGGATGAAGGAACGTGGATTAAAAACACGTAATGCGATTGTTGAGGCCGGAAGAACCCGTATTACACCTGTTATATTAACGGCAACTGCTACCATGCTGGGACTTGTTCCGCTTGCAGTAGGGATGAATATCAATTTTGTGACGTTGTTTACGGAGCTAAATCCACATATCTACTTTGGTGGCGATAATGTTGCTTTCTGGGGACCATTAGCCTGGACAATCATCTTCGGTCTGAGTTTTGCTACTTTCCTCACGCTGGTATTTGTGCCAGGGTTGTATTATCTCGATTATGTGATCAGGTTGAAATTCAGAAGAAGAAAAAACCTTCGAAGGATCAAATTACTCAATCAGAAATAAATTCAAAAAGCGGGGCACGAAAATGTCCCGCTTTTTTTTATCTTTAATTGCTACTGATCTTCAAGTCGGGTCGATTGAATTTATCAATGAATTTAAGGGAGAAAATGGGGTAATTCGGAAATGCTGTTTAAAGGAAAAGCCTTTGATAAGTGGATGCATAGTGCCAGCATTTGGGTTTATATCATGATTGCAAATCCCGCATCTGAAAGGCGTGGATTGCAAATAAAATCAGCGTAAGCTAAATCCGCACCAGCTTAGGTTCCAATATAGGTCGAAGTTGCTTTGTAAATTGGTTGATTCAAAGTAAACTTCATCACCAATATTGATGTCTTCAAATTTGTATTTCATTGCTTTAATTATTTCTTGTCATTGAATCGCTGATAAATTTTCTTAGTCAACCAATCCTTCACATCATTTTTAAATTCAGTGTCCACCATAATCTTATCAAATATTTCTTCGTTGTCCTTCATTCGGTCGATTAAAGTTTGGATGAACACTTCTTCAAAAGCGTATTTGAAATTCTCAATCGGGTTGCTCTGTGCCCGTAATTTCAACTCGTCATTTTCAAATAATGCTTGTTCCAACTGTTCAAAATACAGACGATCAGCATCGGTAAATTCAGTTCCGTATTTGTCGTTGAGAATATTCAGAATGTTTGAAAGTTTATCCTTTTCGTCTTTCGCTCTGCTTATTCCTGCTTCTGTTGTCGGGTCAAGAATACCTTCACCTTGCACTTGCAAAACCAAATCACCATCTGCAATTTTCTGCAAGCGGTAATATTCCAGTGCAACTTCGTTGTCGAGTTTCAATCGTTCCGTATAGTCTGTCTTCGGAAGTTTACTCAATAAAAACCTTCCGAATGAATAGAGTTTTTCCAATGCTACATCCTGAAATGGCAGTATCTGCGAAAGGAAAGAATACAAACGAACATAAGAAGTCAAAGATTTTTTAAACTCGTCTTGCGTTTCTTCAATCTCAATCGCTTTAAATCTGTCAACTGATGGGTCAATAAAAGCGTAAAGTTTACCCTGATCTTTGAATGAAGTGTTGCCGGGTTTGTAAAAAACTTTGGCAAATCCATCCACTTCACTTTGGTAATAAACATTTGCCACATCAGTTTTTCCTTTCAAATCATACAAGTGATTGGGGTCTGTCGTTTCATTCATCGTTGTCAACTCGTAGTATGGTTGAAACGATTCAATAATAGTTTCCCTGTCGTTAGCAAAGTCCAGAATAAAAGTGTCCTCTTTACCCGGAAGCGTTCTGTTTAATCGTGAAAGTGTCTGCACCGCTTTCACTCCTGAAAGTTTCTTGTCCACATACATCGTATGTAAAAGCGGCTGGTCAAAACCCGTTTGATATTTATCTGCTACCAACAAGATTTGATATTCAGGAGTTGAAAATTTATCCGGCAATTCTTTCTCTCCGAAACCATTTAATTTAGTTTCGGTAACTCCTTCGGGATAAAAATCATCAATCACCGAACCTGAAAAGGCAACCAATGCTCTGATTTTATTAGGTCCCTGGTCGTATCCTTTTTCCCTGATGTAATCTTTAAATTCCAGATAGTACCGCAAAGCATGCTTCCGTGAAGATGTAACCACCATTGCTTTTGCTTTGCCGCCGATTTTTTTCATTGTAATTTGCCGGAAGTGTTCAATCATCACTTCTGTTTTCTGTGCCAGACTCACCGGATGAAGCGAAGCAAATCTGCCGATCGCTGTTACAGCTTTTCGTTTATTCAGTTCCGGGTCATCTTCGATCGCTTTTGTGAATTGATAATATTCCTTGTACGAAGTGTAATTCTTCAACACATCTAAAATGAAACCTTCTTCAATAGCCTGTCGCATCGAATACAAGTGAAACGGTTTTGGTTTCCCTTCCTTATCCGTAATCCCAAAAACCTGAAGTGTCTTTGCTTTTGGAGTAGCTGTAAAGGCAAAGATGCTGATGTTCTCCTGTGGTCCTCTTTTCAGGATAGCTTCTCTGATGACATCATCTTCATCCACTTCTGAACTTTCGATTTCACTTTCAACTTTCTCATGATCTTCGGGAGAAAGATTTCTTCCTGATAATGCTTCTGTCATTTTTCTGCTTGATTCCCCGCCCTGACTGCTATGGGCTTCGTCAATAATCAACGCATATTTTTTGTTTGGGACTTCGGATAGATGTTTCAGCGCAAAAGGAAATTTCTGTAAAGTGGTAATGATAATGTTCGTCCCTGTCTTGATTGCGTTTGCCAATTGTTCCGAATCATCATCTATTCGCTGAACAACACCTTGCTTGTGTTCAAACTGGTAAATCGTATTCTGTAATTGCTGGTCTAATACATTCCGGTCGGTAACCACCACCACCGAATCAAAAACTTTCTTGTCTTGGGCATTATACAAGCTGCTCAGGCGATATGCCAGCCAGGCTATACTATTACTCTTTCCGCTTCCCGCAGAATGTTGTATCAAATAATTTATCCCCGTGCCTTTTGTTTTCGCATCAGCAGTTAATTTACGCACAACATCAATCTGATGGTATCTTGGGAACAACAAACTTTCTGACCAATACTTTTTGCCATCAACTGTATATTCTTCCTTTTGTATATGAAGAAATCTACCAATGAGTTCCAGCCAACTGTCAACACTCAGCATTTCCTCCCAGAAATAAGCACTACGATAGGTTGAATAATCTTTTGCAGGTGGATTACCCGCTGCATTTTTGTATCCTTTATTGAATGGGAAAAAGCGAGTTCCGCTTGCTTGTAATTTTGTGGTGAAATAGACTTCATCGGGGTCAACGGTAAAATGCACCAATGCCCTTTTTTTAAACTGAAACAACAGTTCTTTGGGATCACGGTTTGTTTTGTATTGCTCCATTGCCTCTCTCACCGCTTGCCCTGTGAAATGATTTTTCAATTCAATGGTTGCTACTGGCAAGCCATTCAGGAACAAAACAAGGTCAATGCTTTTTTTATTCTTCTCCGAAAAATAAACTTGTCGGGTAACAGTAAATTGATTGAGTTTATATAAATCAACCGTATCAGGATTCAGATTGCTGTCGGGTTTGAAGTAAGCCAATTTGAATTTACATCCGCTGTCGTTTATTCCGTGGCGAATAACATCCAACATCCCTCTCAGGTCAAGTTCTTTGAATAGCCGCTGAATGAATTTGCTTTCCGTATCACCATTGTAATACTGTTTGAGTTTTTTCCACTCCTCACTTTGAGAAGACTGCACAAAATTGAGGATAGCTTTTTTGTCAAACGCTAAATCTTTGCTGAAATCATTTGTGTTTCCCTGTTGCCAGCCATTTTTGCATAAGTGGCCAACAATCGCTGATTCAAAGGTTGCTTCGGTATGAATAAAATTGTCGAACATTATTTTTTCTTTTTTGCAGATAGTGGTGAAAGTTTTTTTATGGCTTTATCAAAATCCGATTCGATTAATTTATCCTGTGCAATGCGATATTTTTCAAATTCACTTTCAGCAAGCGCCAAAGCCACATCGTGTGAAACTTTGCCCTGATGTTTTAAAATTGCTTCTTCGTTGAACTGCAGGAAAGCATCTAACTTTGCTATCCAATCTTTCATATACATCACTACACCTTTCCGTGCCTGACTTTCTGCAAAGTCCAGATACATCACAACAATTCTGTTTAATCCGTCCAATTCTTTTTCGTTCAGATAATTTTTTGCAATACCTATATCTGTTTTCCTGATGCTTCCTTTTGGTGCATTCGTCCATGTTGTCAAACCCAAATTTTCTTTAGCGCTGTCCACTCTTGCTGCAATCAGTTCGGCTGCTGTCTGGCCTGTTATTGCCCAATGCAATTTGTTTTGAACCGTAGCAAAAAAATCTTTTGTAGCTTGTGTTTCTACATTATAGTCGGCGCTGCATTGGGTGTAGATATCGGTTATTTTTTGATAGAACCTGCGTTCGCTGCTGCGAATGTCG
>JAPLDR010000109.1:4808-30258 GCA_026391655.1 Bacteroidia bacterium | reverse complement strand
TGAGAGTGTGCGATTTGTGTTTAATACTTTTCACGAGCTCAACCTTTTATAGGATGGTCTGCAAGCAGCCAGATGCCAGCCGCAAGTAGCCTTGAACTTGAATTATCCTCTCAAAACGGGGATGAACTGATAAAAAATGGACAACTTTAACAAATTGACCTCAAAAAATGATAATTTTGCAGTTCTTACAAACATGGGGCTGACCGGTTTTGACAGCGGGCAGAAGAGGTTCGTAAGCATGCCGGGCTTTGGGTTGTTGGCCCGTAAATCTTAATACCCAAACAATTAATTGGCGAAAATAATTTTGCTCTTGCCGCATAATCGAATAAAGTAGATTAAGCTAATCCGGCATAAGATGCTGGAGTGGGACATTTCCCGGGTGCTGTTGATCCGAAGCGGCCCGATCAGGAAGTGCAGTAATATCGGAAATAGTCGGCTAAATGCTCCGGAAAGTCGGCGAAATAAAGGAGATAAGGTGAAGATCGGTGGCCTTGATCCAGTCTTCATTCGAAAACCAAATCTTGGATAAGCATGTAGAAAGCATATTGCTTCCTCGTTTGGACCGGGGTTCGACTCCCCGCAGCTCCACAGCAAAATGGCTGTAAATCAATTGGTTTACAGCCATTTTTTAAATGGAACATTGATAATTCTAACCTAAGAATGAACGAAGTAGTTGGGTTTTATTGATGCTTTTCAAATTTTTAAGTGCTCTCTTTTTTAGTTGCCGGACTGCTTCGCGTGTAATTCCAAATACTCTGGCGATCTCATCCATCGTCAAAGAGTTTTCACCGATTAATCCAAAATAATATCGCAGAACTTCAGCTTCCCGATCGGGTAATGTTTCGAGAGCTCTTTCGATTTCAATTTTTAATGAATGGTTAATAAGCGTCATGTCAGGGCTTGGTGAATCACTGTTGATAAAAGTGTCGTAAAGTGTAATATCACCATCTTCACCTGCACATAGCGGCGCGTCAGTAGAAACATGGAAATCAGATATTTCCAAAGCTTCTTTAATAATTTGAACCTGTAATTTCAATATCTCTGCAATCTCTTCTGGTACTGGTTCCCGCTGATAATCTTGTTCGAGTTTTTTAAAAGCTTTATTTATTTTGGAAAGAGACCCAATCTTGTTCAATGGAAGTCGAACAATTCTCGATTGTTCTGCAACTGCCTGTAATATTGATTGTCGGATCCACCATACTGCATACGAGATAAATTTGAACCCTCTCGTTTCGTCGTAACGTTCAGCTGCTTTTATCAGGCCCAGATTACCTTCATTAATTAAATCTGATAAAGATAATCCCTGATATTGATATTGTTTGGCAACGGAAACTACAAAACGAAGGTTTGCTCTGATCAATATTTCCAATGCTTTATGATCTCCTTTTTTTATTCTTCGTGCAAGGGAAATCTCTTCATCAGCTGAAATCATGATTTCTTTGCTGATATCGCGAAGATAAATATCAAGAGATGCAGCATCTCTGTTGGTAACTTGTTTGGCAATTTTTAGGTTTCTCATAAAAAAATCAGGTTAGGAACTGTTTTATTATTTCGAATAGATAATATAATTTAACACAAAAAGTCCCTCAAAAATAATAAAAATTCATAAAATGACATTTATCTTTTTATTTATGAAAATAATTGCTAAGGAATAATTATTTGGAAACTTTGTCAGACAATTGATTTTATCAAAAAAATAATACGATAGTTTGTGAATTCAAATCTATTAGCTATTTTTGTAGCGGATTTTGAATTCAATCTTGCACGTAATCTTCTTTGAATCCCGATATACTTCCAAAAAATAAATAGAATTAAGCTTTCAGCTTTTATCAATAGTTTCGTATTGATAAAAGTTAGGCGTTAAAAAAATCAATTATACAACATGTACGACATTCTTGAATTAAGCAAGAAACTATTGCCCGAATTGCGCGAAATAGGCAAAGAGTTAAATATTAAACGGGTAGAATCGTTTAAAAAGCAAGATCTTATTTATAAAATACTTGACAACCAGGCTATTATGGCCTCTGGAATTAAGAAGCCTGAAGTTAAGGTTTTGCCCCGATTGATAAGAACTGAAGAATCTGAAATTATTGCCAACGATGAAACAGTCACCGCTGCAAAAGTTCGGGAGAAAAAGGTTGTTGTTGAATCGACAGAGACAGGTGACAATCAAAATGCTGAAAGGCAGCCTTTGATCAGGCCGTTTCCTAAACGGATTGAAAAACCGAGATTTGAATCAAATGACTCGAAGGAAAGACGTCCACGTGTTTTTCGAACCGAACCTGTCATTGTTACTTCAAGTCCAAAAGTAGTTCCTGAGGTTGAAAGTGATCAGAAAACTAAAGAGACAGAGTCGGTACTTCCTTCGGTTGCTGAATCTTCCAAAGAGGTCAGAAGCGAACCCGAACAGAATTCACGTCCCATCTTTCAGAAAAAGAATATTCAGCCGTCTGGTATTATTCAGCCAAAACCGGTGCATCAAACACAGAAGCCGCGCGAACCTGAGAAATCTTACGATTTTGAAGGGATTATCAGTGCAACTGGTGTTCTGGAGATCATGCAGGAAGGATACGGATTCTTGCGTTCATCCGATTATAACTACCTGACATCTCCTGATGATGTTTACGTATCACAATCTCAAATCAAACTTTTTGGATTGAAGACCGGCGATACTGTAAACGGGATCATTCGTCCTCCAAAAGAGGGAGAGAAATATTTTCCCCTTGTTAAAGTTGTAGAAATCAATGGACGTAGTCCTGAATATATCCGCGACAGGGTTCCATTCGAACATCTTACTCCGCTTTTCCCTGACGAAAAATTTAATATTACAAGTAAATCAAGCAGTTTATCCTCGCGTGTAGTCGATTTGTTTGCGCCAATTGGAAAAGGTCAGCGTGGATTAATTGTTGCACAGCCTAAAACTGGTAAAACCGTGTTACTTAAGGATATTGCAAATGCCATTGCTGCAAATCACCCCGAAGTTTACATGATTGTATTACTCATTGATGAAAGACCCGAAGAGGTTACTGATATGGCCCGAAGCGTAAATGCCGAGGTAATTGCTTCAACATTCGACGAACCGGCAGAGAGACATGTACGCGTTGCTAACACGGTACTTGAAAAAGCCAAGCGTCTTGTCGAATGCGGGCATGACGTTGTTATACTTCTCGATTCAATTACACGTTTAGCAAGAGCTTACAATACCGTGGCTCCGGCTTCAGGTAAGGTGCTTTCAGGTGGAGTCGATGCCAATGCACTTCATAAACCAAAGCGGTTCTTTGGCGCTGCACGGAATATAGAAGAGGGTGGTTCGCTTACGATCCTTGCCACAGCTCTGACAGATACCGGCTCGAAAATGGATGACGTTATTTTCGAGGAGTTTAAAGGAACAGGGAATATGGAACTTCAGCTCGACCGCAAACTATCGAATCGCCGAATCTTCCCGTCAGTCGATATTATTGCTTCCAGTACACGACGTGAAGACTTATTGCTCGATAAAGCGATGTTGGATAGGATTTGGATACTGCGCAATTACCTGAACGGAATGAACCCGGTAGAAGCGATGGAATTTGTAAAAGACCGATTGGTAAAAACAGCGTCGAATGAGGAATTCCTGGTTTCGATGAATAGTGATTAATCCATTTGAATGCAATATAATAAGAAGGGGCTTTAGCGTCCCTTTTTTTATTTTGTGTCATTTATAATTTGTCTGGTAGCCACCATTTTGTTAGTTACTAATATCGAAAGTAGTTATTTTTAATAAATATAAATAGCATAAACGGCACAAAATGCAAACTCCAGATAGCAAAATGATCGACTTATTGATTATTTTTGTCCAATTATTATACTGACGTGGAATATTTCTTCGAGGCACATAGAGTTTTGGTTGAGGCATCTTCTGATTTGATAGACAGGGAGTTGTATCATGAAATTGACTGGTCTCACCGTCTTGTCGGTATCAAAGGATTTCGGGGTGTCGGGAAAACCACCTTTCTGTTGAGCTATATCCGGAAGAACTTTGGCAATTCACGCGATTGTTTATATGTCAATCTTAACGATTTTTATTTTGCCAAAAGGCGGTTTTTCTCTTTTGCCGATGAATTTTATAAACGTGGAGGAAAGGTTTTAGTCCTCGATCAGATCCATAAGTATGAAGAATGGTCGAAAGAGTTAAGACAATGTTACGACGAACTTCCTGATCTTAAGATAGTTTTTAGCAGCTCACCTGTACTTCGGATAATCGAAGGAAACGATGACTTAAAGGACATTGCAAAAATTTATCATCTCGAAGGTTTGTCGTTCAGAGAGTTCCTCAATTTTAAAACAGGGCAGGAGTTCCCGAAACTTACCCTGGAGGATATTTTAAACCATCATCGCGAAATAGTTCCTGATATCATTAATAAGGTACGTCCACTGGCCTATTTCCCCGAGTACCTGAAAAGTGGCTTTTATCCCTATTTTATTAAAAATCCCGAATTCTACAGTGAGAGTCTGCTCCGCCATGTTAACCTTGCTCTGGAAATTGATGTGACTTATCTCAATCAGATTGAGTTAAAATATCTTCCGAAACTGAGAAAGTTGCTTCAGCTAATTGGTGGACAAATGCCGTTCTCTCCCAATGTCAGTAAAATCAGTGCTGAGATTGAAACTTCGCGGGCTACTGTATTAAATTACCTGCGATATTTGAAAAATGCACGGTTGATTAACTTACTTTTCTCGAATGGAACAAATGGTCAGCTTCAAAAACCGGATCAGGTTTATCTTCACAATACCAATATATTACATATTGTGGCACCCGCCAATATAAATAACCGGAATCTAAGGATGACTTTTTTTTATAATCAGGTTGGATATCAGCACAAGATTTCAAGTTCTCACAAATTCGATTTTAGGGTGAATGATAAATATGATTTTGGAGTCGGGGGAAAATACACAAAGGTAGAAGGTGAAAACTGTTATGCAGCAGCTGATATGATCGAAATAGGAGAGGGGAACGTAATACCTCTCTGGCTTTTTTTGGATTCCTTTATTAACTATTTAATTGACAATAATATACAAATTTTATAGAATTAAAACAAAAGAAAAAACGAAATGGCAAAAGAAAAAAAGTTTATTACATGCGACGGTAACTATGCTGCATCCTATATCAGCTATATGTTTAGCGAGGTCGCCTGCATTTATCCTATTACTCCCTCTTCTACCATGGCAGAAGTTGTTGACGAGTGGGCTGCAAATGGCCGCAAAAATATTTTTGGCCAACCGGTTCGACTTGCCGAGATGCAAAGTGAAGGTGGTGCTGCCGGAGCAGTTCATGGTGCCCTCCAATCAGGAGCACTAACGACAACCTATACAGCTTCTCAGGGATTATTGCTGATGATCCCTAATATGTACAAGATTGCAGGTGAATTATTACCATGTGTGTTCCACATAAGTGCACGTACGCTTGCCAGCCATGCGCTGTCGATTTTTGGTGACCATAGTGATGTTTATTCTTGTCGCCAGACAGGTTTTGCAATGCTTGCATCGGGTTCTGTTCAGGAAGTAATGGATCTTAGCGGTGTTGCTCACCTGGCCACAATAAAAAGTCGTGTTCCTTTTATGAATTTCTTCGATGGATTCCGCACCTCACACGAGGTTCAGAAAATTGAGACAATAAAACAGGATGATCTGACGGCTTTACTTGATATGGACGCACTTAAGGCTTTCCGCAATCGGGCATTGAATCCTGAACATCCGGTAACCAGGGGTACTGCCCAGAATCCTGATATTTTCTTTCAGGCCAGGGAAGCCGGCAATAAGTTTTACGATGCAGTACCTGATATGGTTGAGGCTTATATGCAGGATATTACTAAAATCACAGGAAGAAAATATCATCCTTTTACCTATTATGGTGCCGCTGATGCTGAAAACATTATTGTTGCAATGGGCTCGGTTACTGAAACCATTCGCGAGACTATCGATTATCTGAACGCGCAAGGCAAAAAACTAGGTTTGATAAGTGTTCATTTATATCGCCCTTTCTCGGTTAAATATCTTTTCAATGTTCTGCCTTCAACCGTAAAAAGGATTGCAGTGCTCGACAGAACCAAAGAACCTGGTGCTAATGGCGAACCATTATACCTTGATTTGCGTGATGCATTTTACAACAAAAAAAATGCTCCGGTAATCGTTGGTGGCCGTTATGGACTTGGATCAAAAGATGTTACTCCTTCTCAGATTATCGCGGTTTATAAAAACCTCGAGATGAATGAACCAAAGAATAATTTTACCATTGGGATTGAAGATGATGTAACATTCCACTCGCTGCCGTTAATTCCGGAAGTGAAAGTTTCTTCTGCTGATATCTATGAAGCGAAATTCTATGGATTAGGCTCTGACGGAACTGTTGGTGCAAATAAAAATTCAATCAAAATTATTGGTGCAGCTACCGATAAATATTGTCAGGCTTATTTTGCCTACGACTCAAAGAAATCAGGAGGTTTTACGGCGTCGCATCTCCGTTTTGGCGACAGTCAAATCCGTTCAACCTATTTAATTACCACTCCTGACTTTGTGGCTTGCCATGTTCAGGCATATGTTCACCTTTACGATGTTTTAAAAGGGCTGAAGAAAGGTGGTTCATTCCTTTTAAATACAATATGGGAAGAGGAGGAAGTTAAACTCAGATTGCCCGATTCGATGAAAAAGTATCTGGCTGAGAATGAGATTAATTTCTATATTATCAATGGTACGAAACTTGCCGTAGATCTTGGATTGGGTAATCGTTCAAATACAATTATGCAGTCAGCATTCTTCAGAATTACCAATGTTATTCCTTATGAATTAGCTCAGGAACAAATGAAGAAGGCGATTGTAAAGTCGTATGGGATGAAAGGTGAAACCATTGTCAACATGAACTTTGCAGCCGTTGATGCCGGTGGTAATAACGTTCAGAAGATCGATGTTCCTGCTGAATGGGCAAAAATTAAAGTTGGTTCTGATGATGAATCAGGCAAACGCCCTGCCTTTATAAAAAATGTAGTTGATGTGATTAATGCCCAGAAAGGGGATTCTCTTTCGGTTTCAACATTTAATGGAATCGAAGATGGTACCTTTATTCCGGGTACATCAGCCTTCGAAAAACGTGGTATTGCTGTTGATGTTCCCGAGTGGATACCTGAAAATTGTATCCAGTGTAACCAATGCTCATACGTTTGTCCTCACGCTGCTATTCGCCCTTTCCTGATTGACGAAAAAGAATTGGCTGCTCTTCCCGAAGGTACTGCTACGATTAAAACCAATGGAAAACAATTTGCAGGTCTGCAGTTCCGCATTCAGGTAGCACCGCTTGACTGTACAGGTTGCAGCAACTGTGCTGATGTATGCCCGGCCAAGGAAAAGGCTTTGGTGATGAAACCGCTTGAATCGCAACATGCAGAGATTGAGCGTTGGGATCATTTTGCCGCAAAGGTAACATACAAGGATAAACTGGTCGAAAAAGATAAAACCGTTAAGAATTCTCAGTTTGCACAACCATTGTTTGAATTCTCCGGCGCTTGTGCAGGTTGTGGAGAAACGCCTTATATTAAGCTGATTACACAGCTCTTTGGTGAGCGGATGATGGTTGCAAATGCAACTGGTTGTTCTTCAATTTATGGTGGATCGGCTCCGGCAACTTCCTATTGTAAAAACGACGAATCGGGTCATGGTCCTGCATGGGCAAATTCTCTGTTCGAAGACAATGCTGAATATGGTTTTGGAATGTTCGAAGGTGTTGCCGCAAGTCGCGATAGGATTAAATCGATCATGACCCTGGCTATTGAAAGTGGAGTTTCCGAAACTGTAAAAGCTGCTTTCAACGAATGGATTGAAGGGCGAAACAATACTGCAGCCTCTGAAGCCGCATCTAAAAAAGTTCTGGAGGTACTCAGCGGGAATAATGCGCCTTTTGCTCAGGAGGTTCTATCACTGAGCCAATATCTGATCAAAAAATCAATCTGGATCTTTGGTGGAGACGGATGGGCATATGATATCGGTTATGGTGGTCTCGATCATGTGATGGCTTCCGGAAAAGATATCAATATTCTTGTTTTGGATACCGAAGTTTACTCAAATACGGGAGGTCAGGCCTCTAAGTCAACCCCCGTTGGAGCTGTAGCGAAATTTGCGGCCTCAGGAAAGAGAATCCGTAAAAAAGACCTTGGTGCAATTGCGATGCGATTGTGATTGCCTATGCCCCTTGCATTGCTCACGGTTTACGTTCAATGGGTCGTACCCAGGAGGAGGAAAAACTTGCTGTAGAGTGTGGTTACTGGCACCTGTTCCGCTTCAATCCGATTTTGGAAACCGAAGGCAAAAACCCGTTCCAGCTTGATTCGAAAGATCCTGACTGGAGCAAATTCCAGGCTTATCTGAACAGCGAGGTGCGTTATTCGTCACTCAGGAAATCATTCCCTGCCGAAGCTGATGAATTGTTCCTGGCTGCCGAAGAGAATGCAAAATGGAGATACCGCTCTTACCAGCGGATGGCTTCAGCGAGCTGGACAGTTACTGCTGAATAATCCTATTAATCTATAAATAAAAACGGCGCCTGAAATTCGGGCGCCGTTTTTATTTTATCTTCTTCTTTCCTTAATGTAGCTTTCAATTAACTGATTGTAAAGCCACTGCAATTTAATCTGTAAGACGAGATCTGTTTTATAAACGATCTTATTAATTGAGGAAATGGGAAGTACCTTTGGCGAAGTTCCCGTAAGAAAGGCAGCATCATATATGTCCAGCTCGTTCACCGGAATTGTCGTTTCGATCACCTGGATTCCCTCGTTTTCGCAAATTCGCAGGACTTTAGTCCTTGTAATTCCCTTAAGTATTTTTTCGCCTGGCGATGAATAAAGCTTTTCATTTTTAATAAAAAGCACATTCGACCTGCTCCCTTCTGTTATATTTCCTTCTGAATCAATAAGTAGTACTTCAAAGAGTCGGCTATCCTTAATCGATTGATTCGCGCGATCTCTGATATCAGAATTTTGGACTTTAGCATGAGGTATCGGACGGTCGGCATACAATAATCCGACTTTTACACCATTAGAGTATTCCTCCTCAGTAGGGTAATAATGTGGAATAAAGTTCAGCTCAAATTGGGGTTCGGCTGAAGAATTATTGAAGGAAAAATTAAGTTTTATATTTCCGGCATCCTTCTTTTCGTCGGCAACGTATTTTTTGATCCTAACTGCCAGTGAAACGGGACCTGGAAGGCGATACATTCCGGTCAGACGTGCTGAATGGTACAAACGGTCAAGATGATCCTCGAGAAACACTGGAATTCCTTCGATAATCCTGATTACCTCATAAAGCTGAATGTTATCAGATTTTGTTTTTGATAGAAGTTTCTTAACCATCATTTTGATTTTTATTGCTGAATGATGTTAGAAAATTCTCTCAATTAACTCTTGTTTCGAAATCTTAAAATGCTGTGCGATGTCAGTTAGTATGGCATTAAGGGTGTCAATTTTTAGAGGATTGTGGTTAGGAACGGTAATATGGTGTTGTCCGTTCTGCGTCGTAGTGAGCCGAATATGGCTTCCGGTTTGCCGCGAGGGCTCATATCTGAGTTTTCGAACAACTTTAATTAATTGAGAAGCATTTATTATATGAACCGGTTTCATAAGGTATACGTTTCCTCATGCGTAAAATGCAGATGAATAAATTTTGGCATTTCAGCTTCATCAAAATGACAACGAACCGCATCGCTAATCATCAATTTTAATTCATCGATATTATTGCCCTGAGTATAAATTGAATGATTTGCTGCTTTGGCTACATAGCCACTCTCTTGCGACTCTTCTACAAAAAAAACGATCTCTTTCATATCAAATATATTTGTTACAAATGTACAATAATCACAAATGAAAAAGGTTTACGCTGGTAATTTGAGAAATAAAATAGAGCGGGAGACGGGACTCAAACCCGCGACCCTCAGCTTGGAAGGCTAATGCTCTATCAACTGAGCTACTCCCGCTTTAATATCTAGATTTCTCGGGTAATTAATATGGGGAGAGCAGGATTCGAAACTACGAAGGCGTACGCCAGCAGATTTATTCCGAAGATTCAGAACCCCGGTTGGCCGCTTTGGTATCTCCCCGAAAATTTAATGAACTTCATTTTGGGATCAATCATCCGGCACTGGAGTTTCCCCGTTATTATAAGAACTTTTGAGCCGAATGTCAGATTCGAACTGACGACCCCGAGATTACAAATCACGTGCTCTGGCCAACTGAGCTAATTCGGCAAGTGGGTAAGCTACCTGCATCGCACCGCTACGACCATTTACCCTTGCTGCCTTCCGGCCCTGGGGGGGTTCAACAGGAGCTGGTCGTGCAGGACTTACCCGCCGCAAAAGTAGAAAAAAAACCACTGGTACCAAATTAAAAAAAAGTTTCGTGAAGTTTTTATGCGAAATTTTATTTAAGATATTTATTGTCAATATTTTATAAAGCAAAACTAAGTTATGGCTATTGTTTTTCGTTAAAAAGATTAATGAAAATGAGATATATTTGTTATATGTTTGTATCAAAACCAATAAAGTTATGGAAAACCAAAGCAATTCAGTTAATCACATGGCCATGAGTTATGGCCTTTACATGGGCTTAGCCCTGATTTTGAATTCTGTTATATTCTATGTGATGGGTTCACCTTTTGCAAAAGCCTGTGGCTATATTTCGTATGCAATCGTTATTGTGGGAATTGCCCTGGCAATGCGAGCCTATCGGGATAATAACACAGAAGCAGGAGTGACCTATGGCCGTGCCCTCGGACTCGGGACTTTACAATCGTTGTTTGCCTCTCTCATCGTGGCGTTTTTTTCCTTTGTTCTTTTCAAACTCGTTGACAAAACTCTTATCGATAAATTTTTATCATTTATGGAGGAACAATTACTTCGTAATGGAACACCAGACAGTCAGACAGAAACAGTAATGGCCATGTACCGGAAAGTAATGACTCCTCTCACCTATTCATTGGGTCAGATATTGGGAGTTACGTTTATGGGTTTTTTGTTCTCTTTAATCCTTGCAATTTTCTTTAAAAAGCAGTCAACAGATCCTTTTCACGGGGTTGAATAATTGTTGACGACTTAATAACAATCAGATGGACATATCAGTGATTATCCCCCTCTATAACGAAGTTGAATCGTTACCCGAATTGCACCGCTGGATTTCGAAGGTTATGGAGGCTAACCGGTTCTCATACGAAATAATCCTGATAGACGATGGTAGTAATGACGGTTCATGGCAATGGATTGAAAAAGCTGCAACGGAAGATCCTCATGTGAAAGGTGTCCGTTTCCGGAGGAATTATGGTAAATCGGCTGCACTTCATACCGGCTTCGAAGAGGCTCAGGGAGATGTAGTTATTACGATGGATGCTGATCTTCAGGATAGTCCCGATGAAATACCGGGTCTCTACACGATGGTAAAAGAGCAAGGTTTTGACCTTGTTTCAGGTTGGAAAAAAAAGCGCTTTGATCCTCTTTCAAAAACATTACCCAGCAAAATTTATAATGCAACAGCCAGTTACATAACAGGCATAAAACTTCACGATTTTAATTGCGGATTGAAAGCCTATAAACTGGAGGTAGTAAAGAGCATTGAGGTCTATGGAGAGATGCATCGGTATATCCCGTATATGGCCAAACAAGCCGGATTTTCGAATATTGGAGAGCGTGAGGTGCAACATCAGGCTCGTAAGTATGGAGTAACCAAATTTGGACTGAGCCGCTTCATATTCGGATACCTCGATCTAATGTCGATCTCGTTTATTTCACGCTTCGGAAAACGACCAATGCACCTTTTTGGAACAATTGGTTCGTTGATGTTTATTTTGGGATTTATGGCAGTTGTCTGGCTTGGAGGCTATAAATTGTATAATTTATCGCATGGTATTCTGATTGAGCGGGTTACACAAAGTCCATATTTTTACATTGCGCTCACCTCCATGATTCTGGGAACGCAATTATTTCTTGCCGGATTTTTGGGTGAACTTATTTCACGCAGTTCAGCCGAACGCAATCTCTATCTGGTAGACAAAAGGGTCAATCTTTAGAATTATAAATTACGAATTATAAATCAATACATTAGCATATTTTTACATTGTCAAATTGTCGAATTGTCTAATTGTTGCATTATCTTGTCCCGGCAATAATTGTACTCATCGATTCGGGTATGAGGTATTTTCGTGCAAGCTCTCTGATCGCGACAGGAGTTGTTGTATTAATAGTATTGATTAACTTGTTGTAATACTCAAAATCCATATTTACATCCCGTAGTGATGTGAAAGTATGTGCTCTCGCAAATGGTCCGTCAAAATCCTCAAGTATTCTGCCAAGCATATAATTTTGAATCGGGATTAGCTCCTCCTCTGAGATCAATTCCCCGATAAGTTTTTGTATTTCACGAAAAATTTCATTAACCGTCGCATCGGTTTTATCTGTTTTCACTTCCGCAAATACCAGAAATACCCCGTTGTGCAGAAAGGAGATCGGAGAAGCATGAATCGAATAGGTGTAACCTTTATCCTCGCGTATATTCGACATCAGTCGTGATCCAAAATACCCACCCAAAATGGTACAGAGCAGTTTGAGCCCCGGATAATCCGGATGATTTTGTGTGGGGAAAAGCTTTCCAATTGCAACGGCATTTTGGTTCGCACCCTCTTTTTCAATAAAAACAGTTTTCTCCGCAATGGGTAACTGATGATTATTTAAATTGTCTAACGGGTTTGAAATCCCCCATGAAGCGCTGAAATTATCTTCGATGAGTTGAATAACTTCTGTATCAACAAATCCTGAAGCCGTAATTGTCATCCGTCCGGGAAGATAAAAGCTGTTATAATGAGATTTAACCCCATCGAGGGAAATGGTATCGTAAAACTCCGGAGAAGCGACTGGAGCATAGGGATGACCCTCTCCAAACAAATTACGTAAAAAGCTTTTCTGTGCAATCAGCCCCACCCTGTCAGCATCAACAATTGCCCGTTGTTTTTTCTTCTGCCGCAATATTTCAAACTCTTCTTCAGGAAATGACGCTTCGCGAATAATCTCTGAAACCATAGGGAGTAGTTGGGGAAGATATTTTTTTAGCGACAGAAGACTAACATAATTGTTATCGTAGGAAGATGCAGAAGAAAACTGTGCTCCGTAAAAGTCAAAGATATTGGCTATTTCGGAAGCCTTGTGTTTCGTAGTCCCTTCTTGAAGCATCGATGCCGCCATTGTGCTGTCTAATCTCGAATTGCCATACCAACTGCCGGCTTTGAATGAAAAATCGATTTTAACCACTTCCTGATCACCGCTATTCATCACAAATAATTCGACTCCGTTCGTGAGACGATGCCGGCTTGGTTCGATATATTCCACCCGATCCACGCCCCATACTTTTGGAGGGATATTTCTTTTTAAAGTCATTAATTATTTTTTTAATGATAAATAGTTCAGTGTATTGCAATTTCCGGTACGTAAAATTTCTGATGCGACTCTCCGAATATCTTCCGGGGTTACATTACGATAATGCTCTGCCTGTTTGTTAATAAGACCTGCATCGCCAAGAATTTCGTAGTGCGCCAACTGCATAGCCTTTTCCAGATATCCGATTTCGTTGAAAACCTGTTCAGCCTCCGCTTTGTTCTGAACTTTTTCCAATTCGTTTGCAGTAATAAGTGAATCAGCCGTTAGCTGAACCTCTTCGATCATCGCTTTTCGGGCAAACTCAAAGTCCACCCCTTCATTTATTTTTCCGGTCGCAACAAATAAGCCCGGATCATTTTCACCGCTTAAAAAAACATCGGCCTCCGAAAAGAGCTTTTGTCCTTTAACTAATCTTTCCTCAACACGCGAAGAATTTCCTCCCGATAAAATATCAGAAAGGAGATCCGCAGCATAAAAATCCTGATCTAACCTTGAACCCATATGCCACGAGACGTAAAATGTATCGATAGGAACATCCCGATGAACAGTGATTTCACGATCAGCTGTTTGCAAAGGCTCAGGGAAAATTATATTGTTTGTTATTTCTCTTTCAGGGATATCACAAAACCATTTTTCAGCTAAGCGAAATGCATAATCCGAGGCAATGTTCCCGGTAATTACGAGAACTGCATTGTTGGGGGCATAGTGATGAAAGAAAAAATCTTTCACGTCCTCCAAAGTCGCCTGTTCGATGTGTTCAGGAATCAATCCTATCGTCGGCCACCGGTAGGGATGGACTTTATACGAAAGATCACGCAGCAGATGCCATGTATCGCCGTAAGGTTTATTCAGATTGCGTTGCCGGAACTCTTCAATCACAACTTTTCGCTGAACTTCAAGCCCTTTTTTAGTGAATTTGGGTCCAAGCATCCGATCCGATTCGAGCCAAAAAGCTGTTTCAATATTATTGGCCGGTATAGTAA
The DNA here is from genome assembly GCA_026391655.1 of Bacteroidia bacterium. Taxonomy (GTDB): domain Bacteria; phylum Bacteroidota; class Bacteroidia; order Bacteroidales; family Prolixibacteraceae; genus JAAFHB01. The sequence goes on along the minus strand of JAPLDR010000109.1, from coordinate 15,837 downwards.
TATAGTAATTAGTGATATCGTTGGTGGTGAATGCATTATTTGTACCTCCGGCATTTTGGATTGGTCCGTCAAAATCAGGAACATGCTTTGATCCGCCAAAGGTGAGATGTTCGAAAAGATGCGCAAAACCTGTCTTTTCGGGATCTTCGTGTTTCGCACCAACATTGTAACAAACATTTACAGCCACAAACGGGGTGGAGATGTCAGTGTGAACAATAACACGCAGACCGTTTGGAAGTGTTGTTTTTTCAAATTGAATCATTCGTTGTCGAATTGGTATAATGATTTGTTTTGTAGTTCTTTAAGCTCGATATGATATTCTTCGAGGATAATTCTCATGATCTCAGCAACAGGAAGTACGTTGTCGATTAGCGAAGCAACCTGACCGATTTCCAACTCTCCTTCATCAATATCTCCCTCAAAAATCCCCTTTTTGGCACGCCCTTTACCCAGAATATCTTTAAGATCTTCATTGGTAGCACAATGGCTTTCGGCGTCGCGTATCAGGTCAGAAAATTTATTTCTTAATAATCGTACTGGTGTTAAGTTCTTGATTGAAAGTTTGGTATCGCCTTCGCTCGAATTGACTACGAAGTTTTTGAAATTCTCATGCGCTGACGATTCTCTCGAAATCGCAAACCGCGAACCAATCTGAACGCCATCAGCACCTAAAACCATTGTTGCTAGCATTGCTCTGCCTGTAGCTATGCCTCCCGCAGCGATTAACGGAAGTGAAATTGCTTTACGAACCGAAGGAATTAAAGTTAATGTGGTGGTTTCCTCACGCCCATTATGCCCGCCAGCTTCGAAACCCTCCGCTACAATGGCGTCAACTCCAGCCTCTTCGCTTTTGACAGCAAAAGCTGCCGATGATACAACATGAGCAACGAGAATTCCATGATCATGGAGCAGCGACGTCCATTTTTTTGGTGATCCTGCTGAGGTGAATACTATTTTGATTTTCTCCTTAATAATTATTTCGATGAGATGTTCAATCTCGGGATAAAGCAGAGGAATATTTACACCGAAGGGATTATTTGTGGCTAGTTTTGTTTTCTGTATATGCTCTTCAAGGATTTCAGGATGCATCGAACCTGCACCAATCAATCCAAGTCCGCCACAATTACTGACAGCTGAGGCAAGTTTCCAACCCGAACACCACACCATTCCTGCTTGTACTATCGGATATTTAATTCCGAATAGATTGCAAATTCTGTTTTCAGACATACCTCCTCATTTAATCGCCAAAGATAAGCATTATCATTTTGGCAAACTTATTTATAATTTTGGGTGTTTGAATTAAATGTAAAACCAAAACTTTAAGAGATGAACGACGAGGGCAAAAATAATGGAAGTAAACCGGGAAAAGAGTTTTCGGACAAAGCTGATGAGTTTTTCGACAAGGGCAAAGATTTCGCTGATAAAGCTGAAGATTTTTTCACAGAGCAAGTCAAAAAGTTTAAAGACAGCAATGCATTTGGAAAAATCTCAGATGCACTTGGGAAAGTTGAGGAAATTATGGAAAACAAATCGCGGGAATTTAATAGCGGTGAAATGGGCGCAAAATTCGATACTTTCAGAGAAAAGACAGAGGAGCAGGCAAGTGAGTTACTGAAGAGAGCAAAAGAAGCTGGTCGGAAAATTGGCGATCAGGTTGATGACACGCTCGATGCCCTTAAAGGGAAAAAAGACCGGACAAATAATCAGGATGGAGGAGGAATTTGAAAATGAGAGTGAGAGATAGAATGAGAGAGAGCCACTTTTAATCGAGTCGCTGCAATTTTAACATAGTCCAGAATAATTTGATTATTTGCAATATACAACTAAAAAACCTGCCAGATTTTGTCTGACAGGTTTTAAAATTATATAAACCGGAGAACCCGATTACTTGTGGTCAACAGAAAACATGTACAGAACAAGGTCAACAACTTTGTTTGAGTAACCCCATTCGTTATCGTACCATGATACAACTTTTACGAAATTGTCATTTAATCCAATACCTGCGCCTGCATCGAAGATAGACGTACGTGGGTCGGTAAGGAAATCAGTTGAAACTACCTGGTCTTCGGTGTATCCAAGAATACCATTTAATTCACCTTCTGAAGCAGCTTTCATTGCTGCGCAGATTGCTTTATAAGGAGCTGGTTTTTCCAAACGGCAGGTAAGGTCAACAACTGAAACATCGGGGGTAGGCACGCGGAAAGACATACCCGTAAGTTTGCCGTTCAATTCTGGAATAACTTTACCAACAGCTTTAGCTGCACCGGTTGATGAAGGAATAATATTCTGACCTGCACCACGGCCACCACGCCAGTCTTTCATTGAAGGACCGTCTACTGTTTTTTGAGTGGCAGTTGTAGCATGAATTGTTGTCATCAAACCTTCGACAACTCCAAAACTGTCGTTAAGTACTTTAACGATAGGAGCAAGACAGTTGGTCGTACAAGAAGCATTTGATACGAAATTCATATCAGAAGTATACTTCTTATTATTAACGCCCATTACAAACATGGGAGTATCGTCTTTTGACGGAGCCGACATAATAACTTTCTTCGCACCTGCGTCAATATGTGCCTGACATTTAGCCTTATCAAGGAAAAGACCCGTTGATTCAACAACATATTCAGCGCCAACTTCACTCCATTTAAGGTCAGCAGGATTTCTTTCAGCGGTAACACGGATTTTCTTTCCGTTAACTACCAAGGCACCGTTTTCAACAGAAATTGTTCCTGAGAAGCGACCATGAGTTGAATCGTATTTCAGCATGTAAGCCATGTAATCAACGTCAATAATGTCGTTGATGCCAACAACTTCTACATCACTTCTGTCAACAGCAGCTCTGAAGACTAGTCGGCCGATACGACCGAAACCATTAATACCAATTTTAATTTTAGACATAATTTATTCGTTTTGAGAATTATAGTATGAATCGAACCTTCTTTAAATTCCAGCGCAAAAGTAGCAATTTTAATTTGAACTTGTCAAAAAAATAACAGGTTAATCGATGGTTCTTTACAAATTGTTAACTTAGCGCTGAATTGTTTCGATTTGATTGATTATCGCTTAATCCAGATCGAATTTGTTTTGGCTTTAGGGGGTTTAAAACTACAATTGCACGACTTACACCTGACAAGCAAGAGTGCCGTTATTATTATCATTATGGGAATGATTAGCTTTGTTTTCATTTTGCAAATTTAATAAAGGTTTCATAATTCCAAAATGTAAATGCATTTCGGGATATTGGTTCTCTATCTTTGCAACATTAAAAAATCTGAAATGATGATCAATCAATTATTGTCACACCGGACAATCCGTAAATATAAAACCACGCCGGTTGGGGAGGAAACCATCCTTAATATTCTGAAAGCCGGATGCAGAGCTTCAACAACGGGTAATATGCAGTTATATAGCATTATTATTACCCGCGACGAAGAGGGAAAGAGAGCACTGGCTCCTTGCCATTTTAATCAGCCAATGGTAATAAATGCTCCATTGTTACTCACTTTTTGTGCCGACTATAACCGATTCAATAAATGGTGTAAACTTAGCAATGCGGAACCCGGTTATGATAATTTCCTCTCTTTTGTCACGGCTGCGATTGATGCTTTACTGGCAGCTCAAAATGTAACGATAGCTGCTGAAAGTGAGGGTCTTGGTGTTTGTTATCTGGGTACGACGACCTATCAGGCCGCGAAGATCATTGATATACTTAAACTTCCAAACGGAGTTGTTCCGGTCACAACACTAACAATTGGCTGGCCTGATGAGTATCCTGAGCAGGTCGACCGGTTGCCGCTGAAAGCCATTGTTCATCAGGAATTTTATAATGATTACACGGATGACGAGATTAGTACCGCCTATCAGGATAAGGAAAATCGTATGGATAGCATGAAATTTATTGATGAAAACAATAAAGAAACACTTGCTCAGGTTTATACTGATATCAGGTATAAGAAAAGCGACAATGTTACATTTTCAAATATGTTGCTCGAAGTTTTGAAAAAACAAGGATTTATGAATCAATAAATGTTAGTTTTGTTTGTTAATGAGGCAGAGCAATATTTCAGAGGATGAGTGAGAAAATAAAATATGAAATTGCCCCGGAATTCAGGGAATTAGAATCATGGATCAGCCAATTGCCTTCGAACTTTTCCCGTTCAGGAGAAACAATTTTTAAGTTGAGAAATGAGGTCAAAGTATTCAACATTGGGAATTACCAGCTGAATGTAAAAGCATTTAAAGTTCCAAACCTTATTAACCGGTTTGTTTATGTTTATTTCAGAGGGTCTAAAGCTGCCCGTTCATACAGTCATGCAAGGAAGTTTCTGTCACTTGATATCGCTACACCAACGGCTGTTGGCTTTGTTGATTGTACCAAAAATGGTTTGCTTAATAAGAGTTATTACATTTCATTGCACTTGAGTTACAATTATACACTTCGCGAGGTATTAGACTTTCAGGTTGAACTCAGGGATGAAATTTTGCGGCAATGGGTTCGGTTTACCTACGATAAACTACATAAAAATGGTATTTTTCATCTTGATTATTCACCGGGAAACACGTTGATTTCCAAATCTGACGGGCAATATCAGTTTAGCGTTGTAGATTTGAACAGGATGACTTTTGGCCCGATAAGCTTTGAAAAAGGATTAAGCAATTTTTGTCTGCTTGGGGTCGACCACACGACACTCGGATTAATTAGCTCCGAATATGCGTCGCTGAGAGGTGAGAATCCGGCAAAAGCAGCAAAAATCATTGTGGAAATCGACCGCAAAAGATTTACAAACATTGAAAAGCGTGAACATTTGAAAGATATTCTAAAACGAAATTTCAGATCCGGTCACGACGGAAAATGAACTTTTTCAGATAGTACAATACTGGGTTCTTATATTTTAGCATTTTCCAGGGACGGCTGCCATGTGGTTGATGGAAGACCGGCAAATCTTTGGAAATATAATTTTTAAATCCCATTGCTCGTGATTTCCTTGTAATTGGCACATCGAACCAATCAAGTGTTTCAGGCAGTTCCTTAAAATCGAATTTCTGTAAAAAATTACTTGTAATAAGTGTGCAGCAAAAACTTATGCTGTGTTCAGACACGTAAGTCCCTGTTTTATTATCTGTTGCGGCATACAAATAAGGAAAGTTTACTTTGCCGTCATGGTCTACGGTTACCGCACCAATTAATCCGGCATCAGGCAATTCATCTGCCAGACGGTTTAACCCAATGATGGTATCAGGGCGAACAATCACATCAGACTCAATAATTACCAGATGAGCATTATTCCTGAGTGACATCTCTCTGGCCATAAGTAGTATGGTTCTGTAATTTGGTGATTTTTTTGTAGTGTGTTTTTCGAGGCCAATAACTTGATAACCATATTCCCCGGAGTTTTTGTCAAGCCATTGTCTGGTCTCTATAGTGCTAAAATCATCAAAAATATAATATGAAAAATTATTAGCTAAAGAAGCAATTGAACCAACTGTTTCACGAAGCGTGTTTATCGAATCTTTTACTGGTGTTATCAGGACTAAGTCTTTCAAAACAATGTTTTTTTGGTGTGTCAATTACTTTGAGGATTACCTGTCAATAATTAACCGTTTTTCAGATGTCTGAAATATATCAGCGGAAACTCTTTAACCTTTAATTGATGATGATTGAACCATGTGGTAATCAGCCTTTCGGAAACAAAACCAAATATTCGTTGCTGATAATCCTCGTAATTCGTCAAATCGATCCTCTTCTCGAATTCAAAAAGCAACATAAAAAGCCAATCGCATAATGCCACAAAATTTTTTCTTTTCATTATCATCATGTTGTTGGCATACAATCTCTTTTGCTTAAGCGTCGATTCGAAGGAAGAAGAGTATTCAGGCGCTTTTTCACTGATAATAATCCGTAACAATTGTAAATCTGATGCATCGTGATATTTATTGTAATGACTTTCGACGGATTGCCTCAACTTTCGTTTGATTGGCATAATAGCATCGAAATCATCTAAATACAGCTTCGCTTCATCACAGGTTAAGATGCGTTTGCCCCAATATTCCTGGTTGGAAGTGTAGATCAAACCATGCCTTCCGATGTTTAAACCACCGAAATAATAGAGAAACCGCTTTAACTTATACAATAAAGGTTCTCCTCTTGTGGTAAAAAAACGCCGGTAATGACATGTACCTACAATATCAGATGTCTGATTTTTATATACCCAGAATATTCCGGTTAATTCGCTGTAATATTGATTTTTATTCGAGATATTCTCTCCTGTATTGTCGCCTGTTAAATTTGATTCCTGAAGGTAGGTTTCTTTTCCTGCCAGAATGTGAATATAACAAGGCAAATCGGGGAATGGCTCGCCGTTTTTATAATGGAATACGTATATTTTACAATTGTCGCTGTTTCGCATTAACTAACTGTTGAAGAAATCATGTGGTAAAATATCAACTGTTTACTACATTTCCTTCTCCTGACTTTTCGTCAGGATTTGATGGATTTCCGTTGCAAATGTAGAATTATTTTATTGACTAATCGTGGACGATTCCTTTCCTTGAGATCGTTTTTCATCTGATCCAGTTCATAAATCAATGTTTCCAGTTCCCAATGAGGATTTCCATACATTCTAATCAGGTTCTTCCAGGTAGGCCCATTCTTGCCAAATCCCCATTTTTGATCGAAAATCGCTTTCTTTTTTATTAACGGATATCCGGTTGTAAGAAGTTCCTGATACAAAGTATGCGATATATTGGAATCCATTCTAATATTAAATTGTTTTGTAACATCTCCGCTATCAAGAAAATGGCCAATTTTAAGCCCCCTGGATTTCATAAACTGACTCAGACCGATTTCCCATTTGTCTATTACTTTACGCCGAAGTACCTTTTGATTTTTTTCATTGAAAAACTCACCAATTTTAACAGAATTAAAGTAATCATCCAGTAAATCAATGGCATTTTTATGAAAAACAAGAAAGTGACTTTGGATATGGTAATTGTCTGGTGATGTTGAAAACCAGGGTCTTTCGTACGAATCTAAAAGCCCCCAGAAATCAAAATGAACAATATTTTCCCAATTCAAAACAATATTAAGATTGTTTATTAATATATTACTGTCGTTAACGCAGGCGATCCTGTAATAGTTGTCTTTATTGATGGTTTTGCAGTAATTGTAAAACCGCCCGAAATCATATCCAATATTTTCCTGGAACGAAATCGAAACATTATTTGCCAGCTATTTGACAATAATACGACTTCATCAAAAAAACGGCCAAGCTCATTGACAAAAATCTGGACATAATACGGAATGTGCTGTTGTTCTGAAAAGTGAATAAATATACAGAGACTTTTTTTTTGTTCCGGCATTACTATTATTATCTTACAATATATAATTAATTACGCTTATTTAATTTAAGATCAAATGTACACATTCGCTATGAACTTTAAAGAAAAGTAATTTCCGGTGTGCCGTAAACGGACCAAAATAGTTTATTTTTTTTTATATCTTGCACGGATTAAATCAAAAAATGGTTATACGTAATTGGTTTCAATTACGGTTCAATGTGAGTTAAAAAACCTGTCAGATTACGATTTTTATATTGTAATGAATAAAATATATTGTAATGAATAGAAAAAAATTAATTCAGGAAATTTTCAGAAAAACTAATTTTGACACCTATCTGGAAATTGGTTGTTCGAAAGGAAAATCCTTTCTGCCCGTCAGGTGCAAAACAAAAATTGCTGTAGATCCTGATTTTAAGATTACAAGGACTAGAAAATTATTGTGGTTTATCAAAAACCCTTACAATGTAAACTGCAAATATTTTGAAGAAACAAGTGATGATTTTTTTAGATTGAGAGTAGACTTATTAAATAGTTGTGAAACGTTGGATGTTGTTTTAGTTGATGGACTTCATACTTTCCGGGACTCACTAAATGACGTGCTAAATTCTCTTAATTACTTAAATCCCAACGGTATAATAATTATACATGATTGTCTTCCGCCGGATAATACATCAGCTATGCCTGCAATGCTATTCCCAAATCTGGAAGAACAAAATGTTGAAGGATGGACAAGTGAATGGTATGGTGATGTTTGGAAAAGCATTATTTATTTACGAAGCAATTTTCCTGAGTTGCTGGATGTATCCGTTATTGATTCTGATTATGGGTTAGGAATAGTCAGGATTAAGAATAAAATTGATGGGAAACTGAAAATAGATGAGAAATCGTTCAATGCAATTGATCAAATGACGTATAAAGAAATGATTGAAAGTAAGGAATCAGTACTAAATTTAAAAAGTTCTGATTATGCAAGAAAAATCATCGAAGAAATTTCTGCTCACAATAATTAAAGATTACTTCTCCAATTTCTTTCGCATTTGTTGGTTTATCTGCAAATGGCAATTGATGTCAAAAATATTTTTATTACAACAATTGTTGGCATGAGAATAAATGCTAATATTGGCTCATCAAATAAAATTCGGGAAAAATTGCTTATTTTTGACGATTGAATAACCTGACTAGTGCCTGGGAGAGTTTGTTTTATATTTAACCTTTGACTTTTTAAGCGGAACTTGTTTTATAGATAGTTGATCTTCTGTTTTTTACATGCAAAAATGAATGATGTATTCGTTTGCAATTTGGAATTTTTAAACTATGAGAAATTATGATTGTACAGAATTTGGTTAGCGTAGTTATCCAATGTTTTAATCATAGCGCCTATCTTTTGGAAGCGGTTAATTCCGTATTAAACTCAACGCATCCACTTTTAGAAATCATAATTATTGATGATGGTTCAACAGATAATTCTGGTGAAGTTGCCCTGGAACTAATGAGCAGGCATAGAAATGTTTTTTATATTTATCAGGAAAATCAGGGACCGGCGAGTGCCCGCAACAGAGGGATTCAGGAGGCAAGAGGGGAGTATGTACTGCCCTTGGATGCCGACGATAAAATTTCCAGTCAATATATTGAGAAAGCTTTAGAAGTTTTAAAAAATAATCCGGGAATTGCAGTTGTATTCTGCAAAGCTGAATATTTCGGATTAAAATCCGGTTTGTGGAAATTAAAGGAGTTTTCTTTAAAAAAACTGGCAATCGACAACATGATTTTTAGTTGTGCAATGTTCAGAAAAGAAGATTGGAAAAATGCTGGTGGCTACTCGTGTGAATTAATTGGAGGCTGGGAAGATTGGGAATTTTGGATTTCGATGCTTAAAAACGGGGGGCATGTACATCGACTTGAGTTTATCGGTTTTTATTACCGTATTCATCATTATTCGAGGCAAAGAAGCACCACAAGGGAAATAGAGAGGCATACGATCAATTTTATTAATCGTAAACATCATGATTTTATCATTACCCAATTAAAGGGGCCCTTGCGTAGAAAACGAAAACATTCATTATCAATCAATACTCTTTATAACATCTTTGGATTTACCATGTTTGACCGGAAACAATGGTTAAAAGGCCTGACGCAGCTAACGGTTATCTGATTATGATGCGTTTTTTTCGCTTGATGACTCAATCCTATACAGGTGCCGGAAATCTAAAACGATTGGGATATCCATTGAATACCAGATTACTGATTGTTCATGCAGATGATTTGGGGTTATCGCATTCGTCTAATATTGCGTGCATCAAAGCCTTTGAAAACGGCCGGGTAACCTCAGGGAGCGTAATGATGCCTTGTCCCTTTTCTTCTGAAATGGTTGATTATGCAAAACTGCATCCTGATTGGGATATCGGAATTCACTTAACACTTACCAGCGAATGGGTGGATCATCAATGGCGTCCATTGCTTGGTAATAAGGTTTCCAGTCTTACTAACTCCAGCGGTTTTCTTTTCGAAACACGCGAAGAACTCGAAACGAAGGCACAAATGTCGGAAGTAGAGCAAGAATTACGTTCCCAGATTGAAATGGCTGTTTCCACGGGGATGTCTCCTACTCATTTGGATTGCCATATGTTTGCTGGGATATTGAACCCGGAATTTCTAAAGATTTACATTCAACTGGGACGCGAATATGGATTACCAGTATTGCTGAACCATGAGAAAATCAAAAAGTGGTTTCGGTATGATGTGAAGCGGTTTATTTCAGAGGATGAGATTTTAGTTGACCAACTCTTTATTGCAACTCCCCGGAGTGCCAGGAAAGGATTAGCCCAATACTATAGTAACGTCCTTCAAACATTAAATCCCGGATTAAACTGCCTTTTGGTCCATCCTGCTTTTCATGATGAAGAGATGAAATTGCTGACGGCCGGGCATTTGGATTATAATTCAGTCTGGCGGCAAGCAGATTACGATTTCTTTACAAGTGACGAATGTCGGAGAATTATCAAGGAAAACAACATTCAACTTATAACCTGGAGGGAAATAAAAGAAAGATTGCAACCTTATGGTTGAAATTTCGTTAAAGGATATGGATATGTAAAATATATTGTATGAAGTGGAATACAGGGCCTGCAAAGACCAAAGTTGTTATAAGTAAAATTTTTGTCAGACAGATATGGGTAACGGCAATGTTGTCATTACTTATATTAGGTTGTGCCTCGAAACAAGCACCTGAACCGCTACCCACGGCTTCAAACTATAATTTTTTTATTATTTCCGATATGAGTGAAACACTTAATTATGGAAATGATTCAACAGCCGCTGTTTTAAATAGACTCGCTCCCATTGTTCAACCTCGCTTTATTATTTCTTCGGGCGATTTTTTTCACAATGACGGGGTGAAAAGCGTAGATGACTCTCTTTGGCCATTGATGAATGCCAGGATTTTTGCCTCTCAGTTTATGAAAGTCGATGTTTATCCGATTGATGGAAATCACGAATACATTGGCAATCCCCAGGCTCCCATCGACTATTCTGCAAAAAGTCAGCATTGGAAGATGGAGGCGCTGAATTACACATTTGTGAAAAAAATCGACAGTTCATCTTCAGTTCGTTTCATAATGATTGATACGTCGCCATTTGTAGAAAAGTATAAAAATGACCCAAAATATTACAGCGTAAAATTGCAGGATTGGAA
>JAPLDR010000109.1:0-4762 GCA_026391655.1 Bacteroidia bacterium | reverse complement strand
AAAACGGTTGCCTGGCTTGATAGTATTCTTCGTACCTCCCACGAGGAATGGAAAGTTGTTATCGGGCATCATCCTATTTATACCTCAGACTTTGGACAAGGAAACACATATGAGCTGATCAAATATGTTGACCCGCTTCTGAGAAAATACAATGTCGATTTGTATTTTAGCGGACATATACACAAGTTTGAACATGTCCAACGTGATGGAATGGATTACTTTACAACTTCAAATGGGGGTTCCGTACCTAGGATTGCAACGCCCTGGTTTTATACCCGTTTTGTAAAAAAGACTTTAGGTTTTACTGTCTGCTCGGTCACAAAAGAAAAATTTTCAATTTACTTCGTCGATAAAAGAGGCAACGTTGTATACACTTTTCATAAAAAGAAGGAAACACAAATTCTAAACTAAACGTCATTGAGCCATTTGGTCACTGTCTTCGATAATCGCGTGCGCTTGCCTGGTCGGTGGGCATTATTAGCATTTCATCAATATTGACATGTTTTGGCCTGGTTACCATGAAAAGTATTGCTTCTGCAATATCGGAGGCATAAAGTGGAGTAAGACCTTTGTAAACACTGTCGGCTCTCTCTTTATCCCCTTTGAAACGGACTATCGAAAACTCGGTGTCAACCATTCCCGGACTGATTGAACTTACTTTTACTCCAAATGGGAGAAGTTCGATCCGCATGGCTTTGGTGATCGCCTGAACAGCGTGTTTCGATGCGCAATAGGCTGCTCCGTTCGGATATGCCTCATGGCCGGCGATTGACGACAGGTTAATGATATGGCCGACTCCTTTTGCTACCATTCGGGATGAGATTAAACGCGAAATGTAAAGAAGACCTTTAACATTGGTATCAATCATTCGTTCCCAGTCGTCAATAACGCCTGAATGAACAGGTCCAAGACCAACAGCCAGACCGGCATTATTGATAAGAAGATCAATATCTTCCCATTTGCCCGTGAGGGAACCAATCGCCTTTTCGACCTGATTCAAATCTCTTACATCAAAACAAAGCGACAAAACCTCAGCTTCTGTCTCATTGCTGATACATACCGAAAGGTTGTTCAACAGCTCTTCACGGCGTCCTGTGATGATCAGATCATATCCGTTTGAGGCAAGAATTTGGGCCGAAGCTTTTCCGATACCGGAAGTTGCACCGGTGATTAATGCTATTTTTTTCATTAAATCAGAATATATGTTCCGCTAAAATAATAAAAAACGACCACTATAAAGGACTAAATAATGCCTTCGTTAAATTTAATCCATTAAATTTGCCTTGTTTTTTAATAAATAGAACCAAATGTCTGAAACGGAAAATAAAATTTTTACCATCGATCAGGTCCCTGAGCCCGATGATTTACGAAACGTAATCTATTCGATGGTCGCTATTCCCCACTTATCACCGGTAAATATATTTAATGAATTTGCCGCTCCCGCTATCGATTCCACTCAGGTTGGGAAGGAGGATCTTAGTGGTGCAGGTATCTTTCAGATTGATGATGAGGGAAAGCTATTTTCACAAACAATCTATGCGGATTACAGACGTTTGGCCGTTGATCCTTATGTTGCTGCTCAAATACTTGTAGCAAAGGCGGTAAGACGATTGGTTTGTTATGGAGCTGAACCTGTTGCGATGAGCGCCTTTCTCAATAACGTGGAGTTTGCAAGTCCGATAGCCGAAGAGATGGTAATGGCTGCCCGATTGGGTCTTGATGCTGCGGCAAAAGTCTTTAATCTGCAATTTCCGAATCGAAAAATATTTTATGATTATTCCGACAGCGAAAGTCTTGTGCCTCCTACACTAATAGTTAGTCTTGTCGGAAAACTGAAAAACCACAACCAGGTACTTACTCCGAAACTTAAGCAAAAGGGGCATCATATTTTACTTATTGGCCGATCATTTAACGATATCAATGCCTCAGAATATCTTGACCATTTTCATGAAATTAAAGAGTGGCCATTAATGCACTTTAACCTTGCATTCGAGAATAAGTTAATGAATGCGATGAAGGAGTTGATTAATAAGAATTTAATTGTATCTGCAAGTCCCGTTGGAATTGGAGGCTTATTTTTCACACTTTTGCGAGATGCCTTACCAAATGAGTTGGGATTCGACATCACAACTGACGCGGAAATCAGAACCGATGCTTTTCTTTTCGGTGAGGGAATGGGGCGCATTGTTGTGACAGTGGAAGAAGAGAAAGAAGACGAATTTGTCGATTACTTGTATGATCGGAAAATTCCGGTTATGACACTTGGCCATATTACAAAAGGCGAAATCCGGATTGACGATAAATCTTTGGGGTTTGTTGACAAAGGAATTGTTGGCGAAGTTGAAGATTAACCAATATGGAAGTTATAAAACCGTATAGTAATTCACAGAAAGGGAAAAAGGAACAGGTAGCTGAGATGTTTGATAATATCGCCCCGAAATATGATTTTCTGAATCACTTTTTATCTTTTGGGATTGATAAAGTCTGGCGCAGGAGAGCCATTCGGCTGTTAATGAAACGCTCTCCGTCAAACATCCTTGATGTTGCCACAGGAACAGGCGATTTTGCTATCGAATCGATTAAAACAGGAGCTCAAAAAGTAATTGGTGTCGACATTTCGGAGAAGATGCTGGCTGTTGGAAGAGCTAAGATTGAAACGCTGGGCGTCGGTCATCGAATAATTCTTCAAAAGGGAGATTCCGAAGATCTTGGCTTTTCAGATAATTCGTTCGACGCTGTTACCGTTGCTTTTGGAGTTCGTAATTTTGAAAATATTTCAAAAGGGATTGATGAACTTTTTCGCGTGCTGAAACCAGGAGGTATTGTTTGTATTCTTGAGTTTTCTAAACCTAAGTATTTTCCTGCAAAACAAATGTATAGCTTTTATTCGTTTTACATCCTTCCTTTTATCGGACGATTATTTTCGAAAGACAGGTCGGCTTACCGGTATCTTCCCGAATCGGTTGAAAGATTTCCTGACGGAGATGAGTTTCTGAATGTCTTACAAAAAAGCGGATTCAATCAGACGAAGCAATACCGGCAAACTTTTGGCGTTGCGACCATTTATACGGGATTAAAGTAACCGGGGAACTTCTGCAGGTAAGTTTTTCAGATTGTTGAATAATAAAACAATTTTGGATTTTAAATTGTTGATTAATAGTCGTATATATTCTTTGATAATAATTTGTATTGAATCTCCTGAAATTAAAATACTTTGTTGTTATTCTTACACTATTCGTTGGATCGGTTTACGCCTTCGGACAGCGAAAAGGTGTCAATAATCTCACATTCTTTGATGACCGACAACTCCATTTTGGCTTTTACCTTGGGCTGAACACCATGGATTATCGCATCACTAACTATAATAACGTTTTAGAGAATCCTGTTTTTGCCAGCAATACGGATGATTTTAAGAAAAAAGCACTTGAATATTATGGTAATAATAAGGAATTTGCCGCCGAAGTTTATACCATATTACCCGGATTCACCGTTGGCGGAGTCGTTAATTATCGGCTCAACCGCGACTTTGATCTGCGGTTTACTCCCGGCATGTCATTAGGTAGCAGGAGTTTTAAATACTTTATCCCTCTCAATGAAGCTCTTGTAGAAGAGAATGGTATGGATAAGCAGACTTACCTTACCACTCCATCAGCTTATGTTGACCTTCCAATAGGGATCAGGTACAAAGGATTCCGTCATTTCAATACGCGACCTTATGTTTATTTGGGTGTGACTTACAGGCAGGATCTTGAGAACAAGAGGATTACAGAAAGTGTTGTGCATCTGAAAAAGAGCGGAGAATATGCCGAGATTGGACTAGGGATTGATTCATACCTCGAATACTTTCGTTTTACTGCAGAATTCCGCTTTTCATATGGATTAAATAGTCTCATTAGACACGATACGGATCCTCAAAGGCCAATTCCTTTCTATGGATTCATTTTTAAAGAGTTAGATTCAAATATCTTCACATTGATCTTTTATTTTGAATAAACCTGAATTTTCTTTAGCCTAAAACAAGGAACTATTCCTTTAAATTTGCGTAGTAAGGTTTTTAATGTTATCGAAAATCTGTTGTATTGAAACAAGTTCTCCTGCATGTGCGGGAACCATATATCAAATAATCCCCGGATGAAAAAGGAACTAAATATTGCGGTATCACCTGCGCAGGCACACGATCTGTCGATACTGAAAACTATTGTTTCGGAAAATCTGAAAATTGAAAGTATTCGCATTCACAGTCTTGTTGTCAGACGTCGGTCAATCGATGCAAGAAATTCGAATATTCGGATCAATCTGGGATTAGATGTCTTCATCGATGAAGATATGCCATTTAGCGAAAAACCAACTTTCTCTTATCCCGATGTTTCGAAAAAATCTCCGGTTGTGATTGTTGGCTCAGGTCCTGCCGGATTATTTGCCGCTCTTCATCTTATTGAACTCGGCTTTAAACCCGTGATTTTTGAACGGGGGAAAACCGTGAGCGAGCGGAAGCGGGATATTGCTGCAATTCATGGCGAACATATCGTTGATCCCGATTCTAATTATGGGTTTGGTGAAGGCGGAGCAGGTACTTTTTCGGACGGAAAGTTATATACCCGATCGAAAAAAAAAGGCGATGTCCGAAAGATTCTTGAAGTGCTGAATTTCCATGGTGCACAGGACGAAATTTTAATAGATGCTCATCCGCATATTGGCACAAATGTTCTTCCACGTATAATTGTTGCTATACGCAACAGCATACTCAATGCCGGAGGTGAAT
>JAPLDR010000015.1 GCA_026391655.1 Bacteroidia bacterium | reverse complement strand
TGTAATAACACTGGTCAATCTGACAAAATAATTATGAATTACGAATGAAAAATCAGGAATTATGAAAAGTGATAATATTGTACAAGCAAAGAGTTTTGACTTTGCAATAAAAATTGTAAGAGTATATCAATTTCTTAGTGAAGAGAAGAAAGAGTTCGTTTTGAGCAAACAATTATTACGTTGCGGAATGTCAATAGGATCCAACATCGCAGACGCCATCGGAGGGCAATCACCGAAAAATTTTTATGCAAAATTGACTATCTCATACAAAGAAGCAAGGGAAACGCACTACTGGATAAGATTGCTCACTGCAACGGACTATCTAACACAGGAAAAAGGAGACAATCTCTTAAAAGATGTTGAGGAAATCTTAAAACTCATTGGCTCTATTCCGAAAACTCTCCGCCTCAAAAATTCGTAATTCGTAATTCATAATTCGTAATTTAAAATTCATAATTCGTAATTCATAATTCGTAATTCATAATTCGTAATTCATAATTCGTAATTCATAATTCCTTGATATGAACACAGAGAGCGACATAAAACAGAAATCCTTTAAGGAAACAGAAGTTGATTTTATCAACCTCGCAAGGACATTCTGGGATGGAAAAATCATTATTGGTAAGCTAATTCTGCTTGGTGTTATTATCGGATTCTTTGTGGCCATCCTGATTCCAAATGAGTTCACCGCTTCCTCAACAATGGTTCCGCAAATCTCAGATCCAAAATCTAAATTGGCAGGCCTCTCAGGAGGTTTATCCGGACTTTCGGGGTTAGCCGCGATGGCAGGAATTAACCTAAATACAACAACCGGATCAGAATTATCACCAAAAACTTATTCAAGCATTATTTCAAGCGTTCCGTTTCAACTGGAGCTTATGAAAACCCCGCTTAATTTCGAAAAACTTGATAGTCAGGTGACACTTTATGATTATTATACCAAAATTAAATTTGAAAACCTCTTTCTTAAATATACCATAGGACTTCCTTCGTTGATCATTAAAAAGATTAAAGGGGAGAAGAAAAATAAATTCAGCTCTGAAGCCAATCCATTGTATCTACTTACGGAAAAACAGATCGAAGTACAAAAAATTATTGAAAAGAAGGTTGGGATATTTGTAAACGACAAGGAAGCATATGTTTCGCTTAGTTGTTCTCTTCCTGAAGCTTATGCTGCTGCACAACTGACACATAATGCTCAGGTACTTCTGCAGCGATACATCACGGAATTTAAGATCGAAAAAGCGCAACTCGATGAGGAGTTCATTCAGCAAAGATATGACGAGGCCAAAAAAACCTATCAATCTGCTCAACAACAACTTGCCTCGTTCCGCGATCGCAACAAGAACATGTCAACAGCAGTCGCTAAAACTGAGGACGAGCGTCTGACTGGTGAATATACCCTGGTAACCGGGGTCTATTCAGAATTAGCTAAGAAACTCGAGCAAGCCAAAATTACGGTTAAGGAGGAGACCCCTGTATTTACAATAGTTAAGCCGGTATCAGTCCCCATCGAAAAATCAACCCCAAATCGCCCGCTGATACTGGCTATTTCGGCGTTTATTGGTCTGATCGTTGGAACTGTATTGGTTTTAGGCAAAGACTTTATGATACAAACCAGAGATAAATGGATCAGCCATAATCAATAGAATGTCAGACATTCAGAATTTTATCAAAAAAAAAGGTGCTGAGAAACTTCCTTTGATTAGCATAATCACAGTCGTTTATAATGGTGTTAAAACAATCGAACAAACCATTCAAAGTGTGATTCAACAATCTTATCAAAATAAGGAATACATTATCGTTGATGGTGGTAGCACAGACGGAACAGTTGAACTTATCAGAAAGTACGAATCCTATCTATCATTATGGGTCAGCGAGCACGACAGTGGAATTTTTGATGCGATGAACAAGGGGATCGGTATGGCAAAAGGTGAATTGATTGGGATTCAACACCATAGCCGAACAATATATAAAAACCGGGTCCAATAGTGTCATTCACGGGCTGCTCCGTAATTTTTTGGATGATGAGTTCTATTCAATGATTGGCAATTCAATCCGCAGACTGCGCTACGACATGATTCAGCATCCAACCTGTTTCATTCCCCGAAAGCTTTACCAAACATACGGAAAATACAATTCAGAATACAAATATTCAGCTGATTACGACCTGATTTTAAGATTTGTAAACAATGGAGTGAAATTTAGTTTTATTGAAGTACCAATTGTAAATTTTAGGGTGGGTGGTATTTCTTCAATTCCAGGTGCAGAAAAAGAGATGTACAAAATAAGAGTTAGACATCATTTGATATCAAAAACCGAATACATTTTAAGAATTATTCTGGTACAGTTTGCAACCTTCATTAAGAAGTTTTTAAAATAAATAAGGGGTTCGCTAAATTTAAAGGGGACAAAAAATGATCAAATCCGGTTATGTAGGATTTCTGATTTTTGTGAGTATGATGATCGTGTTTTTTGTTTTACCCGATCCTGAAGGTCTGCAAAAACCCTTCAGAATACTTATAGGTTTATCCTTTGTCATCATCTATTTCGCCCTTTTAATCAAAAAAGACATCGGCCGTAAAACACTCTGGCCTGTGGTTATCGGAGGACTTTTCGTCGTTTTAATGATTTTAAGAGGAACCATACAGACCTCATTTATAAATGCTTACCTGTGTTTATTTGGATTGCTCTGCATTCCTCATCTTTTCTTTCGACTTACGCCAATTCGTAAGACCAACCTGAATTATATTCATGTTCTATGTATTCTCTCAATTTTAATTCAGTTTCTGATTTATTCGTCGGATGACGGCAGACCTTCTCTCGCTTATCAGATCAATTTGTCAGGAGCTTATCTCTTTCTCTTTTTTATCAGTTCCGATGTTCTGAACAATAAACACGGTAAACTTCTTGTAATTGCACTGTCGTTATTAACGCTTAGCAGATTGCTTATTTTCAGCATGATCTTGTTTTACCTGGTTCGGTTTTCCAAGAAATATTTCAAGTCACGGCTTCAGAAATTAAATGTAACGCTAATAATAATCTCCAGTTACATTGTGATCACTTTCTTCTCGTTGTGGTACGTCGCTAATGTAAAATCTGCAATTGCTTACGATACAAGTATTAACCGGGTTGCCACTTTAAACGATGGGTCGAATGAATTGCGTTTTATTGCCAATACATTAGTGATTGCAACCATTTACACAGCCCCTTTTGATGCAAAAGTATTATTCGGATTCGGACCTGTTGAGAATTTTCTTAACGTGACCAAAGGATCTTTTGTAATGCCGCACAATGAGCTGTTCGATTCAATCGTTCAGTTCGGAATTATCACAGTAATATTCTTTTCGCTCTTTTCGCTCCCAATCTTCAACAAAGTAACTTCATATGCCAATATCGAATTCCTAATACCTATATTGTTTCATACACTAATACTTTGGGTCAGGTTTCTTTTGGTACCCAGTTTTGAAATGCTGTTCATCCTGTTTCTTCTGTATATTGTCCATGAAAGAAAGCAGGAAGCAATAGTTAATAGTTAATTGGTTTAAGGTTAGTATGTTAAAGAATTGAAATTTATGTTCAAAGTTTAAACTCAGGTTTCATGATTTAAGGTTTTCATCCAATTGTCCACATTGTTAAAGGTTTTCACTACCTCAGTCTCTAAGTCTCCCTATTGCCCCTTTACCAGCCAGTTGTCTGCGGCCAGCATCATTATTCTCATAAAGCATTAAAGAGCCAATTTTGCCATAATTCTCCTATAATCGCAATGAACATCAATTTTTTAGTTCACGACATTCATTTTGGAGGAGGTGGAGAGAGAGTTACCGTAAATATGGCTAACTATTTTGCGGCAAAAGGCAATCAGGTAACTATTGTTTCCGTTTCAACTCCTAAAGTTGGTAATAAATTTTCAATTGACGAAGAAGTGAACATTATATATCTGAATGTTGCTCTGAACAGCGGATATAAAATTTTTCGAAAAATTGAATCAGTTTTTGCGGTAAAGAACTATTTCAGAAAGGTAAATCATCAAACCTTTCTTCTTGGTATGGGAACCTATCCAACCTTGCTGGCTTGCCTGCTCCCTCACAAAGATCAGATGATAAAAATCGGATGCCATTACGGTTCTTATTCATCGGTTAAACATCTATGGTTTATCTTGCGATGGCTCTTATTCCGAAGACTTGATGCAGTGATATCCGAAACGGAATACGATGTTCCCAAATTGCAAAAACTCAATAAAAACGTTTGGACTATCCCTAACAGTGTATCATTTTTTCCTGATCAACCGGCTGATCTACAAAATAAAACCATCCTTTCAATTGGAAGAATCGACTATCTAAAAGGGTATGATCTTTTATTGGCGGTGTTCAGCCGCTTTTGCCTGGATAACAAAGATTGGAAGCTCAGGATAATAGGAGACGTACCTTTACGGGAAACGATCAGGAGCATCATAGCCGATAAAGGACTCACAGAAAGAGTTACTATTATTACTTTATCCAATACAATTATTGAAGAATATCTGAATGCGTCTGTTTATTTGATGACATCGAGAACCGAAGGACTTCCAATGGTTCTGCTCGAAGCCCAGGCATGCGGACTTCCAATTATTTCTTTCAACTGCGAAACCGGTCCGTCCGATATCATCAATAACGGAATAGACGGCTACCTGGTTGATAATTACAATATTGACGAAATGAGTAAAAAATTGTCAATATTGTGCTCCAACTTCAATAAAAGAAAAGAATTTGGTCAGAATGCACGAAAAAATGTGGTGAAATTCTTCCCTGATCAGGTTTTTATTAAATGGGAAGCACTATTTATCCAACTTCAAACGTAGATAGGACGATTAAAACTGTTGAATTTTAATATTCGGATGTAATTAAAAACAAAAAATGGAGAAAAACTTAATTATTGATGTTGGCATGCATAAAGCCGAAGATACTGACTTTTATCTCAGTAAAGGTTTTAATGTAATTGCTATCGATGCTGATCCTATTTTAATTAAATCTGCATATAGCAAATATTATGACTATATTAATAGCCAGCAATTGAATTTACAAAATTTCGCTATCTCGGATATCGATGATGAGGATGCAATTTTTTATGTTGGAAAAAGAACTGTTTGGAATTCACTTAAAAGTGAAATTGCAAACAGAGATCAAAATCGTTTAAATACAATTACAGTAAAAACCAAAAAACTATCTTCAATATTTGAATCTTTTGGAGTGCCATATTATTGCAAAATTGATATTGAAGGCTATGATGAAATTGCACTAATTAGCCTAAAAAACTTCGATGAGCTACCTTTGTTCATTTCGGTTGAAACCGAATGCCTTGGTGAAAATGAAAAAATTAATGAAAAATCTGCTCTTGCAACTTTAAGAGAGTTAAACTCACTGGGATATAACCATTTTAAATTAGTTGATCAAGTCTCTCTTACTGTGTTGAACAACAATGCAAAGTTCTATACTGATAGCAAGCTATTAATCTACCAATTTTTTAATAAATTAAATATCTCTTTTGGCAATAAAAGAAGACTACAAAAAAAACATGGATATAAATTTCCTAATGGAGCAACTGGTCCGTTTGGTGAAGACATTACAGGTAATTGGATGAGCTATGAACAAGCAGAGAAATGTCTGCTAAAGCACCGAAATGATTACTTTAAACTAAAAAGATCTATAAGTTATGGCTTTTGGTGTGATTGGCACGCTAAAAGATAAAAACAAACTACCTTAGCGTTATCACTAATTTTCGGGGACAAAGTGATTTGACCCGAATAAAGTTCTTTGGCTTATCTATCTTTGCTCTTTGCAGGGTTCAAACTGTTTGATTTGAAAAACTGTTGCCAGTTTCGATGCAAAAAATTAGAGTTGATTATTCTTTAAGCAGAATATAAATAATTGCATAACGAAAGCTTTTCCCCTCTATGATTCCAAATACCATCCATTACTGCTGGCTTAGCGGTGATCCATACCCGGAACTAATCGGGAAATGCATTCAATCATGGCGGATGAACTTGCCCAATTATCAATTTGTACTGTGGGATCGGATGAAAGCTGAAACCATCGAGAGCGAATGGTTAAATCAAACTATCGCTTTGAAAAAATACGCATTTGCTGCTGACTTTATCAGGGTTTATGCCCTCTCTCATTATGGAGGTGTCTATCTTGATGCTGATGTTGAGTTGGTTGCTACCTTAGATCCGTTCCTTTGCCACAGCTTCTTTATTGGGGTTGAATACAACAACGATCTGGAACCAGCTGTTTTTGGTGCAGTTCCAGGGCATCCGTGGCTTACAGATCTTTTGGACTATTACCGGAATAGATCATTTATAAAAAGTGACGGAACTCTTGATGTCAGGACATTACCAAACATTTTTAACGAAACTGCCTTCGCACGATTCGGATTTAAATCAAATGGGAAAATGCAACTCATTAATAATGAAGGCATTGCCATCTATCCTTGCGATTACTTCTCTCCTAAAAATATTTATTCCAAACGAATAAAAAGAACCATAAACACTGTAGCGATACACCATTTCGATAGCAATTGGTTTCAAAAAAATGGGAAATATATTTTGAAACAAATCTTTCATCAACTTCTTTTTAGATTAGGCGGGAAATCGTTTCATAATCAAATTATTCAAATCATTAGAAGAATTAGCAGATGAACTTTTCTGTCCTGATTTCTGTGTACGATAAGGAAAATCCTGAACACCTGAAAGTTGCATTAGAAAGCATCTGGAACAACCAAACTTTACGTCCATCGGAGATTGTTCTTGTTAAAGATGGAATTCTGACGCCTGAACTTGAAAAGGTAATTGAGCAGTTCAAATTAATCGCCCCATTGAAAATCTGCAAACTGGATCAGAATGTAGGGTTAGGGTATGCTCTGGAAAAGGGGCTAAATTTCTGTTCAAACGAGTTGGTTGCCCGAATGGACAGTGACGATATATCGTTTCCCGATCGATTCGAAAAACAGATCAGACTAATGACAGAACATCCCGAACTTGATATTTCGGGAACAAATATTGCAGAGTTTCATAAACAGGGTGACAAGGCTTGTTCTCATCGCCGACTACCATCTCAATTCTCTGACATTCAAGGTTTTGCAAAAAAAAGAAATCCCTTAAACCATATGACTGTTATATTTAAAAAGTCGGCAGTTATTGACGCTGGAAATTATTTGCCTTTTTTTGGTTACGAAGATTATTATCTTTGGATCCGAATGTTACGAAATGGATCAATGATCGGGAATATCCCCGAAGACCTTGTCCTCGCTAGAGTTGGAAATGATATGTTCGCGCGAAGGCATGGAATGCGGTTTTTTAAACAGGAGTTAAGGCTTCAGAAGGAGTTGATGCATATGGACTTCCTGAGCCGGTGGGAGTATTTAAGAAATATTTTTTTACGTGCATTTCCAAGGTTATTTCCGGTCTGGGGATTAAAATTAGTTTATAAATTTCTTCATAAATGAGACAAATAGCTTTAGTCGGTGCAAGCGGATTTATTGGAACAAGACTGATAGACCTATTAGGTAAAGAAAACTGTTACAACGTTGACAAAAACCCAAGTGAAAAATACAATGATATTACAACAATACAGGACATTAGGGGAAAGAACCTGGAGCATGTCCTCTC
Organism: Bacteroidia bacterium; assembly: GCA_026391655.1. Lineage (GTDB taxonomy): Bacteria > Bacteroidota > Bacteroidia > Bacteroidales > Prolixibacteraceae > JAAFHB01. The sequence continues at coordinate 10,076 of JAPLDR010000015.1, read as the reverse complement.
CATTTCTACAGAGACAGTAATTCTTTTGGCTGCAGAACACCGCGATGATGTTTCCCCAATCTCATTGTATTATGATGTAAATGTGATTGGAACCCAACATGTACTTGATGCAATGGATAAACAGGGAATATCCAACATTATTTTTATTAGTTCGGCTTCAGTATACGGACTCAAGAAAAAAAATCCAGACGAGCAGTTTACACCCGATCCATTTAGCCATTATGGGAAAAGCAAATGGCAGGCAGAGAAACTTATTCGTGAGTGGCAACAAAAAGATTCAAAAAACAAATCGCTTACGATAATACGTCCATCAGTGGCATTTGGGGAGAAGAATCAAGGAAACGTCCACAACCTTCTTTGTCAAATTGCTTCTGGGAAGTTTTTAATGGTCGGAAGAGGAGAAAATCGTAAGTCGATGGCTTATGTTGGGAATGTAGCTGCGTTTATCAAATTTTGCCTCGAAACAAAAAAACCCGGATTGAGGGTTCTAAATTACACTGATCAGCCCGATTTGACAATGAACGAACTGGTACTTCAGGTGGAAGCAAGTCTCAACAGAAAACTTCCGTCATTGCGCCTCCCATACTGGCTGGGTATGTTAGGTGGATTGGTCTTCGACCTTTTCTCTCGGATTACTGACAGAAAGTTACCAATCAGTAGCGTCCGTATTAAAAAATTCTGTGCTAACACGCAAATTAATGCCAGACTAGCGAATAGTTCCGGATTTAAAGCACCTTTCACTTTGGCTGAAGGATTGGATCGAACTCTGAAAAGCGAGTTTGGGGAAAAGAGATAATACGGCCATATCGAATACAAGCCAGAAACAATGACCTAAACCAACTTAAGTAACAGAAACATATAATGTCGTATTTGCAAAAGCTGAATTGGATTATTAGATATATATTGCCATATTTCGTTATCGGTTTTTGTTAATGGTTACAAATATTTAGTTCCTACGGGACATTGATTCGATTTGGTTTTAATCCCGTTAGAGATTTGATCCCGAAATTTCGAGATAGAAATAATTGCAACATATTACATAAGAGTCCCATAGGGACGAAATATCGATAGAAAATGGCAAAAGAGGCAATCAGAGCCGCGTAGCGGCGAAACCTAAAACGAATGAAATATAAATACCACATTATATCTTTCAATAGTTTGTAAATTTTAAGCGGCAATTTTGCCATAATCCAATAGTTCTTTGAAGATTTTTTGATTTTTTGCAGTATTCGGGCTTATAGCAAATATGCATATAAATCGTTCGAGCATTATAGTATTGTTTTTCAACAAATCGCCTAACTTAGGTTTCAATAATTAAACTGCTATTTATGAAAATATTATCAGTAAGCTCATTAGCCATTCAAGATATTAAAATTATCCGGTTTGGCAGATTTTCAGATATTCGGGGTTACTTTACAGAACCCTACCGCAAAAGTGATTTTGAGAACCATCCTGATATGTCTTTTATGAAAGGTGTTTCATTTGTTCAACAGAATGAGAGTTTTTCTAAAAAGTACGTTTTTAGAGGTCTTCATTTCCAATGGAATCCCTATATGGGGAAATTGGTTAGAACAATCCAGGGGCACATGATCGACATTTTCTGCGACATCCGGAAGGGATCACCAACTTATGGGAACGTAATGATGTATGATATGCCCATAAGTTCAGTAAATGAATTTAGTGAATGGATTTGGATACCACCGGGATTCGCACATGGAAATTTATTTCTCAAAGAATCAACCATTGAATATTTGTGTAGCGGTGAATACAGTCAGGGATGTGAAGCAGGGATTTCGCCATTGGCAACAGATCTTGATTGGAGTAATTGCGACAAACAGCTTTTGGGCTATTTATCCTCATTATCCGATCAATTAATTATCTCGGATAAAGACAGATTGGGTCTTTCTCTGGACTACTGGTCACATGATTCAAGATCTGCTAATTTTATTTATGGACAATTATAAATTAATTCATGTGTTTAATAATCGTACAATGCTGGTTACAGGTGGAAGTGGACTTTTAGGAACCGCCTTGAAAAAGATATTTCCTCATGCTATATTTCCTTCTGAGGAAGAATTTAATTTGACCGATTATACTCAGATGGAAACCTATCTGAAAGGTAAATTAGTCGATACGATTATTCATGGTGGAGCCTTTACCTCCCCTCCTAAAATTGATCTGGATCCCATCAAAGCAATTGAAATTAACATAATTGGCACTTCAAATATGGTAAAGTTGGCCTCGGAAAGTAATGCCCTGCTAATTTACATATGTACCGATTATGTTTTTAAAGGCGACAAAGGAGACTATAAGGAGGAAGATCCGGTATTTCCTGTCAATAAATATGCATGGTCAAAACTTGGTGGTGAATGTGCTGTAAGACTTTATGATAAATCGCTCATCATACGTACTTCATTTGGGCCGGATATCTTTCCATACGAAAAAGCGTTTACAGATCAATGGACTAGCAGGGAAAGTGTTACAAAAATAGCTGCAATGATTGCTGAACTTATTAAAATGGAAAAAACTGGGGTTGTACATGTTGGAGGAAAAAGGAAGAGTGTTTATGATTATGCAACTTATCTTGATCCCTCAAAGGAGATAGGAAAAATTAGCATAAAAGACATTTCTTTTAAAGTTCCTGTTGACACATCCTTAAATATTGAGTTATACGAGAAACTGATAACAAAATGATTCGAAAAAAAAATTCAAAATTTTTAAAAGATTCTCAAAAAATCCGCATTCTTATTGGCGGTGGTGCCGGTTATATCGGCTCGGCCCTTGTTCCGGTTTTATTAGACCATGGTTATGAAGTTACTGTAATCGATTTACTTTGGTTTGGGAATCATCTCCCAAAAGAAGTTAAAGTCTTACAGAAAGAATTATTTGACTGCACGGCTCAGGACATGAAAGGGTATGATCAATTTATTTTTCTTGCAGGCTTATCGAATGATCCAATGGCTGAATATAATCCAGCAAAGAACTTTATTTCTAATGGAGCATTGCCCGCGTATCTTGCGTTTGAGGCTAAAAAGGCAGGCATCAAAAAATATATTTACGCATCTTCTTGCTCTATTTATGGTTATACAGTTAATGAATTATATGATGAAAATGCTCCTGCAACGTGCAGTTACCCGTATGGCATATCCAAATTGCAGGGAGAAAGGGGTGTGTTTCAGATGTGTGATGAAACCTTTTCCTGTATCGCTTTAAGACAAGGCACCATATGCGGTTATAGCCCACGGATGAGATTTGATCTCATCATTAATACAATGTTCAAAACTGCCATGACAGAAGGTAAAATTATAATCAATAACCCCTCTATTTGGCGCCCTATTTACGATATCAAAGATGCTGTCTCTGCTTATCTAAGAGCTATTCAGGCTGATTTGTCCATTTCAGGAGTCTTTAATGTTACAACCGGAAATTATACGATTGGTCAGGTTGGGGACTTTGTAAAACAGGAACTTGAGGAATTAACAGGAGAAAAGATAAAGCTTGAAATTAAAAATATTCAAGATTTACGTAATTATAAAGTAACTTTTGAGTACGCCCGTACCATATTAGGATTTACACCCCAAGGTTCCATTAGGGGTATTGTTCATGATTTATTCTCTAATAAAGAGAGCTTTGGAGATTTCACAGATATTTCATATTATAACACATTAGTCTTTAAACAGCAAATACCTTAAATCCCCAAGGGTGTGCAATTTGATGCTTCTCTGACTCAGCTCAGGTTTTGAAGCACCCTACACACTTGCAGAAGGATTAGATAGGACATTGAATCATCATTCATCTTGAACTCAAAACAAAATTGCTCCAGAAACCCAATTGAACCCTAAACATTGAATTATGAAACTTCTTAAGGCACATGGCACCATTTTACTATTTTGCATAATATGTTTCCCGCTCCACTCCCGTGCTCAATCATTGCCCGTAGGTACTCCGGTTTTGGAAGATGCTTACCGAAGAGCGCAATTGCTGGGGCAAATAGATTCAACGATCTCTTTCACAGTTCGTCCGATTTTTCCTGTAGTTTCGCTTAAATATAAGAATGTCTTTGATCCAACCCAGACACTGGATTCAGAAAAAGCTTCAAAATCTGATGGTAGATTGGAATATTGGAATAATAGAATAATATTACAACTCTTACCAGTCACGTTACAGCAACAATACAATTCCGATCACCCTGTTGGATATAATGATGGCGCCATGATCCCTGCCCGGGGCTATCAAACAATGTTTAGCACAGGCGTTTATGCAAAACTCGGTCCTTTGAGCATCCAGTTAAGACCAGAATATGTATATGCTGAGAACAGGAATTTTCAGCAATTTTATAAAGAACAAGATGATGGGGTTTGGTACTGGTATTCCGAGCTGTTTAATTTTATTGATCTGCCTGAACGATTCGGAGATAAGCCATATAGTAAACTTTTCTGGGGACAAAGCAGTTTAAGATTAACCTTTAATCCAATATCCTTAGGCATTTCCAATGAAAATTTATGGTGGGGACCAGGAATGCGCAATTCGCTTTTAATGAGCAATACTGCTGCTGGATTTAAACATATTACCCTTAACACTGTCAGGCCGATTAAAACTTCGATTGGTTCATTTGAAGGTCAGATTATTGCCGGACGGCTGGAAAATTCCGGATTTTATCCACCAGACACGATTCGAAGCTATATCGGATACAGATTATATATTCCAAAACGTGACGACTGGCGATATATTAATGGAGTCGTATTGAGTTACCAACCCAAATGGGTACCAGGGCTTTTTCTCGGTTTAACAAAAAGTTTAAGCTTTTATGGTGAAGACATTGGAACCAGTCTAAGAGACATATTACCCGTTTTATACCCCATGTCGAAAAAAAATAATCACGGCGATGAATTACCTTCAATTGCAAAAGACCAACGCGCATCAATATTTATTCGCTGGCTATTAGTGAAAGAAAACGCTGAATTATATTGGGAATATGGAAGAGAAGATCATGCCTATAACTCAAGAGATTTAATGTTACAACTCGAATATACAAGAGCTTATATATTTGGGCTACGGAAATTATATCAGCTAAAGGCTAAAACCGATCAGTATATTCAGATAAACTTTGAACTTACGCAGCTTGAACAAACAAATACCAATCCTGAACATCTTTGGCGTTACTGGTATTCAAACCGTGATATAAGACAAGGCTATACGAATGAAGGCCAATTAATTGGAGCTGGAATAGGACCTGGAAGCAACTTGCAATCCTTAAGCATCAGTTGGATAAAATCGCTTAAAACAATTGGACTACAGGTGGAACGATTTGTTCATAATAACGATTTTCATAATATTGCCACTAAAGATATCAGGGGTAATTGGGTGGATTTAAGTATCTCTTTATTAGGCGAATGGAACTATAAAAACTTTCTTTTCTCAGCAAAGATTGAGTGTATAAAGTCATTGAATTACGAAGATCTATATCAGCCTGCCTTCGAAGATCCTAATCAGTTTTGGATTCCCGGAAAAGATATTTTTAATTTTCAGGGACAAATTAGCACGAGTTACAGATTCTAACCTGGTAATGATCAGTTAATGGCTCTTTCAATACTAATTTCATCAGTATTTAGCAAAATTCAATTTTTTTTCTCCGGCGATATTCGTAGCATCAAGGCAAAAAAAAATATCTTTTGGTCTTTTCTTGTTAAAGGAGTAAGTATTTTCATTTCGTTGTTGCTTGTACCTTTAACCTTAGACTATTTATCGTCTTATGAATATGGAGTTTGGCTTACCCTTAGTTCAATACTAACCTGGGTAAATTATCTCGATATCGGCCTTGCAAATGGTCTCCGCAACAGGCTTGCAGAGACTTTTGCTAATGGTAATCGTAAACTTGGTCAAATTTATGTCAGTACGACATTCTTTCTTTTGACTTTAATAATGGCAGTATGTTTCCTTTTGTTTTTAGTTTTTCAACCCTTAATTAATTGGTCAGTAATCCTCAATGTTGATCCAAATACAGTAAAAAATCTAAATACTATAATAATTGTTGCATTCGCTTTTTTTTGTCTCAGCCTGGTATTTAAATTAACCGGAATCATTTTGATTGCCGACCAGCGACCCGCAACCAATGATTTAATAACGTTAATCGGAAGTGCACTATCATTATTAATTATTTATATTCTTACCAGAACTACTCAGGGCTCTCTATATAATGTGATATTGACTTTCACTGGCATTCCGGCTCTCATCCTCCTATTATCGTACCCAATTATTTTTGCATCAAAATATGGATATCTGAAACCTAGCATTAAGGCTATCAGGGTAAAATACACCAAAGATTTAATGGGTCTTGGAATTCAATTTTTTGTTATGCAAATTTCAAGCATTATCATATTCAGTTCATCCAATATTATAATTTCTCACATTTTAGGTCCGGAACAAGTTACACCTTATGGCATTGTTTTTAAATACTTTAGCTTTGTTACTTTAATGTTTAACATCGTATTAACTCCAATGTGGTCAGCAACAACCGAAGCTTATGCAAAAGAAGATTTCGATTGGATTAGGAGAGGAATAAAAAGTATGTTGAAATTTTGGCTGTTAAGTGTGGGAGGAATTTTTATTATGATCTTATGTTCCGAATTAATTTACAATATTTGGTTAGACCAACAGGTGAAAATCCCTTTTACACTTACCTTACTCATGGGAATATACTCAATAATAATACTATGGAGCATATGCTTTTCAACCTTTTTATTTGGTATCGGGAAACTCCGTTTACAGCTGTTGAATATGGTTTTTGTAGCCCTATTTTTCATCCCAGTGGCAATATGGATGACCAAGACACTGGGCATTTATGGAATAGTTATAGCCTTATGTTTAACAAATCTTTCAGCAGCAATTTTAAATCCAATTCAATTTAAAAAAATCCTTTCAAAAAAAGCAAGCGGAATCTGGAACTCGTAATAATAGGCTCTAAAAAATACAAGTAATGGGAAAGATTCAATGTCGTAATTGTATTTTAACAAAATGCAGATAATCAAGAAGAAATATCATTGAAAATTGAACATTATTAATTGATAATTACTTACTAACAGGTCGAATGAAAAAATTTCAAGTTTCTATTGTTATAATAACCGACAAAAACATCCTTACACATTATGAGGAAATTTCACTCAACAGAGCTTTGGAAGTATTTTCAGCATATAACAAATACCTTGTAATTCCAGAGAAAACAGATCCACGAGACTTTATAGATCTTAAAAAAATTACTGTAATTAAGCTGCCCGAATTCCATTTAATGAGTATTAATTCGTATAATTCGCTATTATTAAGCAACTTTTTTTACGAACATTTCATTGACTCGGAGTATATCTTAATCTATCAATTAGATTGTTTTGTTTTTAAAAATAACTTAACTGATTTTTTAACATTCGATTATATCGGGGCTCCCTGGTTCAATACCCAAAATCATGAAGCTAAAGCAATAATCAGAACCTTGCTTTTTAGGAGACCACTTACATCTATCATTCTAATAATAAGCTGGTTTTTAAGAAAAAAAACTACCGCAGTGGGTAATGGAGGGCTTTCACTGAGAAGAGTTGATAAATTTATTGAGATTACAACAGATAAACGAATAAAAAGGATCATTGCATTCTGGATCAAAAATAAAAGGCCTTATGAAGATATTTTCTTTTCTTTTGTTGTTCCGATATTCTTTAAAAATTTCAAAATTGCGGATATAGATACCGCTACAAAATTTTCATTCGAAACTTATCCCCGAAAATGTTATGCCCTTAATAATCATGAATTGCCAATCGGATGTCATGCCTGGGCAAAACATGATATTGATTTTTGGATGGAGATTTTTAGGACTTTGGAACTACAAAATCCAGCTGAATTATAGCTAAGATTACATAATGGCTCGCAACACACTTCATTCCCATTTCGGTTATATACATCTATTGAAATATCTCTACTCTTATTTTTGGTTCAAAAAAGTGAATATTAATGCCAATTTTGTAGATTCATTAAAGGATCAAAAGTTTAACTTTATAATTCTGCTTTTTGCTCTCTTAGTCCCGACAAAAATTTCAGCACAAACAATTCCTGTTGGCACCCCAATACTTGAAGAAGCCTACAGAAGGGCTCAATTGCTTGGAAATGCAGATTCAACTGTGTCTTTTACAGTCCGTCCAATTTCCCCGTCAGCCTCTTTCAAGAAAAAACAAATATACAGTCCATTCGAAAATGAGCAAGAAGAACAAGGTAATCATCTTGATGGAAGTTTTCATTTCGGCTGGAACAAAGGAGTGGTTCAGATTTTACCCTTTAGCTGGCAGCAACAATTCAATACTCATCATCCTTATAGCCTGAACGATGGAGATATGATCCCGGCCAGAGGTTACCAAACGATGATCAGCGGAGGAGTATATGCACAGTACGGACCATTAAGCATTCAATTGCGGCCGGAATATGTTTATGCCCAAAACAGGGATTATCAGGGATTCTACAAAGAACAATCAGATCAGGTATGGGCAGGATACTATGACATACTCAATTATATTGATCTGCCTGAAAAATTTGGTAATAACTCATACAAAAAGTTATCCTGGGGACAAAGCAGCATCCGGATCACAGCCGGACCCGTATCTATTGGACTCTCAAACGAAAACCTATGGTGGGGTCCAGGAATAAGGAACTCCTTCATCATGAGCAATACTGCTCCTGGATTTAAACATATCACTCTAAATACAGTAAAACCAATAAAAACTTTTCTTGGCTCATTTGAAGGCCAGATCATTTGTGGAAGACTCGAAGATTCCAGATTTGCCCCTCCTGATACTAACCGCACTTATAACGGATCTAAGTTGTACTATTCAAAACGAAGCGACTGGCGGTACATCAACGGGATAGTGATAAGCTATCAACCCAAATGGATTCCTGGCCTCTTTTTAGGCGCAACCCGTACTTTTATCGCCTATTATAAAGACATGGGTCACAGGTTTGTAGATTTCCTGCCAATAGTTTCACCTATTACGAAAAAAGCAAATTATGGCGAAAAAGAAAGCTCATATGCAAATGACCAGCGTGCTTCAGTTTTTATCCGATGGTTATGGCAAAAGGAAAAGGCAGAATTATATTGGGAATTAGGTAGAGATGACCACGCCTTTAATCTGAGGGATTATCTTGTTGATCCGGATCATACAAGAGCCTATGTTATTGGCTTCAGGAAGTTGATCCCATTAAATGCGCACAAAGATCAATATATTCAATTTAATATTGAACTTACTCAGCTTGCACTTACAACTACTAATCCGGAGCGACCACAGGGATCAATTTATTTACACTATGCTGGAATAAGCCAGGGATATACTCACGAAGGACAGTTATTGGGAGCGGGTATTGGACCTGGAAGTAATATGCAAATGGTTGGCATAAGTTGGGTCAAGTCATTAAAAACAATCGGAATACAAATAGAACGCTATGTTCACAATAACGATTTTCAGACTAGTACAATTCAGGATATGCGTTCAAATTGGGTTGACTTTTCAACAGCTGCTATTGGGGAATGGGACTATAAAAACTTCCTTGTCTCTTTTAGACTTGAAATTATACGATCATATAATTATCAATATCTATATAGACCTATGCCAGGCGCTCTTCCATTCTATTGGGATCCTGGCCGGGATATTTATAATTATCAGGCTAAATTAGGGATGAGTTATCGTTTTTGAAGATTAGATTACATTGAAATATGTTGATATACTTAAAAGTAACTGAAAATATATTGAAATAAGTTAAAATAATCCGAACTTTGAACAATAAAAATCTGAAATACCTCGAACTTTGAACATAGAACATTAAACACTCAAAATAAATATGAAACTTTACTATTTACTCCCTCTGCTAACAATGTTATTTCTGACTACGGAACAAAAAGCGTCTGGCCAGGTTCCTGTTACTCCATCCACTGTCGATGTCAATAACCTGAGTGATGCCCAGATACAACGAATCATGCAGGAGATTCAGGCTCGTGGCCTGACCCAGGATCAGGCCATCGCTCTGGCAAAAGCTCAGGGGGCAACTCA
>JAPLDR010000119.1 GCA_026391655.1 Bacteroidia bacterium | reverse complement strand
TGGCCCATCGAAATCAGGCGTAACTCCGGTAAATCGGTTTTCCCTTTTAACACGAATTTCCCTTTTTCAATTTTGGTTGAGTCTTCAGTAATCCATTTACCGTCAGCGTATTTCATTAATTTGATGTCGCCACTCTCTCTTCCCTTTATTTGCCCTTTGATCACGAACCCTTCAGGTTTTGCGCAGGAGAAAAGACCTGCAAATGCCAATACAATAATTAGAAGATTTCTCATTAGATAATAATTTATAACGTTGATTGAATTTGCTTATGTGAATTAAGTTAACAAAGATATTAAAACAATTTAATTAACAAACAGCAGTTATTTATTCCCAAATGATTTGAAATAAATATCCAATAGCTCGTGTGCTGCCACAAAGGAGCTCATTCCGTCGGTGAGAGCCAACTGTTCATATATAGGAAGTCTGGATCGGATCTGAGGATTGTAATAGAAATTATTCCGAAGGGTTTCGTTGATTGTTTCGTACATCCAGTATCTGGCCTGATCGTGCCGCCGGTTTTTAAAATATCCGTTCTTTATTGTCAATGCAACATATTCATTTACAGTATCCCATATCTCAGCAACTCCCGTATTCTCCAGAGCCGAACAGGTTAAAACAGGCGGGCTCCATCCCGATCCGGTTGGGGGGAAAAGATGGAGTGCACTCCGAAACTGGGCAGCAGCCAGCTGTGCCTTTTCGAAGTTATCGCCATCGGCTTTATTAATTACAATTGCATCAGCCATTTCCATAATCCCACGTTTAATCCCCTGGAGTTCGTCACCTGCTCCGGCAATCTGAATCAGCAGGAAAAAGTCAACCATCGAGTGAACCACCGTTTCGGACTGACCAACCCCCACCGTTTCGATAAAAATAGTATCGAAACCTGCTGCTTCACATAAAATTATGATTTCCCGTGTTTTACGGGCAACACCTCCGAGTGATCCAGCCGCCGGACTTGGACGGATATAGGCATTTGGATCGGATGAAAGTTCCTCCATGCGGGTCTTATCACCAAGAATAGATCCTTTCGAGCGTTCAGAACTTGGGTCGATAGCCAGCACAGCCAGTTTCCCATCCTTGCCGGTGATGTGCTTTCCGAGAGATTCAATAAAAGTACTTTTACCGGCTCCCGGTACACCTGTGATTCCCAGTCTGACAGATTTCCCTGCGTGGGGAAGACATTTGATAATGATCTCCTGCGCCACTTTCTGATGCTCGGGTTTATTGCTTTCAACAAGGGTAACTGCCTGACTAAGAATTGTGATATTCCCTTTAAGAATCCCTTTAAGGTAATCGTCCGGTGAAAGAATCTTGCGTTTACCGTTTTTAAGAAACCGCTTAACCGAATCGGCATTAACTGCATCAGGCTTTTCGATTCCCGGGTTGACATTCAGACCGATATATTGCGGATCATTTTCGGGATGTTGGTGACTCATGTTTTTGTAATTTATCTCCTTACGGTTCCGGTTACCCTTAAAATGGTTGTGGCATGACCAGGATCGTTCGAAATAACGGTTATTATTTTATTCTGCATTCCTACTTTGCCATGCGAATCAAAAGTTACTTTCATGTCGGTATTTCCTCCTGGCTGAATTGTATTTGATGCAGGTTTACCGGCGGTGCAGTCGCACGAAGCAGTCACGTTTCGGATAATCAGTTCTCTTTTACCCTTGTTCGTGATCTTAAAACTATATTCGACAGTTTTCCCTTCAGGGATTTCTCCAAAATCGAAGGTTCTGCTGTTGTATTCAATTTGGGGCGAATTGGCCAGATCGGTTGCACTTAATTTCGAAAAATCTTCTTCAATGATAGCACTCACCTTAAAAGCATTGTCGTACTTTTCTTCGCCATTAAATGACACGTAGATACGGTTTGTTATATACCCATAAGCCGGTTTTTTAGTGGCGTCGAAAGTGATCAGAAAAAAGCCTTTCGATTTTGGCTGAACTATGGCCGGAATTGTTTTAATCGAAACATAAGGAGGGACAATTTTGAAATTTACAGATACGGGAGAATTTCCGGGATTGTAAAAATGGAGTGTATCGGTTTTTATTTCATTTTCTTTGATTTTTGTAAAAGGTAACTCATTGTACTCCAGTCGTATTTTTCCAAAATCAACCGGAAAGATATCCTCGGTACTTAAGTTTTTGGGGATCACCTCACCAGTAATTGTTAGTACCCGCGCATTTTTTGGAACATTTGCACTGATCGTTATACTTTTTGTAAACACTCCTGGTCGTCGGTCAGGATTGTATGAAACTTTAATGAATCCTGTTTTCCCGGGCAGGATCGGTTCGGCACTCCATTCGGGTGTTGTACATCCGCACGAAGCCTGAACATCCTGAATAACCAAGGGTATTTTACCTGTATTTGTAAATTTGAAATCGTAATTTGCAGGCCCTCCCTCCTCTTTGATTTTACCATAATTGTAGTCCATTTTTTCAAACTGAATATCTGCTAATGGCTGTGCATTAATATTTTGTAATGCAGTAATCAAAACAAAGAAGGCGATAGTTCCAAATATTCGTCTCATTAGAATATTAATTTGTAATACAATTTTTAGAAAGGAAGATCAGAATTCACCTTAATCCCGAAGATCCAACGCAAAGCTAAAAAAAATCCGGTATCAAGCTGATCTTGTGTTCTGACTGGATCAAACCGAATTTCTGTCGAAAAGAGATTTGATTAAGGGTGACTGTTAAACATTGTCCAGTCATCAAATTGGCTCATTAACCAACTAACCATTAGTTCAATAAAACTGGGAACCAACAGCAACTATTCGTCACCGAACAGAACACCCATATTCCGGGCTTTTGCTATCAACGGATCGTCTGGATTGACCAGACTGAGTTTTCCTCCGACTTCTTCAAGCGGGATAGAGGTGAGAACCCCTCCATGTATGGCTACCATCTGGCCATATTCTTCTTTAGCAATCAGTTCTGCAGCATAAGCTCCGTATCGTGTTGCCAGTATCCGATCCATTGCAGATGGACTTCCGCCGCGTTGAACATAACCCAACCGCGTTTCGCGCGCTTCGATATTTGTCAGTTGATGAATTTTTTCGACAATATAGGATGCCGCAGAAATGTTTTCGGGCTTTTCGATCCCTTCTGCCACTACAACGATGGCTGAATGTTTTCCTTTCGAAAACCGTTCTTCGATTTCACGACATACATTGTTAATGTTGTAACCGATTTCGGGAATCAGGATAATGTCGCCACCACCGGCAAGACCGGCATAAAGTGCTATCCATCCGGCATTGTGACCCATCAATTCAATGACCATTGCCCTCTGGTGTGAGTTGGCAGTGGAGTGTAAACGGTCAATGGCCTCAGTTGCAATGCTTACAGCCGAGTCGAATCCAAAAGTGATCTCAGTACCGTAAACATCGTTATCAATTGTTTTAGGAATTCCAATCACATTAAGACCATCGCATGCGAGCAAATGAGCCGTTTTCATCGTTCCATTCCCTCCGATGCAGACTACACAATCGAGACCAAGTTTTTCATAGTTTTTCTTAATCAATCCCGGTTTGTCGTTAAAGACTTCCCCTTTTTCCATTTTAAAAGGTTTTTCGCGTGAAGTTCCGAGTATCGTCCCTCCAAGTGTAAGAATCCCCGACAGTTTAGACTCATCAAGTTCGACATACTCTTTTCTGATTAAGCCGCTGAAACCAGCAGTAAACCCGATTACTTTCATTCCATGGTTTACAATTGCGGTCTTTCCAACTCCCCTGATGGCTGCATTTAATCCGGGACAGTCTCCTCCAGCGGTTAGAATTGCAATTTTTTTACCCATAAACAAACATTTTTATTTAGCATTAAAATAATTGATCGGGAATAATACCTAATCATCTACAAAACTAATACATATTTGGCCTGACAAATGATGAATTAAAGAAATCGTCAGTTGCCTGGCGCACTTTAATCGTTTTATTGTAAATTTGAATCATGATTAATTGTTCCCTACGATGTTCTTTAAACATTTTTAATGGTTATTTAGTTTTCATTGGTGGCTATGATTTGTTTCATCTTTAGGTATTTTTTTAAAGGCCTCATGTAACTCGAAGCTGAAATTTTTATTTGTTGGTCCCTGAATCTATTTTATATGGTGTTAACGCAGTCCTGAGGGACTTAGCCGAAGAAAGATCATTTAAGAATTAAATTATTAAAGTATTGATAACCAATATTAATTATTCGCGATGAAGAATTTTAACCTCTTTTTATTGATGTCGATTTTTGTGCTTGCCGGTTGTTGGAGCGGAACAAAAAAAAGTGGCGGAAATTCGCTGACAGACAAAAAGCCGGTTGAAAGTGTGGTATGCTGCGAAAAAGGTCCGCTGAATCAATTAACCGATGCGGAGAAAGCACAGGGATGGCAGTTGTTGTTTGATGGAACTACGAGCGAGGGGTGGCGCGGATACAATAAGACAAATTTTCCGGCAGCCTGGGTAGTTGAAGATGGAACCCTAAGATGCCGCGGGGAAGCAAGTCGGGGCGAGGCTGGCAAAGCTGATGGTGGTGATCTCATCTATTCAAAGCGGCTCTTTTCAGATTTTGATCTCCGATTGGAATGGAAAATCTCTGAGGCTGGTAATTCCGGCATTTTCTATTTAGCAAAAGAAGTAGCAGGCTGGCCCATCTATAAAAGCGGACTTGAGATGCAAATTCTTGACAACGAGAAGCATCCCGATTCTTTCAGAGGGAAGGACGGCAACCGAAAAGCGGGTTCTCTTTACGACCTTATTCCCGCCAAACCTCAGAATGCAAGACCTGTAGGAGAATGGAATTCGATCGAGATTGTCTGTTATCATGGGAAAGTGGTGCACCGGCAGAATGGGGCTGTTGTTCTCGAATATGAACTTTGGACACCCGAATGGAATTCACTTGTGAGTAGCTCAAAATTTCCGGGCATGAATCCGGATTGGGCTAATATTGCAAAAGAAGGGGTGATCGGATTGCAGGATCATGGCAATGATGTGTGGTTCCGGAATATAAAAATCAGGGTGCTGTAAATTCTATTATTTAATTCACAAACTAAAAATTAAAATCGATGAAAAGTACACTTTTGCTTTTATTTGTTACTGTTTTTTTCGTTTTAAACTGTAATGCGGCTCCGAAGAAAAAGGGAGACAAGAAGGAGAAAGGTGCAATTAATGCACTTACCAGTGAAGAAAAAACGCAGGGATGGCTATTGATGTTCGACGGTAAAACCAGTGAAGGGTGGAAAGGTTATAATAAACCAAATTTCCCTGCCGGATGGATCATTGAAAACGGCACTTTGAAATGTCAGGATTCCGGCAGAGGTGAAGCAGGCGCAGCCAATGGCGGCGATATTATCTATGCCAAACAGAAATTCTCAAATTTCCATCTCAAAATTGAATGGAAAATCTCCCAGGGAGGTAATTCCGGAATTTTCTATTTGGGAAAAGAAGTTGAAGGATGGGAAATTTATAGAACAGCTCCTGAAATGCAAATTCTTGATAATGACCGTCATCCCGATGCCTTGTTGGGGAAAGACGGCAATCGTAAAGCAGGTTCGTTATACGATCTGATTCCTGCGAAACCGCAAAACACAAAACCAGCCGGCGAATGGAACAGTGTTGAGATCATTTGTTATCAAGGTACAGTCGTTCATAAACAGAATGGCGAAACAGTGCTTGAGTATCACCTTTGGACACCCGAATGGAACGCTTTGGTGAAAAACTCGAAATTTCCGGAATTGAATCCCGATTGGGCAAATGTTGCTAAAGAAGGTGTTATCGCCCTTCAGGATCATGGCAACGCAGTTTGGTTTCGCAACATTAAAATCCGTCCGTTATAATCGCCTAGATTCCAATGATATATGAAAAAGGCTGACTTCAGCTCGGATGTCTGCCTTTTTTCATATTATCATTCTCACTCCATCCCCAATTCAGTATTCCGGCGAATAACCCGAATCATTCAGTATCTTTTGATCGTCATTTTCCATCATAAGGTCAGGAAGCGAGATTCCGCGATTTTTCTTCATATATTTCTTCACAATTTGCCAGCCAATCCATGCCCCTGTTCTTCCGGGCGAATCGGTTGTGAAAGCCGAGGTGAATGGTGCCGGCTCAACAAAACGTACAATATTCATCCGGCCTGAATTGAATAAAAGCCGGTGTTCCACGAGATAAGTCCACATTCCAGGTTCGTTTTTTTTGCACCATTCGAGTTTTTCGGGTAGATATCCGATTTTAATATGCTCAGGTTCATCGGGGAACATCGCGTCAAGAAAATAGAGTATCTTCCCCTGATAAATCATATTCGATAAAAGGTTGTTTTTTGATTCATCAAATGCGAATTCTGCAATGGCCCATGTATAAAGAACATCAGTTGGGATTTTATCGCTATACATGTTCACCCGCTTATATTCGGGTACGGCAAGCATTTTGTAAAACGAACAATTGGCTCCAAGATAATTATCAAGACTGATTCCTATGACATCATTGGTCATTACAATGGACTGATTAAATCCGGATAATATCGTAACAATCTGAGGAATAGCCTTATGTGGAAAATAGTATTTGTAATGCCGGAATCCATCCTGCAGCTTTTTCTCAAGATCATTCAAGTTACTAAAAACAGAATCAATTTTTAGTCGCGATAATACCCTCATTGTATCGGAGAGAAATGTATTCAGATAGGTTGGATACAGCGAATCGGTAGGATTCCCCAATGCGATCACATTTTCATTGTAGGCTATAAAGAATGAACCATAGGTTTGCCTTAATTTCTGAATGGCAATCTCCTTATTATCTGGTGTCACAAGAAATATGTCGTGATCGAGCCGTTTAATGCTCAGTTTTAAAACAACGCCCGAAACATCGACCTTAAGAGGATCCCGCTGACAACAGATGAGAATTATTATCAGTGGAATCAGACGGAAAACTCGTTTCATAGATCACCTTTTTGAATTTTGACTACTTTTGTTCTGTTCATTGCTGTAAAAGTATAAAATGAACGGGATTATTTAATTAAGAAAATAACACTTGTGTATGAAAGTCGCACGAGGCTTACTGAAAAACTAAAATTATCTTTATGAAAAAGCTCATTCTGGTACTTGCTTTACTGTCGGTAATCACTGTAACCTACTCACAGAAAAGGTTTAACTTAACTTTTCTGGCCAGCCCCCAGGTGTCCTGGCTGAAGTCTGATTCTAAGGAAAGTGAAGGAAGTGGAGGTTTACTTGGATTTGGATATGGTGTTGAAGGGGATTTTTTTCTTGCTTCAGAGAACTATGCACTCACTACGGGTATGACGGTTAGTACGGTCGGGGGCTCGATAATCTATCGTTCCTCGATCCCATTTAGCGGCAAAATATTGCCAATTGGTACCAAAGTCGATTATTACATCACTAATCTTGAGTTTCCTCTTGCGTTGAAGATGCGTACCAAGGATTTTAACCGCTTTAGGTATTTTGCACAATTTGGTTTGACTAACTGGTTAAGCATTAAGTCGAGAGCGACAACCAGTGACAGGTCGTTTATAAAAGAGAGAATCAGGGATGAGATTCGGTTTTATAATATCGGACTAAATGTAGGGGCTGGCTTAGAGTACGATCTGGGTCATTCGAATGCTATAACAGGTGGCTTGGTTTATTCCAATGGTTTTACTGATGTAACGACGAATGCCGGCATAAATGACGCCACAACCTTAAAAGTTTTACGAATCAGGTTAGGCTTTGTGTTTTAAGAAATGCAAGAATTATTAATTGTAACAGGCTGCAAGTGGGGATCGTATATAAGTTTCCCATTAACTAAAGAAATATTCGGATGAAGATAGCACTTGCTCAGTTAAATTTCCATATCGGGAATTTTGAGGCAAACAGGGATCAGATTATTCAAAATATTGAGAAAGCCAAATGTGAAGATGCTGAACTGGTTGTTTTCTCTGAGCTTGCAGTCTGTGGCTATTACCCCAATGATTTGCTTGAACGTCGCGAATTTATTGATCAGTGTATTGACTCGGTAAATCAAATCGCCACCCATTGTCGTGGAATTGCTGCATTAGTGGGTGCCCCGAGCATAAACAGTTCGCCGAATGGAAAAATGCTGTTTAATTCAGCTTATTTTTTGAAAGAGGGCAAGGTCGAAAGTGTGCACAGTAAAACACTTTTGCCAACGTACGATGTTTTTGATGAGTACCGCCATTTTGAACCCAATCGCGAGTTCAACCTGATTGAACTGAACGGATTGAAATTAGCGGTAACTATTTGCGAGGATCTTTGGTATAATCAGCCCGTATTCAGCACATTTGGCAGGGAGAATCTCTATTCGGTATGCCCCGTTACCGAATATTGCCGGCAAAATCCCGATCTGATTATCAATCTATCGGCCTCCCCATTTTCATACAATCAGGCTAAATTGAGAAAAGATATTCTTCTTGATAATGCGAAGAAATATGAGATTCCGATTATTTACGTCAATCAGGTAGGAGCTCAAACCGAACTGATTTTCGATGGTGGCTCATTGTTTGTTGATCGCTTAGGAAATGTAATCCGCGAGATGGCCTACTTTTCACCCGATTTCACGATTGTCGATACCATGAACCCGAATGTGGAACAAATTTCCCAGCCAGATACGGAGACTATCGCAAAGATCCACGATGCACTCGTACTCGGCATCAGTGATTACTTTCGCAAAACAGGGTTTAAAACAGCAACCCTTGGCCTCTCTGGAGGTATCGATTCTGCTGTTACCTTGATTCTTGCTGCAGAAGCGCTTGGAGCCGCCAATATTCATGTGTTGTTGATGCCTTCGAAGTTTTCTTCAGATCATTCAATAGACGATGCCGTTGAATTGGCTGAAAATCTGGGCGTAAAATATGATTTGGTTAAAATCCATGAAATCGTCGAAGCATTCGATTCGACACTCACAACTGTTTTCAAGGGACTTGCACCCGATCTTGCTGAGGAAAATATACAAGCCCGCATTCGTGGAACGTTGTTAATGGGCTTATCTAATAAATTTGGTCATATTCTGCTGAATACCTCCAATAAAAGTGAGGCAGCTGTCGGCTATGGTACCTTGTACGGCGACATGAACGGCGGATTATCAGTTCTGGGTGATGTTTACAAGACCAGTGTATTCGAGATGGCCAGGCACATCAACCGGAATTGTGAGATCATTCCTTTGAATACGATCAATAAGCCACCCTCTGCCGAATTACGACCCGATCAGAAAGATTCCGACTCGCTTCCTGAATATGAAGTGCTTGACAAGATATTATTTGATTATATCGAACTGGCAAAAAGTCCGGCAGAGATTGTGGCTATGGGTTTTGATGAGGCAACAGTTCATCGCACAATTCTGATGGTAAACAGAAATGAATACAAACGGTTTCAATCGCCACCCATACTTCGGGTTTCGTCAAAAGCTTTCGGTTTTGGCCGTAAGATGCCTCTGGTTGCGAAATATGTCATATAACAAAACTAAGCCTTAAGGCAATTGGGAATGGAATCCAACATTTCTAAATGCTCGCAGCCAGAAGCAAGTTGCCGATAGCCAGCCGCAAATGCGAAACTTTATAAATGGTAGGACAAATAATTACACATACATTTCGTTATAGAGCCATAATTTTCAATAAAATTTTTAATTTTGATGTTTTATAACATCTAATCGGACATCTATGTTGGATTCAGGTCAAATTTTTGAGAGTCAGTTTAAGGGCGAGAATTGTATATTTAATCTTTTAAAACCCGAGGAGAAGGCTATTCTTGAAAAAAATCTTGATATCACGCGGTATAAAAAGAATGATTTTGTTTACCGCGAAGGGGAAATGCCTATTGGGATGCAGTACCTGAAAGAGGGGAAGGTAAAATTGATCAAAGAAGGGATTGGTGGTCGTGAACAGATCATTCGGTTGATTACTCAAAATGGCTTGATCGGTTACCGTTCTTTGATTGCTGGGGAACCTCACAACGGCACCACTATCGCCATCGAAGACTCCGAAATTATCACCATTCCAAAGGATATCCTATACGAAGTTTTGTTGCGCAATTACGAATTTTCGCTTGAACTTTTGAAAGACCTTGCCTTAGAACTTGGTTATTCGCATCTTCGCACGGTTAGCCTTACGCAGAAACATATTCGGGGACGGTTAGCAGAGTCAATTCTTCTTTTAATCGAGAAGTATGGTTTTGAGCATGATCAAAAGACACTCAGGGTTTATTTACCTCGTGAAGATCTGGCTAATCTTTCAAACATGACCTCTTCAAATGCGATAAGGACACTTTCAATTTTTGCCGGAGAAAAAGTGATTGCCATGGATGGAAGGAAAATTAAAGTGATTAACCTGGAAAAACTGGAGAGGATCAGTAAGCAAGGGTAGATATTATCCGGCTCTATAACGAAATGTATGGGTACAAAACAATTGCCAAGAGCCAGTAGCTTGGTTTCCATATTTTCCACACTAACTTCATAGAGCTAAGAAAATCAATAAAAAGTACAAAATTTAAATAATAATTTGCCCTCATCGTCAATATATTACAGTGAATTACTAAGCTCCTCTTTCAATTGATTGACGAGCGTTTTTACCGATACAATTTCGGTACAGCGATATGCATTGGATCCGGCAAATACAAACGAGTTGTGTAATCTGCCTTTCGACGCATCGACCAGTACTTTGGCGATACAATATGGGGCAGTTCGCGGATTACACGATCTCAGACAATGATGCGGACATCTGAATGGAATGGTTTCACCTTTCGTCACTCTTTTAGTAAAATCATTCAGAATAACCCTGCCCGGCAATCCTACAGGACTGTGGATAATCGTAATATCATCCTTTTTTGCTGTAATATAGGCTTGCTTAAAATCGTTGTGAACATCGCATTCGGTAGTACAAACAAACCTGGTCGCCATTTGAACACCTGAAGCTCCTAATTTCAAAAATTTAGCAATATCACTTCCATCAAATATACCACCTGCGGCAATAACCGGAATAGTTTCTTCAAGTGTACCCACAAAATCTACCAATTCTTTCACCAATTGTTCAAGCGACGCTGTTTTATCATTTACGATATCATCATAAGAGAACCCAAGGTGTCCACCGGCCATCGGCCCTTCGAGAATTACCGCATCAGGGACTTTGTTGTAGTTTTGTTTCCACTTCCGGTAAATGATATTTAATGCTCTTGCTGAGGATACAATAGGAATTAATTTAATATTTGAACCTGCGGTTAGTTTAGGCAGGTCTAAAGGAAGACCCGATCCGCAAATGAGCATATCTACTTTTTCTTCGACGCAAACCTTCACCAGTTCTTCGTAGTTCGATAACACTACCATCACATTAACACCAATTATACCTTTCGAGAGCGAACGGGCTTTTCTTATTTCTGACCTTAAGGAGTTGTTGTTTAATTCAACAAATTTTGAGGCTACAGCATCCTCAAAAGCGCCTAAGCCAACGCTGGCAATAATGCCTGCACAACCCTCATTTGCCACTGCTGATGCCAGACTTGATCCTGAGACTCTTACGCCCATTCCTCCCTGAATTATCGGGGGATTTATTTCAAGATCACCTATTTTTAGCGCAGGTATTATTTTTGTAGTCATTTTATCATTTTGATTGAAACAGATTAAAAGTAAAAAGGTTGTCGCAAAGACAACCTTTTTACTTTTAACAGAAATTACTTCACAAGAATGGGCTTTCCTAATCCAACTTTTTCAAGTTCATTAAGTTGTGTTTTTGCATCACCCACAACTACATAATACATTTTTGAAGGATCGATGTATTTATTTACAATTTTCAACTGTTTTTCAACGGTAAGACCTTTAACAAAAGCCTCTTCCTGTTTGATATAATCGGCTGGTAGTCCGTACGATGTCATTGTATTTAGCATTCCCAACAGGCTTCCGATGGTTTCGAATCGTAAGGCATTCCCTTTTATAAGCGCATCCTTTGTGAAGTCAATATACGCTTGAGGTAGTGTCTGACGATATTTCTCCATTTCGGTCTTGAAAATGGTCACAGATTCGAGTGTTGAGTTGGTGCGCACCATGGAAGTTGCTGAAAATGTACCATATTTCGCTGATCCGTTGAAGCTTGACCGTGCACCATACGTGAAACCTTTTTCTTCCCTGAGAATAAGGTTAAAGACTCCGTTAAATGAGCCACCTAACTTATAATTGGCAACAACAGCCGGGTAAAATTCCGGGTCAGTTCTTGCAAGTGAAGGAGTTCCAATAGCGATTACAGATTGTTTAGCTCCAGGAATATCAACAAAATAAAAAGCTGAATTTACAGGAGGAATGGGCACTTTAATCTCAGGCAGCACTACCTTTTTGGGTTGCCATTTCTGGGTAAGACCGGCAAAAGCGGTTTTAACTTTCAATTGATCAACATCTCCTGCAACAAGAAGCTTTGCTTTTGAGGGAGAAAAATATTTATCATAGAAATTTTTCAGATCATCAATTGTAATGGTTGCTACAGTCGCTTCTGTTCCTGAAGATTCAATGGCAAGAATATTGTTTTCGCCGAATATCAGTTTATTAAGGGTTATCGAAGCAAGATAACTTGGATTTGCCTGATTCCGCTTTAGGGTATTTACGATACGGCTTTTTGCAAGCGCAAATTGTTCTGCATCCCACCTCGGCTCAAGAAGCATTTCCTGAACCAAAGCAATTGTCTTTTCAAAATTTTTTGTCAGGGTACTGACGTTAATTGAAATATCTTCATTACTGGCATTTATCCTAATCGATGCACCAAGAAGTCCGATTGCGGTTTCAAGTTCCTCGGGTGTTTTATTTTTAGTCCCTTCATTCATAATGGCTGCAACAAGATTCGCAAGACCAGCTTTTGAAATATCTTCAGCCATATGTCCGCCATCCAATACAATCGAATACTGAACAAGCGGAAGTTCCTGCTGTTGAATTCCCCAAACTTTCATGCCATTACCGAGAGAGGCTTTCCAAACCTGCGGGATTGTAACTGTAGGATCAGGTCCAATTTTTGGCATTACCGTGCGATCGAATTTTGTGGGAGTCATTACAATCGGTTCTTTAGTAGCAGCAACCTCTTTTACTTCAGCAGCATGAGTAACATCTTCTTCTACAATACCTGCATTTACTGAACCTTCTGAAATTAAGTTTACTCTACCTTTTGGAACAAAACTGGTTTCGACAAAATTCTTTCCTTTGATATATTTCTTGTAAACATTCATTATATCTCCGATTGTAACAGCCTGTCCGGCTGCAAAATCTTTTTTGTAATACTCCGGATCCCCTGTATAGGTGGCGTATTCGGCAAGTTGAAAGGCTTTACCCTGCACACTTGCAAACGAATTAATGAATCGGGTTTCATTTTTAGCTTTGATTTGTACAAGGTCTTCTTCGGTGATTCCACCTTTTTCAAACTTATCAAGACCTTCGAAAATTGCTTTTTCTACGTTCGTCAGGTTCACGTCCGGGTTAGCCGTAACAGCTATCCTAAAGCCACCGGCCAACTCCTGTGATTCATTTCGTGCCATTACACGGGAGGTCATTTTTTTATCTTTTACAAGAACTACATAAAGCGGAGACTTTTTAGTATTGGCAAGAAGGTCACCCAGAAAATCAAGCGCATAGGCGTCTTTCGAAAATTGCTCGATAGTAGGGAAGACCAAAGTCAACTGAGGTGCCTTTGCAAAATTATCTTCATGATAAAGTTTTTTGGTTGAGGCTAAGGTTACGGGTTTGGAAGCTCTTTTTTCAATCGGTGAACCTCCCGGTATCTCGCCATAATATTTGTTAATCCAGGATTTTACTTCTTCTTTGTTAATGTCACCCGAAATTGTCAGCGTTGCATTATTAGGAGTATAAAATTTATTGTGAAAGGCTTTTACATCATCGACGGTAGCACCCGTAAGATCTGCCATATCACCAATTACAGTCCAACTATACGGATGTCCGGCGGGGTAAAGATTTTTTGCTATAAGTTCCGAATTGAATCCATAGGCAGCATTATCCACACTCTGGCGTTTTTCGTTTTGAACGACATTCTGTTGATTTGTTAATGCTGATCTTGTGACGGTATTCGTAAGATATCCCATCCTGTCAGATTCCATCCATATAGCCATTTCAAGAGCATTTTTGGGGATAACCTCGTAATAGTTGGTCACGTCCTCGCTGGTGCTGCCATTTAAAGTTCCACCAGCTCCCTGGATATTTTTAAATAGCTGATCTTCGCCAACATGTTCGCTCTTCTGAAACATCATATGTTCGAAAAGATGGGCAAAACCAGTTTTCCCCGGAACTTCACGACTTGATCCGACATGGTAATATACAGCCTGAGCTACAATCGGATCTGATTTATCTACGTTAAGAATAACAGTTAAACCATTGGCCAATTTGTATTTCTCGATAGGGATTGATAACCCTGACACTTTGTTTTGCGCGTTACACGATAAAAGTGCTGCGATCATTAAGATCGTAATCAATGATAATAATCTTTTCATAGTCAATTGATTAAATAATATTGAAAATAAATTTGAAGTGTGTATAAAGTTAAAAACAATTTGTCACCTGACAGATATAAATCAAAGATATTAATACCATTGATTTTAGGGCAGAGAAGACTCATAAAATTTTAACTCAGTCAACCAGGATTGGATTTAATGGCATTTAGCGCTAATTCAATACCGTAAAAACAAAGAGCCTGTCTCAAAATGATTAAAGACGACCTCTGATTGTGTCTATGGAGCTGACTTATAGCTTTATAAAAAAAGAAATCGGTAAGTAGCTTACCGATTTCCAATCATTTAATAGATGAAAATAACTAAATAAATAAGTTATTTATTCATTCTCACATCTTACTTTCTGGTGTAGGTATGAGTTCCAGTTTCAATAACTTTACTATTCTGCCATATGGTATAAGTACCAACCATTTTACCTGAGGCAGGAGTAATCGTACCCGATTCTTGTCCTTCATAACCTCCACCAAAGTTTGTTTTTGCCATTGTGTAGGTGTTCGCAGTAAAATCGAGCGTAAATGTAGCAGCCCATGAAGCCCAATACAGATCCATGCTTAAGGTTGTTGGGCTGGCTTTGGTAGTGTTTACGGTATATGTCCAGGCTTCTGCAGGTTCATCGACAAGGTAACTACCCACAAAGATCCCAATAGGCTCAAAGACGGTAAAACTCCATGTCGGACTATAAGTCATCACGCCATGGGCATCTTTCATCGTAACGTGCCAATAATAGGTTAATCCTTGAACAACAGGAACGTTAAGTAACAATGCACCAACATTAGCTTTATAAAGGACAGGAACAGCCGCAGTACCGAAGTAAACATCGGCAAGAGGAGCATCGCTGTCGGCATTGGTACAAGCCCATTTCAGATCAACAGTAGTAACTGTTCCAAGTTTCAACAAAGCAGCATTCGCAGGAGCTACTACCGTTGGTGTAGTGAAGGCAGCGTATGTGGTGAAGGTTGTATTGTCCTTCTTGGTACAACTCTGCATCGCAAAGATCGCCAGGATGATGGGCAATATTGCTAAAATTATATTTTTTCTTTTCATATCTATTTTTTCTTTAATGATAAAAATTTATCAAATATAATTATTTCCTCGTATTGACTTCATACATAATACGATTACCAGCACTACTTGTGTACCAACAATTCAATACAAAAGTCTTGGTAACAGGATTATAGTAATTAATGGTAAGATCTGCAGGTTTTTGAGCAGCATCTCCTGTCCAGACAGGCCACATACCCCCTACAGATATACCGGTACCCGGATCGATAGGGGTAGCAATAACCTTATAACATGTAGTACCACCAACAACTACAGTAGTTGAAGTAACCTCAATCGTAATATCATAGGCCGAATAGTTTCCAAATCCGGTTTTTCTAACTGTTTTACAATTAAGCGTGGCAAAAGTTTGTGTAGCGTCAACTGGCTCAGTAGCATTACCCGGACGAATACGATAGCCAACAGTATGATAATCTGCAGCATATGGATTCGAAATTGGTAAAGACAATAAATATGATTTCATGTTGCCAGCTATCGTAACATCTTTACCGGAAGCTGTTTTGGCAGATGTGATGGAGATGGCAGTCATAAATGTGGCGCACGCATCGAGTGTTTCAGCACCCCAAACTTTTGCATTAGCAGTAGCATTGCGGGTCCCTTTAGTAATGACGATTGTTACCAAAAATGAAAATGGCACATCACCGACAACTGGTCTAAGCGCAAGCTGTTGCAAAGTGTAACTAGGCACGGTAGCATACATCTTACCGGCTACATCATCCGGCCAGTAATCGCCTACTTTGTCTTTCAGACAAGAGTTGAGCGAGAATATCACAGCGGCGAAGGATACAAACAAGATTATTTTATTTTTCATACTCTAATATTTTTTAATGATAATAAATTGATCATTAGCGATTCTGCCAGAAAATCTTTGAATTAAACGCACTGATAGTTCCAACAGCTACAACATTGTCATTGTTTACAGAAATTTCACGCTGCGGATAAAGCAGTCGTACCGGAGGAGTTGGGTTAGCAATGTTTTGGTCCTTGCTAAAAGTAATGTTAGCCGGACGTCCCGACCTTCTGTAATCAGTCCATATTTCAACCGGAGCAATTCCGTTTAAAGATACCCATTTCTGATCAAGGATCAGATTGAGTTTGCTGGTTGCCAGATCGTAATTAACAGATGTCTTGGCGGTTGCCAAATATGTAGTGGCTTGTGCTGGTGTCAGACCCATATAAACAAACGACTGGGTGATGGCAGATTCGTATAAGGTTTTGCCTGTTCCTGTAATAAAGCCACGTTCTACAGCTTCAGCCTGTATAAACAAACTTTCAAGGTCAGTCAAAAGTGGAGCTGACTTATCAAAATTACCGATCATGTAAGCGTTACTTCCGGCAAGATAACCCAATTTTGAGGTGTTTGCAGCTGTAAGTGCAGGTGGCTCAGTAATACCTAAAGCATTACCTGCAAAGCTTGTTCCTGAATAAGGGTTAAAAAAACGGGCAATACGCGGGTCGGCAACTGAATTCATGTAATCAATAACATCCTTACCGGCATTGTAATAAGTAACACCATCACTTTGAGTTGTACCATCTGCTTTGTAGAAGGTCTCATAGAATGGATTCATCTTACCGGTTGATTTGGAGAATCCGGGATTGACCAAAGCACTTTCACCAGCACCAAGATAACCAGTTGTTGAAGTGGTTGCAATTGCCGCTTTAATGTAGGTGTCACGACCGGTCATACCTGACTGGTGAACCAACATTCTTAATTTCAGGGTGTTTGCAAATTTTGCCCATTTTGTCATGTCGCCGGCAAACATAATGTCACTTGCAGCGGTAATTTCAGTTGCATCTGCAGGCCTGCCCTGGATCAGCTTGATAGCAGCATCCAGTTTAAGAACCAGATCCTCGTAAATAGTCTTCTGATCATCATACTTTGGTTTCAAAATACCTTCATTGGCTTTGAATGCCTCTGTATAGGGCACATTACCCCAGCAATCGACCAGGTTTTGCATGATGTATACTTTCATAATCATAGCAATTGCGAGGAAGCTGGCCTCTTTTGGATCGGTAGAAGCCTTTTCAATTTCGGTCAGATTCTGTCCGGTTGTATAACTTACCTGAAAGAAATTCTGATAAGAGGCATTCAGCAATCTGTATTGAACCAGGGCAGATGGCTGCGAATAGCCGGAACTGATCGACCACAAACCATGCCACAGGTAAACAAAATCGAAATTTCTCGGATTGTTCATGCTGGTAGATATGTTGTTTAATGCAGCCGGTAAAAGAAGTTTAGCAGGAACTTGAGAAGCACTGTTCGGGTTTACCTCATCTACAGCGAGAAATTCAGAGCAGGAACTTCCTAAAAGTGCCAATGAAACCAACAGGGTTAATATTTTCTTATTCATCGTATTTGAATTTAAAATTTTAGAAAGTAAGTTTTACACTAAAACCATAAAGTCTCGTAGGAGGTGTCTGGTCTTCGGTTGTATAACCAACAGCGTTACTTGTAGTAGCAGAGTTATTAAACTCAGGGTCTGTCCATACATTTGACTTTGGACGCAGCATCAGCAGGTTTCTGCCAACAATACCAACCTGAGCCATTTTAATCACATTACCGCCAAATAGTTTTTCTACCGGAATGTCGTAGGTCAAAGCGACCTCTCTCAATTTCCAGAAAGCAGCACTGGTCACACCACCTCTGTCTGTTGTGTGGTAAGAAGAGTTTACCCAAAACTGACGACCGGCCTGAGCGACCAAAGCAGTAGTGTTAGGCGTATAAACTCCCGAAGAAGTTTCGATCACTGAATTTGGGATGATAAACGACTGGCGCCCGTTGAGTGCAGAGTGTTCAGAAACACCCGTGAAGTCAAGAGCATTAGCAATACGGTTGTTGATTACGTTACCGCCACGATATTCAGCTACGGCAGATAACCTAAATCCTTTGTAATTCAAATCGGTAGCAACTCCCAGAATATGA
>JAPLDR010000122.1:47069-47529 GCA_026391655.1 Bacteroidia bacterium | reverse complement strand
CGGATTATTTTCGGAAAGTTAATGGCGTAAATTAAGGAACCGCCGTGTACCGAACGGTACGCACGGTGGTGTGGAAGGACGAAACGGGAATTAATCCCGTTTCTCCTATCCGATTAATGATAATCCTACAATACCTCTACTGTATATTCTCCCTTACTCTTCATACGACAGAATGGTTCAGGCTGCAATCCATATTTGGAAGCAATTTCTAAAAAAGACGCTTTCCCCTCTGGCGTAACAGCCACTAAAAGTCCGCCGCTGGTTTGAGGATCACAAAGAAGGTGTTTCTGCTCATCAGTCATGGACGATACTTTATGACCATAACTGTCGAAATTCCGGAACGTACCTCCTGGAAAGGTTTTACGTTCCATATAAAAGCCGATGTTTTCAATCCTGGGGACTTTCTCTGCAAAAATTTCAGCACTCAGACCACTTCCTTCACACATTTCGATCAGATGGC
>JAPLDR010000122.1:0-47048 GCA_026391655.1 Bacteroidia bacterium | reverse complement strand
TCAGTCATCGCCTTGACTTCGGTCTGCAGTCCAAGTTCTTTACCAATTGTATTGATTGTGAGCATTAAATTACGAGCGCTTTGACGGTCTTCCTCTTTAAGAATTCCTTGTTTTTGAGCGGTCGATAAAATGCCAATTCCCAACGGTTTCGTTAAATATAGTTCGCAACCCGCTGTTGCAGAGCAATTGAGCCGGATCTGGTCTTTTTGTGCAATTCCTGTAACTGCCAATCCGAAGATAGGTTCCGGTCCATCGATACTGTGACCTCCGGCGATGGCAATACCGGCCCGTGCGCAAGCTTGCTTTGCCCCTTCGATAACCTGACCTGCTATTTCGGATGAGAGCTTATTGACGGGCCAGCACAGGATTGCTATAGCCATTAAAGGTGTTCCACCCATCGCATAAATATCGCTGATGGCATTAACCGATGCAATACCTCCGAAGTCGTACGGGTCATCAACAATTGGCATGAAAAAATCTGTAGTTGAGATGATTACCTGATTGTTACCAATATCGTAAACTGCAGCATCATCAAGTGTACTATTGCCAACCATCAATAATGGATCGGAGAATTCGGTTTTGCATTGTGCCAGAATTGCATTCAAAACCTTAGGAGATATTTTACATCCGCAACCAGCTCCATGTGAGTATTGGGTGAGTTTTACCGGAGAATTGTCAGGCAAAATATTAAGATCGCTCATGTTATATGTGATTGATATTGAGAATTATTAATAATTTTAAAAAGTTGATTTTTAAAAAAGATTGGCCGCTTTTTCAAGAATTAATTCCGCATTGGCAAGAGCATTGCCATTGGGAAGAACAATTTCTGTCAATTTTCTTTTGTACTTATCGCGACTAAATTGATACGTTAGATCGTAGTATTCGAGTAACTTACCGGCAACACGATCCAGATTTTTTTCGCGATAGTAAGAAAGAATCTCATTCATGCGCTGATCTCCAAGCCGTTTAGAGAGGTTGATTATTGCATTTTCCATCAATTCTTCCGGAAGAGTGCCATATTCAATGACCAGTCGGCTGACTCGCTCACTCCGGGGCACCAAAATCTCAATGCATTGTGCTTCATTCATTTTGTACCATAGTGGATCAGGGAGAAAAACCCTCCCGACAGTCTGACTTTCACCTTCGATCCAAACCCTTTTCGACAGGTCAAACCCAAAGACATCTTCGAACAGAACATTTTGAAACTGTTGCGTTGTGGGTTGAGTCTCCTGGCCAATTCCACCGAAAACAGAACCTTTATGATTGGCAAGTCCTTCAAGATCAATAACCTGTTCGCCCAATGTTTTCAGTCTCAAAAGAATTTCAGTTTTTCCGCTTCCTGTATGACCTTCGATTACAATTAAATGCGGAAGGTCACCTACTTTTTCAAACAAATAATTCCGATACGATTTATATCCTCCTTGTAAAGTAAAGCATTCAATTCCAACTCTTTCGAATAACCACGCCATGCTCTCGGAACGCATTCCACCCCGCCAGCAATGAACCAATAATCGTCCCGAAGAGGCTATAACGACAGCCTCACGAACAAATTGCGCCATTTTTGGTCCGACAATCTCCAACCCCTTTTCAATTGCGGGAAATCGTCCCTTACTTTTATAAATCGTCCCGATGATTGCCCGTTCCTTATCATCAAAAATCGGGATATTGGTTGCACCCGGAATATGCCCTTCAGCAAACTCTCCGGGCGACCTCACATCCACCACAGGAAGCGATTTTTTTAAGGTTAAAAATTCATCAGCATTAAGAATTTGCATAAACAGTCTATTGAAAAAAACTTTGGATATTTTAACTGGTCAAAGATATACAACGAATTTTAAAGGTGCTGGCATTTTTATCGACGGCTTAATAATTACACCGAATGCGCAAAATTTTATTATTAGGTTAGGTAATTTGATATATTTTTGTAAATTTGAAAAACAAACCGTTAATCGACCAATATTTCATCCAGTATGAAGAAATTCAATATCTTAGTTATTGATGATAATAAAGTGAACAGGGCTTCTCTTCAGGAGATGTTGGTTGCAAATGATTTTGGGGTTA
Source organism: Bacteroidia bacterium (assembly GCA_026391655.1). GTDB lineage: Bacteria > Bacteroidota > Bacteroidia > Bacteroidales > Prolixibacteraceae > JAAFHB01. Next base: position 44,987 of record JAPLDR010000122.1, on the reverse strand, counting down.
AAACTGTAGCAAGTGGTAAAGAAGGATTGCTGTTATTAACTGAAGAATCTTTTGATCTGGTCTTTATTGAAGCAGAAATGACCGGAAAGGATAGTTATCAGACTTGTGAGTCGATAAAATCAAATACAAGTCTCCGAGGTACTCCTGTGATATTTATCGTTGGCAGCGCAGAGTTGATCTTTGTCAAAGAAATATATGAATCGGGTGGTGATGATTATATTACAAGGCCTTTTGTTTGGAGTGAATTGATGATGAAAGCAAGAATTCACCTCGAACTGAAATATAGCCGGGAGATGTCAAAGAATATGAATCAGATACTTGAAGCAAAAGTTGCTCAAAGAACGATTGAACTTGAAGAATCATTAAAAAAACTGGGACAAGCTAAAAAGGAGCTTGAATTACTGTCGATTGCCAAAGTTGAATTTCTGAATCTTATCAGTCACGAGATCAGAACTCCGCTCAATGGCATTCTGGGAAGTCTGGCATTAATTGGCCGTTACAATTATACTGATGAGGTAAACCGCTATTTCTCTCTTCTTGACACATCGGTAAAGCGACTCGAAAGATTCTCAAATAATATTCTTGAGGCTTCAACGCTTCGGTTAAAGGGAGAGAAAGCATTGATAATGATTGAAATTGATCTTGCTAAAGTAATCAGGCATGCAATAGATCAGTGTAAAACAAAGTTTTCTGAGAAGAGTATTGAAATTATTTTCCAAAACGAAACAACCAATTCCTTTCTTAAAGGTGATCATAAATACCTTTTAAAATGTTTTGCTGCAATTTTAGATAATTCCTTTAAATTTTCACCCAAAAAGGGAAAGATTGAGGTCAAAATATTCAATGAAGCAAAAGGACTTTTGAAAATCACAATTGCTGATTATGGAAAAGGATTCTCGAAAGTTGCCATGGAGAATATTTATATGCCTCTCGGTAACCTTGAAGCACATTTTGATCAGAATACGGGTATGGGGCTCCATCTTGCGAAACTGATTGTGGATGCGCATTCGGGATTTATCACGGCTGGAAACCACGAACCAACGGGTGCGATAATCGAAATTAAAATTCCAACAAGGCATTGATTGTCAGATTTATATAGATATAAATCTGTAATTGTCAACTGAAAATCTGAAACGATAGTACAACATATTAATTGCAGGAGTATTACTTTAATCTGCAGTGATATAGCTGATTGCTTGCTCAATTAGTCGCCTGTAGGCGGGATTAGTAAAACTGTATTTGTCATGTCCGGGCTGGATAAACACAATTTTTGAGTCTCCCTTTTTTAAAGTCCAGCCAATCAGTAAATTGCTTTTCGGATGATCTGTTGAAAGAAGTGGATAGATTTCAGGGAGAATTTCCAGATTGCCATAAACCTCGTCATGCAGTACAAAGTCTTTCATTCCCCGGGTTACAGGATGCGAATTATGTACCAAATGAACATTGAAACCGACATCGTGTTGGTAGGATGAGGCTCCAAATTTATCGTTCTTTTTCTTTTCGTAATATTTTCCTCCTATAATATTCTCAAATTCAGGCCAATCCTGATAAGCGCAAATCGAATGGTGCAAGAATAAAAGCCCTTTACCAGCTTTTAATAATCTGTAGTAGGAATCTTTTTCTTCGTCGGTGATTGTTTTTGGCATATCGTAAAAAACCACAGCATCAAATGAAGCAAGATCAATAGTTCCTAACAGAACTCTTGCGTCAGGATGAACAAGTTCAATATATGACAGGCTTTTGAATGAATCAAACATTTGAAAAAATGACTCCCGATCAAAATCATGTCCACCTGTAACAATAATAATTTTCAATTTACTTGCTGAAGTATTGAAACTTACGAATAATAAAATAATTAAAAAAGTCAGGAGTAATCGCGTTTTCATATTATCTTTCCTTCATCCTTTAAATGTTGATTCACAGCATGGCTGAATCCATCTTCGTTATGAGCCGGGCTAATCAGGTATTTAATTTTAAGTTCTTCGGGTGCATTGCCAACTACATACGAATGATGGGTAAAATCGAGCATTTCAAGATCATTGAAATCATTTCCGATGCCAAGTGTATTTTCTCTGGCAATACCGGTTATCCGGCAAATCTCCTCGATTCCATGTGCCTTTGAAACCCCATTCGGAAAAACTTCCATCCAGGTGTAATTTGGGTCAAGTGGCGAAGTAGTTCTGATTACACTTAACCCTGGGAATGCCAATAGTATTTTATCTCTAACGAGCTCAAATTGATTGCTTTCGCTCGGGAAAAACATCAAAAATTGTGATGAGATAAAAGGATTTTCAGGATCAATTTTAACTGCATCTCCCAGTTTTTTATGATGTTCGACATACCTTTTAAGCTCCGGACAATCAAAGCTTTCCCACCACCCAAAATTATGATTATCGGGTAATTCACGCGATACTTTAAAATTTTGGTTTTCACTGATCAGGTAATGTATAATTTCTCCGGTTAAATCAGCGGGAATAGATAAAGTCCGGATCAGCTTTTGGGATTTCCAATCCATTATTCCAGCACCTGAAGAAACAATCACATAATCAAAAGGTGAATTCTCATTTAATACCTGCCTGACTTTAAAAAGATTACGACCCGTTGCAGCAACCCTGCAAACCCCTAAGTTTCCTAATCTTTCGAGCGTCTCTTTATCTTTAAGGCTGATCGATTGGTCGGATTGCAAAAGGGTTCCGTCAAGATCGGTAACAACCATTTTTACTTCTGACATAAATAATTGATTTATAATATTATGAGAGTATTGTCTGAATTTTTGTATGATCAATAATTGTACTTCATTTGAATGATACTAAAATAGGACATTGCATTGGTTTTACGTGATAAAGGATGATAATAAATTTGAATATAAATTAATTGTTAAGTTTTAAAATAGGCAGGCAAATCCAGATATTATATTTTTCCATCATCACTTTTTTGTGAAGAAGTTTTATAAATTAGCCCGCTGAATTTTCAGTTTTTTTTAGTGATTCATTTGTTGTCGACTTGGTGTTCGGAAATTTTAACTTATTTAAAACTAAACTATTATGAATAACAGACTTCAGGAACTCACCGATAAAATTTATCAGGAAGGAATATCAAAAGGGCAGGAGGATGCTGACCTGATAATTTCAAAGGCCAAAGCTGATGCAATTCAAATATTGAATACCGCTAAAAATGAGGCTGATCAGATATTGGCAGCAGCAAATAAAAAAGCAACAGATATCAAAGAAAACACAAATTCCGAAATTAAACTTGCTGCCAAACAAGCTATCGAGGCTTTGAAACTCGAGGTTGTTAATCTGGTTAACGGGTCAATTACATCATCAACGATCAAAGCAGGAATGAGTGATATCCACTTTATTCAAAAAACCATTGAATTGATGGTTAAAAACTGGGCTTCCAGTAATGAAACTGATCTTAACATGAAGATCCTTATTCCAGAAAAGGATGAAAAAGCTATTGCCGAGTACTTTAATTCCGCTGCTAAAGGCTTGTTAAACAAGGGATTTTCAATCGAAACTGTAAACGGACTAAAGTCTGGTTTTCAGGTTACTCCGGATCAGGGTGGCTACAAGATAAGTTTTACCGATCAGGATTTCATCACCTTTTTTCAGGAGTATCTTCGCCCTAAAGTTGTTGAATTTCTGTTCGATAAAAAATAAGTAAATTATATTCTCGTGAGTAAGTATTATTGTCTTATCGCAGGTCTTCCGGAAATTCGGTTCGAAGAATATAAACTTCAGGTTAGTCTCCTGGAATTTAAGCAGATTCTTACTGACAACCTTGATCAGAAAGATTTTGAACTGGTAACATTATTCTATAGGAAATTTGATAACGATAACCTGCTTGCGTTTCTCAAAAATCCTGATTCTACCTTCGATCCACGGGGAAGTATTACAGCAGAAGCCTTTACCGATCTTATATTCCAATTGAAAGATCAGGAAGACTATAAGGATAAGCGTTTTCCCGGTTATTATCTGAAATTTATCCTTGCTTATCTGAATGATCAACCTCTGGTTCCCGGCCTTAGTTAGGAAGATCAGCTGACGACACTGTATTTTGATGATGCCATAAAATGCGGAAATCAGTTTATTTCTGCCTGGTTTAAGTTTAATCTTGCCATTACCAATATTTTCACAGCGATTACCAGCCGAAATTACGCCATTGATTTGGCTGGTGCAATTGTAGGCATAAGCGAAATCGCTGAAACCATCCGTAACAGCAGTGCAAAAGATTTCGGAATTGCTTCAATGTTTCCCTATCTCGACGACGTGATTCGCATTGCTGATGAGCCCAACCTCCTGGAAAGAGAACGGAAAACAGATCTTCTTAAATGGTCGTGGATTGATGAAAACACTATTTACTATTACTTTAGCATCGAAAACATATTTGCCTATTTGTTAAAGACCGAAATTATTGAACGATGGATGAATCTCAATCAGGAATTTGGCAAAAAGGTATTTAAGGAATTTATCGACAAATTACGAGGGTCTTTTCAATTCCCCGAAGAGTATAAACTAATTAAGTAATAAACGTATATGTCAACTAAAGGCAAAGTTAAAGGTATAATAGCCAATCTTGTAATTGTTGAAGCTGATGGTCCGGTTTCCCAGAATGAGATTTGTTATCTGGAGACAATGGGTACAAAATTGATGGCTGAAATTATAAAAGTAATTGGTGCGAATGCCTATGTTCAGGTTTTTGAAAGCACACGGGGGCTCAAAATCGGTGATGTGGTTGAGTTTACCGGTCATATGCTTGAAGTAGTTTTAGGCCCTGGTATTTTATCGCGAAACTACGATGGGTTGCAAAACGATTTAGATAAAATGGAGGGAGTATTCCTGAAAAGGGGCGATTATACTTACCCGCTTGATGTCGATAAACTTTGGGATTTCACGCCACTGGCAATTCCAGGCGATGAAGTGGTTGCCGGCTCATGGCTTGCGCAAGTCCCTGAAAATGGTCAACCTCACAAAATAATGGTTCCATTTGTTTTAAACGGAAAATATACGGTGAAATCCATTGTCGGCAAAGGTCAATACAATATTAATGAACAGATTGCAGTTTTGATTGATCATGATGGAAATGAACTTCCGTTAACAATGATTCAGAAATGGCCTGTAAAAAAGGCAATTAAGGCATATCGCGAAAAACCTCGTCCATTCAGATTGCTCGAAACCGGAGTTCGTATCATCGACACGATTAATCCGATTGTTGAAGGAGGTACAGGCTTTATCCCGGGACCTTTTGGCACAGGAAAAACCGTTTTACAACATGCGATCTCGAAACAGGCTGAGGCTGATATTGTGGTAATTGCTGCTTGTGGCGAACGTGCTAATGAGGTAGTGGAGATTTTTACCGAGTTTCCTGAACTCGAAGATCCACATACTGGCCGTAAACTTATGGAGCGTACGGTGATTATTGCAAATACCTCTAATATGCCCGTTGCATCGCGCGAAGCTTCGGTTTACACAGCGATGACTATTTCGGAATACTACCGCTCTATGGGCCTTAAAGTTCTGATGATGGCCGATTCTACATCACGCTGGGCGCAGGCATTACGCGAAATGTCGAATCGCCTTGAAGAACTTCCGGGCCAGGATGCATTTCCGATGGACCTTTCGGCAATTATTGCTAATTTCTATTCCAGAGCAGGTTACGTCTTTCTGAATAACGGCAAAACGGGGTCAGTAACTTTTATTGGAACAGTTTCACCGGCAGGTGGTAACCTGAAGGAACCTGTTACAGAATCGACTAAGAAAGCGGCCCGCTGTTTCTATGCCCTTCAGCAGAGTCGTGCCGACAGTAAGCGTTATCCTGCAATAAACCCTATTGATTCGTATTCAAAATATCTTGAATATCCTGAGTTTGAGGAATATATTGAGAAACGTATCGGATCTAAATGGATTCCCATGGTCAACGAAGCGAAAACAATTCTTCAACGAGGGATGGAAGTAAGTGAACAAATTGATATTCTTGGTGATGACGGCGTTCCTATCGATTATCACCTGAAGTTATGGAAATCGGAGATTATCGACTTTGTGATTCTGCAACAGGATGCTTTCGACAAAATTGATATGTTAACACCACTCGAAAGGCAGCAATATATGCTCGAAAAAGTAATGGAGATTTGTAATCTTGATTTTACATTCGATACTTTTACAGAGATATCAGGCTATTTTAAGCGGATTATCAATAATTTACGACAGATGAACTATTCTGATTTTGAATCGGAAAAATTTGTTGGGTATGAAAATGAGTTGAAGAATATCATAAAAGAGAGGGAAGTGGCATAATGGCAACAAAGGCTTTTCAAAAAATATATACGAAAATTACCCAGATCACAAAGGCTACCTGTTCGTTAAAAGCTACAGGAATTGGGAATGAAGAACTTGCTGAGGTAAATGGCCGTTTGGCTCAGGTTGTGAAAATCATTGGTGATGAGGTTACCCTTCAGATTTTTGGTGGAACCGAAGGAATCCCGACCAACGCCGAAGTGACATTTCTTGGGAAATCGCCCACATTGAAGGTAGGAGAACAACTTGCCGGAAGGTTTTTTAATGCTTATGGCGATCCGATAGATGGCGGTCCTCAAATCGAGGGTGAAGAACGCGAAATCGGCGGACCTTCGGTAAATCCTGTTCGCAGGAAGCAACCATCGGAACTGATTGCAACAGGAATTGCCGGAATTGACCTGAATAACACGCTCGTTTCCGGTCAAAAAATTCCTTTTTTCGCCGATCCTGATCAGCCTTTTAATCAGGTAATGGCGATGGTTGCGCTTCGTGCTAAAGCCGACAAGATTATTCTTGGTGGTATGGGACTTACCAACGACGATTACCTGTTTTATCGCCAGGTATTTGATAATGCCGGTGCATTAGACCGGATTATTTCATTCGTAAATACTACCGAAAATCCGCCTGTTGAGAGGCTTTTGGTGCCCGATATGGCGCTCACTGCTGCTGAATATTTTGCTGTCGATAAGAATGAAAGTGTCCTGGTGCTTCTGACCGATATGACCCTTTATGCCGATGCCTTATCGATTGTTTCGAACCGTATGGACCAGATTCCATCAAAAGATTCGATGCCAGGGTCGCTTTATTCCGATTTGGCGAAGATCTACGAAAAGGCAGTTCAATTTCCGTCAGGCGGATCGATTACGATTATTGCCGTAACTACACTATCGGGTGGCGATATTACCCACTCAATTCCTGACAATACAGGTTATATTACTGAAGGTCAATTGTTTTTACGTCGGGATACCGATATCAGTAAAGTTATTGTCGATCCGTTCCGTTCATTATCACGCCTTAAACAATTGGTAATTGGTATCAAAACCCGTGAAGATCATCCTCAGGTAATGAATGCCCTTATCCGGCTATTTGCCGATGCGGCCAATGCCAAAACTAAAATGGAGAATGGTTTCGATCTTTCGGAATACGATCAGCGTACGTTGACTTTTGCGAAAGAGTATTCCCGAAATCTTCTGGCCATTGATGTCAACATCAGTATTGATGAAATGCTCGACCGGGGCTGGAGTTTGTTAGCCAAAAACTTTAAAAAGGAAGAAGTGGGTATTCGGCAGGCATTAGTTGATAAATACTGGCCAAAATCGAATTAGGTTAATTGCTTGATAATTAGAAATCTGGTTATATGAGAGCATTATGACAATAAAATTTCAATATAATAAAACTTCGCTTCAGGGCCTCGAAAAGCAGTTTAAAATGAGGGTCAGGGCTTTGCCTACCATCAAAAATAAAGAATCTGCGCTTCGGATTGAAGTTAAAAAGGCAAAAGACGAAGTCAACAGATTGGAGTTAATTCTGCTGAGAAAGTTGGGGGATTATCATTCAATGGCTTCACTTTGGGGTGAATTCGACACATCACTGATTACCGTGAAAGATGTAAATATGGCAATGAAAAAAATCGCCGGGGTTAAAACGCCTGTATTTGAGGGAGTTGAATTTGATATCGTTCCATTCAGTATTTTTAGTAAACCAAAATGGTATCTCGATGGAATGAAACTGGTGAAAGAATTGGCGGCGATCGGTATCGAACGTGAATTCTTTTGGCAGAAAGTGATATTACTCGATTATGCCCGCAAAAAAACTACGCAAAAGGTCAATCTTTTCGAAAAGGTGCAGATTCCCGGATACGACGATGCTATTCGCAAAATCAAACGGTTTTTGGAGGATGAAGAAAACCTTTCCAAATCAGCCCAGAAAATTGTAAAATCTCGTCAGCAAATTGGGAAGGAGATTGAATCATGATTGTAAAGATGAAAAAATACACCTTCCTCGTGTATCACAAAGATTATGAGCATTTTCTTGAATCATTACAAGAACAGGGTGTATTGCATGTAAAAGAGAGGGGTTCCGCCGAGGTCGAAAGTGGTGAGCTGCGGGATAAACTCCTGTTGCTGAACCGCATTAGTGATGCGATCAAATTTCTTGAGAAGAAAATCGATCCGAAGAATAAAGCAGAACTTGCATTGAATCAGCTGGAAGGTGCTGAACTTTTGACTCAATTCGACGCTTTAAGAAATGACAATGAGGCACTTGTACTCCATGCATCGAATATCGGGAAAGATGTGGCGGTTTTGGAACCATGGGGAAGCATTGACTGGAAGACCGTCGAAAAATTGAATAATGATGGTTGGGCAATCTCTTTTTATTCAGCATCAACCAGGAATTGGAGTCCCGAGTGGGAAACAAAATATAACGCATTTCAAATTGCCCAAAATGGTACGAATATATTATTTGTGACAATTACAAAAAAGAGTGATATTATTGAAATTGAAGCAGATAAAATTAAATTGCCTCGTAAAGTCCTTATAGAAGCACTTGCTGAAGTTAAAAATTTGCATCAGGAAAAAATCCGGATTGATAACGAGATGCGAAGCTTTGCTACTAAAAATCTGTTTTCTTTTAAGCTTTATAAAGAACAGGTACAGCAGGAGTTTGATTTTGATAAAGTTGTATTAAATACCAATAAAGCTGCCGAGGGAAAAATTTCCCTTTTGGAAGGCTTTTTGCCTGAATATAAAGAGATTGAATTTAAGAAATTTCTGGACAGCGAAGGAGTCTTTTATGAGGCAAGCAAACCGGATATTGATGACAAAGTACCGGTTCAACTGAAAAACAACCGTTTTGCCAGACTTTTTGAACCGATAGGGGAGTTATACACTTTGCCAAACTACAACGAATTGGATCTTACTTCTTTATTTGCTCCGTTTTATTTGGCGTTTTTCGGTTTTTGTCTTGGCGATGCCGGCTATGGATTGATTTTGAGCCTTTTTGGTTTTTTCATGGCTAAAAGAGTACAAGCTTCCTATAAAAGAGTTTTTAATTTGATATCGCTGTTAGGTTTATCAACTATTCTGTTTGGGTTTGTTTCAGGAACCATTTTTGGAATGAGTCTTTACGAGTTAAGACCCGGGTTTTATGCAAATCTTGACGATTTAATGAAATCGAAGAAAACCAATATCAATCAGTTACTTTTCAATCTTTCACTGATCTTTGGAGCAATACAAATAGCCTGGGGGATGTGTGTTAAGGTAGCTAATGAAATACACCAGGGCGGGTTTCGAAATGCATTTAGTACCATCGGTTGGATATTTATCCTTTCCGGCTTAATTCTTCAATATGCATTAAAAAAATTTCTTGTCGATGAAACAATCGTTATAATTCTTATATCTGTTTTATTATCAATTGGTTTTTTAATGGCATTTATCTTTAGCAACCCTTCAAGAAATGTATTTGTTAATTTTGGATTGGGATTTTGGGATGCATACAATATGGCGACCGGATTAATGGGCGACTTGCTCTCCTACATTCGACTCTTTGCCCTAAGCATCTGTGGTGGAATATTGGGATATGTTTTTAACAGCCTGGCATTCGCATTGGCACCTGATATGCCTGTCGTCAGAATAATTGTAATTGCATTGATCTTAGTAATTGGTCATACCATCAATTTGATGATAGGAATTCTTGGCGCGTTTGTTCACCCGATGCGACTCACTTTTGTGGAATTTTATAAAAATGCCGGCTTTTCCGGAGGAGGTAAAAAATACCTTCCGTTTAGAATGAAATAAATTTAACTATAAAATCAACATTAAAAACAAAATTATGGAACCTATTACGTTTGCTTACATTGGAATTGGATTAATGATTGCCTTATCCGGAGTTGGTAGTTCTTATGGTACAACCATTGGAGGTTTTGCAACAGTCGGAGCATTGAAGAAGAACCCTGACGCTTTTGGAAGTTATTTGGTTCTTTCTGGTCTTCCCGGTACACAGGGTTTGTATGGTTTTGCAGGATATTTTATTTTTAGGTCGGGTGGAGTTCTAACCACATCAATAACGCTGTTGCAGGCTTCTGCAGTCTTCTGTGGAGCTTTGGCATGCGGTTTGGTTTGTTTCTTCTCTGCTATTCGTCAGGGTCAGATTGGGGCCCATGGTATAACGGCTATTGGTTCAGGTTTCGAGGTTTTTGGTAATACTTTGATTCTGGCGGCTTTTCCCGAATTATACGCAATTGTCTCTTTAGCAGCTCTATTTATGATCAACTCTGCTATTGTGTAAGCTAATATTATGTTATTTGATAAAAGATAATCCCAGTTTGCCGGGATCCTTTTTTATCGAATGTTACAATTTTTAACAATCTTTAAGGTCTGTTTTGTCGGCTTAACTAAATTCTGATGCATATTTGTGTGGTAAGAGTAAAACACTTTTTTTCATAGATTTTGGTTAGGTTAACTAGGGCATCCTCAAAAGGGGTGCCTTTGTTGTTTGTGTAATTTTGTCTATAAACCAAGCAATTGTTCTTCCGGGCTTTTACCATCAAAAAGAAGCATTGTCGGATCTTCAATTAGCTCCTTTACTTTCAACAGGAAGCCGACAGAATCTTTACCATCGATGATCCGGTGATCGTAGGATAGTGCAACATACATCATGGGTCTGATTTCTACTTTACCATTTACGGCAACGGGACGATCTTTAATTGAATGCATACCCAAAATCGCACTTTGGGGCGGATTAAGAATAGGGGTAGACATCAGCGAACCAAATACACCGCCATTCGTGATCGTAAATGTGCCGCCCGTCATCTCCTGAATGGTGAGTTTTTTATCCCTTGCTTTTTCAGCGAGTTCTTTTATTTCTCGTTCAATAGTCTCAATATCTTTGGTTTCAGCATTCCGAATAATCGGAACCATGAGTCCTTTGGGGGTTTGAACTGCGATTCCAATATCGTGGTAACGTGGTGTAACAATATCATCACCATCAATCATTGAATTGATTGACGAATGTTTAGACAATGCGACACTTACGGCTTTTGTGAAAAACGACATAAACCCAAGTTTTATTCCATACTTGTCTGCAAATGGCTGCTGGTAAATTTTTCGAAGCTCCATAAGCTGACTCATGTCAATTTCGTTGAAAGTAGTGAGCATGGCTGTTTCGTTCTTAACTGCAACAAGCCGTTGACTCAGTTTTCGCCTGAGTGGTGACATGGCCACACGATCTTCCTCGCATAATCTTTCAACCTTCGGTTTGGATGTTTCATTTTTTTGCGATGTCAGTACCGACTCAACATCCTTGCGGCTGATCCGGCGAAGTCCGCTTAGCAGGTCGTCAATGCTTAACCCCTCTTCTTCCATTACTGCTTTGGCTGCAGGTGTTATTTTAATCTGATGATCTTCTTCAGCAGTGATGTTTATTTCGTCTTCTTTTACTTTGGGTACTGCAACTTTTGACCCGGATGATTTTTTAACTCCAGTATCCGCAACTGATTTTTCATTTAACAGTATGGAGTTGCTCTTTGTGGCCTGAAGAGTTTCATCGCTGTCGACTGTGCATACAATAGTACCAACGGCAACCTTTTCTCCCTCCTTCAACAAAATATTCAGTTTTCCGGTAGCTGATGCAGTCAAAGACAAAGTGGCTTTATCTGATTCAATTTCAGCAATTTCCTGATCTTTATTTACGATAGCGCCATTTTCAACAAGCCATTTCCCGATTACAACTTCAGTAATTGACTCACCGGGAGAAGGTATTTTGATTTCAAGAATCATGTCAGATAATTTAATTGTTTAAAGTTAGTTAAAAACAGCATTCAGGATTCGCTCAAGACTTCTTTTATGTCTTTCTAAAAGTCCTGTGGCCGGACTTGCACTTTCAGCTCTGCAAATAAGCTCCAGCTGAAGTTCGGGATACTTTCGCGAGATGTAGGGCCATGCACCCATATTTGCGGGTTCGTCCTGAACCCAAAGTATTCGTTTCGCTTTGAGATTTTCGAATTTGATCTTTCGAACTTCTTCCGACGGGAAAGGAAATAGTTGCTCAATCCTGATAATCGCATAATTTGATCGTCCTAATTTTTCACGTCTGTCAAAAAGCGCGTAGTAGATTTTACCCGATGTAAAAATAAGTACTTCAGCTTTTCCGGATGAAACCTTATCGTCACCAATTACTTCCATAAATTCATGCGAAGTAAGATGCTTAACAGGTGATATTACCAATGGATGCCTTAGAAGGCTTTTGGGCGTGAAAACCACCATGGGAATTCTGATATTCCACAAAACCTGACGACGTAAAAGATGAAAGAGGTTTGCCGGTGTAGTTGGCATCATCACCTGCATGTTGTAATTGGCACATAAGGATAACATCCGTTCGACTCGTCCGCTGGAATGTTCCGGACCTTGTCCTTCGTAGCCGTGAGGCAGGAATAACACGAGACCATTCATTAAACCCCATTTTTCGCCGGCAGAACTAATATATTGGTCAATTATTACTTGTGCAACATTGCTAAAATCCCCAAACTGAGCTTCCCAAATGGTTAATCCTTTGGGATACGCCAGCGAATACCCATATTCAAATCCCATCACGCCATATTCGTTGAGGGGAGAATTGAAAACATTAAAAGGTGCCTGATTTTCAGCAATGTTTTTCAAAGGGAAATACTTTTCATCACCTTCCTCCATGACAATGGCTGCATGTCGGTGAGAGAATGTTCCGCGCTGACTGTCTTGTCCGCTTAACCGCACAGGAACACCTTCTGAAAGGAGTGTAGCGAAAGCAAGTTGTTCAGCCAATGCCCAGTCAACCTTATCGTCAGCAATCAGCAGCCGGCGATCTTCCAATAATTTAACGATCTTACCAAAAAATTTCTTATCGGCAGGCAACGTATTTATTTTTTCGGCTAGCTTCTTTAGTTTGATTTCGGATACTGCTGTTGGTGTTGAGTTTATTTCGGTTGGTTCGGGAAAGCGGTAGGATTTATATTCTTTGACCAGAAAACTTTTAATCTTTACCTTTTGGATGTTTTTACTGATTTCGAATTTCTCTTGCATATGCAGATCAAACGTCTCAATTTCAAGCTGAACCTCCTGCTGAGTCATTACACCTGCTTCAATCAGTTTTTTTGCATAGATATCGCGTGGATTAGGATGCTGTGCAATTGCCTTATAAAGAAGTGGTTGGGTAAACCGTGGCTCATCTCCTTCATTATGACCATATTTCCGATATGATAAGATATCGATAAAAATATCGGCATGAAAATACTGTCTGAACTCAAGCGCCAGTTTAACTGTAAAGATAATGGCCTCTGCATCATCACCATTGACATGGAAAACCGGTGATCGCGTAATTTTAGCTACATCGGTACAATAGGTACTCGATCGTGCATCAAGGTAATCGGTGGTGAATCCAATCTGATTATTAACCACAATATGAATAGTTCCGCCTGTTTTGTATCCGGGTAGCTGTGACATTTGAACAACCTCATAGATAACACCCTGGCCGGCTATAGCTGCATCGCCATGTATCACAATAGGAGCAATCTTGTTAAAATCTCCCTGATGTGAATAATCTATTTTTGCCCGTACCATTCCTTCAACAAGTGGCGCGACTGCTTCGAGGTGTGACGGATTAGGAAGAAGACTAAGTTTTATTTTTGAACCATTTTTAGCAACGATCTCCTGATCGAATCCTAAATGGTATTTCACATCACCTAAAACAATACCTTCCTCATATTCAGTAGCATAAAACTCCTTAAAAATATTCTCGTAAGGTTTTTTTAAGATATTTGCCAGTACATTTAACCTTCCGCGGTGCGAAATACCAATTACGTACTCTACCAGACCAAGTTTTACACCATGTTCAATAATTGCGTTTAAAGCTGGAATCAGACCTTCAGTTCCTTCAAGAGAAAACCTTTTGGCTCCGACAAATTTTTTATGGATAAAGTTTTCGAAACCTGCAGCTTCTTTAAGATGATTAAAAATCTCCTTCTGGTATTCATGGGAGAGTTCTTCAGTGTTTTGAGTCCGCTCCATTCTTAACTTTAGCCAATCAATCAGCTCAGGATTACGCATATAGAGATACTCGACTCCAATTGATTCACAATAAGTTTGTTCGAGATGAGCAATTATGACTTTGAGTGTAGCCCGCCCGATGCCAATCTCTTTTCCGGCTTCAAACATGATATTCAGGTCACTCTCTTCAAGACCGAAATTTCGGTAATCAAGGGTTGGTGTGTACTGCCGGCGTCGCCTTACGGGATTAGTTCGCGTAAAAAGATGCCCGCGTTGACGGTAACCATTGATCAGGTTAAGGATGTTAAACTCCTTCTGCAAATGACTTTTTTCAACCAATTCCATTGATTTGGAATCGTAAGATTTACGTGCAAGTTCATACCCTTCGAAAAAAATACGCCAACTCTCATCAATATCCTGTGGATTTTGAAGATAACTTTTGTATAACTCCTCAATTGCACCGATTTCATGATTTCCAACCAGAGAGAATCTATCCATGTTTAAAATTTAGTTCTGTCATAATTACAAATAAATGATGGAATAAGTTCAATAAAAGCCATTCTTACATCATCTTTATCTGTTATTCAAAAAAAAGAACCAATTTTAACTATTATTTGGATTTTTGGTTTGCATTATTGTTAATTAGTAGTGTTTATGAAAGGATTTTTAAATCAGGTTGCCTCTCATTTGTTTGAATTACATAGTGAAAACATAAGTCGACTGACCCTGGTTTTTCCGAATAGGAGAGGAGGGGTATTTTTTACGAATTACCTGAATAGTTTGGTCACTGCACCATTGATCTCGCCCGAAATTATCACAATTAATGAGCTGTTTGGTGTACTTTCGCCTTTGCATGTTCCTGATCGTTTAAGCTTGATATTCAGACTTTACAAAATTTACAGGGAATCAACTAAAACAACGGAGCTTTTTGATGATTTCTATTTTTGGGGTGAGATGTTGATCAGCGATTTCGATCAGGTTGACAAATATCTGGTTAATGCGCGCGACCTGTTTACTAATGTTACAGAGCTAAAAGAGATTGATGCACGTTTTGGTTCCTTAGCGGAGGAGGAAAGAGAGCTACTCGGCAATTTTTGGAAAACGCTTTCCGACAAGGAAAAGACCCCAAATCAACAAGAGTTTATCCGGATTTGGGAAGATTTGAATGGTGTTTACGAAAAACTGAAGACTTCGTTGTTAAGCGAAGGACTTGCTTATGAAGGAATGTTATATCGCGATGTGGTCGAACAGGTCATCAAAAACAGTCCGTCATTGTTTGATGGCAAACACTTTGTATTTGTGGGATTTAATGCTCTCAACCGATGCGAGGAGGAACTTTTCGGTTTTCTTCAAAGCAATGGAAAAGCTTCGTTTTATTGGGATTACGACAACTATTATTTAGAGAATCAAACACAGGAGGCTGGTTATTTCTTGCGGAAGAACCTTGTCCGGTTTCCACACTCAGGGTACTTTCCTGAATGCGAATTTCTCAGAACATCTCCCAAGACGATGAAGATTGTAAATATTGCATCGCAGATAGGGCAGGCTCAGGTAGCCGGAGCAGAACTCTTCTCTCAATTTAGCGGAGAACTGAATTTTGATGAAACTGCGGTGGTGCTTTGCGACGAAGAGTTGCTTTTGCCTGTAATAAGTGCTCTTCCTGAAAATATTGATAAAGTCAATGTTACAATGGGTTACCCGCTAAAAATGACGCCTGTTTTTAGTTTGATTTCACAGCTGATCGATTTACAGAAAAATGTGCGCAAATCATCGAATGAAGTGTCCTTTTATAATAAGGATGTTCTGAGAGTGCTAAGCCATCAGCTCGTGATTGATTTTGAACCATTGGCAAGTAAAGAACTCACTGACCTTATTTTGAAAAATAATGCCATCTATTTGTCGGAAAAAGAGTTGGGTGGGAATGCCATTTTCAGACAGCTATTTGTTGCCCCACAAAACATTATTGAGCTTTCGGACTATTTTCTTGGTATTTTAAAAACAGTTTTTCTTCATTGGCAGTGGAAAAGTGGTGATGAGATGATCATGGAGTTAAATTCTCAAAATGAGAAATCTCATGATGAAACCCAGGCCATCTTCCGCGAATACCTTTACCAATCTTGGCTGGCTGTAAATAAACTAAAAGATATTTTGATCAACGACGGAATCAGCGTATTCGAATCAGATAATTTTGTTTCAAAGGAGGCATTCTTCCGGTTTTTATTGCAATATCTGAGCGGCCTTTCAATTCCTTTTGAAGGAGAACCACTTGAAGGATTGCAAATTATGGGAATTCTTGAAACCCGTACCCTTGATTTTAAAAACCTCATCATCCTTTCGATGAATGATGGTATTATGCCTAAAATATCTTCTTCAGGTTCATTTATCCCTTACAATCTAAGACGTGTATTTGGATTACCGACTATTGAAGAGCAGAATGCCATGTATGCTTACTATTTCTATCGATTACTACAACGAGCTGAAAATGTGACTTTTGTTTACGATTCGGGTGCCGGAGGATTATTCACAGGTGAAAAAAGCCGTTATCTGTATCAGCTACAGCTCGAATCACCATTTAATATTTCAGAAACAAACATGGTTTTTAGTATTGAAAATATTGCTGTACTGCCTATTTGTATTGAGAAAGATGAGAAAGTGATGGACAGGTTGAATGATTATCTGAATGGGATGAAACCATTATCTCCAAGTGCGATCGACAAATACCTCACCTGTCCCTTGCAATTCTATTTTAGGTATTCGGCTGGATTAGACGAACCTGACGAGATATCTGAAGAGATTGATGCGATGATTTTCGGCCTTCTTTTTCATGATGCTATGGAAAATATTTATGAACCTTTTTTGGGTAAAGTAATTAATAATCAAGATATTGATTCACTTATCCGGAATCAGGAACTTATCAGCGAAACAATTATTGAATCATTCCGAAATATTTATTTTAAAGGGATGAAGAAAGAGGATAAGGTAATGTTGGCGGGTCGGAACTGGCTGATTTATGAGGTTGTAAAAAAGTATGTGAACCAATTGCTGGAGGTTGACCGGAACCGTTCTCCGTTCGGGATGATCGGACTTGAAAAAAATGTCAGAACAACTATTGCAATCAATGAGTCGAAGCAAAATGTTTTGATTGGTGGAACAATTGATCGAATTGACAGTGTGAATGAATCATTATATATTTTTGATTATAAAACGGGTAGGGTAGAACTAAGTTTCCCGATGTTATTAACTTTGTTCGACAAAGAGAATAAAACAAGAAATAAAGCGGCCTTCCAGACGCTGATTTATTCTTATATTTTGTATAAAAACCAACCTGAGATATCTTCTATATATCCGGGGATTTACTCTTTGCGTGGAATCTTTGAAGAGAACTTTGATCCATCGCTTCGTTCGAAAGAAGTTGGAAATCAACCTGTTGAATTTGTGGCGATTGCTGACCAGTTTGAGACACATTTCAGAATGTTACTTGAAGAAATTTTCAATCTGGAGATTCCTTTCAGTCAGACCACAAATGAGGAGCATTGCAAATACTGTTCCTACCGGCAGATATGCAGAAAGTAGCTTAATACAAATCTTTTTGTTTTTGAGGCTTATGTAAATTGCAATGAATAAATGAGCTTCCTGCAACTGGCTTTTGGCTGCTGGCAGGTCTCTGCAAGCAAAAAAGTTGCTCCTCTCTTTGTCTTAACCATTTAAATGATACAAGATTTAGATTGAACGTTTGCAAGTTGAAAACAGCCAGTCGCCAGGCGCAAATTTTCATCCCTTTAATTTGTTATAGAAGGGGGATTATTCGTTAGCAAGCATATCGGGTCTGATTCTTTTTGTCCGTTCGTAGGCCTGTTCCTGTTTCCAATCGTCAATTAGCTGATCGTTACCTGAGAGGAGGATTTCAGGAACGCGCCACCCTTTATATTCAGCCGGTCGGGTATATACCGGTGGAGTGAGTAATCCATCCTGAAAGGAGTCGGTAAGCGCCGAAGTTTCGTCCGACAAAACACCTGGAATCAATCTGACAATGGCGTCCGCAACGATAGCAGCGGCCAGTTCACCACCCGTAAGAACGTAATCCCCAATCGATAATTCTATGGTAACCAGATTGTCGCGAACACGTTGATCGACTCCTTTATAGTGACCGCAAAGTATGATCAGATTAGTTTTCAGTGATAATTGGTTGGCATCGCGTTGTACAAATTGCCTCGCATCGGGGGTCAGAAAAATAACCTCATCATAATTGCGATGGCTTTTTAAATCGATGATTGCAAGATCAATAGGTTCGACAGACATAACCATTCCTGCACCTTTACTGAATGCATAATCATCCACCCGTTTATGTTTGTCAGTTGACCAGTCCCTGATATTATGAATATAGATCTCGGCCAGCCCCTTATCTTTTGCTCTTTTCAGAATCGAGTGATTAAAGGGACTCTCCAATAATTCCGGGACGACGGTAAGAATATCTATGCGCATGACTAAATTTTTTGCAAAAGTACCATTTTTGGTTTTAATAAGCTTAGCTAGTACTTTGCGGGTCTGAAAGCTGTAGAGGCCGATCTCATCAATATGGCTTTTTAAATGAAATATTAGCAATTCAGATAGTTGAAATGGAAGAAAACATAAAAAAGGAGTCGAAAGATATATTAATCAATTAAATTGTTATATATTTAATAAACAGTATTTTAGAAGGTTAAATATAAATGACGGCATACCCCTGTTTTATTAAGATCAAAAATATGTTTTCGAATTAGTTGAGGATTAGCTTGTAAATATCTATTTTCGTGAAAAATAATATTGTACATACACATCCTGGCTTAATCGCCGTAACGAAATTGCAGATGAAATCTAACGAATTGAAAAAAAACGTAGTATCAGAAGAAATTGAAGTTCTCAAAAATGGTGAGATTGTTGAAAAAGATGAAGATACAACTTCAGTTGCTACACTTGAAAGTGCTGACAATGAAAATGAAGCATCAATAGAAGAGGTTGAAGCTTCACCCGGTAATTTATCAGAGTTGGTCCCTGAACCGGTTCCGGAGTCTATTCCTGAACTTGTAACAGAACCATATCAACTCCAGGAATCGGTTTCTGACGAACCCAAAGTTTCAGAGGAAGAGACACACAATCAAGTGTCATTAGATGAGATGAAAGAGGTCCATGAGACAGAACCTGTGGTAGATACTGAAACGATTCCACTCCCTCTGACTGAAGTTGCCGGAACAGCTGAAACTATATTAATTGAACAGATTGTTCAGGTTCCGGAAGAAACTGATGACGATGATGATCTTTTCAGCGACAGAGAACCCGATGCCAATTCAATTCCTATACATGACTATTCATCCTATAGCAAAATACAATTAATCAATACTTTAAGAAAAATATTGGCCGAAGCTACTGTTGATGAAATCAGACCTTATGCCGAAGCAATTAAAGGATGTTTTTATAAGATCCGTAATAGTGAAATTCAGGAGCAGAAACTTGCCTTTACATCCGAAGGAAACGAAGAGGAATTATTTGAGCCTCAAGCCGATTCGTATGAAGCTGATTTGAAGGATCTTCTACGTGAATATAAAAATCTTCGTGCCGAATTGAATAAAAAGCAGGAAGCAGTAAAAGAAGATAATTATTATAAGAAATTGGCTATTATTGAGGAGATTAAATCCTTAATAAACAGTGAAGAGTCTATTAATATGACCTTTCAGGAGTTCAACAATCTTCAGGACAAATGGAAGGGAATCGGACAGGTTCCGCAAACTAAGGTCAAGGATTTGTGGGAGAATTATCACTACCATGTAGAGTTGTTTTATGATTTTGTGAAAATCAACCGCGAGTTGCGAGACCTCGACCTTCGCCGGAACATGGACGAAAAAGCCAAACTTTGTTTGAAAGCCGAAGAACTTGCTGCCGCTGATAGCGATGCTTTATCGACTTTCAGAGATCTACAGAAACTGCATGAAGCCTGGCGTGAAATTGGTCCTGTGCCACGCGATAGCAAGCAGGATTTATGGGAGCGTTTCAAGGTCGCCACAACAGTGATTAACAAACGTTATCAACAATTTTTCGAACAAGAACGATCCACTCAGAAAGAGCAGTTACAAAAGAAAATTGAGCTTTGCGAATTGGCTGAACAGTACTCTGGTTTTAGTTCGGATAATCCGCGCGAATGGAACGATATTACCGAAAAGGTGATTGCTTTACAGGAAGCATGGAAAAGCTCAGGATTTGGCCCACGCAAAGATAATGCGAAAGTTTGGGAACGTTTCAGAGCTGCAAATGATGCATTTTTCCAAAATAAACGCAATTTCTGGAATAAAAGTAAAGATCAGCTTAACAAAAACCTGACACTAAAGTTGGATATTTGCGATCAGGCTGAAAAACTTAAAGATACAGATGACTGGAAAGCAACAACTGATAAGTTGATTGCGCTACAGAAAAAATGGAAAGAGGTTGGACCGGTGCCTCGCAAACAATCGGAATTGATTTGGAAGCGATTCCGTAGTGCATGTGACGAGTTCTTTAATCGTAAAACGACCCATTTCTCGGGCGTTACTGGCGACCAGGATGAAAACTACAAAGCTAAAAAAGCTTTAATTGTAGAAATCGAAAACTTCAGGCAGACAGGAAACCCGAATGAGGATGTCGAAATTCTTAAGAAATTTCAGGAGAGGTGGTCTGAAATTGGTTTCGTTCCTTTCCGTAAAAAAGAGGAATTACAAGCCCGTTACCATAGTTTGATAGATGGCCATTTTGATCAGCTGAAATTAGACGATCAGGATATGGGGCTTTATAAATTCAAGAGCAAAATCGAACATTTGGCTTCAATACCACGTGGATGGACTAAAATTAATATGGAACGCGACCGATGTGCACAACATTTAAAACAACTTGAAAGTGACATCAATACACTCGCAAATAATGTTGGTTTCTTTGGTTCAAGCAAGGGGGCACAATCAGATTGACTATCTTAAGGCAAAACTTAAGATTATTGATTCGCAGGAAGAAGTAAACTAATGTTTAATTGATATTTAGAACGTACAAAAAATCTTATTATTGTGGCCACAACGAAGTATATATTTGTAACAGGCGGTGTGACCTCTTCTCTCGGAAAAGGGATTATTGCATCATCCCTTGCGAAACTTCTTCAGGCAAGAGGATACAAAGTGACAATTCAGAAATTAGATCCCTACATTAATGTTGATCCGGGAACTCTAAATCCCTACGAACATGGAGAATGTTACGTAACAGAGGATGGTGCCGAAACAGATCTCGATCTCGGACACTACGAACGATTTCTTAATTTTCCTACAACACAAGCCAATAATGTGACAACCGGCAGGATTTACCAGTCGGTGATCAATAAAGAGCGACGTGGTGACTATCTGGGAAAAACGGTTCAGATCATCCCTCATATTACTGATGAGATCAAAAAATATGTCAAATATTTGGGGTCGAAGAAAAAATTTGATGTCGTAATCTCTGAAATTGGAGGTACCGTTGGCGATATCGAATCTTTGCCCTATATAGAATCGGTTCGTCAGTTAAAGTGGGAGATGGGGAGTGATGCACTTTCTATCCATCTCACACTTGTTCCTTATCTCCAGGCATCGGGTGAACTGAAAACCAAACCCACTCAGCATTCAGTAAAAGCGTTACTCGAAAACGGAGTACAACCTGATGTGCTGGTGCTTCGTACGGAACATCCTCTTTCTCCGGGATTGAAAGAGAAGGTTGCACTCTTTTGCAATGTCGCTAAAGAGGCTGTTATTGAGTCGATTGATGTTCAAACGATCTATGAAGTCCCGATTAAAATGAAGGAGGAAAAACTTGACGAAATCGTCCTTAAAAAGTTGGGACTACCGCTTGGAGAGCCGCCCGAGCTGAAAGACTGGAATGATTTTCTGTACAGGTATAAAAATCCTAAAAGAGAGGTAAAAGTGGCATTGATTGGGAAATATGTTGAACTTCACGATGCATACAAGTCGATAGCCGAAGCATTAATTCATTCAGGAGCTGCTAATGAATGCAGGGTTAAAATAGAATGGATTCATTCCGAAAAGACAAATGAAGAGAATATTGAAAAGAAACTAAAAGGGTGTGACGGAGTGATCATTGCCCCGGGATTCGGACATCGGGGCATTGAAGGGAAAATCTTTGCTGCAAAGTATGCACGTATCAATAAAATACCTTTTTTCGGAATATGCCTTGGAATGCAAATCGCTGTGATTGAATTTGCACGTAATGTCCTGAAATTGTGCGATGCTGACTCTACCGAGATGAATTCAGAAACCAAATTTCCGGTGATTGATCTTATGGAAGAGCAGAAAGAAATCACCGATAAGGGAGGAACGATGCGTCTTGGAGCTTATGCCTGTCACCTGAAAAAGGATTCCAGGGCTTATGCAGCCTATGGAAAATCGAAAATCAATGAAAGACACAGACATCGTTACGAGTTCAATGATGCCTATCTGAAAAAATTTGAAGAAGCCGGGATGAAAGCAGTTGGGGTCAATCCCGAAACCAGGTTGATTGAAGTGATTGAAATTCCTGATCATCCGTGGTTTGTGGGCGTTCAGTTCCATCCTGAATACAGCAGTACAGTGTTGCAACCACACCCTTTATTTGTTGCATTTATAAAATCGGTTCTCGATAACTCTAAATAAAAAAAATAGGTACATTAATATTTTATGGATAAAAATACGATAACAGGCCTGGTCCTGATTTTTGTGATTCTGATAACATTCAGTTACTTTAATAAACCATCGCAAAGCGATATTGAGGCTGCAAAACGACAACGTGATTCAATTGTTCAGGTCGAAGCAGATAAAACACGGCAGGCCGAAACTCAAGCGAAGGTAGCAACGGCTGCTCTTGAGGCAAAAATTACAAATTCTACTGCCGATAGCGCTGGAGTTGCCGGTGGAGAAAATGAACTTAAAAATCTTTACGGCGTTTTCTACGAAACGGCCAAAGGTACCGAGCATTTTATTACGCTTGAGAATAACCTGATGAAAATCAGAGTTTCAACAAAAGGTGGAAAGATTTATTCTGTTGAACTAAAAGGGTATAAACGGTTTAATGGCGAGCCCCTCGTCCTTTTTGAAGGAGACAAAAATCACTTTGGATTAAATTTCTTTTCGCAAAACAAAAGTATTCAAACCGATCAGTTCTTTTTCGTTCCATCAGTAACCGATACCGTGTTAACAGTTTCGGGGGCTGTAGTTTCCAAAGGAAAAGAGGGACGCGAGAAATTTAACGATGGAACTAAGGTTGCATCGAAATCATTGACCATGCGTCTCGATGCTGGCAATGGTACCTCTGTTTCTTATGTGTATACGCTCAAACATAATTCCTTTATGGTTGGGTTCGATATCCAAACTGCAGGGCTTAAAAAAGTAATGGGTGCAAATTCCGATTATATCAGTTTTGCATGGACAATGGAAATGCCTCGTCAGGAGAAAGTTTCGAAATTTGGCGAGGATAATTATGCGACCACTTACTATAAGTATTACCTGGATGTAGTCGATAAAATTGCCCCTACAAAATCGGAGTCAAAAACTTTGACAACAAAAGTTGAATGGGTTAGTTTCAAAACATTGTTCTTCTCTTCAACACTGATTGCAGATAAAGCATTTCTGAATGGTCAGGTGACTACCAAAAAAAGGAATACAGATCCTTTATTTGTTTCCGATATGAGTGCTGATTTAACGATTCCGCTTGATAATTCAGGGAGCGAAATTTTTCCGGCCAGATTTTATTTTGGTCCTAATCAGTATAATACGCTGAAACAGTATAAGATTAGTCTTGAAGAAGAGTTATCTTTGGGCTGGACTGTAATCGGATGGGTGAACAAGTACATTATCATTTTTGTCTTCGACCTTCTTAGGAGATATATCGGGAATTTTGGGTTGATTATCCTGTTATTGACGATTTTTGTCAAATTGATCATTGCGCCGTTTACTTATAAATCATACATCTCGCAGGCAAAAATGAGGTTGTTAAAACCTGAAATCGACGAGATACAGAAAAAATTTGGCGAAGATAAAAAGGTGGAGTCGCAACAAGCAACGATGGCGTTGTATAAAAAGGCGGGTGTTAATCCCATGGGCGGCTGTTTACCGATGCTCTTCCAGATGCCGTTCCTCGTGGCAATGTTCTATTTCTTCCCGATCGCTATCGAATTGCGGCAACAAAGTTTCCTATGGGCGCACGACCTTTCATCATACGATTCGATTATTACACTTCCATGGGAGATCCCGTGGTATGGAAGTCATGTGAGCCTTTTCTGCTTGCTGATGACCGTTACCAACATTCTGTATGTGAAGTACAACAACGAAATGAGTGCCGGCGGAACGCAGCAAATGCCAGGTATGAAAACCATGATGTATTTGATGCCAGTGATGTTCCTGTTTATTTTTAACAGCTACGCTTCAGGATTGAGCTTGTACTACTTCTTGTCGTTGGTATTTACTTTCGTTCAGATGTGGATCTTTAAAAGCCTCATCGATGAAGATGCTATCCATGCCCAATTGAAGGCCAAACAAAAGATGCCGGTTGTAAAATCGAAATTCACCGCAAGACTCGAAGCGATGGCCAAACAACGGAATGTTCCGCAAAAGAAAAAATAACCAATTAATTTATAGTCATAATAAAAGCTGTTTCATATTTGGGGCAGTTTTTTTGTGGAGAAAACAGATCATTTTTGAACGTCTCACCTTTAGAAAAAGGGGGACCAAGGGGGATTTGCACAGTTAAAGCACTATCATATTTTGTTTTGATGAAATAACTTCCTAATAACTTATTAGAACACTACATTATAGATATCTTCCTTATTTCTGATCATCCCTTTGGATTCAAAAGCCCCGGTACCATCGGTAACTTCAATCAGATCGAATATCTGGCAACTTTTGGGTAATCCACCAAATACCAATGTAAATTTCTTCGATGAATTACCAGGGAACAAGTCCCAAACAGGATAAAAGGAGATATTGTAGGCAAAAAGGAGATCACTTTTATATTCTGAAACAGGATCGATCAGAAAAGTCGTTTTCCAGATTCGAATCCATGAATCATACTTGTCTAGTGAATCACACCGGCAATGGACAATTATCTGTTTTTCTTCTTCTACTTCAAAGGCAGTCTCATTGACAGGCTCTTCGTTTGTTTTCTTTTCCGGTTCTTTTACTGGGGTGTTCATATTTTTAGATAATTAGGTGGTTTGTAAAATCTGATTGGACTGCCGATAACAGGCAAGATACTTTCAGAATCAGGCCTTAATTCCTTTAAATTTTTCCTCACAACCGCAGGCGAGGAGTTTGCATAACAATAAACACAAAGATGGTTACA
Organism: Bacteroidia bacterium; assembly: GCA_026391655.1. GTDB lineage: Bacteria > Bacteroidota > Bacteroidia > Bacteroidales > Prolixibacteraceae > JAAFHB01. Next base: position 19,321 of record JAPLDR010000122.1, on the reverse strand, counting down.
AGTATTATAAGAACCAATATCCTTACTAATCATACAGCCACAGGCTTTGCGCTGACCTTTGTCTTTGAGATTTGGCCTCTTTGACTGAACCTCTTCACTAAAAAGGAGTTGCTCTTTGGGTTTTATGCCAAGTAAGTCCATTAACTTTCTATCTGTTGGGAAAAGCTTTTCAATCAGCTCATCATCAATACATTTATTGTGGGCAATCTGGTATTTTTCAAGATCAATATCTTCGGCACATGTAGCAATTTGGAAATCGGGGTTGATCAATTTCCATTCCTGCAGGATTTTGTGAATCCCTTCTGCAAATTCTTTTTTTTGAGAATTTGTAAACTCGGCAAGATGAATATCCGATTTGTTGTAAAAGTCCGTTTCCCTGATCATGTTATTCTGCACCTTTTGATAAGAAAGGATATCGGCAAAGCTAAAAACAAGTTTATCAGTATGACTGACCAACTTGTTTCCAATATCCCAAATTCTTGACAATAATACTTTTACGGTCAGTTGTTCAGTCAGCAACAGCGGATCGAACCGCCAGATTACCTTCTCTTTCCCAATTAATTCAGAGAGGCTGATAAAAGTATCAACCCGATGCCCAAGCAGTGGCACATTCGGCTCAAAACCCTCATTTTCGTAGTTATTCAGCGTATATTGGAAATAGTAATTCAACCCAAGCTCATCGAGGTAGGAGAGGTGCTTTATAATCGGCTGGGGATTCTTTGTCCAGAATACAAACAAACGCGCTTCCTGAAACGAAATATATTGCGGATTCGCCCGGTTAAAAGGATTGATCCAGCTTATATAACCCTTTTTCAGCCTGTTGATCAGCCATTCAGAATGAAATGCCGGAATATCGGTTGACCGGCTGGCTGAAATAATTATGGGGGCGATGGCGGGTTTTATTTCGTCAGCGTCGGTTATAAGTTGAATTTCTTTCCAGATTTTCATGGGAGAGATTTCATTTGTTCCATATTTACGAATCTAGGCTATTTTTTAAATATTTGGATATGATTACCGTAAATGAATTTGATAATTTTTCTGTATTAGGTACAGTGAACAATTTTTTGAAACTAGGATTACTGCTTTGTTTTTATTGCTCCAAAAGATGAATAACTGAAGGTAAAAACCATTATTTTTCTGTATTTGACTATCCCATAGTATCCCCCCACAAAAAATAAAATACAGAAATCTGAAAAATATTTTCAAAAATCTCCCAAATGTCAATAATTATTTGTACCTTAGGGAAAACAAAACCGATTCATCAATGTACTCCCGGATGCGGTCTGCATAAACTAAAATTAAGGGAAAAGTCAAAATGTCTGAATCAGAATTGACAGAATTTGAGAATTAACAGGATTTGGAAATATTTGAATACATGGAAAAAGATGTATTAACATACCAGATTATTGGTTGTGCAATGAATGTACACAATACGTTGGGTAATGGTTTCCAGGAAGTGATTTATCAGAGATGCCTCTCCATAGAATTTGATAAAGCAAGTTTATATTATGGCAGGGAAGTGGAGCAAACCATCTTTTACAAAGGATATGATGTTGGTACACGCAGGGCTGATTTTGTGGTTGAAGACAAAGTTATCGTTGAAATTAAAGCAGTGATTAATTTAGAAGACGTTCATCTGGCACAAACTAAAAATTATGTAGTTGCCTACGATTTTGCCAAAGGATTATTAATCAACTTTGGTGCAAACAGTCTGCAATACAAATTGATTTTTAACCCAAAGTACAATTTTAAAAATTAATTGTCATAATCAGAATTTTCAGAATTACAAAATTTTCAGAATTGTATCATTCTATTCAAATTTCATTCTCTAAAATTCCGTATATTCTCAAATCCTGAAAATTCTGATTAAGACAGTTAAAAGAAAACTTCTGTCCTGATATTTTCGGGGATGATTCCCTTTTTTTTAAGGTATTCTGTTACATCATTTTTACAAAGTAAGAAATATTGAAACAGCAAGTAATGCATCTGTCAGTAACACCGTTAGAATATTGGCCCCCAGAGCCGGAATCAACTTTTCGATGTTGCTGTTATACCGAAGTGCAGTTATTGTAGCTTTGATCCCAATAGGTAGCGGGAGCAGTCCGAGATAAAGCCAGAATGATGATGTTCCGGTTAATGGGAGGAACAGGATGATGACAAAAGTTGTAACCACTCCGGCCGCATAGACATAAGCTGCTTTTTGTGCTCCTAATTTTATAACCAAATGTTTACGCCCCCCTTTTAGGTCAGCCTCTGCATCGGGAAACTCGTTAAGTAAAAGAAGGAGAGAAGTTAAAATTCCGGGAGGAATAGATACCATGATCACTTCAAACGGAAGCAATGATGCCAAAGACTGTCCGGGTTTGGCCGTTAAAGCGATGAAAGTGCCTAATACTACCAATGTTCCAAGCGTCAATCCCGAAAATAGCTCACCAAGCATCAATTTAGTTAAAAGTGGAGTATAAGCAACAATTGAAAATGCCCCGATAAGGATGATCAGGAATACAGACCAATGCGAGGTAATCACGAAGTAGATTCCGATTGCTCCGGCAATTAAAAGAGTTGTGATGGCAGCTGAAAGCACTGCTGCGGGATTTGTGAACCCGGAATGAATCATTCCGCTTCCGCCGCTGAATGGGGTTCTTTTGGTGTTTTTATCAATCCCTGTCAAATGGTCAGAATATTCGTTAAAAAGGTTAACAGATGCATGTGCCAGAACCGATCCAATCATAACCAATGTGATATCAAACCATTTAATAGTTTGATCATTCGGTAAATACTTGAAAGATAATGCAATGCCTATGAGTACTAAAAGTGCTGCAAGAACTAAAAAGTTGGCTCTGACCTGATTAAGCCAGATCACCATTTTATTGGGAGGTTGCATAATGGTTAAATTATTTAATTTTATGATGAACTTAAGAATGATATTCCGAAGCTCTGAATGATTAAACAATCGTCCAATCAAGATGGTTTAAATTAAAATAGGATTCAGCTTTGAAACGGTCACGAGCAATGCCAAGCATAAATTTTCCACCTCCTGAACCACACAGTTTTAGATGAAAATCCCCACTCTCGGTTCCATATTCAAAATGAGTTCTCATCCCCGGATGAATCATTTCTCCAAAGTGTGATAGCTGAAATTCGGAATACCTGGAAATCATTGTTTCAAAAGACCCGAAATCGGGCTCCGTTACTGCTTTAATGGTTTGATTAATTATTGGAATATATTCATTATCAATTCTTTCTTTGAAATGTTGATGACGATATTGTTCTATAAAAAAATTGACCCTATTGCTTGTTTTTCCTTTCGAATGGGAATTGATAAGAAACAAAGTATAAGTGTTAAAAAAGGGGGAGAGGTTGATATCTGAGATAAATGAGCTGTGACTTCCTTTGAGTATAGGTTTATTCAATAATGAGATTAAAGGATCGAACCCTGAACTTTTTCCTTGAAAATAGGTCTCGATTGCCGCCAGATCGGTTTTAATTGTTTGATATTCATTGTGCTGTGAATATATTAGATATCTTTCATAAATTGCTGCTGTAATGGCTCCTGAACTTCCAAAACCGGAACTAACCGGAACTGATGAGTCAAAATACAATCCTTGATTGACTTCATCTTCAAAGTGTTCAATATTGAGAAATTCGAAAACGGGGGCGTTGCTTTTAAGATAAATGAGCAGTTTTTTTAACGCTTCATTCGATTCAACATCCGTTTTTAACTGATGATTTGTGGATGTCCCGGAGAACTTGAACCGACCCGAAAAACGCGGGTAAGGAATGGCCAGTGCCATCGAATTCAATATAATTCCATATTCACCAAACAGTAATATTTTGGCCGGATAATCCATGCTTTATCAAAATTTCAGTGCAAAAGTGTATTTACGAAAATATTATCCTGAAGTTTCATAACAGGCAATAATAAAACCGCCACCTATGACTTCCGGCGCATTAACACCTGAAATTATTACTTTGATATTCTGTAATATGGCCAGGAACTTTTCAAGACAGATATTTATGAAACTTGCCTCAGGTTTGAACTATATTTTAATCAATCATATAGTCCAGGGAATTTTGCGGGGTTAACGCTGTGCATAATTTCGTAAACAGCTTCGATAATTGTTTCAGTATTGGGTTTTGAAAAGTACTCACCATCTGTTCCGTAGGCTCCCCGGTGTGCTTTAGCAGATAATGTTTTTGGGGGCGTATCAAGGTAATTAAAGGCTTTCTGTTCTTCAAGAACTTTTTGCATCATGAAGGCTGTACCTCCACCTGGAACATCCTCGTCTACAAATAAAATTTTATTCGTTTTTTGTACCGACCTGCTAATAATATGCAATGTGTCAAAAGGTACAAGCGTCTGTATGTCAATTAGTTCAGCTGAAATATTAAGCGCTTTCAATTTATTTACAGCACGATGCGCAATGGTGACGTTCCAGCCATACGTAACAATTGTAATATCAGTTCCCTCTTCCAAAACTTCGGGAACACCTAACTGAACTGTGAATTCTCCAAGGTTTTCGGGTAGCAATTCGCGGATATAATACCCTTTTAAAGGTTCAATGACCAAAGCGGGATTATGCCCTTTTAAAAGTGTATTGTATAACCCGGCTGCCTGGGTCATGTTTCGGGGAACGCAAATATTGATCCCGCCAAGTGAGCCAAGCAACATGCTCATTGGTGAGCCGGAATGCCACATTCCCTGTAACTGATGCCCCCTTGTACGGATGATCAGCGGTGCAATCTGTTGACCGCTTGTGCGATAATAAAGGGTGGCAAGGTCCCCTTAATGCCAACCCAATTCCCTGACCAATTATTGTTGTTTCCCTGATTCCCGTATCAAACACACGATGTATGCCATATTTCTCCTGCATCCCTTTCATTCCCTGATTTACATCTCCAAGTTGTCCGGTATCTTCTCCGAAGGTTAGCAATAAAGGATATTTATTGAAAAGGATATCGAAGTTCATGTTCAGGACTTCATGTGCGGGTACAGATTTAGGGTCGGCACCATAAACTGCTTTTACATCACAACTTGAATCAAAGCTATTTATATCACTAAATATATGTGTGTTATATCTGTCTTTTCCTTTATTTTCAATTTTAGTAATCCAATCCGACAGATTGCGTCTGCTCTTTTGAAAAGCATCGCGCTCATGCAGTGATCTTAACTGACTTTTAGCAAAGGCGAGTAATTTCTTTCTGGTTGGGAAAGGGGCAGTAAGAACTTCCTTCAGGCCGTCAATAATAATACCTGGGCACGAAGTATTTTCATCAGCAATTGAGGAGATTAACTCCTTTAACTCTTTTTTTTCTTCGTTAAAACTTTGAATAAATGATTGCCATGCAAGTTCTTTAGCAAGTCTTGCACGTTCAATAGCTTTATTTTCAATTGAGATAACCGATTTCTGATCAGCAATATCTTCATTTAGAATCCATTCCCGGAATTTTAAAATCGGGTCATGTTCCTTCTCCCATTTCAGCCGGTCATCGCTCTTGTATCGTTCGTGAGAACCTGAGGTTGAATGCCCCAAGGGTTGGGTTAGTTCGTTGATGTGAAATATTACAGGGGTATGGTTCTCACGGCATATTTTGATCCCTTTTTCGAATGTTTGTATTAAAGCAGGATAATCGTATCCCGGACATACGAATATTTTGCATCCCGGATCTTGTTCATTGGATTCAAATCCTTTAAGTGCTTTTGATATACTTCCCTTTGCGGTTTGGAGCTCTACAGGAACACTTATTCCATATCCATCATCCCATATGGCCACTGCAAGAGGAACTTGCATCACACACGCTGCATTAATGGTTTCGAAAAACATCCCTTCAGAGGTACTCGATTCACCTATTGTTCCAAAAGCAACCTCATTTCCGGTTATTGTATTTTTTGTATATTGTTGTAATTCGGGATTTTCTCTTACTAGTTTTGATGCATGAGCCAATCCTAACAGGCGAGGCATTTGCCCCGCTGTTGATGAAACATCCGAAGAAGAGTTTTTTTGTTTCAATAAATTATCAAGTCCGTTCTCAATCCCGAAATTTCGGGTAGCGTGATGATTATTAAAATTTCGTCCGCCGGTTGAAGGGTTGTTTTCGATATCGGTGTCGCCATATATTTGCGCGAAAAATTCTTCCGGATTAAGCAATCCTGCTGCAAGCATAAATGTCTGGTCTCTGTAATATCCTGATCTCCAATCGCCATTAAGGAAATTTTTAGCGTAGGCTACTTGCGCAAGTTCTTTTCCATCTCCGAAAATACCGAAGTGGGCACGTCCGGCATGTACCTCTTTCCGACCTAAAATACTCAATTGCCGGCTTAGGAAGACGGTATAATAGTCATTAATAACAACCTCTTTATCAATGCTTGACGATTTTGGTAGTTCGACTTTTTCCAGATCCATTATCAAATTATGAGAATTAAAAGTCAAGTAATGGTAAACATTCAACAAAAGCATTCGTTTGCTCTCATAAATTAATTAACGAGTATTTTGACTTTAAGTTTTAGAAATCGGATATTAAAATTCTTCGCCGGGCATAATCTGAATACATAAAGACAAAAAAAGGCGACCCTGTTTGGATCGCCGCAAATTGCTGAATATTCTTTTAATCCTCTTCAATCTCGTCCTCGAAACTGTTTTGAAGTGCAACCATTTTTAGTGCTGTAACTGCAGCCTCATCTCCTTTATTACCCAGTTTTCCGCCGGCCCGATCGATCGCTTGTTGCTGATTTTCAGTAGTCAAAAGACCGAAAATCACCGGGAGATTATATTTAATGTTTAAGTCAGTTGCTCCTTTCGTTACACCCTGACAAATAAAATCAAAATGACGGGTCTCTCCCTGAATAACACATCCCAACAGGATAATTGCATCAACATCGGTATATTCAGCAAAGAACTGTCCTCCAAGGGTCAGTTCAAAACTACCGGGAACATACTTCACGAGAATGTCTTCAGCCTGAACACCGTGTTTTTTAAGCGTTTCGATCGTACCACGCACTAAAGCTCCGGTTACTTCAAAATTCCATTCCGATACCACGATGCCAAATTTCATTTCTTTTCCATCGGGAACTGCATTAGGATCGTATTCTGAAAGATTTTTTGTAGCCATGTTGCAAATTTTTGACAAAACTACGGTAAAAATTGATTTGCTCAAAATGGGAATACCCGGTTCTAAAGTATAACGAAGTAATTTAGATATTTGGCTATCTGCAGCTGGCAGCTCGCTATTGCTGCCAGCTGTTCAAAGCCAGTTTCCAGTTGCTAATTGCCAGCCGCCAATTTGATTTCCTTTACTCTTCCAACTTCGCCGCTGGTTAATCTTACTTTTATGCCATGAGGATGAAATTGGCTGCTGGTCAATATGTTTTGAACAATTCCTTCGGTCAGTTCACCAGTGCGCTGATCTTCTTTTAACACAATCGCTACTTCAATTCCCGGTTTGATATTACTCCTGTTTCTTCCGTCCATAAAATGAAAATTTAAATATCTTTTGAATGGAATATTTCATTCCTCTCTACAATACAAAAATAGAGAGGATTAAAGACTTTTGATGTTTGGCAGAGAGTTTATTTTATCGGATTTAACAAATGGTTAAGCATCTTAAATTTAAATTTCCATTTACTAAAAAAATAGATTCCTTTGTATTCCTTTAATTGAAAGATATGATTACACGACGTTTGTTATTTATTTTAGTAATTCTGGTAATGTCACAAGTACTTTTCTCACAGGTAACTTATTTCAATAATTCGATTGCTTTAAACTCCAGTCGATTTTCCGATCTGAACCTGCCAATTACTTCCTCAAATATTAATATCTCCTTAAAATACGATCACATTTCGAATCGATTTTCCGACACACTTGCCGTTAAATCATTAGAGATGAATATGATGCAAAATCAACTTGTTCGTCCCCAATGGTTCAAAGCGGCGCTAGTTCCTGCATCGCTCATCATAGCTGGAACGATCACCTTACTGCCCGATTCTCACAGTTTATTAAGTAAATACACAATTCGTGACAAGGTACTTGACCTTTTTCCCGGCGTTAATACCTCAATTGATGATTATCTGCAATATGCACCGCTTGCTGCTGTATTCGGGTTAAAAGCTGCCGGAGTGAAGAGCCGCAGCGATTTTGTGAACCAGGCTATAATTACTGCCAAAGCCGAATTGCTGATGACTGTTATTGTTAGGGGAATGAAACCCTGGATTGCAAGTGAAAGACCTTCAGGAGGGAAGAACTCTATGCCTTCCGGTCATGCTGCGCAGGCATTTGTTTCTGCGACAATACTAGACATGGAATATCGTGACGCTTCGCCCTGGATCAGTGTCGGTGGTTATGCAGTTGCTACAACCACTGCCATTTACCGGATGGCGAATAATCAGCATTGGATTTCGGATGTTCTGATTGGTGCCGGAATTGGTATTTTCACAACAAAAGTTGTTTACTATACACATCGTTACCGCTGGGGGAAAAAGAACAATATGGTGATTCTACCGGCAATCTATAAAAACGGAGGCGGATTATCTTTTGCTATGGTACTCTAAATTATTCTCCTGCAAAGGTTTTCATTTAAAACAAAACGCACCCGGAATTATTCCGGTTTTAAAACTATCGATTTTGGCACCGAGGGGCGAGTATCGGTAAATAACACCGCGTTGCATATAGTCGATTGCATCACTAAGGTATAGTTCAGAGTTTTTCGGATCAACAGCAAGACTGTAATAAAGATGGTTAGCAGTAGATAAAAAAGGATGACCACTTATAGTTTCCTGATTTACACCAATTTTCCAGATTCCATCATTGATAAACAGCAGGGAATCACGCGTATCGTTAATTGCGAGACGCGAAGGTTTGGCATCTGCTGAAAGAGAAAAACTCTTTTCGATGGTTCTGGTAACAGGATCAATCCGCTGAAGCATAGGAATTCGGGAAGTTGTTCCGCTTTTAGACCATCCGCCATCGCAAAGTGTCCAAATTTTATTGTTTTTATCAATCACTAATCCACCTGGTTGTTTTCCGGTTTTTATCTCACCTGCAACCGCATCTGTTCGGGTATCAATCACTAAAATCGTATTGTCGAATGACCAGCAACTAACAAAAAGAAAGTCATTCCATTGAACTATCTGTTCGGTAGAGGCATGACCAGGTGTGAGTATTACACCTGTAATTTGATAGGATTTGGGATTGACAATTGTAATTTGTCCTGCATAAAGATCTGTTATATAGGCTTTTTCACTATTTACAAAATGAATATACCTTGGTGAGGTCAATCCGGTAATTTTTCCGACATATTTTCCATCTGAAGTATTGATTACGTAAATCTTCCCTGAGTTATTGATGACTATATACCCCAAATTATCACTAATCACCATCGATTGGGCAACATCTCCGAGCGGGAGACCATTCGTGTTGTAGAAAAGATCGTTTTGCACTTTTCGTGTTGCGGGATCGTAAAATGAAAGGGAGGCATTTCCATACATGAAATTCCCTTCATTAACGATGAAAATGCCTTTTGCGGGCAATGTTCCGGATTGATGACGGTTGATCCACTCGTTATCTTTCATACATCCTGAAAACACAGGAAGCGTCATTAAAATCAGGGCGATATGTAATCGGTTGATGCTCATTTCAGAAATCGTAACGGATTAATAATGAATAATTCCTTCGGGGCATAGGATGTTGTAATACAGTGCGGTAATCTTCATTGAAGAGATTAAAAATTTTCAATTCAATATATAGTTTTTGCTTGTTCAGTCTGATCTCCCTGCCGAAATAAAGGTTGTTCATGAAATAAGGGTAAAGCACATCCGGTTTTGAGGTTTTATCGTTACTCGTTGTCGTGAAGCGCTCGCTGTAATAAGTCCAAAGCCAGGTGAGGTGGTAACCCGACCGGGATAGGTTGACAAGAAAATTAGCTGAATGCAGTGGAATATACGGAAGCTGTTTTCCGATTGATTCGTCGGCCCAGTTTCGGGGATCGTCCCTGTTGATTGATCTGGTAAAGGCGTAATTCCCATTAAAATGATAATCAACCGAGTACATCTTCCCACTGATACCGGTATTTAATTCTATTCCACTGGCATTGACCCTTTTCATATTGTAGGGTTCCCAATATCCCTGTGGTGTAGGTAACCAGATGATCCAGTTACTGATGCTTGAATAATAACCGTTGAGTGTAGCATGGAAGGTCGTATTTCCAATAACTCCCGAATAACCACTTCCCAGATCAGCCATCAAGCCCTCTTCTGGTTTTAACTGCGGGTTTCCTCCGGGAATATAATAGAGGTCGTTGAGTGTAGGCTGATGATAGTTTCGGGCAAGATTACCTTTTATAAAATAACCAATATCTCGAAAAGGATGATATTCGATCCCGGCAGAGGGTATAAATGCGGTGGATTTACCACCAATAAAATCTTCTCTTGCAAGCAGATTGGCCGAAAGCTTATCGCTGAATGATTTACTGAACTGAAGGTAAACCGAATGATCCTGACGCTGCATGTCGTAGCCTGTTGTATCTCCATTTTGTGGCGAATTCTTCGAACGGACATTATTAATCCCGGTATTCGCACCAGTTATTATTGAAAGTTTATCAGAGAATTGATATTTGTAACTTGCTTTAAACAAGTAAGATGTAGACTTTGAAACAGAGTTGATCACCAGTTGGTCATCAGCTCCCGAAACTTTAGTTTTAAGTTGATAATTTATGAGCTGGATATTAGCACCGGACGTAAGCGTGAGTGTTCCTTTTTTACCGTAATACTTCCATTCGGCCACGGGACGATTGGCATTTTCAGTTTGTCTGTTGATATTGGCGTTATTGTCTGTTTCGTTCGAGAGCAGCCTGGGAAGGCTTCGGTCGTTATGCTGGTACCAGTACCGGAGAATAATTACACTCTTTTCAGCAGGATGAAAATAAAATTCCTGAAGGAGGCCATAATTTTTGTATTGTGAGTTTTCGTTTCGCTGGATAGGGTAGAGGTAGTTGCCTGTTTTGGGATCAATATCTGCAATGAACTTATTTACAAACTGATAATCATTGTCCGAATAATTATAATATGCTCTTGTCTGCGACTGTATTTTATTATTTCCACTGTTAATCTGAAAAAACTCATCCTTCGTTCCATAACTTCCAATGCCGGCAAGTAAACGGCCAGAAAATCTATTTTTCCAGTTGGTGGTATTTTCAAGTCTGACAACTCCGCCCAACGCACCGCTTCTTTCAGATATTGATCCTGAACCGTGCAGCAAACTTACATTATCTGTGAAGTAAACCGGTATTACAGAAAAATCGACCATTCCCAGCATTGGTGAGTTAAGACTGATTCCATTCCACGACACCTGGGTATGCGAAGGTGCGGTTCCGCGGAATGATGCTGATGCCATCGCACCACGACCATACTCTTTAATGAAGATGGGTGTGTTTTGTGAAATTAAATCAGATAGATTGGATGTCAATGCATTAATCATTGCAATTGAATCGATTTTAGTTGTTGTTTTGCCGGCCTCCTCTTTAATTATTTTTTTTGCATAGACCTCGATGGTTTTAATTCTTAAAGTGTCGGATATATGTTGGGCAGATGCGGTTTTGGCTTCAAAAAGGATAAATAAAGATACCAAAATGATGCTAAGGTACCTCTGGTGAGATGAGAAAAGTTTAGGTTGATTGTTTAGCATTAAGAGATTTGCAATAAGTCAATTTGCAGAATATTCAATTAAAGATAAATCTGCTGCACCGCTAATTTCGGTCGAGATCTCGTTGAGCCAGCCCGCAATCTGGAATACTCCGCTCTGAACTTTGATGAAGCTGATTTCCGAAAGATTGACCTTATTGCCGGCCTTATCAACTGCATTTGAAATGTCTAAAACATTTGCTTTCAATGAATTATTGTAATCTAAGTTGTTATAACATTCTGCATATCCGTAAGTAAACATTCCGGAGCGGACTACCCAGTTTTCACTATCAGCCTGGGTAGAAATATTTTTATAGGCAATTGGTAATTTGACGCCATTAAATACAACTTCGGTTTTGGATCCATATCCGCTCCACCACCAGGAGGAAGAGTCGAAAACAGGGATAAGTTCGCCACTGTTTCCTATGTTATCTTTCCAGGTGACATTTCCGTTACTTGCAGGTTTATAATAAGTTACCTGATAATCATGAATTGTTTCAGGATGATTGTATTCACTTCCTTTAATCTCGGCCCATTCGCCGTCATTCGGAATACCATCATTGTTAGCATCATTCATCACAAAAACAACAGCCGGTTCAGATGCTGGGCCTGGTTGCGTAAATATTGCAAAATCTGCGCCATCGCCGTTCTTAATTGCATGGTCGAAACCAGCTATGATATAGCCTCCCCAACCGCCCAGTGATGTATAAAGTTTAGTTCCGATCCATGGTTGTCCGATAAAGTCATTTCCTTTCCAATTAGAAGAGATTAATGAAGCGTGTTGTCCCGGGCCATATTGGTAATCGAAAATTTTGGTAATATAGGGAGAAAGGTTTGAAAACACAGAGATCAGAATTGTTTTATTGTCACTTCCAGCCTCATTTGATACTTTAAGCTGAAGACTGTAATTGCCTATTTTTGAAGGCGTAAACGTAAATAATTTCGCTGAAGATACAACCTGACCATTCACTTCCCACGTATAAGAAGATTTTTCGCCATTAAGAACAACAGGATTGAGTGCAAGTGACTTTCCGACCTCCACTTTAAATCCTTCGGCAGGAATTGCAAAAGATATCAGCGGCCCGGAGAGCTTTTCAGCTTCGCTACACGAGGTGAATACTGCGATTCCCAGTATGAGATGAGAAAGAAATTTAATTTTTAACATACTTAAAATCAATTTAATAGTCAAACATTAATTGATTCTAAGCTAATCGGAAGTCTTGCAGAATGGGAAACGGCCATCTGTACGCTTTTATCCCGAAAGCTTAAACCGTGAATGGCTGGTCTTCTGACTTATCCCGATTTCTGGTTACCTTCCCATCCTTTTTTTGGTAAGAATAGTGGTCATTAACCAGAAACATTCTATTCCGCAACAGCGGAATCGGGTTTGACAGCAGCGGGTACTGTCCCGGATTTTCACCGGATTCCCAAATTAAGCCCTACGGGCACCAATTCAACGCAAAAGTAAGAAATTTGTTGTTCTCTTCAAATAAATTCAGGTATGTTTCTTTATGAGTTTTGTAAAATCATAAAGTAGCATTAGTTGAAGGTAATTCTTAACAGAATGACTGCCCGATTTGTAATCGGTATCTTTTACACATCCAATCTGTAAAGTTGCATTTTCATTCATCTTATATCCTGCACCTGCAAAAAAACGGTTTTTCTCCACGATTGGGCCGTACTGAGGAATGAAAAGTTCATCAGCCACAGTAAGATAGACGCTACCCTGAACCATTTCAGCTTTATTGACCGGCACTATTAATCCAAGCCGATATTTTAAACGATTTTTATAGTTTTCAGGAATAAATCGTTGCTCTAACCTGACCCTATGTTCTAAGTTAATTCGTTTACAAGTCTGTTTTAGGGTCAGTTCTTGCCAGGTTCTGAACTCCTTTTGCCGGGAAGGTGTCTGAAAAAAACCTCCTGGCTGATCAGTATTGTAAAGGCCGGTACCAAATAATCCAGTGAGTTTTTTTGTGATGGAGTAGGAAATTCCTGTTTTAGCTTCGAAATAGTCGTATTTAAAATCATAACTACTGCTCCTTATATGTCCTTCACCCATTAAGGAAAATCTCTGCGAAATTTTTCCTTTAAGAATGATGGAATTCCAATTACCAAGACTATGATCTGTTTGGGCGTTGGATGAATAGTAAATAATTACTAAACAGCTAGTTGTCAGAATGGTAATGAATAGTCGTCTGGTAAAACTCATATCTATCAAGTAATTTGCAAACATAGCACATAAATCTTATGATGGTGAATGTTTAACTATTATTTGGGCAGAACTATTTAATTGTGAAAACGAGGATAACCTTCCTGAATATGAAATTTTTACATTCCGGCTCTTTTTGCAAAAAAAATGGTACTTTTAGTTATCAGGTCATGAATGAATCTGTTGTTTTTAAAATATTGTAATTCAATTATATAATATTACGAATATGAATAATTTAAATTCTCTGACCCCCACTTCAGTTTGGAGTTATTTCGAAGCAATTTGTCAGATACCGCGCCCATCAAAGCGTGAAGAGAAGATTATTACGTTTTTAATGGACTTCGCCCATTTGCGCAATCTGGTGGCAAAAAAAGATTCAGCAAGTAATGTGCTGATTACAAAATCTGCATCAAAAGGTATGGAAACCCGTCGAACTTTAGTTTTACAATCACATCTTGATATGGTCTGCGAAAAAAACTCGGGTACAGTACACAATTTTGATACAGATCCGATTAAGCCCTACATTGATAGAGATTGGGTTACTGCTGAAGGAACAACGCTTGGAGCTGATTGTGGTATCGGAATAGCTGCTCAATTGGCAATTTTGACCTCAGATGACCTGAAACATGGACCGATAGAGTGCTTGTTTACAGTGGATGAGGAGACCGGACTTACGGGTGCCAATGCGCTTGAACCAGGTTTTTTTAGTGGTAAAGGACTGGTCAATCTTGATTCGGAAGATGAAGGTGAATTGTTTATCGGGTGTGCCGGTGGAATTGATACAGTGGCTACTATTCGTTTTGAATCAATTGGTGCTCCCGATGGCTTATTTCCTGTCAAAATAACTGTTAGCGGTCTTTTGGGTGGGCATTCGGGTGATGATATCAACAAAAACAGAGGAAATGCCATAAAAATATTAAACCGGTTTTTGTGGCAATTGATGCAGAAATATGAGATTTATATTGCGGATTTTAATGGTGGTAATCTCCGGAATGCCATTGCCCGCGAGGCTTTCGCGATAGTTTTGATTCCGGGTTCAGTTAAAGAACATATTACGGTAGACTTCAATATTTTCAGATCTATGATTGAGAAGGAAATGTTGCTGAATGAACCGCATATTAAGCTTATACTTGAAAGTACCGAAGAGCCCCGTTTCGTGATTGATCGGTTAAACCAGACAAGATTGATTAACGCTTTATATGCTTGTCCTCATGGGGTATTGACGATGAGTACAAGAATGCCAGGACTTGTGGAAACATCAACCAACCTTGCTTCGGTGAAAACTAAGGGTGGAAATATGATCGAAATTACAACTAGTCAACGAAGCGATCTCGAAAGTGGGAAACTGGATGCTGCTTATATGGTAGAGTCTGTATTTAAGATGATTAATGCCCATGTTCGGCATGGCGAAGGATATCCGGGCTGGGTGCCGGATCCCTCTTCGGAATTGCTGAAAATCACCAGATCCTCCTATACCCGGCTTTTTGGAGTTGAACCTATTGTCCGTTCCATTCATGCCGGTCTTGAGTGCGGGCTTTTTCTCGAAAAGTTTCCCGGCCTCGATATGATATCTTTCGGCCCGACTTTGCGGGGAGTTCACTCACCTGATGAGAAGATCAATATCACGACAGTTGATAAATTCTGGAGGCTTCTTTGTGAGGTCATTGCTACTTATTGATTCATTTTGATTTTTTATTATTTTATTATAAATTTATAGGGTGAGTTCAGGGTTTATCCTCTTGTGCATTGATTGTTCATTATTAAGGATATCAAGTACTGTTTAATCAATAAAAACCAGAATCATGTCAAATAAACTAAACACAACGGCCGCTTCAGAGCAATTCAATCAGGCAAATATGATTAAAAAAATACTTGTTCCTGTTGATTTCTCTTCATATTCATTGAATGCAGCTTGTTACGCTGTTCATGTCGCCCAGCAGAAAGGTGCAGAAATCACATTGATACATGTCTACTTTAATCCCGTAACCAACCCGATTTCATATGATCATTTTTACTCTTTTCCGGCTAACGTAGCAGAAACGCTTAGTGAAATTGTTGAAAATGCCCGCAAATTGATGAAAGAATTCAAGGACAAATTGAATTCGTATTTGGCTGACCATGAAATTGTGGAATTTCAGATAAAAACGGAATTAATCGGAGGAATCGCGGAAGAAGCAATTCTCGATTTCGCCGAAGCTGGTCAATATGATCTGATGGTTATCGGGATTCGAGGAAAAGGTGAATCAGAAAACTGGTTTGGAAGCTTTATGACCGAAATTATTAACAAAGCCAGTATCCCTGTTTTAGCCATTCCCGGACAGGCATCTTATAAACAGTCGATGTTTAAACAGTTGATGTATGCAACAAACTTTGATAAATCGGATGGAATAGCCATTCGAAGATTAATTGAGATTGCTATTCCTCTCGAAACACATATTAGCGTTGTCCATATTGATGATACTGCTGATAACCCATTTATTAATTACGACTTAGCTCATTTTAAAGAGAAATATGTTGGAAATGCCGATCAGGTGAAAATGGATTTTGATCTGATCATCAATAAAAACCGGGCACGTGGAATTGAAAGTTATATTATTGATAAAGCAATTGATATTATTGCAGTAACTTCACATAAGCGGAATATTATTACCTCTTTATTTAAACCAAGCCTCACAAAGGAGCTTTTATTCCGACTCGAAATTCCGATGCTGATTTTTCATTCCTGAAAAATTAGTTTATTTGTAACCGGATTAAAGCTCTGTTTATTTTTATGAACTATTTTCGAATGAAGATTTTGTACTGCTTAATAAAGAAATGGTATTCATATGTTCAAGGAATACTATTTGTTTTTGTAATTTCTGCCCTTTATTCCTGCGTTTCGTTAAAAAAAATCGGAATTGAAGTAGCTGTTGTGCCGGAATATCCAATTGCTGAAGATATTCAGAGTCTGGTATTACTTAATAGGAGTATGACCAACCAATTTACTAATAATAAGGTCGATACGCTCGAGAAAATATTAATCAACAAAATGATGATATTGGATACTGTTTTTCAGGACAGTATTGCAGCCGACACAATTATTCAGATAGCTGCCCAGGCGCTTTTTCAATCAGAGAGGTTTGATGTAGTCGTTCCCAAAGACCGAAATATCGTTCGCACTGATAGCAAATTTATTGCCAATCCATTAAATATCAGCTTTATTAATGAGGTTTGTACGGATTTTAAAGTTGATGCCGTACTAATACTTGAAAGCTTTGCTGAACGATTAGGTACAAAATATTCAGAAATTGAAAACAATTATTCTGGGTTCAATGGCTATAGTGCGGCAACTGACATTACTTACAAATCGGAATGGAGACTTTACAGGCCTGATAATCTTAAACGAGTGATCCGATTTCAAATTATCGATTCGATATTCTGGCAGGATAGGAGTTCTTCTTTGGAATATTTATATATACAGATGCCCAAAATAAAGGCAGCTTTAATTGGAGGTGGAATTGCCGCAGGTTTAAAAATAGCAGATTACATAAGTCCCAAATGGATCAATCAAAAACGGTATTACTACTTAACCGGGAAAAATGAGATTGATGCTGCCATTCCTTTAATTAAAAACAATAAGTGGGAAGAGGCAGCTGCAATCTGGGCTAAGTACGCATCAATAAATTCGAAAACAATCAGAAGTAAAGTAGAGTTTAATCTGGCGCTTGCAGCAGAGATGAATGGCAATACCGATCTGGCCATTGAATGGGGAATTAAATCATTTAAAACCCGATATACTAAAGCGATAGGGGTTTACCTCAAAACACTTGACAACAAAAGGAAAGCACAACAAAAAGAGAACAAATCGAGATATTAGTTAAGGATTTTGGCATTGTTTTTGTTAATTAAATCTTTGAGAAAGTAATATTTTCAGACTTATGAATTAACAAAACGATTTTAAATGAAACACCTAACCAGAATCTGCTATTCAAGGAGTTCTTCTGTCCTGAATATTTTTTATTTAAGCCTTTTAGCAGTACTTTTTCTCAATTCCTGTACGTCACTTCGAATCATTGGAATTGAGGTAGCAGTTCAACCTGAATATCCAATTGCAGAGGATATTCAAAGTCTGGCATTGCTAAATAGAAGTATGACCAAACAGTTTGCTGATAATAAGGCAGATACGCTGGAAAAAATTTTAATTAAAAATTCGATGAAAATGGATACTGTTTTTCAGGACAGTATTGCTACTGATACATTAATTCAGGTAGCTGCCAGGACGCTATTTGAGTCCGGTAGGTTTGATGTAGTTGTTCCCAAAGAGAGGAATATTGTCCGCACTGATATTAAAGATATAGCAAATCCGGTTAATCCCAATTTTATAAAAGAAATATGCCATGATTTTGAGGTGGATGCAGTTCTTATACTCGAAAGCTTTGATGAACAAATAATTGCCAGGCAATCAAATAAGAAAAACTATTGGAATAAAGAAAAAACATTAGTTTATGAGCCTACAGATTGTGAGGCAGTTACAAAAATATTTTATTATTCGGAATGGCGTCTGTACAGAGCAACTGAAATCAAGCCTTTAACTCGATTTGTAGTTGGTGATACGATATTTTGGAAGGCAAATGGTTCTTCTTTTAAGGATTTACAGTCACAAATGCCAAAGATAAAAGCCGCATTAATTGGTGGGGGGATTGCCGCAGCTTTTAAAATGTGTGGTTATATTAGTCCTGAATGGATCAATCTAAACCGCTATTACTTCATAACCGGAAACAACCAAATAGATGCTGCAATACCCTTGATTAAAAAAAATAAGTGGCAAGAAGCAGCTGTTATTTGGAATAAATATGCAGCAATACCCTCAAAATCAATCAGAAGCAAAGTGGAATTTAATCTGGCGCTAGCTTCAGAGATGAATGGCGATCTGGATATGGCAATGCAATGGTGCGGAAAATCAATAAAAACCAACTATTCATTGGATAAAAAGGTTTACCTAAGTGCACTGGCACAAAGGCTTAAGGAGAAAGAAAAGGAAGATGCAAAAAGGAAAATCTAATAGCTTTGATTCCCTTTTTCTTTTACCTTTGACTTCGCTCTTCTTTTGCTTGAACATCTTCCCAGTTATGAACAATTAAGGAAACGATGTTTAAAATTGAATATAAAAAGATTTTGGAAATTCCATAATCTCAATAAATTAACAAAACAATCTTGTCATGAGAATCATAACCAGGTACGCGTGGATTTTTTTAGCAGGGTTGATTTTATCTTCCTGCATCACGACCCAAAGTGTTCCAATTGATCAAATGGAACCTGGAAAAGTAACTTTACCTGCCAATATCAGAAAAGTTGCTTTGATTTCGCGAAATTTTAAATTTTTGGTTGATACATTGGCTGGTTATTACAACCTTGATTTCCGTCTTCAAAAAGGGTTTAAAGGTGATAATCAGGTGATT
>JAPLDR010000128.1 GCA_026391655.1 Bacteroidia bacterium | reverse complement strand
ATCGAGTTTTGAGTCCTTTTATCATAGTGAAAAAATAAAAAAAACAGATTCCTTATTACAATCTGATAATCAAGGCAATTCATTATAGAGCCGCAATTTTTCATGAACAGGAACCGCATTTCCATGAATAAGGCACAAATATAGAATCCTTTCGCCATTCTGACAAGATGTTTTGCAATTCAAACAATATTATCAGAATACGTATACAATAAACAGAAATAATCAATCAAATATTTTTAAAGTTCTACTCATAAATGTACATTTGACCGCTAATATTGAACAGATATTTCTATGTCTCAATCGTTTGTAAAAGAAAAGATTTTGTTTTTAATCAATCCGATCTCCGGAACCAGACAGAAAAACCAACTGCCTCGAATGATTGATGAACTGACTGACAAAAAGATTTTTGATGTTGAAGTCATAATTACAAAATATAAAGGAGAGGCAACGGAGATAGTCCGCCGGAAGCTGATTGATAATTATCGTTATTTCGTAGCTGTTGGCGGCGACGGAACAGTAAATGAAATCGCTAAAGCTTTAGTTAATACACAGGGAATATTGGGAATTATTCCGGTTGGTTCCGGAAACGGACTGGCACGTCATCTTCAAATCCCATTACAGCCGGAGCAGGCCATAAAATTAATAAACAGGCAAAGTTATCAGGCAATTGATTGTGGATTGATCAACGATATCCCTTTCTTTTGTACCTGCGGGGTAGGTTTTGATGCACTGATTGGCGAAAAATTCGCCCAATGTAAAGGGAGAGGGCTCTCAAACTATGTGAAAACGACGATATTGGAATACTTCAATTATAAGCCTGAGTTATACCAAATCACCGTCGATGATGAACGGACAATTAGCCGTCCCGCATTTCTGATCACTTTTGCAAATGGGTCTCAATATGGAAACAATGCCTATATCGCACCCAAAGCCGATATTCGTGATGGTAAACTTGACATCTGTATCCTCTCTCCCTTCAGATTGTATAAAGCTCCTGGAATTGGCATCCGGCTATTTGCCAAAAACATCCACAGAAGCTCGCTTATGTACACCGAAAGAGCAAGTAAGATCGTACTCCAAAGAAGTTCCGAAGGGGTCGTCCATTTTGACGGTGAACCTTGCCGCATGGGAGAAAAATTAGAGATATCTGTGATTAACAAAGGTTTAAATATTATTGTACCATAGATTCACAATTATGATAACCTGAACCATCGGTCTGTTCTGAAAAGAAAAACCGTTTCGAATTTATTCCCGAAACGGTCAGCTACATTCAGAACCAAATCAACCAATTAATAAACTAATCTTTACAATTTACATTCTTCGGTAAAAAAACATCAAGACATCGTTTTCCAGTTTGATTATTTCTTACTTCTAAAGTTTTTCCCTTTTGCCCAGTAGGATGAAGAATTGATCCATGATCCAATCATGCCCGTAACATCCACATTATCAAATGTTTCAAAATCGTTCCAGTAACTGCTTGTATTAATCCACGATTGGATTTCGTTAACAATTTCAGCTTCAACAAATTCCTCTGCTTTATATTCAATTTGAGGTGCCTGTATAGTTTCAGCGACTTCATTATTAGTTTCGGTATTGCTATTCATCCAGCTTTCAATTTCGAGTTCCATATCAGCTTCAACAAATTCCTTTGCATTATATTCAGCTTCCATAACTTCGCTATTTGATTCAGTAATACTGTTCTTCAAGCTTTCAACTCCATTTTCTGATTTCATATCCAATGTAATAGCATTTAATGCTACTGTTGGCTTGTTAGTTGCCTTTGCACTGGTAGTGCAAAACATTGCACTTAAAACAGTTACAATAATAATTCCTTTAACTGACCAATTGCTTACAAAACTATTTTGCTTTTTCATCTTATTATTCATTTTTCATTTTAATTAATACTTTGAACTTATCACACATAACGTGCCAAACATTTTATTTGTTTCATTAGTAGATGTTTGATAACATTAACATCATAATAATTTAACAATCAGCAGAACGACTTTAATCCGGAAGATGTCAGATAGCGTACATCTGGTACCTTTGAAAACCATCGGGAGTAAACCGTACTTTCTTGTTTTCTTCAAATTCAGAAAATTTCCCAGGCTAACCATCCTGAACTTGTTGCCTCTTTGACAGATATCAGGGTACAAGGTTTAATCAGATAAATATCAAATTTGATTAGGGGTGATTTTAATTTTGCTTGTCATACTACCAGACCAATGCAATTACTAATTTATGAGAACACTATATTTGATTGGAATGGCACTTATCACTTTTCTGTTAGGCAACTCATTCACGATCAGCCCATATTCGCAAAAAAAAGAGACCCAAAAAACTGAAATAAAGGTTTGTGATGCAGATTGGGAAAATCTGCACCTGATGATCGAACTATATGAAAGTTGATGCTGTCACAGGCGCAACCTACTCACTTTACCGGTTCAGAATGGCAATTGTCAAAGCACTCGGAAAAGCAAGTGACCATCAATCAACTGAATAAAAAGTAAGATTACTTCTTTATAATCACATATCTATTACTCAAATCGAAGCGAATCACTTGGATCGGAGTTGATTGTATGCCACAATTGGCGATAAATTGTAAAAACTGCAACCAGGAACACTGCTATAAAAACGAGAAAGTAGTTTGTAAAACTCAGTGAAATATGGTAAGCAAACCGGTATAACCAATAGTAAGAGAGCAGAAATGAAATGGGTAAAGCAATTATTCCTGCAATCGTAATCAGTCTGAATATTTCTTTCGACAAGAGCATAACAAGTTCTTTTGTACCTGCTCCAAGTACTTTTCGGATGCCAATTTCTTTCGTCCGGAAAACGGTTGTCAACGCTAAAAGCGAATAAAGACCCATGCAGGCAATAAAAATGGCAAAAAACGAGAATACTATTGCTATCTGACCAGTAGATTGCTCTTCTTTATAAAAATCTCCAAGACTCTCATTCATTGAAAACAGAGAAAACGGGCTATTTGGATAAACACTTTCCCATAACTTCTTAATTCTCTCAATATCCTTATTATTAATATTTTGAGATAATCTTACCGTTATATATCTGATTTGATCAGATCTGGATGAAAATATAATGAGGGGTTGAATTTTTGTGTGTAGTGACTCAAAATTGAAATCACCTACAACTCCTTTAATGATCAAACAATTGGGAGAAATATCAGAGTTTATACTAGAACCAATAGGATCCTTTAAGTCAAGGTATTTCACAGCTTCCTCATTAATGATGACATCAACAGTGTCTTTTGTCGAATATCGTTTTCTGTTGAAACTTCCTTGGGAGAGAGTCATCCCATAAGTATCGAAAAACATCGAATCGGTTCTCAGGATGTACATGAGTAGATTTTTGGTACTATCGTTTCCATTCTGAAAACTTTGCATACCCAGAATCTTGCCGGGAACAGCATATGAGAAAGTAACGCCCTCAAAATCTTTTAATTCCAGTAGTTTTTTCTGGAATTCACTCCCATTATCCTTTAAACCGAAAGCATTCTGAATTACAAGAAGCTTCTCTTTCTGAAAACCAACCCCTTTTTGCTGAACGAACCTTAACTGACGGTATATCGTTGATGTTGAATATATTATAACAAGCGAAAACACAAACTGAATAATTACAAGCATTCCACGCAATCCTTTACCTCCGGCGCTGAATTGCTTCTGCTGCCTCAAAATGGCAGCAGGGCTGAACCTGATAATATAAAATGCAGGATAAATTCCAGCTATTACACCTGTAAAAAGGGTAACACTAAAAATAACAGGCGAGAGTTTAAACAAAAGCAGCTGAATGTTTAGATCGGGGCTTTGCTGAACCAGGCTTGTATTTGGATAAATCAATTCGACGATGACTAATGCAAAAAAGAGTGAAATAAAACTGATCGTGATCGATTCCGCCAGCAATTGCCTGGATAATTCTCTTCGCTGAGATCCCAATATTTTGCGGATGCCTATTTCGCGCACCCTTCCGGCCAAACGGGCAGTCGAAAGATTGGCATAGTTAATGCAAGCAATCAGAATGATCAGAACTGAGATACCGGAAATGATTAGTAGCGTCTGAAAATTAATATTTTGTGATAATTCATATTTTAGTTGTGAAAAAAGATGAATATCAGTAACCTTTTGTAACCGAAGGACAAAATATTCTTCTTCATCATTCATTTCTTCAAGGGTTATACCCGTCGTTTTTTCCATCTCGTCACCAGCTTCTTTAAAAAAACCTTTGAGAAGCAATTTTTCAATAGCTGACAAACCTAAAAAAGCAGAATCAGCCGGTTCACGCATATCTGTACCCTCCTTAAACCGGAAATAGGTATACAAATAATGAGTATTCCAGTCAGGATAAGGAGATACCACCGAAGAGAGAGAGACGAGTGATTTGTAATTAATATGAGAATTTGAAGGACAGTCTTCGACAATACCAGTTATAGTCCATTTTATTTCATGCTCGATCGGAAGTTCTTTTACATCACCAGTTAGGGTTGTTTTTTTCTCATTTTCAACTGTGAGGGTTTTCCCGATGGCTCCCTGAGGGAATAACTGATCGGCAACAGAGCGAGACAAAACGATAGAGCGAGGCTTATTAAAGCAAGTTTTCGGATTACCTTCAATTAATTTGAAACCGAACATATCAAAAAAAGTAGAATCGACATACAATAAAGTGCGACTATCGAGACTAGTAATAAAAGGAGCACGAACCGGAATATCGCGATCGGACCTAAAAATACGGCAAGATTGTTCTATCTCAGGAACAAATGGCCTTAAACCGAATGCGAACATAGGAGAAGTAACAGCAACTTTCGATTTTAAACCACCTATTTTCGAATCAAGATAAACCCTGTAAAGCCGGTCAGATGCCGGGTGAAAATCATCGTATTTAGATTGCTCACGAATATATACCAAAACCATAATTGCGCAAGCCATCCCCACAGCAAGACCAAAAACATTAATGAAAAAATATTCTTTATTTCGCAACAGGTTACGGATTGCAAGTTTCAGGTAATTCTTCATAACACGATTATAAATTGGTGGTCGCCCGCGAATAACTTTCAGTAACTACATGCCCGTCAAAAAGATGGATAATTCGTTGTGAACGTTGGGCTTGCATCATTGAGTGAGTCACCATGATGATGGTTGTTCCTTCCTCATTGAGCTTAATGAGTTGTTGAATAATATCTTCCCCATGAGTTGAATCAAGGTTTCCCGTGGGTTCATCGGCAAGAATAATCCTCGGTTTAGCGATCACTGCCCGGGCAACGGCAACACTTTGTTGTTGTCCGCCGGAGAGCTCATTAGGAAAATAATTGGAACGGTGCTTCAGGTTAAACCTTTCCAAAATCTGATCAACTCTTTTTACCCGTTCAGCCTGAGACACTTTTTGATAGACAAGTGGTAATTCGATATTTTCCCAGGTTGTGAGATCATCAATTAAATTAAAGCTTTGAAAAACAAATGCAAAATTATTCTTTCTCAAATCTGTCCGGTTTCTTTCATTAATGTCAGAAACTAACTTACCATCAAGCAGATACCTGCCAGAACTGGGTGAATCGATTAAACCAATAATATTGAGAAGGGAGGTTTTCCCGCAACCCGATGGCCCCATAATACTGACAAATTCGCCATCGGCAACCGATAAATTAATGTTGCTCAGCGCTTTGGTCTCAACTTCTTTATTTCTGAAGACCTTACAAATATCAATTAGTTCAATCATTGTTGAGAATAAAAGCGGTTAATAATTTTGGTTATCCTTTTCACCGGAGCGTGAAAATTCCGGCTCTAATATAGAAAAATAACCTCATTATCAAAAATCTGCGTAGTTCATAAATCATACCATAGTTGTAATTAACTAATTTATAGTTAATTATAAATTATCGAAAAAAAATAATCGTCCGTATTCGTACAATTACTGACCGATTTCGTACATTTACCTTTTTAAAACGAAGGATGAGTGTAATCTGATAAAAAAGAAAAACTCTAACTATAACACTGATTAATAATTACATAACTATTTTGACAATTCATCACTTCAACTTTATATTTATTGTGGCTTGGTGTTTGTATTCTAAATAAAAAAACCTGTTCGTTATGGATAAATTTGGAAAAATACTGGCGGTCGATGACAATGAGGATATCCTGTTCTCACTCAGATTACTTCTCAAACCGCATGTTGAAAAAATTGTGACAATCAATGCAGCAACCTCAATTCCGGAATTAATTAAAAATGAAGAATTTGATGTGATCCTGCTGGATATGAACTTTACAAAAGATGCCATCAGCGGTCAGGAAGGCTTCTTTTGGCTAAAAAAAATTCTCGAAGTCGATCCGGATGCTGTTGTTCTTTTCATCACGGCTTATGGAGATGTTGAGAAGAGTGTACGGGCTATTAAGGAGGGGGCATCAGACTTTATCCTTAAACCCTGGCAAAACGAGAAGCTTTTAGCGACATTAAATTCGGCGCTTAACCTCCGAAAATCGAAAAAAGAGATTGAGCAACTTAAAAGCCGTGCCAAAGCCATCAATAATATGATGAACCGGACCTTTAAAGATTTTATCGGAAATTCAGCAGAAATGCAAAAAGTGTATACTTCGATTTCAAAAGTAGCTGCCACTGATGCGAGTGTTTTGATACTTGGAGAGAACGGAACTGGTAAAGAATTGGTAGCAAGAGCATTGCATAATAACTCAAACCGGGTGGATGAAGCCTTTATTAGCGTCGACTTGACTTCTATCAGTGAATCACTTTTTGAAAGTGAACTTTTTGGCCATACAAAAGGCTCATTTACTGATGCTAAGGTCGATCGTCCAGGTCGATTCGAAATTGCTTCTGGTGGAACTCTTTTTCTCGATGAAATCGGAAATCTGCCTTTACCTCTTCAGGCTAAAATTCTTACCATGCTCGAACGACGCGAAGTGACCAGGGTTGGATCAAATAAGCCAATCCCGATCGATTTTCGTTTGATCTGCGCCACTAATATGCCTCTTCATCAAATGATTGAAGAGGGAAAATTCCGCCAGGATTTGCTATATCGGATCAATACCGTTGAGATCGATCTTCCGCCACTTCGCGAACGTTATGGAGATATTCCTTTGCTGGCCATTCATTTTTTCCAGATTTACTCGAAAAAGTACAAAAAACTACTGCGCGGATTTACCAAAGATGCCATGAAACGTCTGGAAGAGGCTGCATGGCCCGGAAATGTCAGGGAACTTCAACATGTGATTGAACGTGCCGTTATTATGACCGAATCAGATTGGATTAACCCGAATGATCTGCAAATGAGATCAGTAAATAAAACGTCTGACGAATTGGATCTGGATAACTATGAACTTGACAAAGTTGAGAAAACGATTATTCTGAAAGTGATGAAAATGCATCAGGGAAACATTTCGAAAGCTGCAACTGAACTTGGACTGACACGCACTTCCCTATACCGCAGAATGGAAAAATATGGGCTCTAAAAATTTTAGAATATCTCTTATAATCAGGGTATTGGCAATAGTTGCAAATACTTTTCTGATCATGTGGCTTCTGTATACAACCAGTCACTATTTTACCATAGTTTTATTCGTTGGAATCGCTATCTATCAGGTTATCATGCTTATAAATCATGTCGAAACAACTAATACCCTGCTGACCAACTTTCTGGAATCTCTGAGATACTCTGATTTTTCCAGAACTTTCGAAATCAAAGGATTAGGGCATTCATTTGATCGCATGACAGAAGCTTTTAGCTTGGTTATCAACGATTTCAGAAAAGTAAGGGAAGAGCGTGAACAAAACTACTTTTATCTCGAAACAGTTGTTGAGCATATCGGCATCGGATTGATCAGCTACCGCGATGATGGTGCCGTTGAATTGATCAATAACTCAACTAAGAAACTCTTTAAAATTACGAGTCTTAAAAATTTAAGCGAACTTGAGAGTTTCTCGCCCGATCTTGTCTCAAAACTGATGACCATTTCGAACGGTGAAAGTATCATGGTGAAAATCCAGAAACAGGATGCAATCCTCCAACTTGCAATTTTTGCCACTGAATTCAAGGTAGCCGACCGGCTGATCAAAATGGCTACAATT
>JAPLDR010000005.1 GCA_026391655.1 Bacteroidia bacterium | reverse complement strand
CTGTGTTACTAATAGTTTCACAGAGTGCCACAGAGGATACACGGAGCGTACCTCGATTATGGGTAATAACACGGAGCCGGAAACAAGATAGACTTAGGGAAATATTGAGAATTGGAAAAGCAAGAAAATAGTTCAGTTCAATGATGTGCCGAAAATAAAAGTGACCGGGTGAGTGTTCAAATCACGGACACTCACCCGGTCACTGTCGAATAATAGTGAGGGCTTGGTAGGTTCAGAAGTGATAGTATGACTCCTTCAGGACTTGAACAAGTCATACTATCACTTTCGGATTTCCAAGCTTTTACTTTGAATTCAAGCCGTTCCTGAGATTTCGCAAAATTGATGGATCTTCTTTATATTTGTAAAAAATATGAGCGATGACAAAATTACAAATGTCCGAATTGCACAAATTGTCTGTAAAAGATAAAATCAAAGTTGTACAAACTTTATGGGACGATATTGCTAAAGAGCAATCTATAGAAGGATTACCGGCAGTGCATAAGAAAATTCTTGACGAAAGGCTAAATAAAATTACTTCTGGAAATGCCATTTTTAAGCCTTGGTCTGAAGTCCAAATTAAATATGGGAGACTGCAATGAAATACAATGTTTTAATTCTATCCGAAGCAGAACATGATATTGATAATGCTTTCATTTGGTATGAATTAAATCAAATTGGATTAGGTAATAGATTCTATGAATCGGTGGACAAATCTGTTCACTTTTTATCAGAAAGACCTTTCAGTTGTTCCGAGATTTATAAGGGTATAAGGAGATTTGTTATCAAGAAATTCCCCTACGGAGTATATTACAAGGTAAATGTGGAGAATAAGGAGATACAAATTATTGGGGTAATTCATTTTAAGAGAAGCTCAAAAATCCTTGGAAAAAGAATTTAAGAAGAAGCGATGTTGCGGATTCTCAAGTTTTCATTTTGAATCCCAGTCGTTCAGTTTTAATTCAATGGCTTGCAAAAAACTGAAGTGACCGGGTGAGTGTTCAATTCGTGAACACTCACTCGGTCACTGTCGAATAATAGTGAGGGCTTGGTAGTTTCAGCAGTGATAGTATGACTTCTTCAGGACATGAAAAGTCATACTATCACTTTCAAAACACAATTTCGATTCCGGTTCTTTTCACTAAATCAACCAACGGTGAATTATCGTTACTGTTGAATCGTTTAGTTCCAACTAAAAATGGTTCAATTTTCGAATTTACTTTTTTTGTCAGTTTCCAGATTCTACCTGCCAAATTATCATCATTCTCGTTTTCTGTAACAATCATCAAATCAATATCACTTTCACTTGTAGCGGTATTCGACGAGTAGCTTCCATATAAAAATGCTTTATCGACTGAGATCCCTTCTGTCCTTAACAGATTAATATATGATCTCAATATCTCTATAACTTCATTTTTAACCATTGTAATAACTCTTTGGTCTTGTTAAAATATTCGTTAACTATAGGTTGATCAGGTAAGACCGGATTATAATCGGGGTATCGTCCTTGTAATTGATACTTCATTAAAATTCCTAAAAATATTTGTGTCGGATCGTCAAGCTCCAATCTGGCTCTTTCTGAAAGATAAATCAAGTTATGATTCCGTGGAGCAACATCTCCGATTCTCTTAACCACATGCGCTTTAATCGCTTTTTCAATAACCAAATGGCAAAAAAATAATCCGTGAAGTGTTCTCCTTTCACGAATCAAAAGATCAGCAGTTACAATATCTTCATCTGCTCCTTTTATCCAATAATCAATCTGTTTCTGAATATTCAACATTTATTCTTACGAATTTTAAACAAACTTACAAAAATTTTTGCAGTTTGAATCCCCAATCGTTCAGTTATTAAATCACGAAAAATGAAGTGACCGGGTGAGTGTTCAAATCACGGACACTCACCCGGTCACTGTCGGATACTGTGAGGGCTTGGTAGGTTCAGCAGTGATAGTATGACTTCCTCGATCTCCCTTGTTTGCAGCGATGGGTTAGTTATCAGTCGTTTGCAACGATTATTATATCGCAATATCATCAATTTACATGATGGTTCGCAAATGAGTCCAGGGCAATTGTGCACGCAGTGCGTGCATAATTTGCTCATCGGGAAAAGTCTCGACAACGTAGAGACAATTCCAAAGCTGCTACCTAAGATCCGTAAGATTTTGGACTGAATTCAATG
>JAPLDR010000028.1 GCA_026391655.1 Bacteroidia bacterium | reverse complement strand
TCCCATTCCGAACAGAGAAGTTAAGCCCGACAGCGCCGATGGTACTGCGTAAAGTGGGAGAGTAGGCCGCCGCCAACTTAAACTAACCCCGGATTCAACAGAGTCCGGGGTTTTTTATTGTGTGAAAAACCCGACAAGTTTCGAAAACCTGTCGGGTTTGGAATCGATCGCCGGAGATTGGAACATAGTTTTATCTTTTTGGCATTAACCTTTCAAATCTTTCTTGAATCAATTGCCTATAAAGCCCCTTAAAATCATCACTTAGAAAGCTGAAGCCGATAAATTCCATCCATTTATCTTTCGCTTTCTCCATTTTTTTGAATATATTTTCCTGCTGTTTTGCATCTAATTTTAAAGTGTTAAAAGCAGCAATAAAATCGTTGTATCTTATTTTCTTCTTTTTCCCATTCAATGTTAATGCTAAATCTTCATCGTTGGCCGGATTGACAAGAGTTGTTGCCACCATATCATAAGCAGGTGAAAGAACTGGACCTATAAGCGGCAAACGGATCAATGAAAAATTCTTCAGATGCATATCAGCACTACCTGTGAGGAAGGAAAAAAGTACCTGTTCAAAGAAATTCACCATATCTAATCCCGGGTTGGTTGAGAATTTTAAAATGGTTTTGGCTATTTGTTCATAGGAGCCGTGGTACTTATCTTCGGTTAATTTTTCAGTTAACTGACACATATCCTCCATGTGGAACTTCCTATTTTTGAAGCGGTCAATCCGTTTGGTGATATAAGCAAGTTTACCGGACTTCATCCGAATCAGACTATGAGGCACAACTGCAATTTTCGCAATGCTTGCCAGATGTAAGGTGAGATCTTCCACTTCCGGAAGTTGGGGATATCGTTGGGTAGGAGGTTTTAGCATATATCCTCCCCATAAACCAACAATCGTAAATCGTTTAGGCTCATTTTTGTTTTGACCCGAGTCAATATCCAACGAGATTTTAGGCTGAACACCAGTGACCGTTATTTGGCTGCGAACAACCTGAATAGCCAGTTCTTCCATTTGTGTTTCGTCATATGGTAGTTCAGGTGGAGTGGGTTGGCCAAAGATTTTTCTGCTGCAAAAAGCATGAAAATCTGTTTCATTTTCCGCTAAATTTTGATAACAGTATAAACATCTACTCATACTTTGTCCTCCTCTTTTATAGGATGTATGCTCACTGCACCGATACAATCTTTACAGCAAACCATGAGCAATTCCATCCGGTCGCGGGGATTCAATTTCCAGTTTTTTTCGGCAATATTAAGCAACCAACCTTCCGGTATCAGGCCATCGAAGAATGCGAACAACATTTTACTGGTGTAAGGAGCATCACTCAAAGGTAGCGTAAGGCTGACCGGCTCTGCATCGTGCAATTTCAAATAACTGGTATCATAAATAAAATGATAGCCATCCTCATCCTGAGTAAGCCAACCAGCTGTTCTATCGTGTATTTTGATTTCAGCTTTTCTCATTTTCAATAACATTTCGGTTTGTAAGCACGGCACCAACCTGATAGCCAAAAAGTTGTAATACTTGATTGACCTTATCCAATCGTACGGTTTCTTTACCTTGTTCCAGATCGCGGACAAAGCGAAGACCTACACCGGCCTTTTCTGCCAACTCGGGTTGTGTAAGCTTAGCGGCATTCCTTTTGTCTTTTACAAATTCACTTATTACCATATCTTATACCTTAACGGGTATAAAAATAAATAATATTTTTTGCAATATACCCTTTGGGGTATAAATTATTTTTATTGAGGCTAATTATACCTTATCGGGTATATATATTAAATTGATGAAATAATTATACCCTTTCGGGTGTAGTTGATAATGTGTTTGTTCAATGTAATTTAAAACTCAGATGCCCGATTGGGGAGCCAGATCAACCGATTATCGAATGAAAAAATTCCTATATTTGTGAACTTTTTAAAAAGGGAGTTTTTTTAACGCTATGAGTAACAAATTCAGGGAGTACAAGGAGTTTGATCTTTCGAAAATAAATCAAGATATCCTGAAACTTTGGGAACAAAACGACACGTTTCATCAATCGATATCCACCCGTGCCGGAAGGCCGGCGTATGTTTTTTACGAAGGTCCGCCATCTGCCAATGGCTTGCCGGGCATTCATCATGTGGTTTCAAGAGCAATCAAAGATATATTCTGCCGATACAAAACTCAACAGGGATTTTTAGTGAAAAGGAAAGCAGGATGGGATACGCACGGACTTCCTGTTGAACTGGCTGTTGAGAAGTTGTTGGGTATTACAAAAGAAGACATTGGCAAAACCATCTCAATAGCCGATTATAACGCCGCCTGTCGCAAGGAGGTGATGAAATACACCGATAAATGGGAAGACCTCACACGGCAAATGGGATATTGGGTAAATATGGACGATCCGTATATTACCTGCGATAGCCGTTATATCGAAACCTTGTGGTGGCTTTTAAAAGACCTGTACAAAAAGAACCTCCTTTACAAAGGTTACAGCATACAACCCTACTCGCCTGCTGCCGGTACCGGATTAAGTTCCCACGAACTGAATCAACCTGGTTGCTACCGCGATGTGAAGGATACAACATGTATTGCCCAGTTTAAGGTGGTTAATAATGAAAAATCGAAATCGCTTTTTGCAGATGTTAATACGGATCTTTTTATCCTTGTCTGGACTACCACACCCTGGACTTTGCCTTCGAACACAGCTTTAGCGGTAGGAACCAATATCCGGTATGTAAAAGTAAAAACATTCAATCCATATACTTCTGAGCCAGTTACTGTCATTCTCGCCAAAGATTTATTCAGAAACTATTTCTCTGAAAAGAATGAGGAATTGTCGTTCGATGATTATAAGGGAGATGGGAAAAATATTCCATTTCAGCTACTTTCAGAATGCTCAGGAAAGGAACTTGTTGGAGTTAGTTATGAACAGTTGATTCCCTGGGTTAAACCATTAGGTAATGCATTCAGAGTGATTGCCGGTGACTTTGTGACTACCGAAGATGGTACTGGAATCGTGCATATTGCTCCCACATTTGGTGCTGACGATGACCGTGTTGCAAAACAAACGGGAATTGTTCCGCTTATGTTGATTGATAAGGAGGGCAAACAGCAGCCAATGGTCGACCGTCAGGGACGATTTTCCCGTTTTGAAGATCTTTCTGAAAGTTTTATTGCTGAAAATATTGATGTGCAATTGTATGGTGAATATGCCGGTCGATTTGTAAAAAACGAATATAACGATAAACTCACTGAAAACGATGCAACACTCGATATCGATCTTTCGGTCATGCTGAAAAGAGAGAATCGTGCATTTAAGGTTGAGAAACATGTCCACAGTTATCCGCATTGCTGGAGAACAGACAAACCGGTTTTATACTATCCGCTCGACTCATGGTTTATTAAAACCACGGCTGTTCGTGAACAATTGATCGGCTTGAATAAAACGATCAACTGGAAACCTCAGTCAACAGGAACCGGCCGTTTTGGAAACTGGCTCGAAAATCTGGTCGACTGGAATCTTTCCCGCTCACGATTCTGGGGAACTCCGTTGCCTATCTGGCGTACCGAAGACCGTTCAGAAGAGATTTGCATCGGATCGGCCGAAGAGTTAATTGCCGAAATCAATAAATCGGTTGCAGCCGGTATGATGGATGCGAATCCTTTCAAGGATTTTAAGGTAGGTGATTTTTCAAAATTGAATTACGAAAAAATAGATTTCCATCGACCTTTTGTTGACGATATTTTCCTTGTTTCACCGAAAGGGGAAAAGATGTTCCGCGAAACCGATCTGATCGATGTTTGGTTCGATTCAGGTGCAATGCCTTTTGCTCAGGCTCACTATCCTTTTGAAAATGAGGAGGTATTCAATGAGGTTTTTCCGGCCGATTTTATTGCAGAAGGAGTAGACCAGACACGTGGATGGTTTTTTACGCTTCATGCTATTGCTACAATGGTAAAAGGCTCTGTGGCGTTTAAAAATATTATTTCCAATGGGTTAGTCCTTGATGTAAATGGGAATAAGATGTCGAAGCGTCTGGGCAACGGTATCGACCCATTTGAAGCAATCGAAAAATATGGATCCGATCCGTTGCGTTGGTACATGATCACCAATTCACAACCCTGGGACAATCTGAAATTTGATATTGCAGGTGTTGAAGAAGTACGTCGCAAATTCTTCGGCACACTTTACAATACCTACAACTTCTTTGCCCTTTACGCAAATGTTGATGGTTTCTCTTTTAAAGAAGAGCCGGTAGCTGAAGAGGTGCGACCCGAACTTGACGGTTGGATCTTGTCGTTGCTCAATAGTCTGATCAAGGATGTGACTGAGGCTTATGAGACATATGAACCCACGCGTGCAGGGAGGGCTATTTCGGAGTTTGTTACCGAAAATCTTTCGAACTGGTACGTTCGTTTAAGCCGGAAGCGTTTCTGGGGTGGTGAATATGATACTGATAAGATTTCGGCTTATCAGACACTTTATACGTGTCTCGAAACCGTTGCTCAACTGGCAGCGCCGATAGCACCGTTTTACATGGATCAGCTTTACTGCGATTTGAATCGGGTAACTGGCCGCGAAATTGATATTTCGGTTCATTTGACATTGTTTCCAAAATATGATGAAGGTGCTATTAATAAGGAACTTGAAGAGCGAATGGATATTGCTCAGAAAGTTTCTTCCATGATTCTGGGCTTACGCCGTAAGGAGAAGCTTAAAGTGCGACAACCGTTGGCAAAAATCATTGTACCTGTTCTGAACGAAAACTTCCGCAAACAATTTGAAGCCGTCGAAAGCATCATCCTGACAGAAGTAAATGTGAAAGAGGTTGAATATCTGACGGATGCCGCGGGTGTCATCAAAAAGAAGATTAAAGCCAACTTTAAAACGCTAGGCCCTAAATTTGGTAAACTCATGAAAGCTGTTTCGGTTTTGATCAGCAATATGAGCCAGCCGGATATTGCCGCTTTTGAGAAAACCAGTACTTTTGGTGCTGTTTTAGAAGGAGAACCGGTTACGCTTACACTTGAGGATGTTGAAATTCATTCGGAAGACATTCCCGGGTTACAGGTAGCCAGCGAAGGTGCGATTACTGTTGCCCTGGATATTAATGTTACTCCTGAGTTACGCCTTGAAGGAATCGCAAGAGAATTTGTAAACCGTATTCAAAATTTGCGAAAAGAGAGTAACTTTGAAGTAACAGACAAGATTATCCTTCGGATTGTACGTCATCCTGAACTTAACGAAGCGATGGATAAATTTGGGGATTTTATTGGTAGTCAAACGCTTGCTTCAAGAGTTGAATTGGTGGATGAGCTGTCAGGCGACGAAACAGGAAAACTGGTTGAAATTGAAAAGGGAATTGAGACCTTCATCCAGGTTGAAAAGGAAATTTTATAGTGATTGTTATTTATCTGTTAGTAAATATTTTCGTTAAATTTATAGAAATGGAGTCCAAATAAGTTATTTTTACATCAAACCTTAAAATTATGAGTGAGAAAACAAGATATTCAGATGAAGAACTCGTAGAGTTCAAATCGTTGATCCAGGATAAGCTTCTGAAAGCCCGTCAGGATTATGAACTATACAAAAATGCCATTACCCATGGAGACGGTAACGGCACTGAGGACACTTCCCCAACTTTCAAAGTTTTAGAGGAGGGGGCTGCAACCTTGTCGAAAGAGGAGGCAGGTAAACTTGCACAACGACAGCTGAAATTCATCCAGTATCTCGAAGCAGCTCTGGTTCGCATCGAAAACAAGACCTATGGAATCTGTCGTGAGACTGGAAAACTGATTTCGAAGGAACGTCTTCGTGCTGTACCTCACGCCACACTTTCGATCGATGCGAAGAATAATCAGCGTTGATGAAATAGGATTTTTTGCCTGTAAAGGTTTAATTTCCACAAATTTTCAATAAAGTTCGGGGTAGTTTGCTATGCCCCGATTTTTTTTATCGTTATCAAGCCAATACTTTTTTATGAGTGCAAAGACAAAGTCGATCCTAATTATTCTGCTTATTCTTTTTTTCGATCAGTTACTTAAGATATGGATCAAAACCAATATGATGCTTGGCGATGAGATCATTATCACCAAAAACTGGTTTATCATCCATTTTGTCGAGAACAACGGGATGGCTTTCGGCCTTGAGTTTGGCAACCATATCGGCAAGTATTTTCTAAGTGTTTTTCGCATCATAGCTGTAGGTGCAATAGGTTGGTATATCACTAAGTTATGGAAAAGGAACGTGCCTTTTGGTGTTATTGCATGTTTCTCACTGATCATGGCCGGAGCTATTGGTAATATTCTTGACAGTGCTTTTTACGGATTGATTTTTAACGAAAGTTATGGCCATATTGCTACCCTCTTCCCTGCCGGGGGTGGTTATGCTTCATTTCTGCAAGGACGGGTTGTCGATATGTTTTATTTTCCGCTGATCTCAGGAAACTTCCCTTCGTGGCTTCCTTTTGTCGGTGGTGACGATTTTATTTTTTTCCGCCCCGTATTTAACATGGCTGACTCTTCTATCACCGTTGGAATTATCTCAATCCTGATCTTCTACAGACGATTCTTTGATGAAAAACATACACCTGTTGCACCCGAAACAATCGAAGAGGTGAAAAAGGAAATCGAAACCGAAGAAACGGGATTGGATGTGGAAGGTTAATGTTTTTTAGGCTGATTCTATTTTTATTCACCAAAGGAAAAGCAGGAAACCATATTTTACCAAAAATATGATTTTTTAACATGACAACCGGAAACCTAAGTACGGAAAATGTGTTTAATGAATTGTACTGTCGGGTATTATATTTTACTATTTTAGCAGTCTCTCTAAAATTGGATTTACAATGGGAAAAACATACAAATATTTGATCAGATTTTCTTCTCTTTTGATACTGCTCATTGTATTGGTTCACTGCAAGAAAGAAAGTCTAACCCCAACACCAGTGGTTATTAAAGAGGCCACTGATGTCAATAAATTTATATATAATGGGCTGAAAGATTATTACTTGTGGGTTGATCAGATTCAAAATCTTAATGCTCCAAAATTTTCGGTCAAAGATTCTTTGAATGCATTTTTGAATATTTATACCGATCCCAACAAACTTTTCACTGACCTGTTATACAAATACAAAACTGTAGATAAATGGTCATTCATCGTTGACGATTCAAAAATTATCGATAACTGGATTCAGGGCATTTCTGAAACGATGGGTTTCGATTTCATGCTGGCCCGAATTGGTGCAAGTGACAATGTGTTTGGTTTCGTAAGGTATGTTTATAAAGGGTCCCCTGCTGAGAAAGCCGGGATGAAAAGAGGGGATCTATTCATGCAGGTGGATGATCAGCAACTTACGGTTGCTAATTATCAGACGCTGTTATTTACAAAAGTTACCTATAAGCTGACATTTGCCTTTGTAACCAATAATGTTATTTATTTGAATGGAAAATCGGCTACTATGACCGCAATTCAAATGCAGGAAAATCCTATTCAGCTTGACACTATTTTGAACATCAATAATTTAAAAGTAGGCTACCTTGTTTATAATGGTTTTACAGCAGATTTTGACTTGCAGTTGAACGATGTGTTTAAAAGATTTAAAGACGCCGCAATTGATAAGTTAGTTCTTGACTTACGCTATAATGGAGGTGGGTCGGTGCAATCTGCGAAATACCTGGCAAGCATGATTTACGGAACAGCAACATCTAAAGTTTTTCTTAAAAGCATGTATAATACTGGTTTACAGGCAGCTTTTGTAAAGGAATACGGAGAAACTTCGCTTATTGAAAATTTTACAGACAAGATAGCAAAGACCGCAACAACAGCAGAAACGCCCGTCAATACAGTAAATATGACAAAACTGTATGTAATAACTTCCGACAATACAGCATCTGCCAGTGAATTACTTATTAATGGGCTCAAACCCTATTTGCAGGTTTTCAATGTTGGGATCAATACTGCCGGCAAGTATGTCGGATCATTTACTATTAAAGATTGGGACGCGAATGGGAATGTAAATCCCAGTCATAAGTGGGCAATGCAGCCTATAGTCGTTAAAATTGCTAATTCACAAGGAGTATCAGACTATGTTGATGGATTGGTTCCCGATTTTGTAATTGAAGAGGATATTGCCAATCTTATTCCCTTTGGTAATCAGAATGAAACGTTACTAAAAGTTGCACTTAATAGTATCAAAGGACTTCCTTTATCGTCATTCACCTTAAAATCGAAAGAATTAGGATTGAAGAAAGTGTTTGATTCGCAGGATATCCGACCATTTTCAAAACAGATGTTTATCAATAAGTTTAATAGGAATTAAGTAATTAATTTTCTCTTGCATGTACTGAAATCTTTAATTATCATCTAATATTTATGGCTATGAAAAAATTAATGTTGTTTGTTTTTCTATTTGTTTTCTCTACAGCGATTTTCGCTCAGACTGCTGATGATATTACCGGAATCTGGTGGAATGATATTAAATCTTCGAAAATTAAAATAGAAAAGAAAGATGGAAAATACATCGGAACGATTGTGTACATCATTCCTGAGAAATACGTGAATGGTGCTCCTGAAAAAGATGACCGAAATCCGGATGTAAATCTAAGAAGCCGGTCAAGACTTAACCTACAAATATTAAGTGGATTAGTATATAATGCTACCGAAAAAGAGTGGGCAAGCGGATCGATTTATGATCCTAAAAACGGAAAAACCTATGATTGCTATGTCTGGCTCGAAGGAAAGGATACACTTCAGCTCAAAGGATTTGTAGCAGGAATTCGCATGCTTGGTCGTAAATCGGCCTGGACCCGGACGACTTTGTGAAAGAAGTGAAATAGTTCATTTTGAGAATTCCGGAATAATTTCAAATGAACTTATTCTCCGTCAGGTATGCTGAACGCGTGCGTGTTCGCAGATAAAGTGCCCTGAATAACGCAAATAGAAAAATAATGCTTACGATGACCATATAGGAACTCCCGTCAGACGAAGTTCCGGTTTTATCTATGCCATTGCCAATCCACCCTTTCTGCATTAAATAATAAGCGATAACTGCTGTGGTATTATTGACAAAATGTGCGATCATCGGCAACCATAAAGTTCCGCTCCATTCGAGCATATAGCCAAACATCGCTCCCAGAACGAGCCGGGGCAGAAATCCGAAAAACTGGAGGTGTAGTGCGCTGAATATGGCAGCAGAGATCCAGATTGCTGCATGAGCATTGCCAAATTTCTTTTTAAATAATTGCTGAACAATCCCTCTGAAAAGTAACTCTTCTCCAATAGCCGGAAGAATGCCAATCATCGCTATATTTGTAAAAAGAGTTGTTAATGAAGTGGTTGATAAAAAAGCTTCAGTAATTTTGTTGGCTTGATTTTCGGAATTTTGCATCCATATTTCTACCGAATTCATCCATTCAGGAAGGCTTAATTTTGAATTAATCTCGGTAAGCCAATTGATAAAAGGGTTGGCAAAGTAAATAATCGCAATAACAAAGAGAACACTTTTAAAATCAGGTTTCTGGCGATATTGAAGAAATACTGAAGGTTTATCATGAAGAAACCAGGCGATAATAAATGGGGGAATTATAAATACACCAATCGATTGAAGGGTCTGGAAAAACTTCAGTACTGAAATGTTTTTAGGATTCGAAGTGTCCTGAATTAAATTTTGCATCTCGGAGAGGTTTACGCCATAAATCAGCCAGCCAAGCGCAATGCTCAATACCATTAGGGAGATGCCACAGATTAAAATGACAAGTGTAGCAAAGAGAAGCTGAGTTGAAGGTTTGGATTCGCGAAGTGCCTGTCGATACATCTATTTAAGTTTTTACAAAGTTAATAATCCTCCTTAAAGTTGGAGGGAAAGACCTGATATTTGAAATTGTAGCGATTTCCTATCTTTGCGCCTTGATTTTAAACCAATAATTGTGAAAATTGGCAATCTTGAATTAGGAAAACTTCCGCTGTTTCTGGCACCCATGGAAGATGTTACTTATAAATCATTCCGTTACATGTGCAAAAATTTTGGTGCCGATGTGATGTACACCGAATTTATCTCGTCCGAAGCTTTAATCCGTGATATCGCAAAAACGAAAAAGAAAATGACTATTTTCGATTTCGATCGTCCGGTTGCCATCCAGATTTATGGTTCAAATATTGACTCTATGGTTGGGGCAGCGAAAGTTGCCGAAGAGGCGCAACCCGATTTTATTGATATTAATTTCGGCTGCCCGATGAAAAAAATAGCCGGTAAGGGAGCCGGTGCCGGTCTGTTGCGAGACCTGCCAAAGATGATAAAGATGGCAGAAGAGGTGGTCAAGTCGGTAAAAATTCCTGTTACAGCCAAAACCAGACTTGGATGGGATCAAACCGACATGCCCATTATGGATGTTGCAGAAAGATTGCAGGACGTAGGAATCCAGGCACTTGCGATACATGGTCGAACACGAAGCATGCTTTACACAGGCGAGGCCGACTGGTCGTTAATTGCCGCAGTCAAGCGAAATCCAAGGATGCTAATTCCGATAATCGGAAATGGAGATATCAACGGTCCCGAGAAAGCAAAGGCATTTTATGAACAATCGGGGGTCGATGCACTGATGATCGGACGAGGGGCAATCGGCCGCCCCTGGATCTTTCGCGATATCCGACATTATTTTGAGACTGGTGAATTGCTTCCTCCACCGCTGGTTCCCGAAGTCGTGGCAAATGTGAAGGAACAGCTAAACCAGTCATTAGCCTGGAAAGATGAACCGAAAAGAGCGATCCTTGAAATGAGACGTCATTTTGCACGATATTTTCCAAATTTAAAGGACTTTCGCGATTTACGTGTACAATTACTGCAGGCATCCGAAGTTCAGGAGGTGATTAATATCCTCGATGTAATTGCGGCGAAGTATGCCAACGAAAGGGTTGATTATGCCAATATTGGATTAAAGTAGTCTATCTGGCTTTGCTTTTATATTATATGCTTAATGAGTCAGCAGACAATCATCGATGTTAATAAGATTTTTCTGAACGGCGTAAATAACCAATCCGGCAAGATTACGAGTTGATGTTTTCAGTAATAAATTACTTTTATGACCTTCAACAGTTCGTGTTGATATAAAAAGCTTATCAGCAATTTGCTGGGCAGTAAATTGTTGGCAAATCAATTTTAAAATCTCCGTTTCACGTTCCGACAATTCTTCTTCTGTAGAAAAACAGGGAGCAGGTGTATTTGACGAAATTTGATTTCTCATCACTTCGATCTGTTCTTCCATAAAGTAATACCCTTTTGTAAATACCTCTTCTATTGCCTCAACAAGTTGATTTGGATGAATTCCCTTGGGCAGAAAAGCATTTATGCCCAGTTTTAGCATATGTCCTAAAAACGATTTTTTATAATATGAAGAGATAACTATGATCTTCAGATCAGAGAATTCCTTTTTTAGAATTGTTGCAGTTTCAATTCCGTTCAACTCTTTCATTTGCAGATCGAGCAAAACAATGTCTGGCAAGGAGTCAGCTTTTCTCAAATTTTCAATTAGTTGTGAACCATCGTTTGCAGTAAAGGATACCACTACTCTTGGGTGTTTCGAGAAATAATCGTTTAAAAGCATAACAATCAGCGCTTCGTCGTCGACTATGGCAATCTTTATTTTTGTATCATTATTATTCATGTCAAAGGGATAATGAAATCATTTTTTAAATATAACTGAAAAGTAGTACCCAGACTGGGTTTCGATTTGAAACGCCATTTTGCATTTAACAGTTGCGAGCGAAGTTCAATGTTTTTCAAGCCAAGCCCTGATGCATTTCGAGAGGTGTCAAATCCAACTCCATTGTCGCTAATAATCAAAGATATACTGACATTTGTTACACGGAGCCTTATGGTAATTTTGGTTGCTTTAGCATGTTTCAGAATATTATTAATAAGTTCCTGTACAAGCCGGAGAAGTTGAAGCTTAATATCTGTTTTAACCTCGCACAAACGATGAAGCCCATAAAAATTGTCTAATGTATAAACTGTAGAAAGGGGAGAAACAAAATTTTCAACCAATTCCTGAAGAGAGGTTTGCTCCAGTAATGGTGGGCTCAGGTCATGGGTGATTTCCCTTGCAATTCGTATGGAATCCTGAAGTACTTCGGCTGGTTTAATCTGAGGATTATCGGTTTGGAGCGCGTACATCAAAACTGTTAGTTTCGAAATCAATCCATCATGCAGATCAGAAGCGATGCGTTCCCGCTCTTTTTCCTGAACCAATACACTGCTCCAAAGGAGTGTTTGCTGATGCTCTAATTTTGTCAGTGCCAGCTTCGCCTGCTCCTGAATAATTCGCTTATAATAAACCTGCGATAGCGCAATAATACTGATAACTAAAACGATCATTATCAATAATGCAATCGAAAGTCCTATTGCAAAATTTTTCGGATCTTGCCATTCTGCCATATCAGATAAGTTAAAAACAGATAAAACGAAACTGCAGAAACTATATTAATCGTCCAAAAGAATGTCACAATACTTAATCTGTTATTTACCAGAAAATTTAGAGAAAGAAAAATGATCAGATTAATTGAGTAATAGATGAATATCGCGGCATTTAACCTGGTATATTCCAAAATAATTGAGATCTGTCCCATTGACAATTTCCAATAATATACCATACAAAAGAATAAAATCGAAACATCGGCAATTACTTTACCAAATGAGAAAATTGATTTTTGGTATAAAAGCTTTGATAGGGATGCAACATCCAATAGAACGATCAGATGCATAATAACAATAAAGAGCAAAAGAAACTTACTCTTACTACGGAAAATATGTTTATAATATAAGATTGAAAAAACTAACAGTTCAAGAAATGCAAATATCGGAAGAAGAAAAGCG
This sequence comes from Bacteroidia bacterium, assembly GCA_026391655.1. GTDB lineage: Bacteria > Bacteroidota > Bacteroidia > Bacteroidales > Prolixibacteraceae > JAAFHB01. The sequence goes on along the minus strand of JAPLDR010000028.1, from coordinate 11,139 downwards.
TTGTTTTTTAAATGGGAAACTATACCGAAATACCTAGATAATAAATCGATTAAAAGACAAATTGCCAGGTAATAAAAAACCAACCTGCCGCCTGGTTTAAGTCGCCTGAAACAAGAAAGACCAACAAAAATGCCTATTAGCAACACTAATGGGGTGCTGAAAGTTATATAATTCCAGAGTTGGTGACTCATATTAGCAGCTCAGTAATGTTATTCCAAAAGCCCTAATCCCTCCTCACCATATGGAGGAATAGGTAAAGTCAGATCTTCAACAGGTGTCCCGTCTTCTCCAAATTTTAGAGCAGCGTTTGCCTGGTTCACAATGGGTTTAAGTCCCCATAAAATCATATCTGCCTCGTTGCTAATGTTTAATCCCAAAAAAACAGCGCTTGCAGGATTGGAAGTTCCTTCAAACTGTGATTTCAAATCGCTAAAGGGAATAAGAAAAGCCTTAAAAATCCCTGCTGATGTTTTTGCTTTGTCTTCAACCCACAAATCTGCGGAAGCCTTCCATTTGGTCATTTTTTTCTGCGCATCTGCAATAGTTATACCCCCGTCAGTCGCGTTGGCCATATAGCCTTCTTCTTCTTTTGAGAGCCCCTTCAGATAATCCTGAATAAAAATAGAATCCAGGTGGGCCGCAGGATTTTTATCTGATACACTATCAATCAGGACAATATTCAGTTTGTTACCAAAAATTCCCAGATAGGCATGGAGCTTTTCCGGTGAGTTCCTGTTCCACTGTTCGAATTGTGCCCTTTCAATTTTAAAACAACAGCCTTGTTTAAGATAGCTTAATACCGTTTTAGGTGAAGTCCGAGCATTACCCCACTCCTTAATCGCTTGTTTAATTTCTTCGAGGTTCATGACGTTTTTGAGTTAAGTGTGTTAAATAAATGGGAACTATTTGAATACAATTTTACAATTATTTATTCAATTTAAGATTAGATGTTTAGAATTATTTTTGTGGTGGGTTTTTCAAGTAATTAAAAAAGCGATCGTTTTATCCCGATCGCTTTAAATTTGATTCAATTTCTTTAGGCAAATTGAATCCTTGATTTAATTTTGGGTTGGTAGAGCATTCAGAAAACAGTTCTTCGTTTTTCAACGATTCAAAACTACATTGAATAAATAAGTCTCAATAGCGTAGAATTACCTGTTTTGCTAAAACAGGTAATTCTACCTGTCTAAAAGGACAATGGTTCAATAAATTTCAATATTAATATTGAAAACTTACTGAACCATTGCAATATATGCTCATCATGCAAAAAAAAAATTGTCGATGGACAATTTGATTATGGCAAAATTGACTCTTAAAATTTACCGAAGTTTTCTGTTACAGGCTTAGATTTATTAAAGATAAGTCGTGTATTTCAATAAGGACATTTTTCCCCTTTTCTAAAAGAACAAAATTTTCGGAATATCTTCGACAATTTGCAACTCCAAAATAATATTGTGATTTCTTAGGAGCAAGTTGAAATGAAAATTTTATTTTTTCATATTTTGATGGAATTTCTATTTTCGCTGATATTTCATCAGTCAGTACAGGGCTGATACTATCTATTTTAACAATGTCTTTCCCAATATAGTAATAAACAACAACTTCCCATAATGATCCGTCTATGAACTCTACAGGTGGGTATAATTTAAGATTATTCGAAATCTGAAATGTTGTTGGTGATTCTGCGGGCAGTGATTCTGTCGGTATTAGAATTTCATCACAACTTACGCAAAGTATTATGAGTAAAGCAAATACTAACTTTTTCATGGTTTTGGTTTCAATCCTTGTTTTATTTGACGGTGTATAGGTGACATATCTATAGGTTTTAAATATCTTTTGTAAAGTATCACTACAGATTGGGATTGGCCTGACCTCTGATTCGGGTTTACAATGCGATGTTGAAATTCCATTTTTCGGTTCCTCCTAATATGTTGCTAAACAGGTCAAAACTACACTGAATATGTAAATCGTTTTAGCGTAATAATACCTGTTTTGCAAAATCAGGTAAAATTACCTGGCTAAAAAGACGTACTTTGCTGTGAATTACAGCCCACATTTCAAGACTTTTGGAAAAAAGGAAAATATTTCGTAATTTCATGCCAGTCAAAACATCTGTTCAACAGCGATAGGTTTATATAGCTTCTGGTTTTCAAACTGTTAATATCCGAGCATATGTCAAAAGAGTTCATCAGTTGTCTTGTGCATGTTGTGGCCGGTACATATCGGCAGAAAAATTTTTTGACTGCCGATGTCCGAAGCCAGCTATCGGCCTACCTTTCGGCGGTTTCGAAGTCGAAAGGGATGAAACTTGTTGCCCTTGGTGGCGCAGAAAACCATATCCATATTTTATTGGCACTCCCATCCAAATTATCAGTTGAATCTGCGATTTTGCCCCTAAAACAAAGCTCTACAACATGGCTTCGGCAAAACTTCGAAACACTTCGTTCGTTTAGTTGGGCAACCGGATTTGCAGCTTTTTCGATTAGCCGTTCGCAATTGGATAGCACTTTACTATATATTCAAAATCAGGAACAATATCATTGGAAGAAATCATTTCAGGAAGAGTACAAAGAGTTTTTGAATTATCATCATTTACCATACAATGAGGCATCACTCTTCGATGAATAATTCATATATTTGTTTAATTATTGTAATTTAATTCATCTAAATATCTACTATCATGAATACTTCGCGAATTCTATTGGTGTTTTTAGTTATTATTTCGATGTCTTTATCGTCGAATGCAGCAGTAAAAGGGTACAAGAAAATACTGGGAGTGTGGGAATTTTCAGCTCCAAATGCACCTCAACCTTACAACGGAGGAATTTTAACCCTTAAAGATCTTGATAAAAAACTGGCAGGAGAGTTTACTATTCAGGGACAGGCATTGGCTATACCTCAAATCAAATTTGAAAAGAATATCCTGACTTTGGGCTTTGAAGTTGAAAATACACCAATTACATTAATTCTCAACCTGAAGGATGGCGTATTGGAAGGTACAACAGATACGCCAAATGGCCCGGTAACTGTTACAGCAAAACCCGTGAAGAAGGAAACCAAATAGATTTGAGAGTTTTTAGATTGTATTAGTCTGATTAATTCATAAACAGAAAGAGCCGTGAATAACTTCGCGGCTCTTTCTGTTTTAATTTGATTATAGAATTATCTTGTAAGGTACTGTTTCTCGTAATACTTTTCATATGCGCCTGAAACTACATTTTCCAGCCAGTCGGTGTTTGCCAGGTACCATACTACCGTTTTTTCAATCCCCTCTTCAAACTGTAAAGATGGTTTCCAACCTAATTCACGCTGGATTTTTGTAGAGTCGATGGCATAGCGCAGATCATGACCGGCACGGTCTTTAACGTAAGTAATTAATTTTTCTGAAGTTCCGTCCACACGCCCAAGCTTTTTGTCCATCGTTTTGCATAACTGAAGAATCAAGGCAATATTGGTCCATTCATTGTGACCACCAATATTGTAGGTTTCACCATTCTTCCCTTCATGATATACCAGATCAATCGCCGCAGCGTGATCTTCTACATAAAGCCAGTCGCGGATATTTTCTCCTTTACCGTAAATCGGAATGGGTTTGTTGTTGCTGATATTATGAATAGCGAGTGGAATCAGCTTCTCCGGAAACTGATTTGGTCCGTAGTTGTTGGAACAGTTAGTGATTACAACCGGCAATTTATAAGTATTGTGATAGGCTCGAACGAGATGGTCAGAACTTGCTTTTGAGGCAGAATAAGGGCTTTGCGGATCGTAGGATGTTGTTTCTAAAAAAAGTCCTGTTTCACCAAGCGAGCCATAAACTTCATCGGTCGAGATATGATAAAACCGTTTCCCTTCAAAATTATTTTTCCAGCATTCCCGGGCACCGTTTAAAAGATTTACAGTACCAACAATATTTGTCATAATGAACGACATAGGATCCAGGATCGAACGGTCGACATGCGATTCTGCTGCGAGGTGTAAAACCCCATCAAAATGATACTTCGCAAACAGCTTATTCACAAAAGCACCATCATTAATATCTCCCTTAACAAATATGTAATTAGGTTGACTATCAATATCTTTCAGATTTTCAAGGTTTCCGGCATATGTAAGTAAGTCAAGATTAACAATGTTATAATCAGGATATTTATTTACAAATCGCCTAATCACATGTGAACCGATAAATCCTGCGCCTCCCGTAATCAGAATAGTCTTCATTTTCTTAATTGGATTAGGTAATATTTGATATATAGCTACATACAAATTAGTTATTCGATATTCCTTATCCGTTTCTCCCAGTTCCAGGCTGAAAGCAGGGTATTGTATAATGAAGTTTCGGCTTTCCAGCCAAGAACAGTATTTGCGATGGTGGTATCGGCATAGATTTTTTCAATATCTCCAGGTCGGCGATCAACGATTTTATAATTGACTTTAACGCCGGTTGCTTTTTCAAAAGTGTTAACCACTTCAAGAACTGAAGCACCATTGCCGGTTCCAATATTAAAGAACTCATAACGGTCATTATTCGCATTGTTGATCAGCCTGTTAATGGCAATTACATGTGCTTTGGCCAGATCAACAACATTGATATAATCGCGGATACAACTACCATCCGGGGTATTATAATCGTTGCCGAACACACTAAGCTGCTGACGGATACCGGCAGCGGTTTGCGTGATAAACGGAACAAGATTGCTGGGCACGCCACGGGGTAATTCACCAATCAAAGAGGTCGGATGCGCACCAATCGGATTGAAATAACGAAGTGCGATCACTTTAATATCAGGTGTTACTTTCACCACATCGTGAAGTATCTCCTCACTGATTGCTTTCGTATTCCCATATGGCGATTCGGCATCTTTCTTGGGTGTATTTTCGGTTACAGGTAATTGATCTGGTTGACCATAAACGGTACAAGATGAGGAAAATACAAGATTAGGAACTTTATATTTTGACATGCAGTCCAGAATATTCATCAGCGATACCAGATTGTTGCGGTAGTAGGTAAGCGGTTTTTCGACCGATTCACCCACGGCTTTGAATGCTGCAAAATGGATAATTGCCTCAATTCCGGGGTAATTCTCAAAAAAAGCTTCAAGCTTACGTGAATCAAGAAGATTAAACACTTCAAATGCGGGTCTGATTCCGCTAATCTTTTCAATATTATCAACCACATCGGCGGATGAGTTGGAAAGGTCATCAATGATTACAACATCGAATCCAACGGCCTGTAATTCCACAACTGTGTGTGAGCCAATATATCCGGTTCCGCCTGTAACTAAAACTTGTCGTCCCATATCATTAAAGTTTACTAAAATTCAAAATTACAATTATTTATTGGCTCTAAATCCTTTGGAGGATGGAATTTAATAAATCAACTCCTGGTATGCCAACCTCTTGTTACTAATTTTTAATTCATTAGGTAGTACGTTATATTTTTTTCAATACAATTCGTTATAGACCCCCTTTTTTAATTATTTTTGATACTCTGAAAAACAACATATGGATATCACATTTTATTTAGTTGAATTGTTACGGTTACATGATTGTGTGATTGTTCCGGAGCTTGGTGGTTTTGTAACCAATTATCGTCCGGCCGAGATGGATCTTGCCAATAACAGTTTTAACCCACCCGTTAAGGAGATTATTTTCACAAGCAAGTTGAGTAAAAACGATGGATTGCTGGTTAACTATATTTCCGAAACTGAGGGTGTCGGTTATTTCGAGGCTCGTCAGATTATTTCAGAATTTGTCGACGAGATATGGTCAAAACTTGAAAACGGAGAGAAAATAGAATTCCAAAATGTTGGTTCACTGCAATTCGACCGTAATGAAAAGCTGATCTTTGAACCTGAGGTTCATGAGAATTTTTTACTCGAGGCTTATGGAATGGAGGATTTTCAGTTCCCGTTACTCGAACATAAAGAGATCATTCCTTCTAAAAGAATTTTCGCCGATAAAGAGGCAGTTCGCCCGGTTCTAAGTTCACGAAAAGTAAAAGTGCTGATAGGAGTTGGTGTCCCAATTATACTCGCTTTGATTTTTGTCCCCGTTTCGTATTATCCGTGGAAAAACAATCCCAATACTCAGGTATCAAGCACCACTTCGATACCAATGAATGGACTTATTGCTCCTGCGAATACAGCAAACTCCGATTCAGTTAATAATTATAAACTTGCTGTCAAAGTTGATTCTGCTGCTATTCATCAACCTAGCGTAAGTCAGACACAAACTGAGACTGTTGCCTTTCGGTCTGATGCGAGGTATCGCGTAATTGGCGGATGTTTTAGAATACGCGAAAATGCCGATAATTTTCTCGCAAAACTCCAGGCAAGCGGGTTTAAATCGGAGCTGAAAGTTCAGCCAAACGGATCATTTCTCGTGATTGTTCAATCATACTCCGACAAGAACGAGGCAATAACAGCACTGAGAACCTTGCGCGAAGCTGAACCGCAAATTGGTTACTGGATGTCAGTGAATTAAAAAGTAATTCCAATTTCCTGTTCAATATTAAAATAAATCGGAAAGTTATTTTTTATACCCGTCTTTTAGTGAAACCGTTCTGTTAAAAACCATATGACCGGCAGTCGAATCGGGATCGATATTAAAATATCCCAACCGTTCGAATTGAAAATTATCCAAAGGTTTTGCATTTTTCACGAAAGGCTCGACATAACACTCGGTTAATACCTTCAATGAATCGGGATTGAGGAATTCGAGAAGATCTTTATCTTTATGGCCTGCCGGATCAGGATCGGTAAATAACCGGTCGTACAATCGGACTTCGGCTTTAACTGCCTGCGCAACAGCAACCCAATGAAGTGTCGCTTTTACTTTCCTTCCATCCGGAGAATTTCCACCTTTGGTTTCCGGGTCGTAGGTACATTGGAGTTCAATAACTTCGTTTTGTTCGTTTTTAATGACCTCGGTACACTTAATAAAATACGAATATCGTAACCGGACTTCCCGACCAGGAGAAAGTCGGTAGAATTTGTTGGTTGGATTTTCCATAAAATCCTCCCGCTCAATATATAATTCGCGCGAAAACGGAACTTTTCGTTTACCCATGCTTTCGTCTTCAGGATTATTTATCGCGTCAATTTCCTCAATCTGCCCTTCAGTATAATTAGTTATTACTACTTTGAGCGGATCAAGAACACCCATCACACGTTGAGCTCTTTTGTTCAGATCTTCACGAATGCAATATTCAAGCACTGCAACATCGGTGACACCATCGACCTTTGTGATACCTACCATATCCGAAAAGGCCCGCATCGATTCAGGCGTGTATCCACGCCGGCGCAAACCGCAAATTGTCGGCATACGCGGATCATCCCAACCGTTGACAAAGTTTTCCTTTACCAATTGCAAAAGCCTGCGCTTCGACATCACAGTATAGCTAACATTCAGCCGGGAAAACTCAATCTGACGAGGCCGGTAATCGCTATCTTTCAATTCATCAACAAACCAATCGTACAATGGACGATGAACTTCAAATTCAAGCGTGCAAATCGAATGCGTAATCCCTTCCCAATAGTCGCACTGACCATGGGCATAATCGTACATTGGGTAGATGCACCATTTGTTGTCCGTGCGATGATGAGGTTGTTTTAATATTCTGTACATCAATGGATCGCGCATATGCATATTGGGCGATGACATATCAATTTTTGCTCTTAAAACACAATCTCCCTCATTATAGAATCCGTCTTTCATCTTCACGAATATTTCAAGATTCTCACCGGGTGAAGTGTTGCGGTATGGACTGTCCATACCAGGTCGGGTTGGCACACCTTTTTGATCACTGATAGTCTCCTGATTCTGGAAATCGACATAAGCCTTGCCACTTTTTATTAAACTAACTGCGAATTCGTAAAGCTTGTCGAAATAATCGGAAGCATAATAGAGTCGGTCGTCCCAGTCGAATCCTAACCAGTGAACATCTTCCTGAATTGAATCAACGTATTCTGTCTCCTCTTTTGTAGGATTAGTATCATCAAATCGAAGATTGGTCAATCCTCCGAATTTTCGAGCTGTTCCAAAATTCAGGCAGATCGATTTTGCATGTCCAATATGCAGATAACCATTGGGTTCTGGAGGAAACCGTGTGTGAACTCTTCCTCCGTTTTTCCCTTCGGCAAGATCGTCTATAATTTGTTGCTGAATAAAATTCTTTGGAAGCTTATCCACCGTATCAATGCAAATATTGTCTATTTCTGCCATAACAATTTAATTTTCTTAATCTCTGAAAACTTTTTGTAAAAGTAATAAGAGTTAAACAAAATGAGATATACTTCTAAACCTTAAGCGAAGATTTAAAAATAGCTTAATTTTGAGGTTCATAAATAGTACTCAGGATGGGAGTTATCGAAATCGAGGGAATGGAGTTTTATGCGTACCATGGCCATTTTGCAGAGGAACAGGTTGTTGGCAATCGTTTTATTGTCGACCTTACTTTATATACGGATTGCACAAAGGCGGCCGAAAGTGATGATCTGGTTGATGCATTAGATTATCAAGCTGTATATATGATCGTTAAAAAAGAGATGCAAATTAAGTCACATCTACTGGAGCATGTAGCCGGACGAATATTAGACCGACTTTTTGATGGTCACGAATCGATAAAGAAAGCTAAAGTGAAAATTTCGAAGTTGAATCCACCTATGAGAGGACAGATCGAAAAGGTAAGTGTGACCCTTGAAAGAGGATCCGACCATATTTGTAAGACCCTTGCTAGGAATACAGATTTTTAGTTATCTTCGCACCCACATTTCCGGTCGGTTGGCCGAGTGGCTAGGCAGCGGTCTGCAAAACCGCGTACGGCGGTTCGAATCCGCCATCGACCTCAATAAATAAGAGACCTTTCTGATCAGGAAAGGTCTTTTTGTTTAAAAAAAGGAGCTGATGTCTCCACACCAGCTCCTATAACTCATCAAAAAACTAAAACTTCAAATCAAAACAAAATAACACTCCTGTTATTTTCTCATCTGTGTAGTTTAACGGATGAAGTTTTAAATTGTTTCAAAAAAACTAAAATATTTTATTTTTTTTTATTGTTCGAGGCAATTGATTGGTATACAATTATATATCTCGAAGAACTTTTTATTCAAACCAAGTAATCTGCCCAAGTTTTTCATATAAATCAGTAAATCAGTTAAAATATAGTATTTACCAAAATTTTTTATTGATCTTTTAACTCCTAATACATCTGAAATTGAAGTCCTGAGTTACTAAAAAATGAGGAATTGCATCTTAAAAATAAGTTGTTGGTGCATAATACAATCATAATGATAAATTTCGGAACATTCACCTATTCAGTCAGTTTCCGGAATATCCTCCATTAACATTTGAATAAAACAGTGTGTTTTGGCACTGAAATAAAACCATATAAGTATTCAATATCAGATATATAATATGAATGTCGCCTGAAATATTGTCTGGAATAATACAATTAATCGTCTATATCAATTCAAATGCGAATAGATAAACAAATATGAAAGATAGGCTATTCGCATAAATCACCCATTTTTAAATAACATATTATATTATTTATTGCTTCAATTATTTGCTTCTTCGAAGAGCTCAATATAGAGGCCAAAACTCAATTTTATCGACATTCAATTCTATGTAAAATCCTAAAAGAAGTTTCTTATGGCTCAAAATTGCATAATTATGTTGTAATATATTTGAAGTGGAAGTTTTTTATATTAAGTGTCTGAATTTATAGCGAAGAGTACTAATATTTAGTTTAACAATGGTCTTCGCATCTAATACATTCAAACTATTCTAAATATTGATATTGGGATAGACACTTTTTTTGAAATTCAGATAAATATTTGCTGAAAAATTGGAATTGAAAGAAATATTACCCATTTTCAACCAAAACTAAAGCGTAATGAAACGATTAGTCATTTTATCGGGCGCCGGTATGTCCGCAGAGAGCGGAATACGCACTTTTCGTGATATGAATGGGCTATGGGAAGAGTATGATGTAATGGAAGTGGCGAGTATTGAAGCCTGGTATAAAAATCCGGAATTACTGCTCCGCTTTTACAACGACCGTCGGAAACAGATGATCGGAAGTAAACCAAACCATGGGCATTTGCTACTCGCCGAATTGGAGAAAAGTTTTGATGTACAGATTATTACACAAAACGTTGATGATCTTCACGAAAGGGCGGGCTCAACCAAAGTGCTCCATTTGCATGGTGAATTAACGAAAGCCAGAAGTTCAATTGATCCTGCGTTAATTTATACTTTAACAGATCCGGAGATGAATATGGGAGATAAATGCGGAAAAGGGAGTCAGCTGAGGCCGCATATCGTTTGGTTCGGAGAAGAGGTACCGGCAATGGCTGAGGCTGTTCCGATTGTTGAATCGGCTGATTATTTATGCGTTATCGGAACCTCCTTAAATGTTTATCCGGCAGCAGGTTTAATCAACTATGCACCTTCTTCGATTCCACTATTTCTAATCGACCCGAATCCTCCCGGGGCACTTCCTAAAAGGGTTCAGGTAATTGCAAAAGGAGCAAGCGAAGGTGTTGCCGATTTGATGAATAGGCTTAATGAACTTCGAAAGTAGAAACGTATTTATATTCATTTATCTCTAAATATCAGGCCAATGGGAAAGAAAATCATTATCGCGATAACCGGTGCAAGCGGCTCGATTTATGCGAATAAATTATTGAAAAGACTTCAGATAATTAATAGTCAATTTGATGCCTGTGATCTTGTATTTTCTTCCAAGGCCAAAGAAATCTGGAAATACGAATTGGGGACATTTCCGGATGATTTGGCCGGCAGTTTTACAATTTACGAAAAGAACGATTTCTACGCCCCTTTTGCTTCTGGCTCAGCCGGGTACGATATGATGATCATTATTCCTTGTTCAATGGGAACAATGGGGCGAATAGCATCGGGGGTTTCAGACGATTTAATCACGCGGGCTGCCGATGTCATACTCAAGGAAAGGAAAAAGTTAATCCTCGTCATCCGCGAAAATCCATATAACCTAATCCATCTTAAAAACATGACTTTATTGACCAAAGCAGGTGCTATTATTTCGCCTGCTACACCTTCATTTTACAGTCTTCCACAAACAGTTGAGGATTTAGTAGATACAGTTGTGAACCGCGTTCT
>JAPLDR010000095.1:36131-38750 GCA_026391655.1 Bacteroidia bacterium | reverse complement strand
AATGGTTTTCAAAAAAAGACACAAAAAACTCCAATGAATGAAATTGAAAAGGCGATGAGGATAAAGAAAGAGTACTTTGAATCTAAAAAATTTAGACATGACTGAATATAAAGGAATAAAAACATTCGATGAACTCATAGAAAAAGAGCACGGCAAAATTGGAACTGAAAGCCGAAGTGAATATGAAGAAGGTGCTCAAATGTTCATCGTGAGCGAGATGCTTAAGGGAGCAAGAAAAAGTGCTAATCTGACACAAGAACAACTTGCAATAAAAGCAGGAACTAAAAAAAGCTACATTTCTAAAATTGAAAATGCTAAAGGCAATATTCAATTATCGACATTGATTCGGATCTTCGAAAAAGGTCTTGATAAAAAGGTCGGATTGACATTCTTATGACAGCAAAAGAATCCTTTTTTTCTGAAACGACTTTTAAAATGGTTAAAGTAATCTTTTTCATATGTGCGGTATATTTTTTCTTAATGGGAGTCGGATTGATTTTTCTTCCGCGGTTTCTTATTAAAGGATTTTCTGAAGTTGCTGTAAATCCTATAATTATTGGAATGCTTCGTGGTGCCGGGGGATCCATTTTACCTTATTCTTTACTTTATATTATGATTGCTCTTAATCCATTTAGACTGCAATGGGCTTTATATATTATTTTCTTAGCCAATGTTACTGCGATAGCTTTAGACCTGGTATCTTTATTATTAGGCGAATATAAATTGTCTTACGCTATGATAGACATACCTATTGAATTATTGAGTATTATAGGAATAATTATAATTTGGTTGAGAACAGGAAGAATTAAAGCTGGTAAATATTAAAAACAGGAGTATTTATGAAATCCATTCACAAATCTTTATTTCATTTTGTTTTTACTATTCTGATTATTTGGCTTTCGACACAGTTTGTGACTGCCCAGGATAATCTTGTATTTTTCGGGACTCATTCTGTGGGTACTCAAAAAGGCATTTCGGTTGCGCATTTTAATTCCAAAACCGGTATTCTGACAAAGCCGGAACTCGTCGCCGAAGCGCCGGCCCCGGCTTATTTCATTATACATCCCGACGGAAAATCTCTTTACGTTTGCAACTCAAATGATTTTGCTAAAGGATACACGGGTCAAACCATTAGTTCATATAGCATTGATTCTAAAAAAGAAAGCATCACGCTACTCAATCAGCAATCAAGCGGCGGTGCAGATCCAAGCTATATCTGTATGGATGCTTCAAAAAAATTCGTGCTGGTAGCCAATTACAAAGGGAGCAGTGTTACGGTTATTGCAATTAACCATGATGGCAGATTGGGCGAGATAACGGCAAACATCAAACACACCGGCAGAAGTATAGACACAGTACGCCAGACTCAGCCTTATGTTCATTCTGTAAGGCTCGATCCCACAAATCGTTTTGCCCTTGTTGCCGACCTGGGACTTGATAAGCTATTTGTTTATCGTTTTAACAGTAAGACAGGTTCACTGGAGCCAAATGATCCACCTTTCGTTAAAGTATCTCCGGGTTCTGGTCCCCGACACTTAGCTTTTCATCCAAACGGTAAATTTGTTTATCTGATCAATGAGATGGCATCTACTGTCATTACCTTTGCCTGGGATTCTGCAACGGGAAAGCTTACTGAGTTACAAACCTCGTCGACGCTTCCTGCCGATTTTAAAGGAAAGAATGCCTGTGCCGAAATCGAAGTTTATCCAAACGGCAAGTTTCTCTATGCATCAAACCGCGGCCACGAAAGCCTGGCCGTTTTTGCAATCAATAACACAACCGGAAAAATTTCATTGCTCGAATGTATTCCTACCTTGGGACATTCGCCACGCAACTTTGCATTCGATCCAACCTTCAAATGGCTCATCGTTACAAATCATGGAAGCGATAATGCAATGGTTTTTAAAGTCGATGATAAGAGCGGACATTTGATACCTGTTGGCGAGCCTGTGCCGATAGTTTATCCGTTTGGTATTCGGTTTTTGCCCGTCAAATAACCGTGAAGGGTACAGACTAAGTGTTATTAATGAAATTGTTTTTGAGACACAAGGGAAACATCCAAACTGACTGCGAATTATAACAAAAGATTATAGAAACAAATTATATCCGTAGCTGGTGCGGATTTCACTTTGAGTGAAGTCTTCACTTTAAATATAAAAGCAAAAAGTCGACGGAAATTTACACACACGTATCCACTAAAAGTTCGCAGAAAATAAAAAGTCCTTTTGATGATCTGTTTTAAATAATATGATTATTTTTGATGAAACTATGATTACCAAAAGGTATGTATAGACTGAAAAATTTGGTAGGTTACATTACTTTTAGTCATGATAGAAACGAGTTGGGGCCAATTGATGAAGAAATCACTAACGAAATAGAGATATGAAATCTACAAATCAAACAGAAATTGTCGCGGATAAAAATTTAATTGCTTTTTGCGGCCTTTATTGTGGAGCATGCAGATCATATCTGAAAGGAAAATGCCCTGGATGTCGAGATAATATCAAAGCAACATGGTGCAAGGTCAGACAATGCTGCATGGAGAATAAATTTCAAAGTTGTGCTGACTGTACAACAATCGAATTAATGAACTGCAGGAAATTTAATAATTTTATTTCA
>JAPLDR010000095.1:24635-36106 GCA_026391655.1 Bacteroidia bacterium | reverse complement strand
ATATTCAATTCGGATAGGTCGGCATGCATTGCCAGAATCAAAGAGATTGGATATAATGATTTTTCAATTGAGATGGCAAATAATAAAAGACAAACGATAAAGAGAAAATAGCTAATTCAACTGTCCCCAACAGCAAGGCTGATAAAATATGCATATGGAATATATTAATTCGCTTTATTATACTTTTAGCACTATTGCTCAAGTTCTTTCTGGATTTATAGCATTGAGTGGTGTTTTTATTTTACCTTTCTAATTCTTCTTATCCTTGAAGGTCTTCGATGTCCGTGTATAATACCAAGAATTACAATTTCGGTAGATTCTATCTTGTAAATGATTAGCCAACTGAGGCAAACTGCTTTTCTGTAAATTTTGTTCCTGGTGGGGATTTCTTCGCATTCACGAAAGATAAGAGGGTTATTCTGAATACGATCTATGGTCATATAAATCTGGTCTCCTACTCGAATTGCGTTTAATGGTTCATGCCTGAAAAAGGCAATATAACCGGTAATATGATCAATGTTCCGTGAAGCATGTTCAGTTATCCTTAACGAACAAGTTTTTGGAGCTTTTTCTTTTGGTCTGCCCATTGTTGTTTTGCTTCGGTTAGACTTATGGTCGGGGAGTTTTCGGCATATTCCACCCATTTTCTAAAATCTTCGTCACTAATGGGTTTGCCAGGCAAGGAATACGAATTTATTTCGGGTTCTTTTACAATCCTAATCAAATCCTTTTGCTCCAAATCCTGTAAGGCTTTTAAGGAATTGCTCCCGGTAAGTTCAATTGTTAGTGTTTGCATTTTATTATCCATTTATTAAGCCCCAATTAATTACGCATTAACTGGAATTGTACAGCAAATTTAACGATTTAAAATAACTTTGGTGTCAATTTTAAATGATCAGTCACGCGAGGCATAAACCATGGATCGGATCCACGAAATATTAAAACAATACTGGGGATATAATGAATTTCGTCCGTTGCAGAAGGAGATTATCCGTTCGGTAGCCGATCGAAAAGATACGCTTGGTCTGATGCCCACTGGTGGCGGAAAATCAATTACTTTTCAGGTTTATTCGATGTCTGTAGATGGTATATGTCTGGTCATTACGCCATTGATTGCCCTGATCAAAGATCAGGTTGAAAACCTGAGGTCGAAAGGAATTAAAGTATTGGCCATCTATTCGGGAATGTCGGGGCGCGAGATCGATATTGCACTCAACAATGCCATTTACGGCGATTACAAGTTTTTATATGTCTCGCCCGAGCGCCTTGGATCTGAAAAATTCAGGGAGTTTCTGATCAAAATGAAGCTCAACCTGATTACAGTCGACGAAGCTCATTGTATTTCGCAATGGGGTTACGATTTCCGCCCCTCCTACCTCACGATTTCGGACCTTCGTATACTTTTTCCCGAAACGCCCATTCTCGCCTTAACCGCCACCGCCACACAAAAAGTGGTCGATGATATCCAGGAAAAGCTGCTGTTCAGGGAGAAGAATGTACTTCAAAAGAGTTTCAGACGCGATAACCTGATTTACATGGTGCGCAATAAAGAAGATAAAATGGGTTATCTGACCGACACGATCCGGAAAGCAAAAGGGACAGGTATTGTGTATGTAAGAAGTCGGACAAATGGATGAGCGGCGAAATGCGGGTTATCGTAGCCACGAATGCCTTTGGCATGGGAATCGATAAACCCGATGTCAGGTTTGTGATCCATCTCGATTTACCCGATTCGCTGGAGGCTTATTTCCAGGAAGCGGGCAGAGCCGGACGCGACGGGAAAAAATCTGTTGCAGTTCTTCTGTATAACAACTCCGACAAACGCAGGTTGCACAAAATGGTTACCGACAGCTTTCCGGCAATAGAAATTATTCGATCCGTTTATGACTCAGTATCCAATTATCTGATGGTTGCAATTGGCAGCGGCAAAGGAGGAGTTTTTAGTTTCCGGATCGAAGATTTTTCTAAAAGCTTTGGATTTCAGATCAATGCAGTATATCATAGTTTGAAGCTTTTAGAACGGCAGGGCTACGTTTCCTATATCGAAAATGTGGACAACTATTCGCGGATTCTTTTTACAGTCCGACGTGATGATCTTTATAAATTCCAGCTTGGCAATGCAGAGCTGGACACGTTTATTAAGTTGATTCTCCGATCATACACGGGTGTTTTTACCGATTTTGTTAACATCGATGAAGCGTTGCTTGCCAGGCGTTCGAATATGACGGGAGAACTTGTTTATCAGCAACTCAAACTGATGGACCAAATGAAGATGATCGATTATATTCCTCAAAAGAAAACACCGGTTATAGTATTCGAGACGGAACGGTTAGACACGAACCGGATTCATATGAGTGCCGACAATTATCAGCACCGGAAAGTGAAATACCAGCTACAGGTCGATTCGGTGATTGATTATGCTTTAAATGAAATGAAGTGTCGCAGTGTAGTTTTGCTTGAGTATTTCGGTCAATACGGATCTAAATCCTGCGGTCAATGTGATGTTTGTAACGGCGATCATGAATCGGAAATCAGGTTTGCGGATTTCAGCCGGGTTTCGGAGAAGATTCACAAAATTCTGTATTCCGACAGTTATTCGATTGATCAGATTATAAAAATGATCAACGAACCTGAACCTGTAGTCATCAAAGTTTCACGCTGGCTGCTTGACAACGGAAAGCTCAAGGTTAGTTCAAACGGGTTGTTAACTAATGATTCCAGCGCTCAATAATGGGTGGAATACCCTTCGCTTTCGGGATTTTGATTACCTTTGCCCGGAAATCTTCAAAACAAAAGGATTTTTAATGAGTAAAGAGCCATTTTCGGAGGTGGTCTATTCGAAGAATGTGATCGAATTTGCCACTGTTGCCAATGAGTATTGTTCCTTTATTGAGGCTGTTGATCAGTTTCCCCGAAAGAACTTTATTACCAGGGTACAAAAGTTATTTCCACTGCTTTATCTGAAGGCGGCATTGCTTCCCGAACCAGACATCGAAATGTCGGAAGATGCATCCGAGAAGTTTATTAGCGAGGAAGATTACAATTTCATCTTGCATAAACTTGAAGTAAAGTTTGGACAGTTTGATGCTTATCATGAGGTTTTTGATCCTGCTATTCAGTACAGCGAAGTTGCACTCGAAGCAAGTATTTCGGAGAATATCGCCGATGTTTATCAGGATCTGAAAGACTTTATTCTGGCTTACAGGATTGGAACACTCGAAGTTATGAATGATGCATTATGGGAGTGCCGCAACAATTTCGAACAGTATTGGGGACAACGATTGGTCAATGGGCTTCGTGCCATTCATAATCTGGTCTACGGGACTGCGGATCTTGACGAGACAGATGAAGAATCGGATAAAATGGACAATAAATAAAATGGTAATTCCCGCCGTTTGAATAAGACAGAACAAAAATATGAGTCAGGTGTTTACCACAATGAAGAAATGTATTTCGAACGACGAGTTAGCTGAATTGCCGCTTTCTTCATTTGAAGGAGTTGTTCACGTAATAGAACAACCCGAAGATTTGGGTTTTGCGTTGGAATATCTTAGTAGTCAATCTATTCTTGGATTTGATACTGAAACGCGTCCCGCCTTTAAAAAAGGTCAGATATATCCGGTTTCGTTGCTTCAACTGTCAACTTCAGACCAGGCTTTTCTATTTAGAATCAACAAAATAGGTCTGCCTGTCGGACTTATCAGGATTCTTGCATCCCCGAAAATTTTGAAAATTGGTGTCGCGATCAGGGATGACATTAAAATATTACAACGAATTGTACCTTTCAAACCTTCGGGATTTGTTGAATTACAAGATCTTGTTAAAAATTACGGAATCGAAAATTTTAGTCTCAAAAAATTATCTGCACTCGTTTTAGGTTTTAGGATTTCCAAATCACAGCGGCTCACGAACTGGGATGCGCAGGAATTATCGGAGCAGCAAATGATTTATGGAGCTACCGACGCCTGGGTTTCGTGCGAAATATATAAGCAATTATTGATAACACCCATTGAGTCGGTGTTATGCGAACCTGAAATAGCAGAAAACGCTTCGGAGGATTAATTCAATCGCGGTTTCCTGCAAGAATTTTAATTTTAGCATGTCAAATTTTAGTAAAGTTGTTTTAAAAAAAGGGAAGGAAGAATCGATTCTCAGATTTCATCCCTGGGTCTTTTCAGGTGCCATCGATCGCATTGAAGGAAGTGTTGAAGAGGGAGATACAGTAACGGTTCACGCCAGTGATGACCGTTTTAAAAGATTGGTTTAACTTCCCGGAAGGGAACCAATGTCTTTAGATTGGTTCACGGCGAAGGGGACGGAATGCCGGGACTAATCGTCGATTTTTATAACGGAACTGCTGTTTTTCAGGCGCACACTGTCGGAATGTGGTTGATTTGGGATATGCTTACTGAGGCCATGAAAATTGTTCTGGGTGATTTGCTTACCGCTGTTTATGATAAAAGCGCCAAAACGCTCCCTTTTAAAGCATCCATCGATTCCGTTGACGGATATTTATTTGGTGGAATTTCAACACGCGAGGTGATGGAAGATGGCAACCGATTTATCGTTGATTGGGAAGAAGGTCAAAAGACAGGATTTTTTGTCGATCAGCGAGAGAACAGAAAACTGTTAAGCGAATATGCCTTTGGGAAAGATGTTTTGAATATGTTTTGTTATACGGGTGGTTTTTCGTTCTCTGCCATGCAGGGAGGGGCGAATCTGGTCCACTCGGTGGATTCTTCCGCCAAAGCGATTGAACTCACGAATCAGAATGTTGAACTCAACTTCCCCGGCGACAAACGGCATGAAGCCTTTACAGCTGAAGCTTTCGATTTTATGAAGGATATCAACGATAAATATGATTTGATTATTCTTGATCCACCTGCCTTTGCAAAGCATCGGAGTGCACTGAATCAGGCGCTTCAAGGTTATAAAAAATTAAACACGAGGGCGTTTCAGCAGATTCGTCCTGGCGGGATTTTGTTTACTTTCTCTTGTTCGCAGGTAGTGACGAGAACTAATTTCCGCGAAGCCGTGTTTTCTGCTGCTGCCATATCGAAACGAAATGTGCGCATTTTGCACCAGTTATCGCAGCCCGGAGATCATCCTATTAATATATATCATCCGGAGGGTGAATATCTTAAAGGATTGGTCTTATACGTTGAATAAAAATTGATTTTAATTTAAATAGATAAAAACTTGAAATTTAAAGAGTTTGATTTTGTTCCCGAAATCATGGAAGGTCTTGAATCCATGGGCTTCGAGGAATGCACCCCTGTTCAGGAACTGGCTATGCCGGTGATCTGGAAAGGGACTGACCTGATTGCGTGCGCCCAGACCGGCACAGGAAAAACAGCAGCTTACTTGTTGCCAGTACTGAATCGTATTACCCGAACAAAGAGTCAGGGTATTAATACGCTGATT
The DNA here is from genome assembly GCA_026391655.1 of Bacteroidia bacterium. Classification (GTDB taxonomy): domain Bacteria; phylum Bacteroidota; class Bacteroidia; order Bacteroidales; family Prolixibacteraceae; genus JAAFHB01. The sequence goes on along the minus strand of JAPLDR010000095.1, from coordinate 30,682 downwards.
ATTGCTCCAACACGGGAATTGGTCCTACAGATTGATCAGCAGATCGAAGGATTCTCCTATTTCTGCGGAGCAACTTCACTGGCAGTCTACGGTGGTGGAGAAGGCGCAGCTTTTGACCAGCAAAAAGCTGCGTTGATTCAGGGTGCCGATATCATCGTGGCGACACCTGGCAGATTATTGTCACACATTAGTCTGAAATATTCAGATTTTAGTACAATTAAACATCTTATCCTTGATGAAGCCGACCGTATGCTCGATATGGGTTTTTTCGACGATATTATGCGTATTGTACGTGAACTGCCAGTCGCGCGGCAGACGCTAATGTTCTCAGCCACAATGCCACACAAAATAAGAAAGTTAGCCCAGAGTATTTTGCACAACCCTGAGAATGTAAGTATTGCCATTTCGAAGCCGGCTGAAAATATCATTCAGACAGCCTATATGGTTTACGAAAATCAAAAAATTGCGCTCGTAAAAGCTTTGCTCAAGGGGAAAACCGATTACAAGAGCGTTCTCATTTTTACTTCGCGAAAGGTGAATGTGAGTGGTCTTGTTCACGAATTGAAAAGGATGGGTTTTAAAACCGATGGAATGCTGTCGGATCTCGATCAGAAAGAGCGTGAAAAGGTGATGCTGAGGTTTAGGAATCGTGAAACTCAGATTCTTGTGGCAACCGATATTGTCGCACGTGGAATTGATATCGACGGGATTGACCTTGTAATGAACTACGATGTTCCGCGCGATCCTGAAGACTATGTGCATCGTATCGGACGAACGGCTCGTGCCCAGAATTCAGGAGTAGCTATAACGCTTATTTCTGATCTCGATCAGCACAATTTCAAGAAAATTGAGGAATTAATTGAACGCGAAATAATTAAGATTCCACTTCCACCTGACTTTGGAGAAGCTCCGCTTTATAACCCTTCAAGTGCAAAACGTTTTGCCCGCCGGCCTGCCGGAAGACCCAACATTAATCAGAGATCAGGTTCTGTGATAAAGAAAAAGGACTTTCGTCATCGCGACCGTGGTACTCATCAGGGACATCAGGCAGAGTAGTTTGCAAAAATGTTGATTGCTCAGTTACCAGCCAATAGCCAGATGCAATCGCTTTGTTTTTGAATCGACATTGAAATTTGACTTATACGTTCTTCTTTGAACTTCTTTATTGTTACTTTCGTCGTATATTTAACGTTACTTCGAAAGATTATGAAGAAATTTATTCCACTTCTTGTGATGCTATTTGGTGCATTCGCTGCTAATGCACAGTCTGACAATTTGGTAAAAGTTTTTGAAAAGGATACCTTTGATACCTCGAAGGGCAAAATAGTAATCACCTTTTTCGGTCATTCATCTTTGATGATTGAAGCAGGCAGACAGGTGATATACATTGATCCTGTTTCTGCTCAGGCAGATTTTTCGACGCTACCAAAAGCAGGTATGGTCCTGATTACACATGAACATGGTGATCATCTTGATAAAAAAGCACTTGCACTGATCACGGAGCCTCAAACGATAACAATAGTTAGTCAAAGCTGCAAGGATTTAGTTGATAAAGCACTAGTGTTTACCAACGGTATGACTGAGACTTTCGGAAATTTTAAAATCGAAGCAGTACCTGCCTATAATATCGTAAACAAACGTGCCGATGGAATAGCCTATCACCCGAAAGGAAATGGAAACGGTTATGTAATCAACTATGGCAGCAAACGGATATACATAGGTGGCGACACAGAAAATATCCCGGAAATGGCAAATCTGAAAAATATTGATATTGCTTTTCTTCCGATGAACCTGCCATACACGATGGCTCATCAAATGGCAGCTGATGCTGCTAAAAGTTTTATGCCCGGAATTTTATACCCCTACCATCTTGGAAATACAGATCCTCAATTATTGGTTGATTTATTGAAAGATGCTAAGATCGAGGTCCGAATCAGAAAAATGAAATAGTATTTACTACTTTTATTGCAAAATAGCCACCCCTTAAGCAGTGAGCAATAACCAACATATTCCCGACTCTATGAACTCAATACTGAAATTAGCTTTCTCATTTTTTCTATGTCTGGAGGTTTGCCTGATAAACTTCAATTCAAACGGTCAGATCAGTCCGGCAAAGGACTATCCTATTCAGCCAGTTAGCTTTACAAAAGTAAAAGTGACAGATCACTTCTGGGCTCCGCGAATTGAGTTAAATCAAAAAGTAACAATTCCTATCGCGTTGGATCAATGTTACAAAACAGGCAGGGTCGAGAATTTCAAGATTGCAGCCAAACTGACAAAAGGTAAGTTTCAGTCAGAATACCCCTTTGATGATTCTGATATCTACAAAATTATCGAGGGCGCAAGCTATTCGCTTCAGACGAATCCCGATGCCCGGTTGGAAATGCGTATCGATACCTTGATTCAATTGATAGGATTGGCACAGGAGCCAGATGGCTATCTTTATACAACCCGAACAATTGACTCGCTTCACATGCACCCATGGGCCGGGAAGAAACGTTGGGAAAATGATCCTAAACTCAGTCATGAGTTGTATAATCTGGGTCATCTGTATGAAGCGGCATATGCTCACTATCTTGCAACGGGTAAACGCACACTGCTTGATGTGGCGCTTAAAAGTGCTAATCTTGTCGATCATGATTTTGGTCCGGGTAAATTGTCTTATTATCCGGGACATCAGGTGATTGAAATGGGCCTTTCCAAGCTTTACCGGATAACCGGTGATGAAAGGTATCTAAAACTCGCGAAGTTTTTCCTCGATTGCCGCAAGGGTGGTGACGAATATAATCAGGCGCATAAACCAGTTATCGAGCAGGATAAAATTGTTGGTCACGCAGTCCGTGCCACCTATATGTATGCGGGAATGGCCGATGTATCGGCTCTCACTGGCGACAATTCCTACAAAAATGCAACCGACAAAATCTGGAACGATTTAATAAGTACCAAATACTATGTCACTGGTGGAATCGGCTCAGGCGGAAGCAACGAAGGATTCAGTGACCCTTATTTTTTACCGAATATGTCGGCTTATTGCGAGACCTGCGCTTCGATCAGCAATGTGATGTGGAATCAACGTATGTTTTTGCTTGAAGGTAATTCAAAATTTTATGATGTTCTTGAGCGTACTCTTTACAATGCATTGTTATCCGGGATTTCGTTGAGCGCCGATCGTTTTTTCTATCCGAATCCCCTCGAATCGCATGGACAACACACTCGTAGTGCATGGTTTGGTTGTGCCTGTTGCCCAAGTAATATCTGTCGGTTTATCCCCTCTGTTCCGGGATATATTTATGCAAAAAAAGGTAACGATCTGTATGTTAACCTTTTTATGAATAATTCGGCGATGATTGATCTGGGTGGCGAGCGCTTAAATATTGAACAAACGACTGATTATCCCTGGAAAGGTGAAATTAGTATTCGTGTTAATCCTGGGAAGGAAAGAGTATTTAGCATGATGATCCGAATTCCGGGATGGGCCGTTAATCAGGCTGTTCCTTCTGATTTATACCATTTTAAGTCAACCGATCCATTAAAAGTTGGCATAAAAGTTAATGGACGTAATTTCAACTATGAAGTAAAAAACGGTTATGCGTCAATTTCACGGAAATGGAAAAATGGGGATCAGTTGTTCATCGACTTGCCGATGCCAGTCAGGGAAATTACTGCCAACCAATTAATTAAAGATGATATTGGCAAAGTGGCACTGCAACGTGGTCCATTGATATATTGTGCCGAATGGCCCGATAACAAGAATGGACATGTTTTAAACCTTTACCTGAACCCCCAAAATATTTATTCAACAGAATACCTTCCCAATCTTTTAAATGGAGTTACGATCATTAAAACGACGGTAAATAGTTCATCACAATTGGAAAATAAAACATCAAAGGATGAAAAGCAACTGTTTACGGCTATACCTTATTATGCCTGGGCAAACCGGGGTAAAGGTGAAATGACGGTATGGATACCCCTGAAGGCGAACAAGTGAGGGTGAGAGGGCAAGAATCATTAAATCATAATCATCCCGGAATTATTCGAATACCAGAAATACAGGCAGATGATCCGAAATCTTTCCGGCTTTTTCGATCGTTGAAAAACTTTTGTAAAAATGAACTACACCCGATTTTAAGAATACTGATTTCTTAGGGTCATAAAACAGGTTGTCAAATTCCGAAGCCAGACAATCATCGTGGATACATTTCATTCTGAGAGTTGTCTTCTGACCCATAAAAGCAGGTTTAAAACCCATTGCTTTTAACGGATTAAAGACAGTATTCGATTGCGGGCAATTAAAATCGCCGCAAAAAATAAGATTCAATTTGGGATATAACGCAGGAAAAAATTTAAAATATTTGATGTCGGTCTCGGGTTGTTTTGATTTTGGCTTGGCATGGAAATTAACCACAGTAAACTCTTTCCCCTCCTTTCTGAAAGTTGCAAAATAGGGTTCCCTGTCAATCTCCACCACATAATGATTCTCCAGCCATGCAGCACCCAACTTTATTACAGTTTTTTTGTTCCAGACAAAAGCATAACGTTCCGATGTATAAGAACTACTGCTAATCGTTGGATTACTAATGGTATAATCCCAGCTTTTCCCTTTACGGTTCAATATATCAACCAACCTGGCCACAGCCTGTGCTCCGCCAACACCAGTTATTACTTCCTGAACTGCAATAACATCATAATCTTGAATTGTCGAAGCCATAAAATCGATTTCAACATCACTTTTAGATCTTCCAAAATCTTTGAGATTCCACGAACAAATTGAAATGGTGGAGAAAGCAGACTCAAAACAAAAAAACAGTATGAGAAAAACGAAACTTAGCTTAAAGCGCGATTGCAGCATTGGTTATTTCAGATTAAAATTTGGACATTATTCCTTTCTGGAGATCGATTTTTTTGGCTCTATGACGTTTGGTGTGGGTAATTTGATTATTGCGCTCAGTGCGGCTGGCAATTAGCTACTGGCGATTGGCAGATTACCTTATGAAAATATCCCTTGTCCTCTCCTCGGATTAAGGATTAGAGTTAAACAATGAATACTATTCAAGCTAGTTGCTAGCTGCCAGTGACTGATTGTGAAAAACCATATAAAAGCAGGTTGATTTACTTACCCATACATTTCGTTATAGAACCATTTTTTTTAAATTTCCGGTAACCAAAACTATCATTTTTTATGAAGACTTGTTGAATGCAATGTCTCAGAGGGTCATTTTTTTCTATCTTTTCCTTTATACGAAAAAAGGCTCGTGCCAGAAATAAAAAATAACTAAGTTTGGACCCTGAAATTTATACTAATAAAACAAAAGGAAATAGATGCAATTTGGAAAGTTTGCAAATCAGATTGGAACTGAGATTATATATTCGATATTTGAGGGGAAAGAAATCAACGAATACAACTTAACCATCACCTCTACTCCCGGTAAAAAATTAACCGAACAGATCATTGAGATACAGGAAGCCATGCTGGAATTCCTTACCTTGCATAACCTACAGCTTTACAACATCTTGTTCCAACGTATTTTTGCCACTGATATTTCGAACCAGGCCGAAAAATTGAGAGGGATCTCGTTTTGCCCTGCTGTTTCATACGTTCAACAGCCTCCGCTTAATGGTGCTAAAATTTCGATATGGATCGTTATCCTGCAACAACTTAACGCAAATCCCATCGATCGGAAATCCGGTGAAAACGAAGTTGTTATAACACACAACGGCTATTCGCATGGCATTGTTTCGCATATGCACGTTTCCAACCATGAAGGATCCTATTCGCAAACCCAGGCCATCCTCAATCGCTATATCGGATGGCTTAAAAAGGAAAAACTCACACTGGCGGAAAACTGCCTTCGTACCTGGATTTTCGTACGCGACATCGATAACAACTACAACGGAATGGTAAAAGCCCGCAACGAGGTATTTGCCGCCGAAGGACTCACTCCTCAAACGCATTTTATTGCCAGTACAGGTATTGAGGGTCAAACCCAGTTCGTTTCAACACTTGTGATGATGGATGCCTACTCAATTGGAGGATTAGAACCGGGACA
>JAPLDR010000095.1:20484-24591 GCA_026391655.1 Bacteroidia bacterium | reverse complement strand
CTGGAGAACCTGAGTCATACGCATGAATATGGTGTGGCGTTCGAACGGGGAACTGCCATCGACTTTGGCGACCGCAGAAATATTTTAATCTCGGGCACAGCCAGCATCGACTGTAAAGGGAAAATTCTTTACCTGAACGACGTTGAGAAGCAGACCGAACGGGTTTTCGACAATATCAAAGCTTTGCTGCATCAAGCCGATGCAGATATGGACGATGTAAATTCAATGATTGTCTACCTGCGTGACCGGGCCGATACGCTTTTTGCTGAAAACTACCTCGCCACAAACTACCCCAAAATCCCAACACTTTTAGTTCTGGCCCCAGTATGCCGTAGTGGCTGGTTGATCGAGGTCGAATGTACGGCTATCAAAGCTATTGACAATCTGAAGTTCAGGAATTTCTGATAAAAGGGGTTGTAATTAATTATGTCGCGAGACTGCAGTTCGGATCAGTTCCTGAGGAACGGATCATATTGTAGCACCGGATTTCAATCCGGTGAAAAAGAGCATGATAATAAAATAAATTGATCCTTTTCAATATTTTCTCAATTTAATATTCCTAAACGATGGCGTTTCATTTCTATAATCGAAGGCTTCTCCATCTGCGGTAAAATACAAACCAGGTAAGTATTCTTTTAATTCTTTTTCTCCAAAACATCCTTTCATTAAAAGCGTGTTCTGGTTTATAACAATGGACATTGTCATATATTTAAATCCAAAAAATCGTAATATTTTAACAAACCATTTAAATTCCATGCCATTAAACAAAACTTCATATTTCCCAATAACATTACTTTTACCCATTTTATTTTTACTGCCCTCGTAATAATTAATGAATTCCGCTCCTGAATTATCCGGCTCTTTAGATTTAAATAAAGGAAAAAATCCAGCTGTAAGGCTGGTATCTTTTTGAACATTGCTATTTTTGGTAATAAATTCGACCAGGATACTATTGGTTATACTGCCGTAATCAAATGGTTTATTTCCCAGGATAACACAGCCTAACCCATATTCCGGAAACCAGGTCATTGATGAACCATATCCAAAACCTCCCCCATTGTGGTTTAAAAAGTATGTATCAAACTGCTTCTCCTTATCAATGGAATGACCAATATAAGTCCCTAATCCATAGTTGGATTTATTTATTGTATACATTTCGAAAAAATATTGCCAGCCGATAACCTGCTGTCCGTTTATCTTCCCGAAATTCATCTGGAACTGCACATATCTGATCATATCTCTAATATTCGAATACACTGCACCCGAACCTATCAATGGTATCTTATAATGCTTTTGTTTGACGAAAAAATCGATTCTCCCATCAGTTTTGTTCCTATTTGATACTAAATCGTTGTCGTCAATTGTTGAATACTTCATTCCCAATGGTTCAAATATTTTTTTTCTCACATAAGTTTCAAAACTCATTCCGCTAACTTTTTCAATGATTTCGGCAGCCAGATCAAAACCAAGATTAGAATAAGAATACTTCGAGCCAACCGGATATTTCAACCATGTGTTACGAATACTGTTCCAATGGTCTTGTTTTGAAGGGCATCTGAAATCAAAATTATTTCCTGAAGGTGCTTCATGTGTAAACCCGGCTGTATGATTGAGTATCATCCTTAATGTAATTTTTTCTTCAGGCGATTCTTCGTAACAACTGTTAATTCTAAAATCGGTCAGATATTTTTTGATCGGAGTATCTAAATCCACGAGCCCTTCCTGAACCGCATGCATTATCGCTAATGCAGTAAAGTTCTTCGACATGGATTGAATACTGAATAGCGTCGAATCATTAATGGCCTGTTTATAGTTTGATTTTCCGAAACATTTTTTCCAGATTACTTTATCATTTGTAAAGAAGGCAATTGACAGACCCTCAATGTCATTCTTCTTAATAATTTGTTTTAAAGATTCTTGCTTTTCACTGACAAATTTAATGGTATCAAAACTCCCGTCAGCAAAGGACCTGATAGTCAACAATGTTAACAGAATAAATACGGTAGATTTAATTTGTGTCTTCATGCGTATGTAATTATTGATAGTGTTAGAAAAAATGCCCTGAGCCCGCTGTGCTATTCCTTTTTTATAAGATCAATTGTATACTCAAGCTCTTTATCTTTTTTTTGAATTTCGTCTTCAATTGTATTTGTAACAATAAAATCGGGCATAACCCCTCGCCTGTTATCTATCCCACAAACTTCATAAAACTTCTTCCACGAGACCATGATTTTCATTTTTGAGTTTGGCAAATAAAAAAAGTGCGCGTCTCCGGAACCAACCGTTATTCCGCCGGTCTCTTCTCCTATAATCGTTCCATCGCCAAAACACTTAAAAGAAGATGCAAACATGACCGCCGCCGAAAATGTTCCATTACCGATTAATAAGAAACTTTTCCCCGAAAATCGCAAAGGATTTTCTCGTGGTAAGTATGGATCTTTTGTTTGTTTTGAAAACAGTTTACCAATAACCCGTTCATCAGGTTTAATGTAAAAATCCATTTTACCTGTTTCTGAAATATCCTTACTGATTTTAAATGCTATTGAATCAGTTTCTTTGAAAGGCTTATGAAATAAATATTGCATCAACTCGGCACCAATAACCGAATGTCCCCCACCGTTATTCCGGATATCAATAATCAGGTTCTTGATATTTTTTTCTTTGATCTCTTTGAAGGTTCGCTCATAAAAACTTTTAAAGCCTTTTAAATCGTTACATCCACAAAATCCGATGTATCCGATATTGCCGGGAAGTACCCTGAATAATAATTCCTCAGATGTATTTTTTGAATAAAATGAAATGTACATTTTCGAAAAAATACCTCCTGATGAATTGACATGAGAAACCTCATTGCTACCTGACCTTTTGTACGCTATCCTGTAGGATCTGTAATTATTCCACATCCCGATTGTGAAGGGGTCGACAATCAGTTTATTCCTCCAGGCAATATTCTCATAACTGATTAGCTGGCTCATTTCATTGATGAACTCACCGGCACTTTTACCATTTATTCCGACTATTTCGGAACCATCCGGAATTCTTCCTAACCACCCTAAATTATCGATTACAAAAATCTTCTCATCAACAATTCTAATCCTGTAGGGGAAAATAGCCCGAATCGCCAATTGCATGCGATGATTCAATAAATCCGGCATTGGTTTGGTGTGACCATCTTTAAAAAGGGAAGTCAGTCTTGAACAACCTTTATAAAATTCCAACTCCGAAATTTTATCAGGGATGTTGTTTTTATAGTCATCCAGAATATCCGCGAAGGAATCTTTAGATACACAATGGTAGATATCGGGATGGATGCTTTCAAGCTTTTGCACCAGAAAATCAAGGTCGCTGATGGCACGATCTCTGGTAATATACCTTGTTTGCGTAGAATAAATGATTAATACAAAAACGACTATTTGCACAATAGAGGTTTTAGTTAACTCATTTTTAATGTATTGAATATAAGGAATTCTCTTTTTGAATAAATAAAACAAGTTGGCAAAAATGAAACTCATCAGAAAAATCACCAGGTATAATTCGATGATATCTCTCACCAATAAGTTTCGGTTCAACAACATAAAAGCAACAAAGACAACATGTAAAATGATAATCCTTATATATTTATTCTTCATAAAAGTTTTTTCTTTAAGTGTCACATAATGTACGTACAGTGTATTTTTCGCTTTTTAATAGTGAATTATTTGAAATCCAAATTATTACCATTCTCAATAAATCTAATTACTGGTGCCCACCATGTTTGACAGGAATCGCTTATCGGGGCGTTATGTTTCAATCCGTGCAATAACACAAACTTCTTTGGATTATTTGCATAAGAAAATATCTTTTGACCCATAAACAACGGATTTGAAGCGTCACTATCACTATGCAGGACAAGTAATGGAGCCATATTTTCTTTAATTGCTTTTGTGTTATTCCATACATCAGGAATTACATTTACTAAAGCTTTGAAAAAACTATTTGTTTTACCGGAATATTTTCCCAATTCTCTTAGTGAAGAAAAAGCACTTCCTACTATTACCCCGGATGGGGCAGGTTTAAAATCACGAATCGAAGCAAGCATTGGAGCATTTCCCAATGAAAATCCTAAAA
>JAPLDR010000095.1:0-20448 GCA_026391655.1 Bacteroidia bacterium | reverse complement strand
TATATAATTTGTTGTTTTTAAATCTCTAAACGGAATAATCATAAACAGCTATGGCATCATTATTCAGATTTTTTATCGATCCGGGATGAGAACTATTTCCAAATCCCGAATAATCAAACACTAATGAGGATATACCATTGTCGTATAGGATTTTTTGCACTTTTGCCCAGCAAGATATGGTTTCGTCAGACCCATGAAAGATCAATACGGCATCTTGTGTTTGTTTCCCGGAAGGAGCGATGACAAGGTAGCCGTCTAAAAAACGATTGCCACTTTTTATCTTTACCCTTTCATAAGCAATTTCATATGTCTCAGGAGTTTCAATTCCATTTTGCGATGTTGATAAAAACCTGGATTGTAAATAAAGAGACAACTTTGGGCATCCATATGCATATAACCATAGCATAATAAAAAAGACTATAGCAATTTTTATCCATGAGGCTTTAAGCCATCTTAAAAATATATTCATTTTCAGATCTTTAAAATGAAACAGAACATTCGGCAATATGAACCGTAACGGCATTCTTAGCGATTTCTTATAATGGTACAACCAGCTTTGATTAAAATTGCCCCAACTATGTTTTATAATGTTTTGTTAGCGGCATTTTTAACATCTGAAATATAGACTTCAAAACTTCGTTCATATGTATTTTTGAACAACAGATCAAAATCCTTTTTATTTAAAGTACCTTTTAAAAAGTCAATAAATTTGTCCTCTCCACCCTGAATTATCAGGTCATTTACTATTAATGCAAATTCGGAATATATAAACCAATATTTATTTTCGAGTTTACAGTTAATTACACTTTCCCCTTTTGAGGAAATTATTGTACCCCAATCATTCGGCTCAACAAAATAACCTTCCCCGATTTTCTCTTTAGTCTGGTCATAACTATAATAACCATCAGTTCCGACTTGTTTTGCTGAATACATTGCAATTCCCTCCATAAACCATGCAGGATAACTCAATGAACGGATTAATGACATGTTTTGATATAGAACTGAATGTGACAATTCATGTTTTATGTAAGTATCAAATTGAATTTTTTTATTTCTGTATTCAGTCTTAGCACGATAGGAAACGAAAATCCTTCCTTCAAGAGGCTGGGTTACAAACCTTGCTGTTGTTCCTGTAAATCGTTTATACTCCTTATCCGACGCTGTCAAAAATATTTGTACTTTCTTTTTGAATTTCAGTCTATGAAATTTTTCAACAGTTTCAATTATTGTGTCGATTGAAGAAAATTCATGTACACTATCTGTCTTATGATAGTAAATTATTGCATTCCTATATTCTTTTTTCTCAAATCCAATAATCAATGGAGAAAAAGGGAATAATCGGCCAAATAAGAATAGATAAACAAAAAATACTATGAGAACTATTAATATACCATTTCTAATATTCTTTTTACGGTGTTTCATAGTCGGGTTTATTTTTTCAAATCCTTTTCAATAAGCTTTATAGTTAATTCCAGTCCATTTGAACCTTGAAGTTTTTGTGAAATAGCTGCTGCATATTACTATTGATATTTTCATAATTGTTTGTTTAGGCTAAATATGAATTACGCTAAACTTTTCAATCCTGGCATAAGGGCATTGTAAATTTAAATTCACTGCCTTTCCCCACTTCACTTACCACCCAAATTCTTTCATTATGTCTTTCAACCAAATCTTTGCATAACATAAGGCCTAACCCGCTGCCTTTTTCATTGTTTGTTCCATAAGTAGTAAAATGTTCGTTTTTCTTAAAAAGTTTTGAAATATCATCGGGTTTTATTCCAATACCTTCGTCTTTAACTGTTATTACATATTCAGTCGCGTTTTTGTCAACTAAAATATAAATATTTTTCCGGCGTGGTGTGAATTTTATGGAATTTGAAATCAAGTTACGCAAGACAGTCTCTAACATATTTTTATCTGCTAAAACAGAAAAATCAAGAGGGATATTGTCAATAATTTCAATTTGTTTGTCTTGTAATAAATGGTTAAATAATTGGATTGTATCTAGTACTAATTCTTTTAATATTATCTTTTTCGGGGCAAAAACTATTTCATTTTGTTGGCTTTTTGCCCAGATTAAAAGGTTTTCAAGTAATTCGTAAGTTGAACCAGCCGATTTTTGCATCAAAATCAATAATTTTGTAATTTCTTCTGTATCTGTTAAATCACAACTTGAAATCATGAATTCAATAAATGATTTAAAACCTCCTATAGGTCCCCGCAAATCATGTCCGATGATTGAGAACAATTTATCTTTAGTAGCATTGAGTTCAACAAGCTCTTTATTTTTCTGTTCTATATCAAGCTTTTGTTCTTCAATTTGTTCTTTTCTGCTTTTTATCTCCTTATAAGCGTTTGCTATTTTCAGGGCCGAATTAATACGAGCTGTTATTTCGATTGGATCGACAGGTTTGCGGATATAATCAATAGCTCCTGCATTTAAAGCAGTATCCAGGTTTTTTGATGACGTCATAATTCCGGTACACATAATTACCGGAATATCTTTTGTACGATCATTCTTTTTCAATTCTGCAATCATCTCAATGCCGTTCATTTCGGGCATTTCCCAATCAACAATAATGATGTCAGGAATAAACTTTTCAGCCACCATGCAACCCATTTTTCCATTGAGAGCCTGCACTATCTTGAAATTTTTTTCGTTAAGCGTTTCGGCTATTGCATCCAAATAAGTCTGCTCGTCGTCAACTATTAAAATCACAGCGTTATACATGTTTATGGGTTTGAAAATTATATAGTAAGTAATTCAATATATTTTTCTTCGTTACATGCTTTCATCGCATTCATAACGGAGTTTTTCCATGTTTCAATCCTGGGATTATCCAGGGAATCCATTTTTTGCAGAATTTTTCTCACATCAGAAAATTCATAAACCGAGAATTGACTCAATTTATTAATAATTGGCAACAAATATTTCTTTTCTTCTTCATTGAATTGAACCTTTTCAGGCAAATTTTCATTACCACTTTTGTTTAACTGATCGAAAGTTGAAATTTCTATTTCAGATTTTGGCAATGAGAACCAAAAAGTTGTACCGATATTCATTTCCGATTCAACGCCAATTTGTCCACCATGTTCTTCGACTGCCAATTTACAAAAAGTTAATCCAAGTCCGGTTGACCTGACTCCACCCGAATTTTTGGCTTCCACCTGGACAAATTTATCGAACACCGAATTTAACTTGTCCTTTGGAATTCCCTGCCCGGTATCGGAAACTTCGACCTGAATAAACCCTGACAGCGATTCAAACGCAGTCTGGGTTTTAGCAGCTATGCTAATTTTTCCGTTATTCGGTGTGTATTTTATTGCATTGGTAAGCAAATTAATAAAAACACGTTGGATGATTTCTATATCACCTTTCACAACAATGTCGTTCGAAATTAAATTGTCGATGAAAATTGATTTTCGCTCATAAAGCAAGCTAACCTGTTGTAAAGCATCTAACAGGCACGAATTCAAAGGAAAATCAACAGACTGAATTTTCATTTGAGCATCTTCGAGTTTTTGAACATCAAGAATATTTAAAACCATATTAAGCATCTGCTTTGCGGCTTGCTTTGTCTCATCATTATTGGTAACTCCAAGCATTGCATTCAATGGATTCTTTAAATCGTGTACAATCATTCCGGTCATACCTTCCTTAAATTGGTCGAGTTCTACTAATTTTTCATTAGTTGCTTTTAGTTGTTCAGCCTGTTCAAAAATCTCTTCTTTTTGAAGAATCACAACTGCAGTACGTTCTTTTACTACTTCTTCCAAATGTTCTTTTTGTTTTACCAATCGTCTCGTGTAGAATTTGATAATCAAATAAATGAGTAGAATGAAGAGGATCAGATATAAAATGAAAGCATACCAGGTACGCTGCCACGGTGGAAGTATTTTAATTTGATAAGCGCCAATTTCACTTTCTACATCATAAATATTTCTGGCCTTTACTTTGAAAGTATAAGTTCCTTCACTCAAATTTGTGTATTCTTTTGCGGTTTGCCGGCTCCATGCCGACCAGTTTTCATCAAAACCTTCCAATTGGTAACTATATAAAGTCAGTTCTTCATGGTCGAAAAAAGGAGCTGCAAATTCAAATTTCAATGAATTATATTTGTACTTTAAATTTGATTCATTTTTAAAATCAGGCAAAACTGACGCATTTCCACCATACAGCATACTATCAGGTCCGATTGTTATTTTGCGAATCAGACAATTGAATTTTTGGGTATAGTTTTTTGTGTCTTTATTGATGTCGTACCGGTATAATCCTTCGCTGCCACCAAACCATGCGACGCCCGAAGGTTCAATATAAAATGCCAGCAACAACATGGAAGGTATCCTGCAAAATGGAGCATATATCCAATTATATCCACCTTTATTGTCTGGCTGTAAATAGCCAATACCTGGTTCTCTCTTTCCTGTTTTGAAAATCCATATTTTACCATCCGTCCCTTCACTCATGTAATGCACACCAGTTAAACTATCATTGCAGAATTGTTCACCAAATTCACAGAAAGGTTCAAATCTGTCGGTCTTGGAATCATAGGTTATTATTCCTTCGGGAGTGCCCCAGATTATTTTGTTTTTAAATTTAAAGGGTAAAATATTGAATAATGATTTTATACCATCTTTTTTATTATAATACTTTACTTTTAAGGGCTTTGTAATGTTTTCATTATCTGGAGTAACCCTAATTATTCCATTACTGAATGTACTGAGCCAGATCTCGCCTTTATCGTCTTCTGTTATTCCGCGAACATCGTCTTTTACTCCTTCCCATTTACCTTCAGTTGCCCATTTGTTATTTTCGTATTTTAATGAAACAAATAAATCAAAATCAGTCGAGTAGATCCGTTGCGGATTCTTGACAGATTGATAGATTTGATGTGCATGACTTCCCTGGTATAAATTTACAGCATCATCACCTTTTATTTCATAAACTCCCAGTGAACTTCCCGCTAATAATGATTTAGAATTTTTATTCTCTAAAAAACACCAATTCTGACTAACCGGTATATTTTTAACTTCCTGAATTTTATTATTGCGATCAATAAAATAAATTTTCGTACCTGTTGCGATATAAACAGTACCATTATAGCGGATTACGCTTACTACGTTACCATTTAACCCCGCATTTTTATCCCAATAACTTAAATCCTGGCCAGGTTCGGTCTTGCTGATACCATTCGACAAACATAACCAGATGTTCTGGCTTGCATCAGCAGTAGCCCTATATACGGTATTCGTTTGCAGGTGATTACCCGCCTGATATTGCTGTAAAGCTTTCCCGCTTTTATCGATTAATAAAGCACCTTTTTTGAATGAGTTTAAAATATAGTATTGATGTTGAATTTCAGTCGCCTTATAGATATCATTGTCGGTTACAAAATCATTATTTGTAATCGTAAATGGCTGTAGTATTTCATCTTTATCGGGTTGACACAAGTACAAACCTTTTGATCGGGTAGGGATTAATATGGTTGAGTCATTGAAATCTAAAGCTGAATTAAACCCGCTAATATCTTCATTAACCCTTTTGCAATCTGCCGGATATAGTAGGTATCCTTAAATACAAAGTCACCGATGAATTTGCCATTCGTATCCGGTCTGAAAATTTTAATTTTATTGTCAACAGGACTGTATTGATAGATAGCATCTAAAGTTTGAAAATAGACATATCTGGAAGTAAGTTTTACCGACCAGACGGTGCCTATTTTTAACGTCGTATCGCTTTTCAGGTGAGTTAAACTTTTATAATTTGTATTTCCTTTCTTGTCGGTTTCCAAATATCCGAACTCATCAATTGCTCCCACATAGATTTTTCCATTTTTATCCATGGCCAGATCGTAAGTGTAGGTTTCTTTTCCGAATGGAATATTTCGCCAGTTTATTCCATCAAATTCCATCACCCCGCCTTCTACTGCAAAGTACATAATGCCTCTGTTATCCTGTATGGCACTAAAAATGACTGGAGCATTGTTGTATTCTTTTTGCGGATAGTTGCGAATAATCGGGTCCCCTATTTCCTGCGAAAAAGCCACTGAAATACTGCAATTTAAAAAAATAAAACTCAGTAGTTTAAAAAAAATTGTGCTTTTTCGGTCCTTGCTTATCATCGTCGATGGGTCTTATTTAAATGGCTTAATCTACTACCAAAGGGAATGAAAAAAATCATAATTACAAAATGATTAATAAATTTTGTTCCGTCGGTTATTTAGTTATTGATCAGATTAAACTCATTAATTATTGGTTCTGCTTCCTTTAGGTCCGATTCCTGGATATACACATCAATTGATGAAGGAGTCCCTCCTACAAATCCGACAGAGATTCCTGATTGGTAGTCATTTTTAACTAATGCCGCTATTCCGATTTCCTCTAACTGATCCTTAAGAAGATCTGCATTAATTTCGGTACCCGTAAAAACTCTGATCAGATTATTTCCTTTTTTCATTTTATATATTTTAATTTCTGTGTTTTATTTTTGGTGAATGTCCTTTTTGCCTGGCCACAATTTGCATTGGGGTCAACTTCATTTTATAAATAAGTTTTGTCGGGAAATTGAAGAAGAAGGTCTTTTATTTCTTCTCTTTTTCTGATCAAAACATCTTCTCCGACTGATGTAATAAGAACCTCTGCAGGTCGTAAGCGACAATTATAATTCGAACTCATCACCATGCCATAAGCGCCGGAATCTAAAATTCCCAAAATATCACCTTCTTCGATTACAGGTAGATTTCGGTCTTTTGCAATAATATCTCCTGTTTCACAAATATTACCAACTATTGTAACCGATTCATTTTTAAATGACTCCCTTTTGATCCTGCTATAAATTTCAATGTCGTGATGAGCATCATACAATGCAGGCCGGATAAGTACATTAAATCCGATGTCTGTCCCGATATATTTCTTCGCCCCGTTTTCTTTTATTGTATGAACCTGTCCCAGTAAAATACCACATTCTGCAACAGTAAATCTGCCTGGCTCTATTTTTATGACTATTTGCCGGCCATTCCGATTTACCCAATTATCAATAACTTTCTGTAAACGCCCCCCAAGAGTTTTTAAGTCTAAAGGAAGCTCCCCATTTTCTTTATGATATGGAATTCCAAAACCGCCACCCAGATCAACAAATTTAATTTCGGGAAAATTTTCAGCAAATGAAAGGAGAAAAGTTGCCGCTTCGATATAGGCATCGGGATTCATAAATAATGAGCCAATATGCTGGTTTATTCCCGCAAGCTTCAGTTTATATAACGACAATATTGATTTCAATTCACTGATTAAACCGGGGTTAACACCAAATTTAGTGTTCTTTCCTCCCGTAATGACCTTTTCGTGATGTCCTGCGCCAACTCCCGGATTAATGCGTACTGCAACTTTACCCCCTTTGTTTAATCTCCCGTATTTTTCAAGTTGTGAAAGGGAATCCACACTAATAAGAATTCCGGCATCTATAGCGAACAACATCTCATCATCAGATACATTATTGCTAATAAAAAGAATCTCTTCGGGTTTGAATCCTGCCTTCAATTCAATAAATATTTCGCCGGGCGACATGGCATCAATCAATAACCCCTCATCATGAACGATTTTAAGAATAGATAAATTTGTGTTTGCTTTTGCGGAGTAATTAACTCTTAAATTTGGATACGAAACCAATTTTTTTAATTCGCCACATCGTTTTCTGAGTATCGTCTCATTGTAAACATAGAGTGGCGACCCATATTTTTCAATTAATCTGATTGGATTTGTATTACCATAAAACTGAATATCTTTTGTCCAGATATGATGCACATATGAAAATTCATCGTTTTTATTATCCATTTTATTCTCTCTATTCCCTATTTCATTCTTAGACTATCATTGCAGAATGTAAGGACAACCTGAAGCTGTATGCAATTCTATTCTGACATGACCAAAGGTAACAAATTACATTAATATTATTTCAGTTTTAAATATTACAATTGCATCGCCTTTGATTTGAATTGATGAAGGAATACCATTATATATTTTGACCCTGACGTTTACAGTTCCAGGCCTTTCTATTTTTTCGCCCTGCCTTCCGTTGAATTCGAATGTGCTACCCTCGTAATCAACTATCCTGTTTTGTATTAAATATCCACCTAATGGTCCATTTGCATTACCAGTAACAGGGTCTTCATTTATTCCGATTGCCGGAGCAAACATTCTGCCGTAGGTCAATACTTCCGGGTCATCAGAATCAAATGTAAAGACAAAGAATCCATTGCAGCTAATTTGTTTACTCAAATCAATTAAATCGTTAAAATCCGGGGTTAAACTGTTCAGCCTTTCCCGGCTTTTTATCCCAATCATAACTTTTGAATGTCCCGTTGAAGCTATCTGAATCGGGCATTTTTCGTCAAGGTCAGAATAATCAAGTCCTAATGCAGCATTCAATTTCTTAGTTGTGTTTTTATCAAATGTAGGTCCTGATTCAAATTTTCCCTGGGTCATTATTACCTGATAGTCTCCGTTTTCTTTAATTATTTCAAATGGAAGAACGCCAATCCGTGTTTTAATTTTTAAAATACATGAATCCAAATTATATTCAAGCGCCTTTGCATACATAGCAGCAATTGTAGCATGCCCACAGACAGGAACTTCTGACTTTGGCGTGAAATACCGTATTACTCCGTCACAATCATTATCATCAGGTGAGAAAAGAAAAGCGGTCTCGGAGTTGTTTAGCTCTCTTGCTATGGCCTGCATCTGCTCATCACTTAGCCCGTCGGCATTAATGACAACCCCAGCAGGATTTCCTTTAAATTTTTCTTTTGTAAACGAATCAATCTGGTATGCAATTAACTTTTTCATATTCACTTATAAATTTTGCAGCACTTTTTTGCCATCAGGTCCAAAATAGTGTTTTTATTTTTATCCTGTTAAAGAGAAAAAACCTCTGATAAGTATATTGCAATCATCCGGTATTTAAGTAATGAGAACCTTAAAATGTTACATTCTGATTTGGCAATCTGTTACCCTGCCACGCCCGGAAGATGAGATTCATATAATTGTTTCTACCACAGATTACTCAGATGAACACAGATTGAAAAATTACATTATCTGCTAATTCTGTGAAAATCTGTGTAATCTGTGGTGCTAATTTTTTATTTGCTTGTTTAATTCACTGATAATCTTACTATCCACCCAATAAGTTTCAGAAATTTTGCTTGCGATGTGATATCTGTTAAAGAAAAAATACCTTCCATCCGGTGAGATTGATAAAGGCCATTCAGCATCTTTTGTATTTATCTGAGATCCCATACTTTGAGGTGCTGACCATGATCCATCCTTTAACGTAAAACTAATATATAAATCGGTGCTGCCATATCCGCCTTCTCTATTGTCGAAACCTGTAAAAATAATGAATTCATCTTTAGGCGAGATGTATACACCACATTCGCTGCCATTCGTATTAAATTTTTCAAGGTTAATGGGTGTTTCATATTTACCATCCTTAAACTTTGAATAAAAAATATCACAATTGCCTTTTGTACCATTTCGTTGGGATGCGTAGTATATTGAATGATCCATAGCCATCGAATTGCCACATTCATATTTTTCTGAACTTACCTGTTCATGTAACTTTTCAGGCAATGACCAATTGTTCCCTTCTCTTTTGCATGACATAACGTCACCATTGATCGTTAACAACATAGTATTTCCATCCGGTGAAATACTAAAGCCTGAAATTTTCTTAAAATCCCCAAAAACAATCTCTGGCGTTGTCCAAAGTCCATTTATAGATTTCATATAAAATAAAGAGTCATTTGCCACTATGTAGAAATATTTTCCATCAGGAGAATATAATATACTATTTACCTTTCGTGTCGTAAAGAAGGGTATTTCAGGTGCAAATACTTCCGGAGCTGATCCAGGTGGTTTTAGTCCAAAATATTGGCCAACCGGATTCTTTGATGCATTATTACCTGGTGGTATTGAGTTTAAATTTTGTGAAAAACTATTTTCGTGAAAAAGAATGACCATTAACAAAATTAAAAGTACAAGTGTTTTCATAGAACGTTTTTTATTCAGTTTTATATTGCAGATCTTTTTTATCTATAGATCAATAAATTACATTCTTTTTTCTTCTCACGCTCCGCTGCTATTTACGTTTTGGAGCATTCCTTTATTTCGATAAATATCAATTATTGTTTGAAACAATCAAACCCATAGTGCATAAAATAACCATAATTGAAACTAAAATAACCGATAATACATTCCAGAGCTTTTTTGGTTTTTCATACCAGAAAAAAACAAGCAATGAGAAAAACAAAGTCTGCGGTAAAACTTCTATATATCCTTTCAATTGAGATAGTACCGGAATTTTAGTATAAATCAATCCTTCAATTGAACCCGGAGTTGGACCGGTTGTTGATAAAATTGATAATCCAACAATCAAACCCCATAACTTTAACCATCCGTATTTTTTAAAAAGTATGATATCCCTGAAAAACCAAAGTGCCACTGAGAAAACTAATCCCCTGAATACCTGCAAAATTGGTCCGATAGCTACCCATGGAGAATCAATCGGTTTCATCAAATAGGAAAAGGGGGGATTTTCAAACATTTCTTTATAATTGAGAACAGATGCAGCGATTGCTCCCATTATAAAATAAGTAATCATATGAGATGATGTCACCCTCCAAAAGAATGTACTGAATTTTAAATCACTTGTTTCCATATTTTATTTCCTCCAGCTACTTTATTTTATATATTACCATTTCTCACCAATGACAAGGTGAAAAATTACTATTTACAAAATAACAAAGGTCGCCATCAACTAACAACTAACTCCTCCCCGATTCCCCCGAAAAATCGGGGCAGGCAGGGGCAAACAGGGACGGGTAGTGCAATCGATGAAGAATCGTGTAAAATCTTACTTTCCGCCAAGAACCTCTTTTACTTTATTTGCGAGCGCCTCACCCCTGAGGTTTCTGCCTATGATGATACCTTTTTCGTCGAGAAGGAAATTGGCAGGAATTGAATTTACTGCGTATAATTTTGCAGCTTCATTATTCCAGAACTTTAGGTCTGAAACATGTGTCCAGGTTAGTCTATCGTTCTCTATAGCCTTAAGCCAGTCTTCTTTTTTCCGATCCAATGAAACACCAAAAACATCAAATCCCTTATTTTTAAATTCGTTGTAAACCTTCACAACATTCGGATTCTCAGCGCGACACGGGCCACACCACGAAGCCCAGAAATCGATAAGCAGCAGCTTTGATTTGCCAATTTTTGAGGAGAGAGAAGTAGGTTTGTCGTTAACATCATTCTGAGTGAAATCAGGGGCTTTTTGACCGATAGCGACTGTTTTCATGACAGCAACTCTTGCCTGAAGATCTTTAATTACAGTTACTTTCGTAACGGTTGTATCCATTGTACTGATGACGGCCTCAATTTCAGCAGCATCAAGTTCGTAACTTAAATTGATTAAGATAGAAGGCGTAATGAATGATTTAGAATGATTCGATATATACTTCTTGTTATATAATTTCTGTTCATCATCTATCTTGTCAAAGTTCGAAACATTACTCTTTTCAAACTCATCAATTTTTGCTTTATCTCCTGTTTTTTTGATTGCCTCGTATTCTTCTTCCAGTTTTGCAATCCTCTTATCAAAAGGTTTTAATGAATCCTGGTAGGCCATAAACTCATCCTGTGTATTTGAACCTGTAACTTTTGCATTGGCCAGTGAATCAATAGACCCGGTTATTGTTATATCTGCATTCTCAAGGTAAAATGCCAGGCCTCCTTTTTTGTTTTTCTGGAACAGGTAAACTTTGTCGGGATATTTTACTGATCCACCTTCAATTTTAAACTCACCTTTTACCACTAAAGCAGAGTCAAGCCTGACAAATTTCCCGGTCTCTCTTTTCTGAAGAATAAAAGTAATACTATCGGCACCAATTAACTTACCTTTAATCACATAATGAGGTGCCTCAGGTTTCGAATTACACGAGGAAATAATTGCAGCAACCAATAACAGATAAAGTACTTTTTTCATATTTTCTAAATTTGATTTTGTTTTACCGATTAACTAAATGATCTGCGTAAAAATATGAATTATTATCAGGTTTTATTAAGTCTGGACGGAATAATTTCCATTGCGACTGATAACTAAAGTCGTATGAAATGTGTGAATGATGTAAATCTTTATTGAAATTGTGTAATACATCCCTTCAGAAGATTATACACTATTGTTGTTTTTGTAATCATCTGGGTTATACTTGGGCAATGCAGCTAAAATTAGTGCTCATAAAATAAAAGTTCCAACGGAACGACTTGTGTTGTAGCGCCGGATTTTAATTCCGGTGATAAGGTTTACCAAAATAACCTGACTCTCAAGGTTTTGAAAATCTTGAGAGTCTCTGATATCTTTACAAACGACTGACAACAATAACTTCAAAACTCATAGACATATTTAATTGTCATATAATCCGGCCGTTTATCGGCAACCAACTCAAAACCAAGCCTTCCTGTTAAAGTTGCAGGATAATTATTGAAATATTTTACATTTCCCAATATAATTTCTTCAGATGATCTGTTTTTAATGACCGTATTTTCTTCAGCCGCGTATATTAAGTCTAAATATCTTATATCGTTTAAATCAAAATCTGTTGTATAGTTAAAATCAGCAGGATGCCAATATCCATTGTCATCCAATACTTCTGCCCATTGGTGATGATAATCATAAATGGTACCACCATCATGGTCATACACAATTCCCCAAATGGTACGGGCCGGAATATTGGCGGCTCTGCACAAGGCAACATATAATCTTGAGAAATTCATACATGTTCCATATCCTAATTCTAATGTACGTGAAGCTTTTTCAAGAAATGAATCCTGATAATTCTTTAATATCAGATGATATATTAAAAAATGATGTATTTGTTTTGCCTTATCTATATTGTTTTGATAATCTTTTGTCAATTCAATTGCCTTCGCTTTAAGCGCAATATTATTGCAATCAATATAAGATGACTCAGTTATCCATTTTTGCCTGTCCACAGCTGTTTCTTTAAAGAAAAACAACTCTCCTTTCTTTCTTGTATATTGGATACAAATCCTGCCACTTTTTGGTAAATCCACCTTTTGGATTTTTAACCAATAACTACCACAGCTATCAAAAATAGTATCCGGTTTATATTCGATATCATTAATTGAAACTTTTATCTCACTTGTGCCTAAAAAAGAACGACCAGCCGGAAAAAGGAAAAAAGAAGATATGGGTTCATTATCTTTTTTACAACCTGATAATGAATAGATTACTAATATTATATATAAGGAATATCTGCTTATTTGCATGGTCATTAATTCTTAAATATTCATAGTACAATTGTAATGAAATGCTCGTTCATAATTAGTTGCTATTCCCAATCGTTTGCAATCCCGAAGATTCAGTATACTGTTTATTCGGAAAGGGGTTTGTTGTTTTGATGTCTTTCATATCCACTTAATTCAAGAATTTTCTTTGGTTCCATATCAATCATGGCAAAATCCGAAATGGCCGGATTGTTTAATTTGAAAGAAGATACAATATGATATCCAATAGTATATCCGCTGCCAAACGGAATATCATCATTGCCAAACATTACCTTATTAATCCTTTCATGACCCTTCTCAAATAAATCCGGTTTAATCAGATTCCAAACAAGCGTCTCCTGGTCGTTTGTTAAATATTTGGCAGCAGGTACTTCAATGCCATCATTTATACTTTTGGCAAAAGCATCAGCTCTGCCTTCAAAAACTAAATATTCAATGACACTAAAATCTGATGAAACCCAATTCCTCGAAATCCAGGTGCTGTGATGATATTCATGAGCAATACCATAGGATAAAAACGTTTTCCAGTTATCAGCGGTTGGGTCCAGAGCAATAATAATTTTACCACTACCAATTGCAACACCATATCCCGGAATATGATATTTATCGAAGTAAGTCCGCATAAATGAACTTGCCGGCAATATTATAATCTTTGTGTCGGGTCCTGGAATTGATTTTGTAATTGAATAGAGTGCTTGTTTAATAATTCCAATAATATCCTCCGATTTTAATAGTTTTATTTGTTTCCGAAGTAAATCGTTTGGTTCATAAGGTACTTTTACTGAATTGAACATGAAAGGAGCTTCTGCGCCATCAAGTATCTCTTTAGCAAGTGGGTTAAAAATCAGTTTATCTGATGCTGTATTATTGTCCCTGAAGCGATTATGGTCTTTTAGATAATTCTCAAATAATTCATTTGCAGTTAATATTTCAAATTTTTGTCCATTAATTTTCAGTTTCGTCCGCTCGAAATCCGGAATATGATTGCCACATCGGGTTATTAAAAACAATCCGATCAGTATTAAATATGCTTTCCCCGGTTTACTCATGATGTAGGTTTAATTAACTGCGAAATTTAATGAAGCCAGACGTATTGTTGTTCTGAACAGGCTTTCTATTCTTCAAGGTTAATAATTTCGTTAAATCTGTCTATTACCCACTTTTGCATTTTCATGTTTTTAAAGTCAAACCATTTTTGTCTGTATTCACCAGAATTGTCAATCACAAATTTGAATCCTCTGAATGGTCTTCCCCTGTTTAATGCGTCTATGAGTTTGTTTTTAAGATTGTTTGAATCTGATAAAGTCTCAACAAAGTCTGCCATTATTTCAAATGAATCACTTGATTCTAATTGGTCAATCTCTTTATAGTCAAAAAAATTATCATCCAGCTTTTCCATTTCATCTGACCACGCTTCAGTGTCCATGTCAGGATGTTTCATTGTGTCTGGAATAAACAAAAGTTCACCATCGTGTTTGTTCCAAAAACACCTGAATCCACAGTCTAATTGTTCAGCAATTTCCTTTATTTGTTCTTGTGTCAAGGGTGTCATAATTTTCTATAAAATGTTGTTTGTACCTTTTTAAGCTTGTGCAACTCCTTTTTTTGCCTGATAGAATCATACTTATCCATCAAGTTTCTGTGATTAGCTCTGACAAATGTCAAATATAAAATGTAAAAATAATGGTTTCACAGTACAAATTATCAAAGGGATTTGATATTGTTTGCAAACCTTTTTCTGCCACTAAGGCTCTAAGGCACAAAGTTACACTATGAATATTTTTCAGATATTATTCTTTGTGTCCGTCAGCTGACGGATGGTGTCTTCGTGACTTTGTGGCATTTTTGATTTTAGGTTTTGATGTATTTATCGTTACAAACGACTGATAGCTAACCAGTTGCAAAAGTATGGGATCGTGGGACATAGAAATCCTCTTTGGTAAGGTTGCATTTTTTTGCAACCACCTTGCAATACGATAGTCGTCCTGCATTCTGATTTCGGGAATCGGAGCCAAAGGTAAATTTCAAACCCTGTTCCTTTGCCATTAGTATAAATTTCTCATGTGGTGTGTGCGCCATATCGTTGATCTCGATGGCAATATTTCTTTTCTTTGCAGCCGTAATTATCTGCTGCATACGCTCCTGTGTCCATAAGGTATAGTAATCACGGGCTATACATACGGGCAGAAAGAGGGGCCAGCCAAATATATTAATGGGTTCGTTGTTCAGTATCTCCATGGTATAGGCCATGTACCGCTCCATAAATATTTCCGTATCTTCCACATAGGTATCAAATTGCCAGATACTCAAGGTTTCGCCGTTCCCCATTGGAACCCTTTGCGGGTCCATCAGTATATAATCGACCTGCGCCAAAAGTTCAGGAGAAAATTCCTTCGACCATCCCAGGTTGATGGGTTGTAAACCGATGTAAACAGGATAAGGACGGAGTTTATCGATGTAATTCTTCAGGTCGGAATCATTCCTTATTGCCCACTGGGCAGGATGCTCCACAATGCCAAACCGAACGTTCCTGCTTTTGGCAATCTCCATGATATTATCAATGGTAAACTTATCCGTTGTATGAACATGCATATCCACAAGCGGAAAATTATAGACCTCGGGTGTCGTACAATTACCAAGTAGTGGCGAGATGGCCAACACGCCACCGGCTATTGCGGCATTTTTTAAAAGGATTCGCCGTTGCATAATAAGGGTTTTTTTAGTGTTACTTACATCTGATTATTCTGGTGTCTCTGATCTTATATTCTCTCCCCTGCTTACCAACTCTTTTTCGAAACAGACCTTAAGCCTCTTTCCCCGGTTTGCTTTCCAATTCGTCTAACCGGTCATTTGCCGAATGTATCATCATTGTGATACGAACAAAAGGCATCGCCAGCAACAATAATGCAAACGAAATCATCAGTTGAAACCAGTTGAAGGTGATGATGTTTAATACTACTCCGGTCAAACCAATCAGTGCTGCGATAATTCCGGCGGGTACTCCAATCGGACATCTCAATTTTTTCTTTGCTTCCATTTTCTTATTTTTTAATGATTAATAACTGCCTAATTTATAAACCAATTCTTCTTTTGTCGGCACACTTTTGAAAACTATTTTATTATCAATCAGAAGCGTCGGAACAGCATGAATACCTAATTTCATGGTTCTGATCATCCCCATTGGTGAGTTGGCCAAACTTTTCCTAAACTCAAACTTATCTCCAAACTGTGGCAGAACTTCATTCAGCATGCGTTTCAAAACCCTGCAATTGGGACAAGTTAGCGTGTAAAACATTTCGATTTTTATAGGCCTTTTATCGTCAATGATTCCCATTTATCAATTTTTATCCCAAAGGTAACATTTTTAGCAATAATCTATTTAAACGTTTTAAACCATTCACGTATTAGTAGATAGGCAGTTAAATATTCATGACCAATGCCGGTTAACGGAACAAGTTTTACGATTGAGGGATCAGAACCATTCGATATAAACGATTCATAGGTCTTTTGCGAAATTTCATAGGGGACGATGTCATCAACTGTTCCATGATATAACCGCGTAGGCGTTTTAGGCGCCCAGTTATTGACGCTGTTTAATTTTAGCATTTCTTTAAATCCTGTTTCACCCGCAGCTCTGTAATCATTTAAAAAACCTGGGGTAATCAATACCGAAAAACTGGTGGTTAGTCTTTGATTGATCTCATTTTCATTATAACTGCCATTTAATAAGTTCGGGATATTGTTTGCATAGGGTTGCTGGAAAAAGTCGGTGATTGGCCTTTGCCAGTAAAAATCATTATAGGCCGACAAAATTAAAATAAGATAAGCCGGCGACGGATAAGTATTGTTCTGAAATATTAGTTTTCCGGTTGCTCCAACATCATAAGGGCCGGCACTTGGAGCCGAAGCAGTAATTTTGAGTCCGGCCACAGGATGGGTCTCCAACTCTTTTTGAACTGCAACTGTGACATAACCACCCTCTGAATGGCCCGAAAGGAATAATTTATTTTGGTCGTAGGGAATATGATTGTCATTTAAATACTTCTTCCCGGCTTTCAGCATGTCGATAACAGGCATAACTGAAGGTTCAAAAATGTAATAGGGATGTAAAATAGCTGACTCATCATATCCAATATAATCGGGGAGAAATACAATGTATTCATTAAATAGAGGAAAACTCTCAATTGAACTTGCTTTTGAAGGGGCGTCCCGGTCTGCAAACATCGTCCCATGCTGAAAGCTTACAATTGCGGGCGGATTAGCAGGATTGATCGGAATAATAATTGCCCCCGAAGCATTGATTTGTTTCCCCTTATAAGTTGTCGTATAAACCAGACGATGGTACGAAACAGTATATTTAATAAAAGAATCGGGGTACTGAACTCCATTTTTTTTATAGATGTCCTTTAAGGTTTGAGTACTTGCGGTGAATTTATACCCGGGAAGTGTCCGGTAAGGATCCTGTATGTACACAATGGGAACCTCTTTCGAAAGAAATTGAAAATGCTCATTATCACACGAATAACTAAAACACAACAAAAAAAGGAATAGCCATACATTTTTAAGTATCCTTTTTATTGTTTGTTTAAGAGTGCTTTTCATTTTATTGGTTTTATTTAAAAATTGCAACAATTACCTAATTTAAAAAGTGATCGAAATTCCCGGAGAAATAAACCGTGGAATGTTCAGCGAATTTTGGTAGTTCGACACATACCATTTCCCGCTTGGATTTTGCCACGAAGACCATCCATACCCCGTAATATTCTGTCGGTTGAAAAGATTAACGACATTCAAATAAACATTCATATAAGCTTTTTTATAATACCAGGTTTTCGAAATTCTGAAATCCCAGTTATTAAACGATGGTAACCGGCCACTATTCTTCATCTGGGTTTCGTAAAAAAACATTTCCTGACCATCGTTAGTTTTTCCAATAAACGCGATATTATAAGGGGTGTAGGTCGTTCCTGAATAAAACATCCATAAAAAACTAAAGCTCCAGTTCCTGGGTAAATTTTGTATGCTATTGATGGTAATTGAATTTCTGCGGTCAAAATCCCGGTTGGTTTCCTGATTCAACGAATTACGGATGGTATTTTTAGCCCATGCATAGCTGACCGTCAGAATATTATCTTTCCCGTATTTATGCCGCATGGTAAACTCAATACCCTTCGATTTTCCGCTCTTTGTATCAAAACCTTTATCAATATTTATAAGTCTATAGTATACATCGTAGCGGAAATCATCCGACAATCGGGGGTAATCTTTAAAGTAAACATCTACTTTGAAATTTGTATTCACTAAACTATAATCCAAACTCGAGGTATAGTGAATGCACTTACTACTAATGGCAAGCGGTGTTTGTTGCCCTTCAAAACTTTTGAGTTTTTCGAAATTGTCAGGTTGATAATAAATACCATAGGCAATCTTCAGGTTCAGGTTTTTTATGATTTCAGCTTTTGCTGCCAGACGCGGAGAAATATTCCACCCGTTCGAATAACTCTGTTTAGAGATTCGGATACCCGGCAGAATAACTATTTTTTTAGTGATCGTCCAGGTATCCTGAATAAATGAAGCAAATGTAAACCCATTTATCTGTGAATCAACATTAATCGTATCAATCCTTATGTTATTGGGAGTAGAATTATATAAATCGTACCTGGTTTCGTTAAATCCGTAATAGGTTTTAAATTCTTTAAGTTCTAAGCCAAATTCCATGCTATGTTTCGAACCGATGTTCCATAAATGATTCTGAGTCAGAATAAAAATTTGCCCGAACCTTTTATCGATATTTTCGGGCGTAATACTTTGTATAAAGTGATTAACCGAACTGGCATACAGATCCTGATAACCCATTGTGGTAAGCGCGTAATAGTTACTGTTCGGCAGCCATTTCCAATTCAGCCAGCCAAAATTATTGTTTTTAATATTGTGGAAATAAGTATTCTGACTATGATCGTTAATCGTTTTCAGGTGAAAATCATTTTTTGCATTGAGAAAGTTCAGCGACAATAAATTAGTCTGATTCAATTGATAGTTGACCTTGCACCATATATCATAGTAGATTGGCGAAATTTTAGTTTCTGCATCACTTGTATTCATCAACAGATCTAAATATCCTCTCCTGAAACCATAAAGAAGATTGGTTTTGTCATTAATCCGCATTTTACCGTACAGGGTGGCATTTAGAAAATCAATAGAAGCGCTCACCTGGTTTTTCGAGACATAATCAGGTGTCTTTACCTCAATAATACCCGACATTTTATCTGTAAACTTAGCGGGGTATCCACCCGTCGATATTTTTATTTCCCGGGCATAATCGGTGTTAAAGATGCTGGCCAGACCATCTGCCTCTTCAAAATGATAGGGTTCGTAGATTTCAAAATTGTCAATATAGGTAGCTGTTTCATTCCAGTGCCCGCCACGGATTCTTGGTTTTGCCGAAATATCATTATTCGCAAATCCCGGTATTACGCGTAAGGTCCGGTTAATGTCTTTGGCAAAATTGGGTGACAAGAAAATTTCTTTCGAGCTTAAGGTACTCACTGTAGGTGTTGTTGCGGCGATATTAATGATTCCCGGGCTCACAGTGACCGATTCGAGTTCAATAAATGATTCCTCCATCGATACATTTAATGTGGCAGGCGCACTTAATTGAATATACCGCGTGACCTCTTTATACCCGATGAAACTATATCTTATTTCGTAAGAACCCCGACTGACAGGTGATATTTGGTACAGGCCATTTGCATCCGAAACAGCGCCTTTATTGATACCCGTAATATAAATGGAAACAGTTGATAATGGTTTACCCGTTGACTTATCCGTAATTTTCCCCGTAATCGTGTAAAAATCATTTGCTTTAGTAACCTTTTCCCGGTTTTGTGCGAAACAAATTCCACATAGCTGCAGGCAGCCTATAAAGACGAGCAGATATCGCATTAGTAAATAGTTTGTAATCGAATACAGACAAGTTAAAGCCGTTTTACCCTTACTCTTACGATTAATTATTTTTCGAATCCCCCTCGTTTATAACGAGGGGTTTGTGGTTTTGAGTTTGTAACTTATCTTTAAATTTCTGTTACAATATTT
>JAPLDR010000035.1:19069-21289 GCA_026391655.1 Bacteroidia bacterium | reverse complement strand
AATGCTGGAAGTTGGTCATTACGTTCTGATTACAGGTAACCGCATCGAAGATGGATCGGTACTGAGCCAGATGACATTCTTCAATATTGAAAAAGGGAAATTAACCACTTTGGCTGTTGAACTTCGGAAACAATCGGGCGAACTCAAACCCTCGGGAAAACTGAATTTGAATCAATTAAGTCTTGTAAGAATAGCTGACAGAAAGGTTGTTAGCTTATCAACGCTGGTTGCCGGTAAATATTCGGTAATGATATTGCCCGATCCCGACAAGGAACCTTCGAAACACATTCTAAACGATCTGGGTCCGTATGTCGATCATTTCGACAAGTGGGGTGGGGAGTTTGCATTTGCAATGACAGCCGAAAATGTAGCTCAGGCCAGAGTGCTGAAAACCTATAAGCTACCCTCTAAAATGGAAATTGGAATCGATCAGAACGGGAATTTGCTGAATGCCATTTCTGCCATTTACGGCGTCGGGCTCAAGGATAAACTACCGCTGGTATTGCTTTGCGACTCTTCGGGTAATGTCTATATGTTTTCTTCCGGTTACAAAATTGGCATCGGTGAACAACTCCTGAAAGTGATCGCTATGGTTGAATCGAACCGGAAAATGGCAGAAGGGAAGGCTTCGTGCAGCAAGTAGTTTTCAGTTTACTGAAATATTTTGGTTTCCCCAATTTGGCAATTTAAGCTTATTTACTATCTGTTTGGGGAGATTTTATTGTCAAAAGCTCACTGGATTTATTAATTGATAACTGGGTTAACAAGAGAGATTTATTTGTAATTTAGTGTTTTGACACTGAATATTTTTTTGATTGTAAAACTCTGTAATACAGTATATTAATAGTTTATATTCCATATTGGAAAGATACTTATGATACCGAAGCAAGATAATTAGATCGATTATTTGATTTCAATGTGATCTTGAATTTATTTCTTAAATTTGCTAAATCATGACCAGAGAAGAGAATCAAATAGCAAGAGTCGTTTTTCAGAACCGAATCTTAAGATGCAGTGGGCAGGCATTTGAAGACTTGTTTATCCGAGTTATGCAAGCATATGATCACGGCTTTCAACCTGTAAAACCGCATGGTAGAGAAGGAGACCGGAAATGTGATGGATTCAATAAATCGACAGGTCAATACTACCAAGTATATGCACCAGAAGATTTATCTGGCAAAGAAAGATTTACGCAAGAAAAACTTGAAGAAACAATTGGTGGTATTTTTTCTTATTGGCAATCCATCTCTCCGATTCAAGAATTTTATTTTGCAATTAATGATAAATATGCAGGTGTTTGGCCATCTATTCATTTGCAATTATCACAGATTGGTCAAAAGTATCAAGTAAAAACAGACACTTTTCTTTGTAAGGATTTAGAAAATATATTCCTTGAATTACCTGATAACGAGATAACTGATATTGTTGGGCCACTTCCAAGTGCAGCAAATATTACAAATATTGATATTTCAGTTCTCGGTGAGGTAATTGATTTCTTAATGAATTTTGGCTTAAAACCTTTGGAAGAAGGTTTTCCTGAAGATCCCAATTTCGACAAGAAGATAAAATTCAACAATTTGTCAGATGGTTTTGCGATGATGCTTAAAGTGGCATATCGACAAACTTATTTAATTGACGATTTCTTTATGTACCAAGGATCTTTTCCAAAGCAAGATTTGAAATTAGTTTTCAATGATATTTATTTAATTGCACAAGAATTAGTTCCTTTATCAATGGAAAATAGAAGTGATGTTATTTTTCAATCGATATGGGATAAAGCTAGTCCAAGGAACACAATGTCAATTAAAAATGCGGTTTTAGTATTGATGGCACACTATTTTGAAAGTTGCGACATTTTTAAAGAACCCATTGAACCACGACAACAAAATTTATTTGAATGATCTTACCTACCAAACATATCAGAATTTCCGAATCCTTGATTGGTCTTGGCGGTTATCTTCTTAATCTGCTGAAAGAACCGACGACGGTGGATCATCTTTGGCTAAAATTTGAAAAAGTAAATAATAAAAGATTCCCGGCTTATCACAATTTCGACAACATGGTTCTTTCATTAAACTTATTGTTCCTTATGGGAATAATTGATATTAACGAAAAAGGAGAATTATACAATGCGACTAATTGAGCTACGCGCTAATCAAGAGTCATTTCATACCATCACTTTTAATCGGACAGGTGTTTCCATTATCCGGGCAATCAAGG
>JAPLDR010000035.1:2891-19039 GCA_026391655.1 Bacteroidia bacterium | reverse complement strand
AAAAAAGGCACATATAATAGTACCGGGAAATCTTTGCTGATTTTTTTAATCCATTTCTGTTTGGGAGCAAGTGAAAGTAATGAATTGAAAGAGAAATTACCCGATTGGGAATTTTATCTTGACATTGAAATTGGAGATTTACTATATACAATTACAAGAAATACCTGGAATCAGAAAATCATTAAATTAAATGATAAGGAGTTTAAAATTAATGAATTTACTGATTTCATCCAGTCAAAAGTGTTTTTTAATATTCCGGACAAATTTAAATATCTTTCCTTTCGATCACTTATTAACAGATTTATCAGGCCGCAAAAGGCAAGTTATGATACGTATAATTGCTTTTTAAAGGAGGAGAAACCTTATCAGGAAATCCTGAATAATTGTTTTTTACTCGGTCTCAACATTGAAAAAATTGATAATAAGAGAGAAATAAGAGAAGAGTGGGATAAAACAAAAGATAGTAAGTCAAATATTGAAAAGGATCCTGTAATGCAAGAATTTTTCAAAGGTGATTCTGAAAATAAAAAAATAGATATTGAGATAATTACCCTTGAAAAAAAGTTACAACAGCTTTCTTCAAACATTTCAAACTTCAAAGTTGCTGAGGATTATGATTATATTAAAAAAGAAGCTGATAAGATATCTTCAAATCTTGCACAACACAAAAATCAGAGGACAATCATCACATTAGCGATAAAAAACATACTCAGGAGTCTCGAAATAAAATCGGACATAAAGGCAAATGATATAAAAAAGCTTTACGAAGAAGCCAATGTGCTTTTAAGCGATTCAATCAAAAAACGTTTTGAGGAGGTTGAAAATTTCAATCGGAAGCTTCTTAGTAACAGGCAAGCAAGATTACTTGAAGAAAGAAAAAAGTTTGAAAAACAGTTGTCTGAAATTGAATCAAGAATTCAGAAGTTAGGTCAACTTGAGGATGAAAAATTATATTTATTAAAGTCAACTGGCTCTTTAGAAGAATATGCAAAGTTAAATGAGCAACATTCTCAATTTCAGGTAAAATTTGAGAAGCTAAGAAGCTACAAGGATTTAATTGATCAATACAAAAGTAAAATTGACGAGATAAAAGAAAAACTCGCGAAAGAGAATAAAGAAACCAATGAGTATTTACGAAAAAGTAAGGCTTTACAAACACGAAATATTCAGGTGTTTAGTTCATTTGCGGAGCAATTCTATGCGAATAAATCAGCAGGTGTTATTATTGAAAACGATGAAGGAGATAACCAAAATAGGTTTAAAATTGAAGCAACTATAGACAGTGATTCTGGGGATGGAGTGAATAATGTGAAAATTTTCTGTTTTGATTGGACCTTGCTTAAAAATCAAAACAACCACCATTTGCAGTTCATTTTCCACGATAGTCGATTAATTTCGGAAATAGATCCGCGTCAGATTGCTACCATGTTCCAAATAGCTTTTTTCAACTCAAATGAGTACGGCTTTCAGTATATTATTTCGGCGAATCAAAAAGAATTAGATGCAATAAAAGCTGAATTTAGTGTGGAAGAATATCAAAAATACATTGAAAATAATATCGTTGAAGAATTAACAGATAATTCTGATGCTGGTAAATTACTTGGCATTACAGTTTCATTAAATTATGAGAGATAGTTAAAGTTGATTGCCGAAAATGCCAACATTCCCAACGGCGAAGGGTCTATTTCAATCGATAACTTTAAACCTTTTCCCAAAAATCAGACCATTGCTAAATTCTTTATG
This sequence comes from Bacteroidia bacterium, assembly GCA_026391655.1. GTDB lineage: Bacteria > Bacteroidota > Bacteroidia > Bacteroidales > Prolixibacteraceae > JAAFHB01. The sequence continues at coordinate 17,296 of JAPLDR010000035.1, read as the reverse complement.
CAATTGGGACGATTTGATGAGTTGGGCTCCGGGGTACTCAATATAAACCGCTATCTAAAAGCATATTCCGGTCATGATAATCCGCAGTTTATCGAAGGAGCTGTTTTTAAAACCATCATTCCTTTGGATGAAAAATTAGTTGATGAAGCCTATGAAGTTGATGCTGTATCCAAATTTATGACGATAGTTGATGCTGTAAATGATGCTGAAGTTGATGCTGTACCCGAATTTATTACGATAGCTGATGCTGTATATGATGCTATTGTTGATGCTGTATCAGAACCTTCAGTGATAGTTGATGCTGTAGATGATAGGATAAATGATGCTGTAAGTAAAACTTTAAAGCTAACTGAAAAAAAGAAACCAACCCGATCCTAAAACCTAAAATCAGTTCAGCTGCCAAAGATAATATAGAAATTCAATTTTAAATTTTATGTAGTACATTTACCACGTTCAAACCGGTCATATTGTTAACCCCTAAATTCAAAACAAATGTTCTTAATTTTAATTGGAATCATAGTAATTGTTGTTGGTTTTGTGCTTGCTAAAACCGAATCGCCCGTACAGGAATATACTGGCACGATCAGGATTGTCGGATTTCTGCTATTATTGGTTGGTGCAGGTTTGGCGTCTGTTAAACAGATTGAACCTGGTGATGTTGGTGTTCAGAAACTCTTCGGGAAAGTGAGCAGTAATATTCTTGAAAGCGGACTGAATGTGATTAATCCATTGGTCGAAGTGGTCACATTTGATGTACGCACCCAGAATTATACGATGTCGGGTGTGCACGACGAAGGCGAAAAAATGGGCGACGATGCCATCCGTGTATTGTCTGCCGATGGGCTTGAAGTAATTATTGATCTTACTGTACTTTACAAGGTAATCCCCACCGAGGCTCCGCGCATTTTAAAAGAAATCGGGACTGATTACAGGAATACAATTGTACGGCCTATCTGTAGAACCAAGATCAGAGATAATGCGGTGTATTACGACGCTGTTGCGCTCTATTCCTCAAAGCGTGACGAATTCCAGGCAAGAATTTTTAAAACGATTGAAAGTGATTTTAAAGGCAGGGGATTGATACTTGAGCAACTATTGGTACGGAATATAACGCTGCCAACTTCGGTGAAAGCTGCAATCGAATCAAAAATCAATGCTGAACAGGAAGCGCAGAAAATGACCTTTGTGCTTCAGAAAGAAAAACAGGAAGCCGAACGTAAAAGGGTAGAAGCACAAGGGATAGCCGATTACCAGAAAATATTAAGTACCGGACTTAGCGACAAACAGTTGCAATACGAAATGATTAAGGCTATTGCAACATCGCCCAATGCTAAATTGATTATAATGGACAGCAAAAAAGGGAGTCCGATTATTGTGGATGGGAAATAATTCAGCCTGACCATACCTGAGATAGAGTATTCAGGGGACTATCTGGTAACTTTTATTAATGACTGATGTTCTTTTTCAGCCATTTCAGCGGCATCGTGAAGTTTCTTGGCATATTCCTTTAATTTTGCATCGTCAGGATTGCTGTTTCTCAATTCGTTAAGCAACGAATTCGCATGGGTAGTAGCAGTTGCATGATACCTGTCAATATTGTCATGGTGTATTATTGCATCCGATTTGGACTTTTCAGGTAATGCCTTTTTCAATTGACTATGTGCTTTTTTAGCTTCTGCTAAACTCTTTCTTGCTTCGTTAGCATTCATAATTTGGTCATTCAAAGTTTTAGCCTCCCCAGATGCAATAGCATTGGCATGTTTCATAATTGCCTGATGATGATTGGTTAGATTGGTATGGCTTTCAGCTCTGGTTTGCGCAAAAACATTGCCAGAAAAAAATACAAAAATAAACGCAACCGTAATGATAATCATAAATTTAGTCGTTTTCATAATATTATATTTTTTAAAGCCTGTGAATGAATTTCCACGGTAATGCGAAAGTTACGAATAATTACAGAAGAAGCAATGCAACTTTTTTTTAAATAAAAGTTGCATTACTTTACAAATTTCCAGTATTAAAAATTGTTAATGTTCAATTTTTTGAATATTCCACAAATTTGATTTCCTCATTTGTGAAAAATCACTTCAACATCTTTTAGGTGTTTGTTATTGAACTATTTTTCCGGCTTTATAATGCCTGGCAATTGGGAAAAAAATTAGATTGTCCATTGTAATCCCACATAGGAGGTAAAAAAGCTTTCGTTTTTTAAACTATGACCTAAAGAGAAGATAAAATGTGTTTTTTGGCTGGCATTAATCATCCCGCCAAAGTTAAATGCAGTTACTGATTTGTGATCCAAAGTGTCAGCAGAATGATAATATAGCTCTCCACCAAGTGTTACAATTGATGAAATATCGTATTGTATTTCCCATCCTGAAAAAATCCAGTTTTTATTGTCTGTACCGGGATTTATCCAATAACCAATACCGCCATAAGTAGTTAGTTTACCCCATGATTTTTGGGCCCAGACTGGAATATAGATTTGGGCTTTCCCATTACTAAATTCACTATTTCTTATTGTAGGTATTTCAACAATTGGGAAAGTACCTATTTGAGGTGTATTTTTGGTTTCTTGTATAAAGCGATATTTCAGGCCAAATTCGGTATTGGTATAACCGAAATCAGCACCTTGATGCCGGGAATAATTATAATTTATTGGCAGTAGCAGATGAATCTGAACGTTTGGAACTAATCCATAGTTTACTTCAAAATGAGGGCTTGTTCCGGACCATGCGCGGGATTGAAATGTGTTTATAGAAGAAATATAGTACTCCCAATGTTTAAAGTCAACAGGTTGTGGGTCATCGGTATTGAAAGGTGGGCCAGCATATATAGGTTGAACACAGAGCAAAATCAATATGCCTATTAATGCTGTATTTTTCTTATTAAGTATCGACATAATTCAAGTTTTTGAGGAATTAATAATTTTTGAATCTACGGACCATTTGCCACCACCGTAAATCAGCAAATAAACAAGAAGCAAAGTCATGGCAAAATCGGTACGATATTCATGTGCCATAGCCCAAAATCCTTTATCAATCAGAAGCGGCCATTTAGTGGTCATAAAAGCAGTCATCATGATGATTAAAAGCGGAATTGACGTTAATCTTGTGAGTAGACCAAGTAGAATCAATGTACCAGAAATAATTTCAAAAGTTGCTGTGAAATAAGCCCAAAATTCCGGGTTGCTAAATCCAATTTTTAAAAACCTACCTGTTCCTAATAATTCGGGAAATAAATATTTTTGGACTCCTTCTGACAGGAAAATCAGCCCAACTATTAATCTGACAATTATTGCTTTGTTATCGGTTGAAGTTCTAATAATGAAAGTTTTAAATCCTCTTATTTTCATAGCCAAAAAATTATATTAATCATTTTTTAAGCTGTTTCTTATCAATCTGGAAGACAAACAACCTATTCTAAAGTATATAACAAAAAGCAGCACTTTGTGTTTAATATTATTGAATTGCACTTACAATCAGTTTTTACAAGATTCGGATGAATGATGCTCATATTTTTTGATTATTGCTTTGGCAATGTAAAACCCTCCGTTTTTTTAGATGAGTGGTGAAAATGTGGTGCAAAATACCAAAAACAAAAAAGTCAGCTATTGATAAACAAATAGTTGACTTTTTTATGGTGACCCTGGAGAGACTCGAACCCCCAACCTTCTGATCCGTAGTCAGATGCTCTATCCATTAAGCTACAGGGCCATTTTCTTGAAAGTGGTGCAAAGATAATCAGATTTTGGAAATCAAAACCATATCATCATATTTTTATCGGTTTAACTTTGCCAGTGAGTTATTCTTCCAACTCCTTTTCATACCGTTTTACAGCCCAACTGACTGCTAAATAACTCATGTAAATAATTAATGGCCAGCAAAGCAACCAAAGTATTTGAGTAAAATAATTCATATTAGATTAATAAATATGACCTTCGCTTCCTTCGGTCATTTCGCTTTCTGTGATTTTCTTTTTATTGATCTCTTTCCATGCATACCAGATATAGGCAACCACAAACGGAACAGCCAGGGAAACATAGCCCATCGTCGCAAGGGTATACTTTGATGATGAGCTGTTCACAATATTCAATGATGACTGTAAATCGAAATTTGAAGGATAATAGCAGGTGTTATTGTAACCTGCAATCAGTAAAAGTGCAAATACCACTGAAATAGTTCCTCCACCTGTCCACCAAATTCCCTGGGTATTATCCTTTATCAATGAAGAGATTATCCCCCATAGAACAGCCAAAACACCCACCAGAAATAAGATAAGTACAATCGGCATCTGAATCAGATTATGGAGATATTTAAAAGGTTCCATCGAAACAACCAATGTTTCAGGATTGTAAGCGTAACCATCTTTTAATATTAGCTTGATTACGAAGAACAGGAAGAAGACCAGAAATGGGACGGTGTTATAAAGCAGGTTTTTTTTCGACCGGGCAAATAAAATATCATTCTCAATTGCGTTCATAAAATAGAGGAGAGCCAGTATTCTTGCAAGAAAAAATACAGCCAATCCGAGCGCGACATTGTTGATATTTAACACGGCTTCGAGTCCTTTGGCGGAATTTTGCCATTGCGAAGCATTCATATTACTAACCGAAAACTCTGCGCCATTAAAAAATGTTCCAACAACAACACCAATAAGTACTGGTCCCAAAACACCATTGGCAAACAGAAAAACGTCGAAGGTTTTTTTCCCAAGGAAATTTTTCGGTTTGCTTCTGAATTCGTAGGAAACAGCCTGTAAGATAAAGCAAAAGAGTAAGGCCATCCACGCCCAGTAGGCACCACCAAAACTTGTTGAGTAGAATAACGGGAAAGAGGCAAAAAATGCGCCGCCAAAAGTAACAAGTGTCGTAAAGGTAAATTCCCATTTCCGGCCAAGGGAATTGATAATCATTGTCCTTTCAGTCTTTGTTTTACTCATCTCATAAATCAGCGACTGTCCGCCCTGGACAAATAGCAGAAATACCAGTAACGCAGCTAACAGGGAAATAATGGCCCACCAGTAGTGTTGGAGGGTTAAATGGCTTAATTGTTCAAACATGATCAGTGTCCTCCATCTTTAGGTCCTATTTTAATCTGGGTAGTCATTATTTTAACTTCAGCAATCAGCAATAAGGTAAAAATCAATGCGAAAAGCCAGAATGTGACCATCACAGAACCGGCGTTAATATTTGTAACGGCTGCTACTGTTGGCAGCAGATCCTGAACAACCCATGGTTGGCGTCCCACCTCGGCAACTGTCCAGCCTGCCATTTGGGCAAGATAAACAAGCGGAATCGTGATAATAGCAATCTTCAGGAATAGTCGCTGTTTTGTAATTTCGTCATTCACAATAAAATAAATGGACAGAATAAAAAAGATCAAAAACCAGCTTCCCAAAATCACCATGATATGGAAGCTGTAAAACACCAGCGGTATGCCTGGAATTAATTCATTGGAGTTTTTAATAAAACCATATCCGAAATATTGGAAATAATTATCCTGAAAATCTTTAGATATAAATTTCTGCCTCATCTGTAAAGCTTCTTCTTTGCGTCCTTCCGAAATTGCACTTTTATAATTTCGAAGTGTTTCGATAGCCATTTTACCTCTCGAAATTTTGTCGGCTGCCGAGAGAATTCCCTCTTTTTCATTACCGTGGATCAGATCTTTTACGCCTGGAACAAATGCCTTGACATCAGTGTGAATCATATATGACAATGCATTAGGTATTTCGATCTTGAATAAAAAATCGTTCAGCTTTTCATTGGCAGGATCGGTTTTCGTTGGTGAGAAAATCCCGAAAGCGACAAGTCCGACTCCGTTCTTTCCCTGGTAAAGTCCCTCCATAGCCGCCAGTTTCATGGGTTGCTTAAGTGCTACCAGCCTGGCAGAGCCATCGCCTGTGGTTACGAGGAACAGTGAGCTTAAGAAACCAAAGATCGCTGCCACAAGAATACTCTTCTTTGCAAATGGCACCTCCCTTTTTTTAAGGAGAAACCATGCGGAAACTCCAATAATAAAAATACCGGCAACAACAAAACCGGAAGAAATTGTGTGAAGAAATTTATTAATGGCCATGGGTGAGAGGAATACATTCCAGAAATTGATCATCTCATTTCGGGCAGTATCGGGATTAAACCGCATTCCTACAGGATTTTGCATCCAGGCATTGGCTACCAGAATCCATAGCGCAGACAAGTTTGCACCAATCGCTGTGAGCCAGGTTGAAACCAGATGAAATCGTTTGCTTACTTTATCCCAGCCGAAAAACATCACCGCGATAAATGTCGATTCCATAAAAAAGGCCATGATTCCTTCGATGGCAAGAGGCGCTCCAAAGATGTCTCCTACAAACCATGAATAGTAAGACCAATTCGTACCAAACTGAAATTCAAGAATAATTCCGGTTGCAACCCCAATGGCAAAATTAATTCCAAAGACTTTCATCCAGAATCTGGTGATTTTCTTCCACTCGGGATCTCCGGTTTTGTAGTAAATGGTCTCCATGATCGCCAGAATAAAAGTGATCCCGAGCGTAAGTGGGACAAAAAGCCAGTGGTATAAGGCAGTAAGTGCAAACTGTCCCCTCGACCAATCGATCAAAGACAGATCAACGATATCGTTCATAGTTGATTATTTAGATTTTGTGAAATTTTCAATGACATGAGAGCTCCGCTCCTGGTCGTTACTAAAGTTCTTTTTTAAATAATTGGGGAAAAAGAAAAGCTTAAGTACGAAATGGCCCATAATGTACGCCCTAATGTCATCCCTTTAAAACCATCAATATAAAATTGTACTATTTTCTTCATTTAAAACCGGGAATATCCTGCTTTTGCCCAATGAACATTTCTTTATTGCGATTTGTTCAATAATTTGTAGCTTTATCCGAATTGTTTCATGCAGATATCGTTCATCTTTATCTTGCTGTTTCCTGATTTTTATCATATTGATCAATTCATATTGATTATTTATAATTAATAAATACTTGTCCAAATGAAATATCTAATAGTCATTTGCCTATTTTTAGCATTCGGCTGTAACAACGCAGGCACCAAAAAAAGTTCGAATGAAGTAAAATTGGCTGTCCAGGAAAACGTAAAAACCGTTGCCGTGGAATTATCCATTCAGGGTATGACCTGTTTGGGATGTGAACAAACCATTCAGTCAGGAATCGCCGGCATTAAAGGGGTGAAACAGGTAAAAGCTACATTCAAAAACGGGAAAGCTTTTGTTGAATTTATACCGGAAATGGCAGACACAATGCAGATGAAGGAGAAGATTACGGCCTCCGGATATATCGTTGTTGGCATTAAATCCATTCCGCTTGATACCCTTCGCTCAAAGCTGTAAAAGAATCGACCAAATACCTTTTTATGACTAAAAATAACCAAAACAGCGATCCCGATAAAACTAATAAAGCTCTGGATATCGGAAATTCCCGGCGTGCTTTTTTCAAAAACTTCGGACTAATTGGTGCTACAGCTGCTGCCGGTGGAGCGGCGATCTATTCGGGTTACAAGTATGAAGAATCAAAACCGAATCACGATTTTGTAAAAGTACTTACAGCCGATAATCGTCTTGTTGAGGTTCCGCGTGATCAGATCAAAGATATTAAAGTTGATCTCACCCGGCTGCAATTGCAGGGACGCGAAGGCCTTAAAGGTCATCGGTGGGTAATGGTGATTGACCTTTCGAAATGTCGGAATGCCAGGAAATGCATCGCTGCATGTCAGAGCGCTCACCACTTACGTCCTTATGAATACCATATCAACACGCTGATTATGCAGGAGGCTCAGAATACTCCGCTATACTATATGCCAAAACCCTGTCAGCATTGCGATAATCCACCCTGCGTTGCAGTTTGCCCTGTGAACGCTACTTTTAAACGACAGGATGGAGTAGTATTGATTGATAATGAGCGTTGTATTGGTTGTCGTTTTTGCATTGCAGCCTGTCCGTATTCTGCCCGTATGTTTCATTGGGAAGAACCGCTGATGTCAGAGAGCGACAAAGGAAAAGAGTACAATATTGAACTCAACGTTCCGCAGAAAAAAGGGACGATTTCCAAATGTCTGTTCAGTTCAGACCGGCTTCGTGTTGGAAAATTACCTTATTGTGTATCAGCTTGTCCAAATGGTGTTTACTATTTCGGCGACGAAAACCAGGATGCCGTCACGAATGGAACAACGAAAGAAACACACCGGCTTAGCGAATTGCTCCGTGTAAATGGCGGTTATCACCTGATGCCCGAATTGGGAACAAAACCACGGGTCTATTACCTGCCGCCAAAAAACCGGTTATTTGAATTTAAAAATGAAGGAAGGAATGAATTGTAGAGACGTAAAATTTTACGTCTCTACAGGTGCAACATATTACATCGATACAGACGTAAAATGTTATATTTCTACAGATGAAACATATTAAATAATAACAGATTGATATTTCAAAATAATAACCACAACTATGGCATCAGAAGTGAATACCGGTTTTTTGCATGATAAAAGACTCGATTCAATTGCAACTGATATTTTAAGACCTGTAGGAATTTCGAAGGGATTTTTGATCTGGATGGGATTCCTGACCATCTCACTTTTGGGTTGTATCTACGCTTATTATCTCCAGTGGGAGAAAGGTTTGATTGTAACGGGTTTGCGCGATTATGTAAGTTGGGGAATGTACATTGCCAATTTTATTTTCTTCGTAGCCACAAGCCTTGTCGGGATGTTGATTAGCTCGGTTCTTGGGTTGATAGGCTTTAAATGGATTAAACCAATTGCCAGAATTGCAGAGATCATAGCTGTCGCATTTGCTGCCATTGCCGGACTTGTAATTGTTTCCGACATGGGACGCCCCGAAAGGCTACCTTATGTCTTTATGTATGGCCGCATCCAATCGCCGATTCTCTGGGATGTAACCGTAGTGACTACGTATTTGGTTCTTAGTGCTTTGCTTTATTTTCTTCCGCTTATTCCCGATCTGGCAATTAGCAAGGGAAGAATAGGGCATACTCCTAAATGGCTTCAGAAGACTTATGAAGTCCTTTCAGTAAATTGGAATCATTCGCCACAACAATACAAAATACTTCTGAAATCGGTCAGGATTTTGTTGATCCTAATCATTCCGACCGCATTTGCCATTCATACAGTAACATCCTGGCTATTAGCTGTGACATTACGCCCCGGCTGGGATAGTACAATATTCGGTCCGTACTTTCTTACGGGTGCATTTGTTTCAGGTTCAGCTGCCGTGATTATCATGATGTATTTTGTCCGGACGAATTATAAGCTCGATAAGTATCTTACAATGCACCATTTTGATATGATGGGTAAGCTACTCGTTCTGGTTTCACTTGTTTATCTGTATTTTAATATCAATGAATTTCTGGTGCCGGCCTTCAAACTGAAAACCGCCGATGCGATTCATCTTCATGACCTTTTTGTTGGCGAATACGCCCCGATGTTTTGGAGCGTCCAGTTGCTGGGTCTGATAATTCCTATTATTCTATTACTATTCAGGTTCTTCAGGAAACCGTTACCCATGCTAATCATCTCAATCTTTGTACTGGTTGCTTCATGGTTTAAAAGGTTTTTAATTGTTGTGCCTGCACAGGAAAATCCGTTCTTGCCGAAACAGTTTGTTCCTCATGCCTGGATGGTGTATCAACCGACAATAATTGAAACAGCCATCACGATGGGAACTATCCTGCTTGCTGTGATCATTATAACCGTGCTGGTTAAATTGTTCCCCGTGATTCCAATCTGGGAAATGGCTGAAGAAAAGCATGCCGGGAAAAACGATGAACATCAAAAATCATCTACAACATCAAACCTATGAATAAAAGATATTTACTTCTGCTATTAGTCGTTTTGGCCTCAGCGCATCTATCGGCTCAGGAATGGGTGGTTCCGGCCGAAAATGGAGCTAAACTGAGTCCGTTTGCCTTTAATGATTCTACACGAAAAGCAGGAGCTGAGCTCTATATTTTGAATTGCAAGTCTTGTCATGGTGACCCCGGGAAGAATAATGTCATTAATCTTGTTCCTCCTCCTCCCGATCCGGCTTCAGTAAGAATGCAAAACAATTCGGATGGTGCTTTGCAATTCAAGATTGTCCAGGGTCGTGCACCGATGCCTTCGTTTAAGAATATTCTCTCTTCCACCGATATTTGGCGTGTGATTTCATATGTTCGTAGTTTCAGCGATAAGTATGTTCAGGAAATTGAGAAAAAATCCGGAAGGACAGGAGCCGCTGGTTTAAATGCCAGGATTCTTTTGACATGGTTGAAAGAAAAGAATCAGGTACAGGCAGTTATAATGGGAATGAAGGATAAAATAACACAGCCTGTTGCAGGAACTGAGGTAAAGCTGTTTGCAAAAAGGTATTTTGGGAATTTGCTTATTGACGAAGCCCGCAACACCGATGCGCAGGGGAAAGCATTATTTAACTTTCCCAAAGATCTGCCCGGCGATTCAGCAGGATATGTGCAGCTTATTGCGAAGCTTTCGGATGAAACCGCATTTGGAGAAACAAAAGCCGATACAACGCTTGCCATCGGAGTTCCCACTTACCGCCCGCCGCTGAATGAACAACGGGCCATGTGGAATGTTGTCCAAAAAACGCCGATCTGGTTGTTACTGTCTTATACATTTACCGTGCTGGCTGTGTGGGGATTTATTTTTTATGTACTATTACAAATCAGGGCAATTTACAAGGCAGGAGTAAAGAAAGATCAGGAGACTGCGGATTAATGCAATTATATTTATTAATAACCAATAAATTAACATGATATGAAGAATCTGTCAATGATCGGGCGAATACTGTTCGCGATTCCGTTTGCAATTTTCGGATTGAACCATTTTCTTTTTCTCGATTTTTACATTGGAACTGTATCTTCATTTATTCCGCTCGGTCCTTATACAATTATTCTGACCGGGATATTTCTGATTATGGCAAGTCTTAGTATTATCTTTAATAAATACATAAAGGTTTCGACGATTCTCCTGTCGGTTCTTCTGCTCATATTTATCCTGACCATTCATATTCCGGGACTGTTTGATCCTGAAAAATGGAAATTTGCATTGATCGAATTGTTGAAAGACACGTCTTTACTAGGTGGATCACTGATGATTGCCGGAATGATGTATGAAAAAGAGAAGGAATAATATTTAATGAAATATTTTTACGATGAAAAGATTTTTAATTTTATTTTTATTTATTGCATTGACATTCAGTGTGCATGCTCAGTTTCCGATTAAGCCTGAGGTTGAAATCGGAATCGTTGAGAAGCTTGGGGATACAATTCCCCTTGATCTGAAATTTTTTAACGAAAAGAACGACACGGTAACACTTGGCAGCATGATCAATAAACCAACAATCCTTTCGTTCGTTTATTTCGACTGCCCGGGTCTTTGCAGTCCGTTGCTTGATGGAATTGCCGATGTGGTCAGTAAAATGGATCTATCGATCGGAAAGGATTTTGACATTATTACGATCAGTTTTAATACGAAGGACACGCCCGAAAAAGCAAGGATAAAAAAGCTCAACTTTGTTCAGAAAATGCAGGAAAAAGACCGTGCCAGCTGGTTTTACCTGACCGGTGAATTAGGCAATATTCAGAAAATAACGGAGGCTGTGGGCTTTCGTTATAAACCGACAGGGCTCGATTTTGCTCATCCTTCTACAATCATCATGATAAGTCCTCAGGGAAAAATTACCCGTTATTTGTATGGAATTACGTTTCTTCCTTTTGATTTGAAGATGGCAATTGTTGAGTCGCAAAAAGGACTGGTCCGACCCACAAGTACTAAACTTCTCGAATACTGTTTTGCTTATGATACTAAAAGCAGATCTTATACTTTACAATTTACCCGGATTATCGGTGCTTTTATATTGATTGTAGGGCTATTCTTTGTGGCCGGGTTGGTAATTACGGCAAAAAGAAAATCATCTAAAGATATCAAGGAATGAACAATTCGTCACAAACTGCTCCATTGAATTACCTTAATCACAAGACTGGTCTTTGGTCATGGTTGTCTTCAACCGACCATAAGCGGATCGGACTGCTTTATCTCTACTCCATTACTGTATTCTTCTGTACAGCAGCTGTTTTAGGTCTTTTGATGAAGATTGAAAAGATCGCTCCCGGGGAAACGATCATGAATGCTCAGACCTACAATGCTATGTTCTCCATACATGGGATTATTATGATTTTTATCGTTGTGATACCGGGACTTGCGGCCGTATTTGGGAACTTTTTTCTTCCGATTATGATTGGGGCAAAGGATGTTGCATTTCCAAAGCTCAACCTTTTTTCGTGGTATATCTATATTACTGGTGCGTGTCTTGGTCTTTATTCACAGTTTGCCCATGGCCATTCGCCTGATGCAGGCTGGACCTTTTATGTTCCATATAGTGCCGAGGTAAATTCAAATATTGTCATTGCACTCACTGCCGCGTTTGTACTGGGGTTTGCTTCCATCCTTACGGGTCTGAATTTTATTGTGACAATCCACCGAATGCGGGCGCCGGGAATGGGCTGGTTCCGAATGCCACTTTTCCCCTGGTCGCTCTATGCAACAGCCTGGATACAGATTCTGGCAACTCCCATTATCGGGATCACTTTGTTGATGGTGATTGCAGAGCGAACTTTGCAGATCGGATTTTTTGACCCCGCACTTGGCGGAGACCCTGTTTTATACCAGCACCTTTTCTGGATATATTCACATCCTGCTGTATATGTGATGATTCTGCCTGCCATGGGGGTCGTATCCGAAATATTTCCAACCTTTAGCCAGAAACCAATCTTTGGTTATATGCCCATTGTATTTTCGAGTCTGGCCATTGCCCTTGTCGGTTACTTTGTCTGGGGGCACCACATGTTCACATCGGGAATGAGTTACCAGGCACGATGGTTTTTCTCATTGCTAACCTTTATTGTGGCCATACCTAGTGCAATAAAAGTATTCAACTGGCTTTCAACGATGTATGGTGGTTCAATCGATTTGAAACCTCCACTGCTTTATGCTATCTCCTTTATTTTTCTTTTCACAATCGGCGGTTTTACAGGACTTACACTTGGCTCGTTAGCAACAAATATTCAGACACATAACACCGATTTTGTAGTTGCCCACTTCCATTATATCATTTTTGGGGGAATGGGATTTGGATTTTTTGCGGGCATTCATTACTGGTATCCCAAAATGTATGGCCGGATGTACAACATCAGATGGGCAAATATCGCCTGGGGAATACTTTTTACAGGATTTAATGTCCTTTACTTTCCCATGTTTATAATAGGACTTCAGGGGATGCCACGGCGTTATTTCGATTATGATCCGAAATTTCAAACCGGACAAATCATCTCTTCGATCGGCGCATTTATACTGATCATTGGTCTGATTGGGATGCTTTCAAATCTGATTTATCATCGTCGTCGCGGGGCAATAGCTCCTGCAAATCCGTGGCATGGCGTTACACTTGAGTGGCAGATTCCATCGCCACCTCCACACGAGAATTTTGATGAAGTGCCTGTGATTACACGTGATCCTTATGTTTTCGATAATCCAGTAATAAAATAAAAAAGCAGATTTATGTCGACAACCGAACACAGCGACTACATCGATAGCGATACGGGGAAAATGGGAATGTGGTTATTCCTGTTTACCGAGCTTTTCCTGTTTGGCGGGCTCTTTATCGTATATGCAGTGATGCGGTCGAAATATGCCGGTGATTTTCATCATGCCGCACTCGAACTCAACGCCTTCATCGGGGCAACCAATACTGTAGTACTGCTTGTGAGCAGTATGACGGTGGCCATGTCGCTGACGGCCATCCAGAAGAATCGGCCAAATCTGGCTATTGCTTTGATATTTATTACTGTAATTCTGGCCGGAGTATTTATGATGAATAAATATTTTGAATGGGGACATAAATTCTCGTTGCACCTTTATCCTGGATCGGATGTGATGAAGACGCTTCCTCATGGCGAAATCATGTTTTTTGGGCTCTACTTTATGATGACAGGGTTGCATGCCTTGCATGTGATCATCGGTGGAGTACTTTTAACCATTGTCATATTTAAATTGAAATCGGGCAAAATCAACCGCGAGCACTATTTATTACACGAAAACGGGGCACTCTATTGGCACCTGGTCGATTTGATCTGGATTTTCCTGTTCCCATTACTGTACCTGATTACTTAATACAAAGCTTTTTTCGAATGAAGAACCACTACGATCATATTTCGAGCTATTCGCTGAACTGGACGGTTTTGCTTATTCTGCTGATTCTCACAACAACATCCATTCTTGCGATAAAGTTTCATTTAGGAGCTTTCACTGTGGCAGTTGCACTGATCATCGCGTCGGTCAAAGCTGCTATTGTGCTGACCTATTTTATGCACCT
>JAPLDR010000035.1:0-2881 GCA_026391655.1 Bacteroidia bacterium | reverse complement strand
CGAGAATCTCTTGTTGCGTTTGATGGTTGGGGGCGTATTTCTCCTGTTCGCGATTGTTATCGTGATTACATTTATTGACTATTATTTCAGATAATATCCCATACTATGGAAACAGCATTCTCCGGAGCATCCAATTTAGCCGAAGCGGTTGACCGGGCGTTTATTTTCATTTTTTCAATCTCTTTCATTTTCACGATTGGAATTACCGCGCTAATGATTTACATCGTAATTCACTTCTCGCGGAAAAAAGGGAAAGTTCCGATGCAATTTACCGGGAACACAAAACTTGAAATTGTCTGGACAGTGATTCCACTGATTATTGTTCTGATGATGTTTTATTATGGAACAATAGCATTTACCCCTATGCGCAGAGTTCCTAAGGATGCCATGCAGATTAAAGTCATAGGTCGGATGTGGGTCTGGAGTTTCGATTATGGTGACGGGAAAATATCGAAAGATCTGGTAGTTCCTTTCAACCGCGATGTTAAGTTAAACCTTTATTCTGCCGATGTCAATCATGGTTTGTTTATTCCTGCATTCCGGGTGAAAGAAGATGTGATTCCCGGATACGATAATTATCTTTGGTTCAGACCTATTGTAAAAGGTGAATTCGATATTTTTTGTACTGAATATTGCGGTTTGGCTCATTCCGGTATGACTGCAAAGGCGATTGTGGTCGACAGTCTCGATTTTGAAAAGTGGCTGACTCAACTTAAAGCGACGGGTATTACACCTGACGATCCCGGAATGAAAATTATAAAGGCCAATGGCTGTTTGACCTGTCATTCGCTCGATGGTGCTAAAATTGTTGGACCATCATTTAAAGGACTTTACGGTTCAAAAAGAGCCGTGATAACCGATCAGGGTGAAAAACAGGTCGATGCTTTCGACGATTACATTAAAAGGTCGGTTATAGATCCAAATATTGAAGTCGTCAAAGGATTCAATAAAGGATTGATGCAGTCGTACAAGGAGGTTCTTAAGGGTGATGATCTTGATAAAATTGTGGATTATTTCAGAAAACAAAGTGAGCAAAAATAATTTCCGGCAACATATTTCAGTATTGATCGGGCTGATCCGTGTACGGCTTTCGCTGATGGTAACCATTTCGGCCATGACGGGATATTTTTTGACCGGAAGCTCACCCAAAGTTGCTTTGATTTTTCTTTTTGCCGGAGTTTTTTTATTGGCTGCCGGTACTTCTGTACTAAACCAGGTTCAGGAGTGCCGATACGACGCGTTGATGAAGCGTACTGATAGAAGGCCAATCCCCGCGGGTGAAATTTCGCGAGGGAAGGCGTTTGTAATTGCAGTAATATTGATTATTAGCGGAACATTCCTGCTAAGCATAAACGGTTGGTTACCGATGGCACTGGGCCTCTCGAATGTCGTATTTTATAACCTGATTTATACTCCTTTAAAAACCAGAAGCTGGCTGGCGATAATTCCGGGTGCCCTGGTTGGTGCCGTACCACCGCTGATTGGCTGGACATCAGCCGGATTGAATCTCTTTCATCTTAATATCCTGTTTGTGGCCATCTTTGTGTTTCTCTGGCAGATTCCCCATTTCTGG
This sequence comes from Bacteroidia bacterium, assembly GCA_026391655.1. Classification (GTDB taxonomy): domain Bacteria; phylum Bacteroidota; class Bacteroidia; order Bacteroidales; family Prolixibacteraceae; genus JAAFHB01. The sequence goes on along the minus strand of JAPLDR010000035.1, from coordinate 1,308 downwards.
TTACTGATGATTAAATATGGGAAGGAGTACGAATTGGCCGGATTTTCCTCGATTTCTAAATTACTAAACGAACGGCAGATTAAGTCGGTGGTATTTGGCTGGGGAGTAATCACCTCACTGTTTTTGATGCTTTTCCCATTATTTGGGTTCAGTTTGAAACCAATATTAATGGTTTCATTAATTGCGATGAACTTCCTGTTTATCACACTGTTTCATCGATTTCTGTTTGAGAAAGGTTCCCCAAAAACGATACGAAAAGCGTTTGTTCTGATTAATTCGTATGCGGTGGTGGTGTTTGTTGTTCTGGTGATTAATGCGATGATTTCGTGAGAAAGTAAGGGTCGCGCGATTTGCAATCGCGCTGGAAATGAGGCGATTGAAAATCGCTTGACCCGACATTATTAATCTTTTAGCTTATCTTCCAAATCTATCATCAGATGTAAAACAGGGTTAAAGAAATAGTTGCACATTCGGACAACTTTAATTATCTTTGTGACGTATGAGAAATGAGAAAATAAGAACAGTGTTTTTGTACAAAGACTATTTTACTGACTTTTTTATCGTACAAAAACAGAAAGTAAAGGACAAGATCATTTGGACTTTTAAACTCATTGAAACAATACAACAAGTGCCGGAGGAATATTTAAAACACCTGGAAGGCACGGATGGGCTTTATGAAATAAGGGTTCAAATTGGAAGTGACATTTTTCGGATAATTTGCTTCTTTGATGAAGGAAAACTAATAGTATTGGCAAATGGTTTTCAAAAGAAGACCCAAAAGACACCAAAGTCCGAAATAGTAAAAGCACATAAAATAAAAAGAGAATATGAAGCAGAACAGTAATTTAAAATCTCTCGACCAGTTTGTGGACGAGCAATATGGCGAAAAAGGGACCGTTAAACGGGACAAGTTGGAGAAAGGCTATGAAGCATTTAAACTTGGCTTTCTTCTTCAACAAGCCAGACTTGAAAAAGGAATGACACAGGAAGAACTTGCCGAGAAATGCGGAACGAATAAAGGCTATATTTCTAAAATTGAAAACAATATTAAAGAAGTCCGTATCTCGACACTTCAAAAAATAGTTGAACTTGGTTTGGGTGGACACCTGGAATTTTCAATTAAGCTTTGACAAGAAACTAATTTGCTTAAAACCTTATTTACCAAGGTAACCTCTTATGTTTGCGTTTTTAAAGTTAATACGTTTGTAAGATAACAAAAGGACAGTAATGGGAAAAAGATTTTAACCAAGACAACAAGAATTTGTATGTCGTTACTAAGAGAAATTCCCATTGCTGAATTTTCTTCGA
>JAPLDR010000017.1:36914-111624 GCA_026391655.1 Bacteroidia bacterium | reverse complement strand
AATTGAGTAGACGGCCTCGCCAGTAAATAACTGACGAGGTGCGCCTCTCACACCACTGTACGTACGGTTCTCGTATACAGCGGTTCATTAAGATGTGGAGCAATTTTCTCGTAATAAGTAAGCATAGCTTCGTACCCTCTTTTGCGCAAGCGTTCTAAAGTAATCGTGGTAACAAGAATCGGACTCTGTGCAACTGCCCATCCTCCCATCCGTGTTCTACTCCATGAATAAGCGTGATCCTGATCAATTCCCAATCGTAAAAGGTTCTTCCTCTTTCGTTCAGGTTTCTTCCAGTGGTGCCAAATACAGTACCTCAGTCGATTACGTAACCAGCCATCGAGTTCTTTCAGCTTGCCTTGTATACTTGCCATACGGAAGTAGTTAAGCCAGCCTTGAGCAGTCTCTTTGAGCTTTTGTATACGTTCGTCGAAGGAACTTGGAGTAGTCTTCCGTGTGATGATTTTGAGTTTCTGCTTGAGTGATATCCAACTTTTATCGCTTACCACCAACTGATATTTGCCTTTTTCTCCCTTCACATAGGTGGGGACGAAACCGTAACCCAGTATCGTGAAGTTAACAGGTTTGCGTATTCCGCTTTTCTCCCTGTTGATGGGTAGTTTCAACTTGTTCTTCAGGAACAAATAGATGCTGTTCCCAATCTTTCGGGCAGTATGATTACTTTTAGTGTAAATACTAAAGTCATCTGCATAACGGACATAGCGTAGTCCCTGCTTTTCCAGCTCCTTATCCAACTCATTGAGCATGATATTGGATAGCAGCGGACTAAGCGGACTTCCCTGCGGTACACCTTTTCTGCGTTTGACTAGTTTCCCATTTATTAGAATAGGAGCTTTCAGCCATTTGCGGATAAGGCGCAATGTGAGCGGGCATTTTACCTTGCGATACAGTAATTGCAGCAGAATACAATGATCAACTTCATCAAAGAAGCTTTTCAGATCTATATCAACAATATGCTGATAACCAGAATTGATGTACTCTTGCGCTTTCAGTACTGCTTGTTGGGCATTGCGATTGGGTCGAAAACCGTAGCTGTAATCCTCAAACTCCATCTCAAATTTGATGGCGATTACCTGTCCTACCGCTTGTTGCAATAGTCGGTCGACAACTGTTGGGATGCCCAGAAGGCGTGTTTTCCCGTTACTCTTGGGTATCTCTACCCCTAAGATGGCTTGTGGCAAATATTCCCCCTGTCGCAATTCGGATTCTATACGTTCCCTGTTATTGGTCAGGTATTTGTAAAGTTCCCTTACCGGCATACCATCCACACCTGCCGAACCTTTGTTCGACACCACCTGGCGGTATGCCCGCATTACGTTTCTTCGGTTCAATACTTGTTCAATCATCTCATTGTATTTACTCCTTTTGCTCTGTTCTGCTTATAACAAGGCTTCCGCCTGATGGCCGATCCCTGTTTAATTTAGAACATCTTAATGTTCAGCCCTTCATTGGTCTGTGAGTCCTCTGCGGTATCTATTTGCAGCTCGTATTCTCCAACTAATATGACCTCTGCTGACTTCTTGGTATAACTAACACGTAGCTGCCAAGACCTCCCCCGGTAAAAGCTTTCTCCTTCATCCAATCCCTGCGGCATCTACTATCGTACGATTTTGGTGTTCTTTGGACGTTGCAAAGGTGTGCTTGCTTATCCTCGTTCAATAGCCTCATATGCCGTTTCTGTTCGTCAGTACCGGATTTTGTAGTCCCGCTTCCTTCAGTGCTTGGGTCACCCCAAACCACCTTGCGGCTTACTAATACTTCTGAGCGTTACCTCAGCGTATAAGGGATTTACACCCTCTGGAAAAATACACTCGTCGAAAAAACTCTTTTGTAACTGAAAATTTGTATTTTCGAAGTTTTTCAAGAGCTTACAACGAGTGCGCGCTGCTTATGCAGGGCGCACACAGCACCTATCCGCAAGCGGGGTTTCGGTGCTCGCAAGGTAGGAAAGAAGAAAAGGTAAAATATTGATACGTAAATAGTTTAGTGATAAAAAACCCCGCCTGCGTGTAGCTGCGGAACGTTAGGCACAATACAATGAAGACGACACTTACAATTTTGATTTCAGTTATTTTGTTAAACTTTTCTTGTAAAGAAAGTAAAGACAATAGGTTATTTAAGACAACTTACTTTAACTTAGAGGGTGAAGTATATAAGACAGTTATTGATACGATAACTTTGATTGATACGCTAGACATAACGTTCTACAGTAAGCATTTTTATAAGCCTTATTATTATCCTAAAAAATTTATTGACAAAAGATATAAGGACGAAACTCTTGTAGTTTGGTTAGACTCAACTAAGGAAAAAAAGTTTTATTCAAATTGGACAATAACTTATAAATATGACTCATTATCAAGAGTAATTGAATATGGTTATTCAGGGTGTTTTATTTGCAGCCAACTTGCATATAAGTATATTATTTCCTACGACAACAAGAATCGCCCAATTCGAATGACGGATAGACCAACGTTAATAAAAACAGATAATGAATCAAAGTCAAAAACATTTTCTCGAGAATTTGTTTTCCTGTATGACGACAAAGAAAACATTATTCAAATCCAAGAATACGTATTTGGAAAACTGACTGAACAAATTGAAAAAATATAAATGTACTGTGCCTAATCGAGTAGACGGCCTCGCCAGTAATTAACTGATCCCGCTCCCCCTTCTATGTTGTAATGAGGGATTATTGGTCAGTCGTTTTTAACGATTAAAGATCACCCTGTTGGTTGAACGTAAATTAACAGTAAACAGACTATGAGAATAGTATTAAGCATTTGGATGTTTTATCAGAAACTGATTATTCCGTCTTTATTAATGTCGGCATTAATTGGTATTTTGGAATTTATAAACACGAATTCATTCTCCGTCTCATTTAGAACGTTTGGAATTTCATCTATTCTTTTTACACCAATGTTTCATTACTTCATCTATGAAATACGAAATCCAAACGAGTATTATTTTTATTACAATATGGGAATAAGTAAACCTGTCTTGTGGTTATCAACAATAATTTTGAGTTCTTTTATTGGCCTAATCCTGATACTGATATGAGCGACTTATATGTTGATAGTGTTACCAAGAGTTTTGGAATACGACAAATCCTGACCGATATATTCATTACCTGTAAAAAAGGTGAAATTGTTGGATTGCTTGGAAGAAATGGTGCGGGAAAATCGACGCTCTTAAAGATTATTTTTGGTTCGATGGCAGCTGATTATAAATATATCAGGATAGGTAATCAACAGATCAACGGACTCTATGATAATAGAGCGTTAATTAACTATCTGCCACAAAATGGGTTTATGCCAACTCATTTAAAAGTAAGTTCAATAATAGCCCTCTTTTGTGATAAAACAAATGCAGATTTAATTATCGCGAACGAACATATTCGACCACTAATCGATAAACGCACCAAACAGCTTTCGGGTGGAGAGAAGCGACTTATAGAGATCTTATTAATCGTCCATTCAAATGCGAAATACATTCTGATTGATGAACCGTTTAACGGAATTGCTCCGATTTATAAGGAAGAAATTAAAAACCTGATCAAAGAGCAATCAAAAATCAAAGGGTTTATTATAACCGATCACGATTATCGGAATATTATAGATATTGCATCAAGGATTATATTAATTCATGATGGAGGAACAAAAGAAATCAAAACCCAAAATGAACTGCAATATTGGGGATATATACCTGAAGTAGTATGTAGACCATAGAATACCTCCCATTTAAAAAAATCAGGCAAACTATGATTTGGTATGTAATGAATTATGTACATTTACAAAAATATATGCAATACTGCTTTGCATAACTTAATCAAATAGAAAGCATTTGGAATATTATTAAACTTTAAAATAAACGGCCATAACGAACCTAACCAAAAACTTTATGAAACTGCGATCTTTTCTTTTAGGCTTATGTGGAGTACTCCTGCTTTCATACAATTCAATTGCGCAAAGTGATGTTGTATCCTCAGATCCCAAAGTAAGTAATGATTTTCTTCAGGCAGGCCTCAAATTTATGAACGGAGATTATAAAGGATCTATTCCACTCTATAAAAGTGTTTTGGAACAAGAAAAATTACTGACGAAAATTTACTGGTATGTACTGATTGATAACCTTGGAATGGCATATGGCATAACCGGTGATCTTAAATCGGCTGAACAATTATTCAAATATGGATTATCAAAAGATGCTGCTTACCCGATGTTTTATTTCAGTCTTGCGTGTGCAAGTGCTGAGAAAAACGACATGAAATCCTGTATCAACTATCTCAAAACAGCAAATAAATATAAGATGAATATGTTGCCCGGTGAAGAATTTCCTGATCCGGCAAAAGATGATTCGTTTCAAAGATTTATGAATAATGATGAATTCCTTTCAGCATTAAAAGAACTTAAAAAGCAATCTTCTGCTATTAAAAATGAAATTTCATTTATCTATCCAAAGAAAAAGGGTATTTCTTTGATTATGAATACTTACCTATTTAAAGAATTTAAGAAAGAATGGCGTGGCGAGGATTATTACTATTTGAGTGAAGGAAAGGATGGATTTGTTTGCTCTGTTCTTTTTTTTAAATTAAATGAATCTGAATTTAATGACCTGTTAGCAATTCAAAAAGGAAGTGGAGTATCTAAAACAAGTCCAATTTATGCTTCAACTCATTTTTTATCTTCATCAAAAACAAAACAATATGAATCGAATAATAAAAGCTGGGGCGACCCAAATAGTACTTTCATGTATAGTCAGGTTGATATAAAAGAATTTTCTGGTCAAAAAATTAATCAAAAAAATATATCAGCCTATGCAATGTTTGGGGAGGATATTTATTTAAAAGTTCATTTATCCAAAACTCTTTGTACACAGCAAGATTCAATTACAATGATGGATATTTTTGAATCACTAAAAATTATATATTAGCACTGAATAACAAACTCCGCTTCCCCTCTTTTGTAATATCTATAAAACAACTGATAAAATGAAAAAACTAATTTCTCTTTGTGGACTGTTACTCATTGTAGCAACATTTTCGTGTAATTCTGATCAGAAGTCTCAACGAGTAACCACGCTTTCTGATATGCGTGATAATATACCTCCGCCACCACCACCGGCAGCAATGGAAGCATCTGTTAAATATATCGCCCCGGTTGTTGTTGACGAAGATAAATCCGTCGAAGCTGAAATCCCTGTAAAAGAAGGAAAAATTCAGCCTGTAAATAAAAAGAAGATTATTAAAGATGGAAACATCTCAATCAAGACAAAAGATCTGATTGCAGGCAAAAAAAGTATTGATGAAATAGTAAAAAATCTGAACTCTTATTACACGACTGAAGAGTTTGAAAACAATGACCAACGGATTTCCTATAATCTTAGAATACGAATCCCTGCCGATAACTTTGAAAAATTAATCGCTTCGATTGAAAATGGCAAGAATGAAATTGTAAGTAAAAGCATTCAGGCAAGAGACGTAACAGAAGAATTTATTGACATCGAAACCCGTTTAAACAACAAACGCGATTACCTTAAGAAATACAAGGAATTGCTGATAAAAGCCATAACGGTAAAAGATATCCTTGCGATCGAAGAAAATATTAGAATACTTCAGGAAGAAATTGAGAGTAAAGAGGGCCGTCTTAAATATCTTAATGACGAGGTAACATATAGTACGCTTGCGCTCTACCTATTTAAAGAAAAGGAGTTTATCTATAAACCAACTGAGCAAGACAAATTCTCGGAAAGAGTTAAAAATTCATTGGGCGATGGCTGGAACTTTATTGTTGGCTTAACATTATGGATTATCAGTTTATGGCCAATAATCATTCTGGTATTCATATTGATTTACGCTATTAAGAAATTCAGAAAGAGGCGGAAAAACAGACAAGAAAACAAATAGTTTGCTACCTGAGTTATTGGCCGGTCGTTTTTAACGATAAAAGATCACATTTTTCAGAATGTAATAAAACAATAAAATTACCTACTAATTATTTCAGGCATTTGAATAACTTATAAAAACATTGATGTTCAGTTTCAATTAACAAGTATTTAATATGAAAAAAGCATTTACCCTAAGCGCGATTTGCTGTCTGATCGCATTTTCAGCAATCATTCCATCAAAGCTTTATGCGCAACCAGTCGTCCAGCGAGATTCACTGATTAGTGCGGCCCGCGAGATTATAAAAGAAACAACCTTTTGTGGTTTGGTCACAATAGATTCAACGGGTCAGCCACAAATACGCACGATGAATCCTTTTCCTCCCAATGATGAATTAATCACCTGGTTTGCCACTTCACGAAGCAGTCGTAAAGTGAAAGAAATTAAAAACAATCCGAAAGTCAGTGTGTATTATGCCGACCATATTTCGGCAAAAGGCTATGTTAATATTGCCGGAACCGCGGAAATAATCGACAATAAAGAGTTGCTGATTAAAATGAAACGCGGTTATTGGGAGAATATCCCGGACTGGCAGAATATTTTTGTCCTGATAAAAATTGTACCTAAAACCATCGAGGTGGTAAATTATAAACATGGTCTTTCGGGTGATCCTAAAACCTTTAAAGCCCCTTCGATTGTTTATTAGATCTGCTTTTATCGACAAAAAGTTTGAGTTGATGATCATTGTATAAAACTAAAAGATACTTATCATGACAGTCCATGAAATTCTCGCAGAACTTGAAAAATATGGTGACGAGCAGACAAAAAAGCTTGCAAAGTCCCGTTGGCAACCGATTACATCAAAAAAACAATGATAAAAGTTTACAAAAACCAACCAACATTTAAACAAAGATGAAGACTTCAAACAAAATCAAACTGGCAAATCTCACGACCTGGACAATGATTATTACCATTTCGCTGATTGCCCTGTTCTTCATTGGTTTCGTGGTAACAAATACCTTCGACCTGAACGTATTTACGAATCGGACATCAACATTTATCTATTCATTTATCGGTTTCTCGACAGTGATTGTTTTGTGTTCAGCCATCTTAAATATTAGTCTGAATATTAGTTTAATTGCCGACAGCAAAACGCAGGAATATCAAGGCAAGGAGACCAGTTTTATAACCCGAAAATACCTTTTTTATACGTTAGGTCTTGTTGCCATCATCGTATCATCGCTGTTTTTGGGCGACTTCTTTACGCGACAAAATGAGAAGGATAAATTGTTTTCGGAAGCGAATGACATCGTCGCACGTTATCAGTCTTCAATTGATAAAATATCGGTTGGTCTTTCCGACACTTCTAAAATTGGTGATGTACCCGAAGTCTTGAAATTTCTTTCGAATCAAAAGCAAATGTTCCCTGAAGTTAAATTGATTACGAGCGACAAATTCAACGGACAACTGACATTCCTTGAGATCAACGATTATGGCTATCATAAGGATTTAAAAAAACCTTTTTATAATAACTCTTTCTATAAATGCCAGATTCACGACTGTGAATATCTGAGCGATTACTTCACCGGGAAGACAAATGCAAATCATTTTTGGACAGAGAATGACGATTACAAACTCTACATTCCTTTTGAAGGTAAAGGGAAAAAATATATTTTGCTATTCACAAAGTATGAGCGTCAGGGTAAATTTGGGTCATAGGTAATCCAAAATATTTGTTACAAGGGACAGTCATTTTGCTATTATAGGTTTATTGATCAGTTGTTTGTAATGATAAATGTCATCAACTTATTATGCAGGAACCAAAAGGATGGTAGATATTATAACAGAAATTTAAATACGAATTGAAAACTCAAAACAACAAAGAAGTACATATGCATATAGATCAAGAGAACATACAAACAGACAGATCTACGATCCCATTAATAGGCATTATACTATTTCTTTTGCCCGGACTTTTAATCCTAATTGTTGAGTTTTCTACTAAATTAGGACAACGCAATGTTTTTATCATGCTATTCCTTTTACTACTTGGTGGAATTATTGGACTAATTGGACTTATAGTATATCTGGTCTCAGAAAGAGGATTTAAAAAGAAAACCTTAACTATTTTAGCATGCATTACATTTTATGTATTGTTACTGCCAATTATTTGGGGAGTTAATGATTTGAGAGAAAGGATTTATATATACAATCATAGAGCAAATCTGGAAAATGTCGCCAAAAACTTACTAAAAAAAGAAATTTCAATTGAAGAAGCAAACAAGATTCTTAGATCTGAAAATTCAATACTAAAAGTGATCTGTGTCCCAAGTGAAAACGAACATGTACTTTTTCTTATTGATGGACTGATTGATAATTATTATGGCTTTTCTTATAGCTTGACAGATAGAAAACCTTCACAGAATTGTTGTGGAGATTTAACTTCATGGAAAAAGATTAAATGGAATTGGTATAAATGGACAACGACCTAAGCTGGTTCGGGGAACAGGTAATTTCATCTTCAAAAAATCCGGCAAACTATGATTTGATTTGTAATGAATTATATAGATTTACAGAGTGTAGACGACTATCCACTCGAAGGAATTTAAATATTGATTTTCAAATAATTTAATTGTAAGATTATGGCAACAATTTTAAAATCAAACCAAAGAGAATTTAAAGAAGACCCAAATAAGATAGACAATTTCAGACTATTCTCTGATGTTTCCAGGACTAAAAAAGGGATAAAGCCTCAAAATTTAAACTTTGATTTACGGCAATTAAATCCAGGTCAATATTCTGCACCATATCATTTTCATAGATTTGCAGAGGAGCTATTTATGATAATCTCTGGTTCTGCAACTTTAAGGAATCCAAATGGATTAGAAGTTGTTAATAGTGGAGATTTGATTTTTTTTGAGATAGGCGAAACAGGAGCACATCAGCTATATAATCATACAACAGAAACTTGTGTTTACCTGGATATAAGAACTTTTATTGGATACGATGTATGTGAATATCCGGACTCAAATAAATTATTACTCGCTCCATCATTCGAGATATTCAATAAAGATTCTAAATTAAAGTATTTTGAAGGAGAGGATAATATTCAAGATAAATGGAAACAAATCGAGAATAAAAAAGAATAACACCAGCCACCAATTGAGTAGACAAATGAAATGTAAAAGAAAGCAATTATTTTTACAATATAAATCTGAAAGTTGTCAGACCAGGTCAGCAAATTTTGATGAAGAGGTCTGATAAAACCGGACCTATAATAAGAGTTGGCAGCAAGAATAAAGACACTCCATGAAACAGATTCTGATTATATTAATAGGATTACTTATTTACGCAGATGGTAAGTCTTGTGAATGTAGAGATGAAGAAAGAGATATTTCTGTAACTAAAGCATTGCTTTATTCAGATATAATTTTTTGCGGAGAATTTATATCAGGCGATACCAGTAATCCTTTCGTTGAAGCCTATAAATTTAAGATTTTAGAGCTGTTTAAAGGCAAATATTCGAAAAATATTATATTTGGTTGCTACTATGTCGGGTGTTCAATTATACCTCATGACAAAGGACTGTGGATTGTATATGCCGAACAAGTAAATGATTCAACAATAAGCATAAGTAAGTGTAGCCCTTCAATTCCAATAATTCAAGCTGAAAGATTAGTTTCATCATCCTTTTTTGATAACTATATTAAAACGCATGGTACTCTCATAATAGATAAAACTCAAATTCTTGAGAACAGAACAAAAGGATTATCCTTATGGTTTGCTGAACTGGAAAAACTAAGGCAATATAAAAAGGCGCACAATATTGTAAGTAAAAAGGTTGACTTAAAGATCATCTTGATTTTATGCTTAATATTGATGAATATAACATTGATTAGTATTGTAATAATAACCATGAGAAAATAATACCTCCTTTTAACAGCAAAGTGCTCTAACCTTTAAAAATCAGATTATTCACAGATGAAACCTTTATTGTTTATAGTTGCCGTCGCCTACAGTTTACTTCTGATTGGTTGTACCAATACAGAAGGAACGCTTGCCATCGGGGGAAAGGTATTGGATGCATATACGAAAGAAGGTATTCCAAAAAGAGTTGCGATTATTCAAGGCATGATTTTATCTGATTCTAAATTTATACCTACCGATGATATTGGTCACTTTTATACAGATAGCTCCGGACATTTCACCTTTACATTGAAAAAAACCAAAAATGCATATTGGTACAATTTTATTTTTGTAGGTGATTCAACCTACCCCTATTCCACCAAAATGATAAGTCTTGATGAACTTGAACGCAATTCAAAGTTTATATCTTTCTATCTCGACAAATTAACCGATTTAACAATTAAGATTGAGCGGAATAACAAATCAGTGCCCTGTGATACTCTTTTCATCTCATGGAAAACAAATGACAGTGAAGGAAAACTATACCCATATAAAGTGATCAACAATGGAATAGCCCCGGATTTGGAATTCAGGTGGATTGGTGGAAATGTTAAATCACAAATTGAAACAAAAACATTCGCGAATAAAAACACGATCGTTAACATGTACTTATTCAGAAAAGGGGGTGTAAAGGAGATGTCAGACACCATCTATTGCGGTAGAGATGTAAAGAACTACTTTACTTTCAAATATTAATAAACGGAGCTGGTGTATAATTTGCAATCCCGATATAAAAATGAATCTGAAAGAGAAATATAAAGATGATATTGCTTTGATTATGAGTAAAATTAATCATAATGGAGGCGAACTATGGGCTACGGAAGACAAGAAAATCAGTAAAGGAAGTCCCTTTGATACAAGAGATGTTGCATTAATGCTTTCGGAATTGGGATTCACTAAAAAAGATACGATTATTCAGGACATTGCCGACCTTATTTTTAGTGCCTGGAAATCAGATGGACGTTTCAGGATTTCCCCTTCCGGAGCAATCTATCCCTGTCATACAATTGGAGCCGCCAGGGTTCTTTGTTATTTGGGATATTCAGCTGATAACAGGATTAAAAAAACATTTGAGCATTTATTGGAAACACAACAAGAGGATGGAGGCTGGATGTGCAATAAATTCAGTTTTGGAAAAGGATCCGAAACAAAGTATTCGAATCCGGGACCAACATTGGAAGCATTAGACGCTTTTAGATTTACAGGTTTACTTAATACAGATAAGCGATTGGATAAAGCCGTTGATTTTCTTTTATGGCATTGGGAAATAAAAAAACCGACCGGACCTTGCCATTATGGAATCGGCTCACTGTTTATGAAAACAGAATTTCCATTTTTCAGATACAATCTGTTTTACTATTGTTATACCTTATCGTTTTTTAAGAAAGCTCAGAACGACAAACGATTCAGGGAAGCTTTAATTCAGCTTAATAAAAAACTCATCAATGGGAAAATGATTATTGAAAACCCTAACAGGCAATTAGCAGAAATGGATTTTTGCCGGAAAGGACAACAAAGTGAATTAGCAACAATCAAATTTAAGGATTTGATGAAAAATTTAGGAGAGTAATTATTTCGCATAACGGCAAGCTTAGTTGTCAGTCGTTTATAACGATAAAAACAGAATTAAAGATCATTAATGATTTGGTTTGTGAAAAACCAGGTATATTTACGTGAAGAATAATACGGATGAAAGAACTTGAATCTATCCATTTTAGCAGTAAACAAGCCTTTCGAAACTGGCTGCTGACGAATCATGATAAGAGTCCAGGTATATGGATGATCTTTTACAAAACACACCGGGATATTTCCTCTATAAAATACAATGATGCATTGGAACAGGCGCTTTGTTTCGGGTGGATTGACAGCATTGTAAAAAAGATTGACGATGATAAATATGTCCGGAAATTTACGCCAAGAACAAATATCAAAAAATGGTCAGAGGTAAATAAGAAGAAAGTGGTTGAGTTAATCAATAATGGCGAAATGACAGAAATCGGCATTCAGAAAATTGATAGTTATTTGAAGGCAGGAAAGGTTGAATGGGAAATCACAAGAGCTAAAGAAAAAGAAACAAAAGAGTTTGATATTCCCGGTTTCATTGTGGAGAATTTTGCCAAAAATGAGCCCGCTTTAATAAATTTCAATAACCTCGCCCCTACTTATAAGCGACATTATATACTTTGGATTACAAACGCCAAAGGGGAAGAAACAATTCGTAAAAGGCTGAATGAATCGATTGAATTATTAAAAGAGAATAAAAAACTGGGATTGAAATAAATTCCAATGATTACATAACCTTCATCCAAAATCAAAATACTATCTTGCGTGCTTATTTTATTTACTGCTGACTTATTCAATCATGCGAATTTCAAACTTAACAATGAGATCTAAAGGCATTTATATGGCAGCTATTATTATCGCCGGATTATTTTTATGTCCCGCACTTTCATTCGCAGGTAATGATTTAAGCGGCGATACCATAAAAACCAATCCTCCGAAGAAAGAGCTGAGAGTTTATACTACCGAAAGGTTAAGTACTCCTAAGCCAATCATCAATGGTGTTTTGGATGATGCCTGCTGGAAAACAGGAACCTGGGCTGGCGATTTCACCCAGTTTATCCCCAATGAAGGAGGTAAACCATCTCAGCCTACTTTTGTGAAAATTTTGTACGACGATAAAAATATTTATGTGGCGATCAAGGCAATTGACAAAGAACCCAATAAGATTATTCGTAAAGCGGGTAGAAGAGATGAATTGATTGGCGATATGACGGGCATTACTTTTGATAGTTATCACGATCATCGTACAGGTTTTGAGTTTGATATGAGTGCCGCCGGGCAAAAACTTGATTTAATTCTTACCAATCCCATGGCGTGGGACTTGAATTGGAATGCGGTGTGGTATGGCAAAGTTGCTAATGAGGATTCAGCATGGACAACTGAAATGGAAATACCGTTGAGTCAGTTGCGATACAGCAACAAAGACGAACAGGTATGGGGGATGCATGTGTGGAGGTGGATTGACCGTTTGCAGGAAGAGAATGATTGGGAAAAACAATCATTAACTGGACCTGGGGTACTCTATCTTTTTGGAGAACTGCGAGGAATAAAAGGATTAAAGAAATCGCAACGCATCGAGCTGATGCCTTATACACTCGGAGAATTAAAAACATTCAGAAAAGAACCCGGAAATCCATTTGCCAGTAGCGGGCATCGGTTTATGGGGAATATAGGATTGGATGCGAAGATTGGAATAGGAAGTAATTTCACGGTAGATATGACGGTGAATCCCGATTTCGGACAAGTTGAATCGGATCCTTCCGTGATGAATCTAACTGCTTTTGAAACTTTCTACGAGGAAAAACGCCCTTTCTTTCTTGAAGGGAAAAGCATCTTTAATTTTGATATGGACGATGCGAGTGTATTTTATAGCCGGCGTATAGGGCATTCACCATCGTTTCAACCATCGCTAAAGGATCAGGAATACATCAAGGCTCCCGATAATACCACGATATTAAGCGCAGTTAAATTTAGCGGTAAAACTGCAAAAGGGTTATCGGTTGGTGCGCTACAAAGCTTTACAGCAAACGAAAAGGCAACCATCAATTCTCCTTCGGGCGATCGTAAGGTAAGTGTTGAACCATTCACAAGTTATGCGGTTGTGCGTATTCAGCAGGATTTCAATCAGAGTAACACGATGTTTGGAGGAATTTTCACATCTGTAAACCGGAATATCAACAACCCCGATCTTAATTTTCTAAATAAAGGAGCTTATACTGGTGGATTGGATCTGATGCATTATTGGAAAGAAAAAGAATACTTTCTCGAAGCAAAAGTCATCGGAAGCGATATTCAGGGTGATGTGAATGCAATTCGCGATCTGCAGCTTTCGTCAGCGCGCTATTATCAGCGACCCGATGCCGGTCATCTTAATTACGACAGTACCTTAACCTCTCTTTCAGGTTACGGAGGTAGGATAAAAATAGGCAAAGGAAGCAAGGGATTATGGAAATATTCCACGGAAATAGGGTGGCGTTCGCCGGGATTGGATCTGAATGATATTGGATATCTGCAAACAGCCGATTTGATTCGTCAGAAAAATATGCTCTCTTATTTTATAAACAAACCGAAATCTATTTTCCGTACTTACACGATTGGATTGGCACAAGGTAACAACTGGGATTTTAGCAGGCAATACCTCTCTTCCGATTTTGCATTAAATATCTATGCAGAATTTAAAAACAAATGGAGTCTTTCAAACAACCTGAGATATGTGAACGAAGCCCTTGATAACCGGATTCTGCGCGGAGGGAATGCAATGCTCACTCCTTCAAACTGGACGGAATCTTTCACTATACGAACCGATGCGTCGAAGAAAGTGAACCTAAACTTTTCGACTACTGCCTCTTTTTCGGGTGAGCACTCCTACAATTTCAATGAATATTCTGCCGGAATATCAGTTCGTCCCGCCAATAACTTCCTTCTATCGATGAACATCGATTATTCGACCAAAGTTGATAAACTACAATATGTCGATACAAAAGTATATAACTCCCAGAACCGGTATCTGCTTGGTCAGCTGAACCAGGAAACACTGGGATTAACATTCCGGATCGATTATAATATTACACCCGAAATATCCATTCAATATTATGGAAGTCCTTTTGCAACGCTGGGTCAGTACAGTAATTTTAAAGAGATTACGAATGCAAGAGACAATGATTTTAACAACCGTTTTAAGATCATTAATCCTGTTCTTGTAAATGGCGATACTTATAAGATGGTAGATTACAGTTTTAGAAAACCCGACTTTAACTTTAACCAGTTCCGTTCGAACCTTGTATTTCGATGGGAATATAAACCCGGTTCGCAAATCTTTTTGGTATGGTCGAACGAAAGGACCGATTGGCTAAATCCGGGTAATGAACCACTTCACAATGCACTAAGCCGTTTATCAAATGCAGTTCCAAACAATATTTTCCTGATCAAGTTTAATTATTGGTTCTCAATCTAGTTACAAAAAAAAATCTGCAGAATTTAAATGTTGCTCAGAGATGATTCCGGAAGTAGGTTTTCACAAAGACAAAAATAAATGGGAACAAAAGTAAAAATCATTTTTGTACTTTTACTTTATGAAACCCTCATTGATTTTCGTTCACAAAAAGAGATAAATAAAATCTATAAGGGTTCCACACGAATCGGGCATTAAAATTTAAGCACGTTAATCTAAATTTATTCGGGTGAATGCTATTGAAATTGTAAACCTCACTAAAAATTACGGGAAAATATGTGCACTCAATAATATGAGCCTCGATGTTCCCGAAGGGACAATTTATGGATTAGTTGGTCCGAATGGAGCCGGAAAAACCACGCTTATAAAAGCTTTGGTTGGATCATTGCGTCCCAATTCCGGTTTTACTAAAGTTCTTGGGCTCGATCCGCTCAAAGACAAATGGAAACTCCGTAAGCAAATAGGCTACATGCCACAATCACCTGCCTTGTATGATGACCTCTCCGCACGCAACAACATCCTGTTTTATGGAAAGGGTCATGATGTACCCGATTTGCAAAGGAAAGTGGATGATATCCTTTCATTTGCCGAACTTACATCAAGGGCGGATGATGCGGTCAGAACTTTTTCAGGAGGGATGAAAAAAAGAGTTTCCTTCTGTTGTTCATTGATTCATAATCCAAAAATTATCTTCCTTGATGAGCCAACTGCGGCTGTTGACCCACATCTGAAAATGCAGATGTGGATTCTCTTTCGAAAACTGGCACAGAGTGGGGTGACCATTTTTGTGAGCACACATCAGATGGATGAAGCAATGCTTTGCGATAAAGTAACAATTCTGCGCAACGGTGAAATCCTTGCCGTTGATACGCCTCAAAACATATTACAACGGGGGAAATCAAAATTGAAAATCATTGTAAACAATGAAGAAAAAACCGCTGTTATTGATTCTACCGCAGAAAATCTCGCTGATGCACTTAAAAAATTCGGCCTTGAAAAGAATATTTCATCGGTAGAACTTCATGCGGATAATATTGAAGACATTATTCTTTCTATCATGAATGAAAAAGTGAAGGAGGTGAAATCATGAGACATACCTTCATCATCGCGCAGCGTGTACTGGCCCAGCTTAAAGGCGACAGGCGTTTTCTTGCCCTCTCGATCATTGGACCACTCATCATCATTTATTTTCTTAAACTTTTGTTCGAAACATTTCCACCCATGGTCGATGTGAAAAGTTTCACAATCCCGATCTGTGCCTTCATCGTACATTTTTTGAGTTTTATTTTGTGCGCGATACTTCTCGTTCAGGAACGAACCAGGGGAACTTTGGAGCGAATGATGATCGGTGGATTTTCAAAAACTTCGATTATTGGAGGATATACACTCGGATACTTCGGTCTTGCTACTGTACAGGCAATCTCTGTTCTGACAGAATCTATCTGGCTTTTCAAACTTAGTTACGACACCAAAACTGTGGTATTGATGTTCATTGTCATCTGGCTGCTTGCCATTGTTTCGGTTATGCTGGGAATTTTTATTTCTACTTTTGCCAAACAGGAAGCACATGTTTTACCGTTTATTCCGCTCATCATTCTTCCATCCGTTTTTTTGACCGGACTCATCATCGAACCAGGCGGACTTCCTGTTTGGGCACAAATCATTGGCAAGTGTTTGCCGCTTCATTATGCAGTGAATATCATTAACGAAATTATCAAACCGGAATATAAGATTACAGACACATTTGTTGATTTTGGAATCCTTACGGGATATATATTCGGACTGCTTGTTCTTGCTTCCCTGACGCTAAAGGATACGGAATGAATAAGATGGCATTGCCTCCATATAGTACGGGCGAACCTACGTGTTCGCCCTATGTGTTCGCCCTACTATTCGCCCCCGGATTGTTCCCTATGTATTTGCCCCCAGGTAGATAACAACATGAAAACAAATAAATATGACACCACAAACACTTGAAATCAAAACAGCACTTCAAATTCAAAAAACATCTGCAGAAGTTTTTGAAGCAATTGTTGACCAGCAAAAAATGAGCAACTATTTCATTTCGAAAAGTACGGGACGAATGGAAGAAGGGAATAATCTCATTTGGAATTTCCCGGAATTTGATATTGATATTCCAATCAGGGTTGGTAAGATAGTGCAGGACAAATACATTTCCTATTATTGGACTGTTGGCGATCAGGAACTTTTAGTCGAAATGACACTTACACCCCGGGAAGACAACTCTACCCTAATGACAATAACCGAAAAGAGTAAAAATAATGATGAAGAAGGGATCAAATGGTTAATGGGAAACACAGAAGGTTGGGCAAATTTTCTGGCCTGTCTAAAAGCATACCTCGAATATGGAATAAACTTAAGAAAAGGGGGATTTGACTTCCTGAGGCAATAACAATTAAAGAGTTTCACAAAATATTACATTCGAATCCATAATATCTTTGAAATAATGCCCGTTTAATGATTTGGAATCGTGGAAATCTATGTAAGTTTACATGGATTAAACTGGCAACTGGCTATCATCAGTAAAGTCAACAGGCATTAAGAAAGTTTCTTCGCGTTTATCAATGAGTGAGTAACAACCATAAACACCTATCGCAATGGAAATAGACATTAATCAGAAGAAAATATCAATTGGTGACAAATATCAAATCTTCATCAATGGTCAGCAGACACATGTTGCTTCAAAAGAGCTTTTTAAGTTATTGCCAGTCATTGACCTTTTTGAAATTGGTACCGTAAAAGCAAAATTGAAAATTAATAAAAGGTTTTCGGGGATTAAAGCAAAATACGATATTACGCGTTGGGATAGTAATATCATAGAATTCAGGACCATATCATTTTGGAAATTGCATTATCAATGTCACAATGGTTCCGACACCTACGACATTTATGGACATAAAGGGAGAAAATATTCGATCTTCAAAAATAATAGTCAGGTTGCATTTTGGGATAAGCAATCTGTAACATGGTTTGCAGGTGACAATTATAAAATTATTGCCGATAAAGAGTGTGACGTTGATCTGTTGATCGCCTTCTGTTTAATTATCGACAATTTCGCAAGCGACGACCGCGAAGGAAATACGGTAACAGTTAACTATGGGAATATCGGGTTTTGGGCAAGAAAGTTTGATAAAAACTGGCTTCCAAAAGTTTGAAAAATAATAACATCATCATAACTAATTCCATGTGCGATCAATACCCCGGAGGGGTTAAATGTGAATAACCGTGGGTAAACGACCGAAGGGAGTGCAACCCACGGTCAACGAATCGATAACAATGCGGCGCATCAAGAAAGAAAAAAAAAAAAACGCACGCTCTATGCGCCGCAAAATTGACGCATCGGAAAAGAAATGATTTGCCAATTTGTTCACAAAGGATAAAACAATCAATCATTTCAGGAGCATTTAACTTAGGTAAAAGGATGTTTGCATTTCCCAAATAAATATTTGGTTGAATAATGTCATTTATTATTGCAAATCTATTTTTTATTATTTCCTTTGAGTTTGCATCCATAAACAAATCCTGATTAGAATGATAGAGTTATTGATTCATCAATGGAAAGAAAAAATACGATCTCCGTTTTGGCAAAAGAGCATCTGGCTTAATATCGTATTGGGAATTTTAGGAATCTATCTGTTACTGAATATTGTTTTTATCGCATACTTTGCCGATGTAATTCTGAAGAAAATATTCGCAAGTACGGATGTTGTTGAAACATTTACACGACTTCTGTTTTATTACTTTGCATTCGACCTGATCTTTCGGTTTTTAGTACAGCAAGTTCCCACTTTATCTATTCAACCCTACCTTACGCTTCCTGTTAAAAAGAGCAAATTGTTGCATTATCCGTTAATAAAGAGTGTTCCCGACTTTATTAATCTTGTTGCCTTACTATTAATCCTCCCTTTTTTTGTAAAGGTAATTTGCGTCACTGAGACCCCTTTATTTTGTTTAGCCTGGTTCATTACGGTGTTTTCATTGGTTGCCACGAATAACTTTCTGAATTTTTCATTGAAGAAATACTTCTCAAAACGACCGTTATTCATCCTGTTTTTATTGGCAATTGTAGGACTGATCATTTATTTGGATAAAACCAGGGTTATTCCATTTTCAAGATACTTTTCCCGCGGTTTATTTCGGATAGCCTATACCCAATCTCTTGTCATAATTCCCTTAATAATTGCTGCTATTTCCTATTATCTTGGGTATTCCCTGCTCAAAAAGAATGCTTATATCGAGGACACACAAACAAGTCAGCGAACAAATGCGGGCAGCCTCTCTTTTTTAACCCGTTATGGAGAAATCGGGAATTTAATAAGGACCGAAATAAAAATGATCCTACGGAATAAAAGGCCTAAATCGCTGTTATACGTCAGTACGATATTTTTGGCCTATGGATTTATATTCTATCAGAATCGGAATATTGACAATTACCTGATTCTGATTTTCGTAGGATTTTTCCTGACATCTGCCTTTGGAATTACTTACGGTCAGTATTCATTTTCATGGGAAAGCTCTTACTTTGACAGTTATATTGCAAACAAGATCTCTCCTTTCAATTACGTTAAGTCGAAATATTTACTTTTTGCAGTTACAAGTCTTTTCTGCTTCATGATTACTTTACCATATGCCATTATAAGTTATAAAATTGCCTTTATTAATGCAGCTATGCTGTTGTATAATGTCGGGATATCATCAATCATTTTGTTGCTATTCTGTACTTACAATACCTCGCGCATTGATTTGGGAAGAAGTCAGTTTATGAATTACCAGGGAACGGGATTCACACAATTTTTATCGGTAATTCCGGTCGCGGGTTTTCCTGTAATCGTTTATTTATTGTTTAAATATTTTGATTTACCGCAATATAGCATTTTTACCTTGGGACTTTTAGGGGCTGTTGCGATTGTATTCAACAAATACCTGTTACAAATGGTGGCCAGACAATTTGTAAAAAGGAAATATAAAATGGCTGTAGGTTTCAGACAAATTTAAAACGAAATGATAAAAATTAATAACCTTAAGAAGGCTTACGGGAAAAAGATTGTTCTTTCAATCGACGATCTCACCATTAATGCACTCGAACTTGTCGGAATAGTCGGAAACAACGGAGCCGGAAAAACGACAATGCTTAGTTTGATTCTAGATTTAATCAAACCATCTACTGGAACGGTTCAATCAAAAGATCAACTGGTTTCGAAGACAGATGACTGGAAGAATTATACAGGTTCGTATTTAAATGAAGGATTCTTAATCCCCTTCCTGACACCCATGGAATTCCTGGAGTTTATCGGGAAATTGCATGGATTAAACAGTGCCGATATAAAAGCCTTTTTAACAGAGAATGCGTCCTTTTATGCCGAAGATATCACGGCGAAGAAATATATCCGTGAACTTTCGTCCGGTAATAAAAACAAAGTCGGGATATTGGCTTCCATGCTCTCTAAACCTGAAATCCTGATTCTCGATGAACCTTTTGCAAATCTTGATCCCAGTTCACAATCGTGGCTTAAATCGAAGTTGAAAAAAATGAATGACGATGGTGTTACGATCATCATTTCAAGTCACGATTTAAAACATGTTACCGATATTTGCAGCCGGATATTGCTGATCGAGAATGG
Organism: Bacteroidia bacterium; assembly: GCA_026391655.1. Lineage (GTDB taxonomy): Bacteria > Bacteroidota > Bacteroidia > Bacteroidales > Prolixibacteraceae > JAAFHB01. Next base: position 91,103 of record JAPLDR010000017.1, on the reverse strand, counting down.
TATTATTGTAAAAGACAAGAATACGAATGCCGAGACGCTGGATGAACTGGAGAATTATTTTAATGTAAGATAATCTGCCTGCAACAACGAAGAGGCAGAACACAATTCATACGCAAAAGGGATATAAACACATCTATATCAATTCAAGTCACCCCGATTCATTCCCTTTCTACAAACGGTTTGGATCTTTAATTGCAACCTATCAGCAAATGAGCGACAATGATCTATACCATCGTGAGGGCAGCTGTTTTTTAATAAACCCTTAAAGTGACATTTCAAAACATTGACGCTATTCCGATTAGCATATTAACACATTGGCGTATTAACACATTTTCTCATTGCCGAAACAAAGATACCCAGCAACAAGAGGCGCAACCAGAATATAGATTCAGAGATATTGGATTATTTTCATTGTTTGTCAGGCTTTGAGTTGTTATTCTTACAATATTTCTCAAGATATTCCATTGCTGAAGCACATCCAAGCTCGTCAGATTTTTGCCAGTCAACACAAGCCTCTTTTGGTTTTCCTCTTCTGTATAAACAAATGCCTCTGTTCAAATAAGCAAATGAATAATCAGGTTTTAGTTTTAAAGCATAGGAATAGTCAACAATAGCCGAATCAAGTAAATCCGCTTTATAATAACAATTCCCTCTGTTAAAGTAATAATAATGAACCAAATGAAAATCCTCTCCGTTTGTTTTACTATAGCTAATGGCCGCATTATATTCCAATAGTGCATTCTTCAGATCTGAGTTTATTCTGTATATTTCTCCAAGATAATAGGATAACTCATCGTCTTCCATAAAAACTCTTTGCCCTTTCTTTATATACGGGATGAGCGTTTTTGAGTATTCGTTATTTAACAAACAGATTTTATAAAGTTGTAAATAGGTGGGTCGAAATACTGAATCAATGGATATCGCCTTAACTAAAAAAGAAATTGCATCATCTAATTTGTTTCCCTCTATTTTTTTTAATGCCAGATTTGTCAGATCGATGGCTTTATTTCTGTCATCAACAGACACATTATAAACCTGGCTAAAAGCATCAAACTGAAGGAGTAAAAAACTAAATAACAGAATTCGTTTAAGCATCATATTACTAAAGGTTAGTCGTAGTTATTCAATTAAGGTCAACAATTATAGTTAAAACAAACTTCAGATTTACATTATAAAAGTAATGCATTTTTCACAAGTCATTGAATTGAAATTTATTTTTTGTAAACGTTTTTATATTGACCATATGTAGATTCCATTAGTTTCGTCTCTTTCGGCGCAAAGAGGATCTTCATTTCAATTCTCCTTTGTGGTTGCGCCGGTTTTATCTTTCATCTTTTACCCGGGGTTGCGTTCCCTTCGGTCTCTTACCCCGGGCTACAAATATCTCACTCCTCCGGAGTGTTCTAAAAACAATGATTTCATTCCAATTAACCTTTTGTTTGAAGAATAGAGTTCGTAATGATATCATTACTTCTAAATCCAACAACTTTTATCCCGGAAATCGAAACAATTTTTTAGCACATTCAAAAGCACCATAGGTGCGACATATTTATAGAAAAAGATGATACCCAACGACAAAAGGCGCATCTTGAAAGGTTAAATAAAGAGAAAAGGTGGTATGCGCCGCAAAAGATAAGGTAGATGATAAAATAAATCATTATTTCGGGGTTTCGATGTTTCGGCGCATAGAAGATTTCCATTTCAATTCACCTTTGTGGTTGCGCCGGTTTCTTCTTTCATCATTTATCCCGGGCTACAAATATTTCACCCTTACAGGGTTATCTCAAAACATTGACTTCATTCCAATTAGCACATTAACCCATTGGCATATTAGCACATTGTCGAATTGTCGAATTGTTTGTTTTTCAAAACGTCCCGCTTTCAACGGCCAGCGCCGTAAGTTCGGCAGAATTCTTCGCCCCTGTTTTTTGATATATATTGTGGCGGTGTGTCTTGGCTGTTGAATAACTGATGCATAATTTGCCGGCCATTTTTTTGGTGGTCACCCCTTTTACAATCAAACCCAGAACCTCCGTTTCACGATTAGTAAGCTTGCTAAGTTTAATATCACATTCTAACCGGTTCTTCTCAGGCAAGCCTGAAGGCAGAAGATGATCGGGAGGTGTAATTTGCATGGCAGTTACCATTACCATTTTCAACGTCCCGTCGGCGAAGGTATCCATTACAACTTTTGAACAACAAAACAAGCTGTAATCGGCACGACCCTTCGGTTTTACGCGTAGCATTGGTACAAAGAACTGACTTGATCCGGCAGGATAAACAGTTTTTAAACTAACAGCCATAAGTTCCAGATCGGAAGGATGAATAATCTCCATGAAAAAATCAATCCTCCGACTACAGAGTTCAGAACTTGTTGTACCGAGAAAATCGAGTCCGCGCTGATTCATAAACATATTATGGATGGAAGTAATATCACCGGGACGTTCAATACGATTGACGTATACAATGGCCGGAAGTTCTTCAACGATAATTTTATGGAATCTTGCTTCATGTTTTGCCAGGCCAATTGCAATTTCCTGGTCGATAAAATCCATATCCATACTTCAGATAATTAATATTTAAAGTGTAAAAATACACCTTTTGGTGTATTGATTTCACTTTCTTATGAAATTATATTTGTAAAAGATTTACATTATTTGAAGTTTCAGGATACTTAACCGTTTCATATCAACTTGATTTAAATAAGAAATTAAATACAAATCATAAATCACGCATAAATATTATTTGATCAAAATAGTTCATTGACCGGAAAAGGCCCGTAATATTACATTATAAGCTCATATCATGATAAATCAAGTTCGCATTATAACAAAACAAGCTTGTTTCATGATTTTGCAAACTCACTTTGCTGTAATGCAAGTTCGCATCATGACCATGCTAATACGCATTACAGTAATGTAAGCTTACAAAGGAGCAATGCTAATTCGCATCATGGCAATGCTAATACGCATTACGTTAATGTCAATACGCATCATGGCAATGCCAATTAGCAAAGGGGCAACGCTAATTCGCATTACTGTAATGTCAGCTTGCAAAATGGTAATGCTAATTCGCATTACCGGAATGTAAGCTTGCAAAGCGACAATGTGAATTCGTGTTGCCGAAATATGACCTTGCAAAATGGAAATGCATGACTTTTTCCGTGAAATATTCCAAAGTTCATTGACAGTTTGACAATAAAAATAAACCCGGTCATCAGGCGAAGAATTCAATAGGATTAAGTTGATTTTTAAAAACTTAAATTTAATTTGAATAATATGAAGAAAGTAAAGGTTTTACTAGATTTTATTCGGCTTTCGATTCCCTTAAAGATTATAAAGGGGAGGAATATCGAGGCTGGACTGACAGGAAATGCGAGATTTTCCACTCCGGATGTAACAATACCAGCCTTAAAAGCTGCAACAGATGCGCTCGAAGATAGCTATGTACTTGCGCAGAACAGAAATCCGGAAGATACCGCTACGATGCACCAGAATGAAAAGGCCTGGGATAAGTTGATGCGTAAAGAGGCGTTGTATGTTGACCGAATTGCCGATGGTGACGAAGCGGCAATTTTAAGTACAGGTTTCAACATTTCAAGGCAACCCACGCCGGCATTACGTCCTGAGTTTAGCGTTCAGGCTGGTGAAATGAGGGGATCGGTTTTGCTAAAAAGGAAAGCTTATCCAGGTGCCAGGGCTTACCTCTGGCAATATTGTGTTGGTGTATTGCCTGAAAACGATTCGGATTGGATCTATGCCGGAGCCTCTGGAATGTCAAGTTTTGTGATCCAAGGTTTGAATTCTGTAACGAAATACTGGTTTCGTGTTGCGCCAATAATGGCGCAAGGTACTTCCGCCTTCTGTGATCCTATCATGTTCACTGTGGCGTAGAAATTTGTCGGAGTCTGGTGATTGGGTTTTATTTTACATCCGGTTTTTAACAAATGGTTCCATTTGAACCGGAATTATCAAATAGATTTTCGGATGGTCACGCCATATTCCAATTGCACAAGGCCATATAACCGTTCCGTGTAGAGACGCATAATTATGCGTCTTTACAACGTGACAATATTGCACATCACATCAAATGCAACCATTTATTAAAGATAAACAAAGGGTAAACGGGTTGACGATTAGGGATATAAAAGAGGGAAACCCGCGTATAGACAAGGCATTGCCTTGTCTATACAATACCTGATTAAAGGGGAGATTATGATTTTGGGTTTATCGTTAAAAACGACTGACAACTAATCCCTCATTAAAACAAGGTATATTATTGTGCAAGACATACTCTTTGGTATGTTTTGGATTAACAATTGATAGAGCGAATTTCCAATGTTTTTGGTTTAAGTGGTAGATAAATCTATAATCTCCCACATTCCCCTGTCAATATCCGCTAAAACTCTTTCAAATCTTTCCATATGGATTGCAACACATAGCAAATGAGTTGGTCTTGAAAATCCCACATAGCACATTTTCATTGCTTGTTTAATGTAAACACCATTTTTATTTATTGAGTTATTTAAAAACATATTTTTCAAATATTCGGATTCATATTTCCCTTGAAAAAATGTTTCCAAATAAAGAGTTGCTGTATGAGTTTTCCCTTTAACTGAATGAACAGTTCCAATCTCAATTCTTATATCATCTGTTTCATAGAAGTTTGAATGTTCAATAATCTCTATTTGTTCTATGTTAATAGCAGATGCTCCATCAATGAATTCCTGTGAATTTATCATTGTTTTTCCGAACAGGGATAGAAAATTTGGAACATATTCTTTAATTGATAAATAAACATCTTCAATCTTGTCATTTATACATGAGATTGACCACTTATAAATAAGAAGCTTTAAATTCTCAGATTCCTCATTATGATGCTCTTTTAAATCATTTAAAAGTTTTTGTTTTGAATAGACTCGGTTATTATCATCAAAGATACTTTCCAATCGTAAGATTTTTAATAGAGCATTAAGTACCTGTTTCCTTATAGACTCCAGTGTATCTTTTGTCCGATCATAAAAAAGTAGGTAATCTTTTAAAACTTTGTAATCAATTTTAGTTTTTAAGTTTGAAACTGAATAATTGTTCCAATAATCGGAAAGTCCTAGTTTATCACTATCTTCATGTTCTTTGCGCCAGGCAATTGCCATGAACTTATGTTTTGATGGAGAGGGAATTTTACCTTCAGCCTGAAGTTGGATTATTATTTCTGCAAATCTTGGAATTACATTTTCTTTTGTGCTATCATCAAAGACTAATATATGCGGTTTAATATCTATTTCTGTGCCATCATCATTTTTATTGAGTCCTAATATTTCATAAGATGTTAGACCTAAACGCTCAATAATTGGAGCTAGGCGATTATTAATTCTATGACTACCTCTTATTTGCAGTGTATTTGTTCTTTGACTCCAAATTTCATTAATGTGAACAGAATTCCCATTGTATATAGCTTGATTTATATCTCCAATACGTTGAAATATTGAAGATGAAGCACCATTTTCAAAGAAAATACTTTCTAATAAATCATGTTGATGAATATCCATGTCTTGCATTTCATCAACAAAAGTAAAATGGAATCTTTTTTGTAAAAGGTTGACAATGTTTGGATGGCGTTTTATATGAAGTTTTGCCAAGAAATATGCATCGTCAAAATGAAGAACTTCCTCTTTTACTAGAATGCCTACTTTAAATCGTTTAAACCACTCATATATATTTTTCTTTTCAACAACAGAATAGTCTTGGTAATTTTGTTTTTTGGTATTGCCTCTTGGTTTATTTATTTGAAGTTCAGCCTCATTTAGTGCTTTAGTTAAAAATACCCTATCCTCATCAATTTGAAATCTGTAATTATAGAATACTGATTCATTAGCATTTTTAATGTGAGCAATGTGCTTTAATGTATCCTTTGGTAAATCATATTTATAATACCAAAGATTACTAAGGCATTTTTCTATTTTTTCATTATAGATTTCATTATCTATTCGGTAGGGTTTCTTTTTGTGTTTGTTGGAATAATAAGGAATAGCAAGAAAGGTATCAACAAAACTCTGAATCGTTCCAATAAAATTAGGATAACGAAAAAGTTTAGGTGCATATTTTCCTATTTTCGAATATATCTCATCAACAGCAGCATTAGTATGGGATAAAACAAGAACTCCAACACCATTCTTTAATGGCATATACTTTTCCAAAATTAAAAGTTTCGCAAGAAGAGCTGTTGTTTTACCGCTTCCAGGTACAGCCTGTAAATCAAGTGTTGTTAAATCCTTTATGAAAGCTCTTCTTTCATCATCAAAGGATTGCCCTTCTTTTAACAAGATTTTTTCGGCATAGGTAATGTCTGCGTCAGTTACATTAATCATTGCAAACATATTTTATGGCATCAATTATATACTTTATTCCTGCATCGGTTTCGTCTAATACCAAATCAGGTGTGCTTTCCAATGCTTGAGCCAATTCATAGGCTATTTCTGTTTTATTAAGTCCTTTATTAATCAATTTAGTTGCTAATTCTTTTTCAAAGTCCATTTCATCTATATCTGGATGAATTTTTTTAAAGACTTCACAGAATTTGGTGCCTAAAGATGTCGATTTTAAAATGGAATATTCTAGAGTCCAATTAGGTGCCACAAAAACGTCAACCTTTTGACCTTTTAATTTTGATATAATAGTTGCTTTTTTATCTGTCGTTTCTTGAATTAAAATCTCAGATTCTCTTTTTTCATAAATGTATTCCGTTTTACCCCTTGTATTTTTAATAACTTTCCCATCATCATCAACCCTTGGGGTCTTTTCATATTCCGGAATATCAACATCAGTAATTACCGAAATAGGGATATCCAAAACTTCACCTTCCTTTTTCCTTAGAAATATCTTCGAATATTTTAAGAAAGCTGTATTGCCTATATTTACAATTGATACACCTGAATCGGTTAAGTTTTTTGAAATAATATTTTGAGATTTTAGCTTCTTAGCTAATGCCGGAAGCAAAATTTCCTCAGCCCAACCTTCGACCATAATAACACCCTTTGCAAAAAACAGATTTGCTTTAGTAACATCAAGGAATCTTTCAAGAAAGATATAATCTTCTTCTGCTAGTTTTGTGTAGTCTAAGCCTAGTGGAAAAGCCGAACTTGAGTTGCAAAGTATTAAATTTTCTAATTTAATTTTTGATCCTAAATTAGGGCTATGTGTTGTTAGTATTAATTGTATATTATTTTCTTGTTGTAAAGATTCAATTATTTTCATTTGAGCCTGCGGATGCAAGTGCGCTTCTAATTCTTCAATTAATCCAAGTCGTATTCCATTCCAGTTTTTCTTTTGAAGATGAAGTAATTCAGAAGACATAAATAAACGATTCAATGTGCCTAAACCTGGATTTATTTCATCTTTAAGTGACAATTCAAGTTTTTCTAATATATTTTTTAAATTACTTCCAACTACTCCAAAATTTGATTCCTTTTCGGTACTATAAAATGCTTTAATGAATCTATCTATTTCATCTTTAAGTTCTTTCCCTTTTTGATTTGGTTCAGGTAAAGGTTGATCATCTTTATCTTTTCCTACAAAATATTTTTCAACTGAAGTATTAAATTCTCGAAATATTCCAACTAGAATATGAGTTTCTTCTTTCCCTTTAAATGCATCATGACCTTGTAAAATTTGAGATAACCTTGAATTTTTCCGTGGTATCAATTCTTCTTTTGCATCTCTTAAAGGTTTAAGATATGTTACTTTTAAATATTCTCTTGCTTCTGCAGTGAGCGGATACCCTGATTCATCAACTCCAGCTTTTATATCCGTTGGGAAAATATAATAATCTTTTAAATTTCGTGAAACATCATAAATTAATCTCAAGTAAGGTACTTGAACCTTTTCTGTAGCCCCATCATTCTCTAATATTTTTTCCTCCCATCCAAGCCATTCTGTAAAATTTTTTGCTTCCTCATCAAACAAATCTTTAAATATTAACTCAATTCGTATGCGAGCTGAATCGTTGAAAAAATCTTCATGAGTTGTTTTTAGCCAATCATAACTATGTGTTTTTAGGACAAGTTTTATTGCATCGATTATTCCAGTTTTTCCAGAGTCATTTTCTCCAATAAGTACATTGAGTCCATTAGTGAAGTTTAAGTCTAAATTTGGGTTATTTAAGTCTATACCATTTACTGACCCGAATTTTCTAAAATTCCATAATTTGATGTTGAATAGATACATATCGATTTAGTATTTGGTTTAACAATACTCGATTGGAGAATACCAAATGTCCTATTTGTGGGTTATTTATTTCTGCCTTGGATTGAAAAGGTATACTAATTAGCCAACTTATTAAATTGGTTTTTGATGTTCTATTTGGTTTTTTCATCCGGTTGTGATTATTAGGTTTATTTAAACACTCCCTTCTATCTACCAAAGTAAAACATAAAAAAACATCAACACAAACATTTGCATCATTATTTTGAATAAATATGCATTTATTGCTTCCCGATCATTATATGGAGCGAAACAAATGTCAACAATAAAAGGAAGTAACTGGTTGTGTAAAATAGTGATAGCCTGACTTGTTCAGGTCATGGACAAGTCAGGCTATCACTTACAAAAAAAATGTCTGTACCAATTTATAGAAAATCCCCCATGTGTTCCCCCTTTAGGCAAAGGGGGAGTTCGTTCAAGGATAATTGTATGTCAAAAAATATTTCTTTAAACATCTGTTTATATTAGGATATCAGTCAGAATTTGAATGACTCCCCCTTGGAAAAAGGGGGAATACAAGGGGGATTTATAAAAATTCAACTGATTGACATCCTTATAAAAATTGAATTCGTATTTAAATATTTTGAAAAATCAATAATGAAGGGGTCAATATGCACCGGAAAAGGTTATGGGAATGGAACGGGTGAAGGCTTAAATTGTTCAGGTCATCAACAAGTCAGACCCTCACTTACTACAACATTAGTTTCGATTCTTTCGGCGCATAGATGGGTTGCATTTTTTTCATCCTTTGTAGTTGCGCCGTTTGGTTGTTGATTCATCGACCATGGCTACTAAGGTTCCCTTTGGAAAATAAGGTTGTAAGGTTTTCATCATCAAATTTGATTGCATACACCAACAGCAAATCCCCCTTGTGTTCCCCCTTTAGTGAAAGGGGGAGTTCATTCAAAGAAAAAATATTGTTTTAAATATGAATGTTTTAGCAATTAATTCCTTCGGATATCAGACTAATTGTGAACGTGTCCCCCTTTTATCTGAATACTTTTATTTTTTAAAGGACAGAGAACCTGTCCCGCCCAATCGGGAGAATATCCATGAAGTTTGATTAATTAAATAAACATGTCTGGAAACTCATGGATATTTAGGCAAAGGGGGAGTTCGTTCAAGGATAATTGTATTTCAAAAAATAATTCTTTAAACACTTGTTTATATTAGGATATCAGTCAGAATTTGAATGACTCCCCATTTGAATTCAAATCCAGTTTTGTCTCCGGATTGTCTCGTTCCATTGGTAAGGATGCTACGTTAAGTCTACAACTCATATACCTGTAGTACCGTTCTTTTGCCACCCAACTTTTACCTCCAACCTTCTTGCTAGTAAAGCCTTTCCCCAATCGCTGATTTCAGTTTATAGAGGTTTACTGTATATTCGATTTTAGCCTTTAGCAGCATCAGACGACTTTCGGAAACCGTGGTTGATCCGTCGAGCAGTTCGAGATTGGTGATTACGCCTGATTCGAAACGTACCTTACCCAATGTATATGCCTGTGTTGCCTGTAGCAGTTGAAGTTTCGACTGATCTACTTTCTTTTGCGATGCTTTCACATTGGCCTCCGATTCGACCACCTCATTCACAATATTACGACGGGCAATTTCTGTCTCCTGATCATTCGTTCGGATAGCCGATTTGGCTTGATCCTGGTTATTTGACGAATTGAAACATGTTTTTTGCTACCTCTTTTTCTATCACTACCTGATTTTCACGATTGGTGATTCCTGCATTTTTAAATACCGTTATTCCGGTTCTTGAACCCGATACACGAACGAGAGGTAAACTTTCGTTTGTAATAACAAGACTATCAATCGAGACATCGGTGCTGTTCCTGAGGTCAATCACGGGTGTTTTCTTTGTCTTGAGGAACAGGTTTTTGATTTTTACATTTTTGGCGTCCGTACAAATCATCCCATAATCAGACTCCATCCGGATATTTTCGAGCAGGATGTTTTCGAGCTTCATCTCCGGCAAACCTTGCAGATATATCCCTTGAAATGCTCCCTTACAGTTCACATCACGGATAAATATATTTTTAAACTGAGGGGTTTCTTCAGTAACCGGCATTAGTTTTTCAATTGTTTTGGTACTTCCGCTTTCCATTTCCTCTGAAGCTGATCTTCCGCCGTAATAGAGGTCAAACGATATGGCCTGCGCTGGAATATTTATCATTCCAACATTAGAAATATAAATATTCTCAACCACTCCGCCTCTGCCCCGGTTGCTCTTAAACCGGAGACCAACATCAGTTCCGATGAAAATACAATTCGAAACATGCAGGTTGCGTACACCACCCGACATTTCGCTTCCGACTGTAACTCCGCCATGACCGTGATAGACAATACAGTTTTTTACAATCAGGTTTTCGTTTGGTTTTCCGCGATCGCGTCCTTCCTTGTCCTTGCCTGATTTGATACAGATTGCGTCGTCGCCCACATCGAAATTGCTGTCGTGAATGATGCTGTTTTTGCACGATTCAATGTCAATCCCATCGCCATTCTGAGAAAACCATGGATTGCGGACAGTTGTATTTCGCATGGTAAAGTCTTCGCATAGGAGCGGATGAATGCACCAGGCGGGTGAATTCTGAAAAGTAGGACCATCGATCAGTACTTTTTTACACGAAATCAGACTGATCATCACCGGGCGCAGAAAATCTTTGACTTGTTCGAATTCCGCTTTGGTTTTTAAGCTTCGGGGAACATTCATCTCTGCAACTTTTTCACCATTGATGAATTGTTGTGAGGGATACCATGTTTTACCGTTTTCGTTCACCACCCGCCAGACTTCGCCTGATCCATCAAAAACACCTTCTCCCGTGATGGCTACATTTTCCAGGTTACGTCCGTTTACGGGTGACATACACCGGTAGGTATTAAAACCTTCAAAATTGGTTTCAACCAAAGGATACAAACTTTTATCGGTACTGAAAATAACCAGTGCACCGGTTTCAGTATAAATTTCGATGTTGCTTTTAAGGGTAATGGGGCCGGTAAGCCAGATTCCGCGCGGAACAACTACTTTGCCACCACCTTTCTTCGAAACAGCATCGATGGCCCCTGCAAATGCACGCGTGCACAGAGCCTGTCCGCCGCTTTGAGCACCAAAGTTGATAATCGAGACTGTATTTGCCGGAATTACGGGTTCTTTTACGCGTGGCATCTGAAATTCAATGCCCTTATACAGATCATCAGATTGACTGGTTTTAGCAGCTGGCTGTGCAACAGCACTGGCAGCGTATAGCGCTACAGTTAGTAGCATGAAAGCTGATTTTCGAAGGATCATATATTTTTGAATTAAAAATTACGAATTAAAAATTACTTGTATTTTGAAACCCAATCACCCAGAATATTTTCAGGTGTATAATCCGAAGCTTCATCACCGGATAACTGATGCGACCAGATTACACGTTGACTTATCGAAGCTTCGGATTCTATATTTTTATACTCTGCAAAAAAAGTTGTTCTTTCAGCATCCAGTTTGTTCCAGTTATGCCAACCTTCAGGTTTAATCATTTTCCCCAGCTCGCATCGCAAAAAAGCCGATTTCCCGAATGGTCGCCACGGGCGTCCCAGGTAAAATGATGCTTCAGGAGCGCTTCCCGTAATTTTGCAATCGAGAAAGACAAAACCATAAGGAGTTCCTTCATTGGTTGAGGGTGCTGTAATAAAACCGTGATCTTTACAAAAGATCATACACCGATCGAAAACAGCAGTTGACCAGCCGAAGATGAAATCGACAGTTCCTTCGATGATACAGTTACGGTAATACTGGTGACTCTTTTCTCCATGTGGATAAAGTGTATCCTGAAATCCGGAGAAACGGCAGTTAATGAAAGTAACCTGATCGCCATCAATGCGTACTGCTACAGCCTGGCCGACCGGACCAGCGGAATTTTCAAAGGTGATGTTCTCGGCGCGAAAACCGTCACCAAAAACAAAAAAAGAGGTGGAACCAGTTGTTCCGATTTCTTCGTCAAAACGGTTCTTCCTCGAAGCAAAGTCATCGAATGTCAATACCGTTGTTTCGCGGTCTTCACCAATAAAAACCACATTTGTTTTACTACCTGCCAAAACCAGTTTTTCCTTGTAGGTCCCCTTTTTTATGAATATCCTGGTTTCATTCTTCCTGAAATCGGGTACTGCGTTAATTGCCTCCTGAACAGTTCGAAAATTACCTGTTCCATCGGCAACCACCACAAAATCGTAATCACCGGCCATCACCTGAATGGTAGAAAGCAGAAGCAAGGCAATACAAGCAACCTCCAAAAAATATTTTAATAATTGTTTTATCATTTCAACTTTATTTCTCAATCCTGAACCAATCGATATCGGCTGATCCTGCGTCGTTAATCACGCCGTTACGAAGGGCAAAGAAGCCTACTTTTGCGCCAATCCAGCGACCTTCGCGAGCTTTGAAGGATTTTCCAATCGATGTGAACGACCCGCCATCGCTACTGTAACTAAAACTGCATTCGGCACCTTTTCGAACCTGAACACGGAAATAGACGGTTGATGAATCGAAAGGTTTTGTTTCTGTAATATCCTCTTTCCCGGCCTTTTCTGCTTGTTTACAAAAAGCTGTTTGGACTTCGGATTTGGTATTGCTTCTTTTCAGCGAAAGGGTTCCGTAATCCATACCCATTACAACAAGGCCAACTTCCTCGCCATCGAACCTGGCATCAAAAGTAAGTTTGGCAGTTGCAGTAAATTCCGGAGCAGGAAATTTCTGCAACAATAAATTGGGAAAATTCCATAAGCTGATTGCATCGGCTGGTCGTGGAATACAATTCAGCCTGAAAAATCCCATGTTCCCGGAAGGATAACCCCACGTAGTCTGATAATTAGCCTGCCACTGCCATTGTAAACCCAGATCACTGGCATTGAACTCATCACTTTCGGGAGGAGTCATTTTTGAATAAGTATTACCAACATTTGGCTTTTTATAGGTGCGTACAGGTTCTCCTGTACCATCCCCATCCTCATCAACTCCTATAACGGGCCAGTCGTTGATCCATTTCATCGGATTCAGGTGAACAACTCTTCCGTAAGGGCCTAAATTCTGAAAATTCAGGAACCAGTTTTCTCCGGTTTTGGTATCGACCCAGCCTCCCTGATGCGGGCCATTGATGTCGGTTTTACCCTGAGCCATTACAATTTTAATTTCGTAAGGGCCGAAAATGTTTTTTGAGCGCATTACCATCTGCCAACCAGCCGGAACACCGCCAGCCGGGGCAAAAATGTAATAATAGCTGTTTCGCTTGTAGATTTTAGGTCCTTCAACTGTTGGTTGATCCTTATGTCCATCGAGAAGCATTACACTGTTTCCGAGCAGTTTGGTCCCTTCCGGATTCATCCGGCTGATCATCACTACACTTTTTACACCGGCACGGCTTCCGGCAAAAGCATAAACCAGGTACGCTTTTCCGTCAGCATCCCAGAGTGGGGAAGGGTCAATCATTCCTTTCCCGGCCTGAACCAGCAAAGGCTCCGACCATGGACCAATGGGCCTGGAAGCTTTGATCATGTATATACCGAAATCGGGGTCGGGATAATAAATATAAAATTCGTTCTTATTGTAGCGGATGCACGGAGCCCAAACGCCATTACCATGCTGGACCTTATCGAAAACATCAAAAGGTGGTTGCTTTGGAAGTGCGTGACTGATGAGTTCCCAATTGACCAGGTCGCGCGAATGGAGAACAGGCAGACCGGGAACGCAGTTAAACGAGGAAGCCACCATGTAAAAATCATCGCCTACACGGATGGCATCCGGATCGGAATAATCGGCATACAATACCGGATTTGTGTAGGTTCCGTCGCCGTTGTCAGCCACCCAAACTTTGGAAATTCCATTAGTTTTTTGGGCTAAAACCTGGTTGAAAAAAACCACACACAAAGGCAGAAAGCAGATTAACCGGATTAGTTTCATCTTCAATGTTTTATTAATCAATTATAAATTGGAATTGTACCATTTTGTACCTGACGGAATTTCCCATCCGGATGATACAAATATATCCTCTTTATTATATTTTGAAGCTTCATTATCATTCAATTTTTTTGACCACCCGACGCGTTGATGCGTATCAGCTCCCAAACCGGAATTGTTATACTCGGTATACACAGTCGTTTTTTCATTTTCGGGTTTCGACCAGTTGTCCCATCCTTCGGGGCGGACAAATGAACCCATTTCACAATTGAGGAAAGCAACCCTGGCATAACTGCGCCATGGACGACCAAGATACACTTTTTTTACACCATCGGATGCGGTGAGTTTACATTCTCTAAAAACAAAACCAAAAGGTTTTCCTTCGGGAGTGCTGGCTGCGGTAATATACGAATCGCTCTTGCAGTGGATAGTACAGTGTTCAAACAACGCAGTTGCCTCACCAAATATAAAATCGGTCGTTCCTTCAATATAACAATTTGTAAAGAACATCTGGCTGAATCTTCCTGCTGCATAAACAGTATCCTGATTGCCTAAAAACCGGCAATTGCGAAACACACAACGGTCGCCCTCAACATGCAAAGCAACAGCTTGCCCAACGGCTCCGGCTATATTTTCAACGGTAATATTTTCCAGTCTAAAATCGTTGGCTTGAACCAACAAAGTGTAAGTATAAAAAGTGCTGTTTCGTCCCCGGTTGATTTTATTAAAAAAGTCGTCATACGAGATGATCGTTTTTTCGGCACTTTCGCCGACAATCGATAGCTGGGTATTGCACGAAGGAACCTGAAGCTTTTCTTTATAGACTCCGTTTTTCACAAATATGGAAACGCGTGTATCCGGAAATGCCTTGCAGGCATCGATGGCTTTCTGAATGGAGGTGAAATTACCACTTCCATCCTGGGCAACGACAAAATCGTAGTTTGCTGCCATTGTTAAATGCCCAAAAGACAAAAGAAGTAAAACCAGAATTATCAGATTACATACTCTTTTCATTTTTCTCAATAATTTAATCTTAGGTCATTCAGTTACGAAAATACAATGAATTATAATAAAAACTATTACCGGGGTTCCCAACCTAAATGGTCAAGATTCCCAAAAAGGGTTATTCCTCCCAAAATACGATGTTAATCTTCCCTTTGCCGGAACAAGAAGTCCATGTTACTGTTTTAAGTCTTGTTACCAGTGACATGCAAATTTAACCCCAGTAGTCACTGAATTAAGTATTCGTTCATAAATTAACAGATATTTCTCATCCATATACCTTATTTCAAAATTTTATTCAGAAAATCAACCATATACATAACTGTTGGTTCAAACCACGGATGGAAAAGCCAGAACGGATGAGGTGTACCAATAACCGTAAGAACTTCGGTGTAAATACAAGGTAAAAACATCAATTCTTTGTATCAAATACGTGGTTATTTTCATTTTATTTTGTATCAAATCCTGACTTCTTTAAAATTAGCTGATTATTCTTTGCTTAACCACAAAACTACAGCACCTTCAGAAGGAGCATTTATTGAAGTTGCAACTCCTCCGGATAACCGGTTTTGAGTAGCGACTATAGCTCCTGTTGATGGGTTGATCCATTTGAGACTATAATTGTACTTGTCGTTTGATAAATCAATTTTGATATTCCCTGATTCTGAAAAGATGATATATCCGGTTCCTTTCCTGCCAAGCACGTATTCATTTGTCGGTGGATTTTTCATGCTGACTACGGACATTTCTGTGGCGTTCTCAAAAAAAGAATAATTTTCAATTTTCGGAAGCGATGCAAATGATCCTCCTGCCATAAATACAGCCCAGTCCGAAAATTTGGTTCCGGGCCTTGAATATACAATCGCCTTTTCAGGATATTTGGTGTGGTACTCGTTTACCGCGTGGTAGATTTGGTCAAACGAAGTTTCACCAACCTCAATGATCCGTTCATATTGCCGGGGGGCAAGGCTCACCCCCCCAACAGGTGCATATAAACTGCTATCCTTCCGGTATTGCCATTGAATCACATCAATAATATCAACCAGTGCTGATCGTTTCGGGTCAGCCAGAATTGAATCCTGAACATCTTTGGTTCCCGGAAGCATGACCAGCACATGCCTGTTATTTTCTTTTTCCCACTCACCAATCACATCAAGCCAGAACTTCACAAAATGTAAAGGTCCTGTATATTCCATTCCGAGGTGGTGGATAATATTGATATTGTCTTTAAAATTATCGAGACTTTTCCGGATGTATGCGCGGTGAAACTGATTTCGAACTGTGTTTGTTGTATCGTAAAATTCGACACCCATATAAACGCGTTTGTCTCCTGCAAAGTGCGGATTTTCAGCAAATCCTGTGTTATTGATATTATTTGCTGTACGCCACGGATAGTCGGCCCAGTGCGCCCCTTCCTCAATAATATTGTGTTGAAGGTAATGCTCCTGCAAAAAAAGCAATCCTTTTTGATCGGCCAGATCGGCAAATTTTTTGAGCCGAAGCCAGTACCAGGTATTCCATTTGGTTAGGTCGTACTTACTTAACCGGTCGAATGCCTCGCCTTGCCCGCTGCGGCTAAAAGGTTGTTCATAAAACGGCGCCCATACATCAGCGTTGGCCCGGCGTGTGCGCGCATGGTCATCGCGCCGGCGTTCATACCATAAGGCCGGAAAATTTTGCATAACGACGACATTGTTCCTGATCATATCATTGGCAAGCGTGTCCAGATCATCAGTCAGCCCTCGTCCTATACGACCCGGAACAAAGCGGACAAGGTTAGGTGCCGGTTTTACCAATTCACCCGGTCTGGTTGTGCCTCTCCACATCGAAGTGCGGTTCTTTTTCCCTGTTATAACCTGATTGCCTTTGACAATCCATCCGTTTTTGATTGAAAAAGATGGAGATTTCTGAGCTTCTTTAGATGATATACTATAACCAGTGTCGGATAATTTTTTAGCACCTGAAATATTTGAAATGATTGGAAATCGATCAATCATCTGGTCTATCCATTCATCCATAATCAGGTCAGGTGTTTTTGACCGTTCACTCATTATCGCAGATAATTCAATGGAGGGTGCGGTGGTTTCACTGGATTCAGCATAGTAGATACTTTCAGGTTTTACAAAAGTGTGTTGCAATTCATGATGCCCGTTTCCATAGCCCTGTGCCCAACTGGCATAAGCCCAATTCTGAGCAGTTGGAGGTGCGGGTAAATGAATTTGCGCGGCCCGGCATTGCCAGCAAAGAGAGTTGGCTGCGCTCCATCCGCCGCCTTGCCCATCCACATCGCGGTATGCCAGACTGATGATACCTCCATCAACAGTCATCTTGTCGAACAGAACTCCTGTTGCCCAGCCGCCGATTGCTCCGCTAAAATTATAAGGCAGGTATGAATAGCACTGAACAAATGCATTTGGACCCGAGGCCGTAAACCCAACCGAAAAGGCATGATAGCCATATTCGGCATAGCAACGTTGGAATAACACCTGCTGTCCGAGTGTATGAAATGAATATCGCCGGTAATTTCCTATTTCACCAACAGGTGCCAATGATTTACAATCCTCAACGGTGATGCGCCGGGCTGTTCCCCATACTGCTACTGCAGAGCTCACAAAATGTTCGGCTACGACTCTGCGTACCCACGAATCAGTAACATTGTCCATTGTGATTGCCATCCAGCGGTGGTTTTCATCTTTAACATTGGATGAATCAAAAGAAGAAATACACTTTATATTTTCAATACCGACATTACTGATTCGCCCATTCCAGGTGTACTTTGCCACATTTCCACCACCAAATTGAGGATCCAGCGAATTGGTTATCGGGACATCAATTGTGATTGATTCCGGCGTAATCGCTATAACTCTGCGATCCCAGTTCTGGTCAAAATCACCGGCATCCCATTTGGTAAGTGTGTAATCTACATAAATGCCAATTTTGTCAGTGCCGATTTTTTCGAGCCATTCTTTAGTTGACGGGCGGTTTACAATCACCTGATCACCAACTTTGAACGAATGTCCGTTTTTGAAAGTCAGGATGGTTGAATTCACCGGAAAGTACTTGTCAGCCAGCTGTACCCGAGCTTCAATTTTTCGGTTGTTGACCCCCGTAATCCGGATCAGCGTTTCACGATCAACTCCCGTCCCAATCAGTATTGTTCCATCGTTGTTACAGCCGGTTCCGCGTAAAACAACACCCGATGCCTGAATGATTAATCCTCCGGCAACCTTAAAAGTCCCTTTCTCCAAAAGGATAGTTCCCCGGAAACCGTTCTTATCTAATGGCAAAGAAGATACATAGTTAATGGCATTTTGAATATATTCAGTAGCATTACCCTCCATGGTCGGAACAATAACTTTTACTGCGACATCGGGAATGGGCATTTCGGAAGACATGTAGCCGCAGTATGAAAAATCGGGAACCCTGTCGCCATTTGCATCTGCCTTGTATACTAATTTACCGTCTGCCGTGATGTGAATCGGTGAGTCAGGAGTGGTTTTAAAATGCGAAAACGCATGCTGTCCGTAGCCAAATAAAATCAAAACAAAAGCAATTATTTTAAATTTCATGTGTTTATAATTTGTTTTTTAATTGCCACATGGAACTCGCCATTACAATCATCCCTCTGTGTATGAGATTTTCTCTCATGGCTCGTTTCATCATTCACGTTTTTGATCATTTCCACTTGAAGGCAAAATAGGAACAAGGTTCATCACTTGCATTGCTCAGGCCATGAAACAATTCAGAATTTACAAAATAAAAATCGCCAACTCCTGCTTTGTATTCCTTCCCATCAATTGTCATTTCTGTTTCACCCGATATTACCAGAATTATTTCGGGTTCTATATGAGAATGAGGATTATGACTTGGTCCTTTTTTATTTAATTGTGTGACGTGCATTTCCATCCTTTCACACATTGCAGTGGGTCTATCGAAATAAGGACGACCTCCACCTTTTTCGCTTGGTTTGAATTTCAGGGAGTCGGCATTTAACATCATCGATCCTCCACCAGCAATTCCCCGCCCGATATTCATCGGGTTTTTCGATCTATACTGCATGGCATAGTAGGTAAGCTTGCCGTTTCCAATATTTTCAAAAGACTGCATTTGTTGAGGCATTATTAAAACTACACCACCGGCACCAAGAATCGCGCTCTTACCTTCAATGGTCACTTTCATTGTACCCTCTTTAACTATAACCAATTCTTCAGTCTCTTTATTGGCATGTGGCGGCCTTGGTTTGGCGCCTGGATATTGGGTGGTAGCATGAATTTTTATATATTCCAGATTAGCAGATGTTCCTGCAAGGAAATTTCTGGACTCTCTATCCTCTCCGACCTTCGCAGGGTAATCAGCCCAGTGATAAGCTCCTGACTTCACGGGCTCCAATTGTGCATAAGTTGCCAATGCAAAAACGCATAAAATGCTGCCTAATAGTATTTTCATATTTTATTCAATTAATTTGCCATTAACTATCACATTTGAAAGGGTCAATCCTTTTATCAATCCTTTATTATAATCAGCATTTTTCGCCTTGATTTTTAAATTGTCGAAAGTAAAATCAGATAGCCGATCATATTCACCAATGGCAATATCAAAAAAAACTTCACAGTCGAGTTCAATATTTTTTAAAGTGATGTTTTCAGAATAGGACAAGGGAACATCTTTTCTTCCTTTTAAGTCAAAAAACTGCGTCCATGGTTTCACATAAACCATACTATGTGCCTGGCCTTTAATGTTTTCAACTGTAATATATTCATATTTCTGAGGTGTATCAGGCCTCATTTTTAACCACAAGAGCCTCATGGCTTCATTTATATGACAATTTCGCATAATGATATTCTTGTTGTGAATTGATTCGCTTCCACAAGTTAAAGCAGAATGACAGAATCCAAATTCGCAATCTTCAATGATGATATTGGTATTTTCGCCATTCGTAGAATCTTTATCTGCCCAGGGACCTTTCCCGCCTTTTAAGGCAATGGCATCATCATTAACAGACATGTAGCAACCTTTAATCAGTACATTGGAGCATACATCAATATCGATGGCATCGGTACTTGGCGCTTTTACCAGTTCGTGTGGGGATGAAATGCGCACATTCAAAATCCTGACATGATTGCATTGGTAATAATGGCTGCTCCAAAATCCTGAATTAATGAGTTTTACATCTTGTACTTGAACATGATCAGAATTCCGGATAAACACCAAACGAGGTCTGGAAACTTCCAGATTAGTACATTTAGGATTTTCTTTTCGTCTTTGCCAGAAAGCTTCCCAATATTTTAACCCGTTTCCGTCTATTGTTCCTTCTCCCGAAATAGTGAAGCCATCTACACCATAAGCATTTACGAGGGCCGAGAAATAATTGATACTCTGACCTTCGATTCTTGACGGTAAATAAGGATAGTCAGCTATATTGGTTGAGCCTTTTAAAACAGCTCCTTCAGATACATACAGGTGGGTATTTGGTTTGAAAAACAAAGCCCCGCTCAGGAAAGTTCCTTTGGGTATAATAATTACTCCACCACCCTGACTGTTGGCTTTATCAATCGTCTTTTGAATGATAGAAGTTTGTATTATCGTACTATCCTCAACTGCCCCAAAGTCTTTAATGTTAAACGTTTTGCCCAGGTTTTCCAATTTTATTTTTGTCACCTCTGAAAACCAATTTGGTATTTTTGTTCCATCCGGGAAGAATTCATTTCTTTTTTCTTGAGACCAGTTTTGCAGAGTAAATCCCAAAACACAAATTATACATAAACCGATACTTTTCATCTTTAATAATTGTTTTAATATTAAAAATTACCTTCTGATATCATCTGACAATCAATATCAGGACATAATTCAGGAATGCTTTTTCTGTGACTTATAAAATACCTCTCAACTTTAGCCACTCGATGCAACGTTTTGACCAATCAGTAACCGTACTCTTTATTGCTGCCCCCCGGCCTTCTTCCAGCGCAAAACCATGTTCGCCCTGTTCATAAACATGCAACTCTGCGGGGACTCCTTTATTCTTAAGGTCAATGTACAATTCAACGCTTGACAGCACCGGAACTTTAGAATCGTTACCGGCATGAACTAAAAATGCTGGCGGTGTATTCACTATAAATCTGGATTTTCCTAAGACCCCATCAATACCACTATAGACTCCATACACGCCGATCCAGAAATCGGGTCTGGATGATACCGTATCTATTGCGTCGTAGTTTTCACGATCTTGATTATTCATTACCAGATTGCATGCAAGATGCGCTCCTGCTGAAAACCCGATAACCCCAATTTTATTTTTGTCAATGCCGTATTTCCCGGCATCTTTACGTATCACACTAACAGCTCTTTGCGCGTCGCGTAAGGCCTCATCGCGGTTTAACCGATATTTTAATACAAAAGCCACAATACCATTTTCATTCAACCATCGAGCAACTTTATAGCCTTCTTTCTCCATTACTATTTTTGTATATCCGCCTCCTGGAAAAACAACTACCGCAGGTGCTGGTATAGCCTGATGCTCGGGTAAAAATATAGTAAGATCAGGCTGATAAACATTTGAAACATTTTTGCCTTCCGTCCATTCCTCTTTGTTCTCCAGGTTTTCAGACCCGGGTGCAAGGGTTGGCCAGATTTTCACAACCTGATTTTGAGCCTGCACTGAAAATGATATTGCGAACAATATAAAAAAATGAAAAATGCATTTTGCTTTCATAATTATATTATTTTGTTGTAAATGTTTCATCCTAAATTTGTCTCCCTGTAATTTTAGAGTTTACGATACACGAAATTGTCAAACTTAACCTTGCCTTCGCCGAAAGCAAACAAACCAGCCCGAAGACTCATAAATCCGCCAAACACGTTATGGTTAAAGCCGGTTGCATCGATGCTCCGCTCCAGGCGGTTCCAGGCTTTTCCATCGCTGCTGTAATAGAAACTGATTTCATTTTCATCATTCAGTATCCGCAAGTAACCGTGGCTACCAAGTTCATTTTTTGCCCTGATTTTGGCATTCTGCTGATTAAAAACAGTAAACTGATTGGCATCAACAGAAATACGCATATTTGCCTGTTCGTTATAAAACAAGCATATACCAGCCGTTACGCCTGAGTCAAGGGTGTATTCTACCTGAACCTCATATTTGCGATCGGCAGAATTTACCAGAACCGGAGAGCTATTGGTAAACGAATTTCCTTCAGCACGCAGGAAAAGTTCCCCGTTTTTCAATTCAAAACGATCGGGTACAAATTGCTTAAAAAATTGCCATTGAAGTCCAAGTTTGTCTCCTGAAAAATCGTCTGAAAGTTTGTCTGCAACAACAATTGATTTGCCGGCAGGTTTAACGATAGGGTCGCTGCTACCTACTCCTTCAGGGACCTTAAACCAATTGTCTTTAGTCCATTCGATAGGCAGCATCAAGGTTTGACGGCCTAAAGTCTGAAAGTATTTTTCGTAGCTGTGGTACATGATCCACCAGTTGCCGTTCACATCATCAATCAGAGTTCCATGGCCCTGGCACCACCAAAGCTCACTGCGGTTGTTGGTATGAATGATCGGATTAAACGGTGAATTTTCCCAGGGTCCAAAAGGCGACTTCGACCGGGCCGACACTACCATATGTGCTGTGGCTGGACCAGCTGTTCCACCTTCGGCAACAGTCTGGTAAAAATATCCGTCTTTCACAGTTGATTTGGGCGATTCCAGACAAAAACATTCGGTACTCCAATCTTTGGGGAATTGCCATCCGGAATAGGAAAATACAGGTTCGCCAACAGCTGAAAGTCCATCTTTTGCTAATTTAACTGTGTATCCGTGTGATAAGTACAAATATCGGTTTCCTTCGGCATCCACCACATGTCCGGGATCAATAAATCCCTGTAATTTAAGATCGACCGGAGCAGACCAGGGACCTTCCGGAGAAGAGGCCGAAACCACCCAGTTCTTTCTCCCTGCCGGGAAATAAATGTAAAACTTGTCGCCATACTTGACCAGATCGGGTGCCCAAACGGAGCCAACATACTGGGTAAGTGCAAAACCAATTCGTTCCCAATGGATGAGGTCTGTTGAATGCCAAACCAGCAATCCAGGATTATATTCAAATGAAGAATGGGTCATGTAATAATCCTTACCTACCCTCAAGACAGAAGGATCAGGATAATCGCCGCCCAAAACCGGGTTTTGGTAGTAGCCTGCATTTTGGCATTTTGTTTGACTACTCCATAGCACAAATCCGCCAGCGAGAACCAAAAGCAAGATATATTTTTTCATAAGTCAATAAGTTTTTTCGTTATTTCCATTCAATTTTTAAATCTTTAATCAAAGTAGCACCGCCTCTGACTGTTCCAGTATGCTGAAAGCCAATGCCTCCAAACTTATTTGGAGATATTTCAGTCTCCATATCAACTACCTGAACAACTTCAGGTCTGTCGGGTACAATATAATATGCTGCAGGCGATTCGGCGTGAACGATCAGTTTGTTGCCTTTAACTTCTATTGTAATGTAGCAGTTCGGCCTGTAACATGTGGCGGATACCGGCTTGCTAATTGCCACAGCAATCCCATTTTCGTATTTCATCAACACAAAATCGATTGCATCACCGTATTTGGTTGTCCGAATCAGACGCAAAGCGTAACCATTTAGCGTTTCAGTGTCAAATTTGATGAATACATCCATATATTGTGCTCTGGCACTGCTGAATCCCTGTCCGGCGGTTTTTGAGGGAACTGCAGTAAAACTAATCTTCATATCCCCGAACTCGTTACCAACAGGAGTATAACGCACCCTGGCTCCTTTGTTTGCCTGTACAAGACCAGTATCCTTTGCCGCACCATCTTCGCCTGCTCCAAAATACCACGGATCACGACTGTTGTCAGCTGTCCAATCCTGCTCTTTGGTGTCGGCTGGCGCATAACAATCAAGCGTCCAAAATCCAGGTTTGACTTCTGGTTGATATTTCGTTGACAGACTCCTTAAATCCACCTTTAATATTTTGTTATCAGCTTTTACATCTTTAACTGAAACAGGCCCGCCGGTTATTGCCTCAACTGCCTTTCCTGCCTGACAGCGAAGATGTTTCGGCATCACTTTTACCAGAATGTAATAACCAATATCGCCTGCCGAAAGCCGGTATTCGAGTTTTGGTTCATTGAATCGCGAGACGGCGATTTCTATCGGATTACTGCCTTTTATATCACTGCAGCGATACCAACTTACCTGAGATTGGTCTTTGAATCTCATGTTCAATTTATAATCAACAGAAAGCATACCAGCGACACTTTTTGTGATCTTAGGGGGTGAGCTGAATTTTGGGGCCTCCAAAACTGATGGAGAAATGTATAGAACACTTGCTGATTCAAGACCGGTTTGTGTTGAGGCTTTAATAATTACCTCCTTGGTTTCGTCGTTTTCGTTGGTTGGAATTACTTCGCAAGTACCATCATCATTGATTTTTAAATCAATAAGAGATTCGTATTCAGACGCTAATGTCCAGGTTATTTTTTCTCCTTTCAACTCATAATTACCGAATTTATTCACTTTGGCCCGCAATACGACACTTTCTTTTCCGGTTTCAATCGTTCTCTGTGTCGGTGAAATCAATAGTTGGGTTGCAAGATTGGTAAAAGATTTACCACTTTCTTTTTCGGCTGCTAAAATCATGCTTTTAATTCCCATCGGATCCCAGTCGTCGTCACCGCGCAGAAGATTGTAGGTATTGTAAATTACCTTATCCTTGTAAACCAGTCGATAGGCATCGAGAACGGCTTTACCGTTCATATCAACTGTTGACTGAAGATGATGTGTACCAATAACGACAGGTTTTCCATTCATTTGAATATTGTATTGGTAGTGGCGTGATTCTTTTGCCGGAAAATCTCTCCAACCCAGATAAGTTGCTGTTTCAGACACAAAACGGGTATCCAAAGCCGCGACTTGACCACCCATTTTTGTGAAATATTGTTCTCCCCGGGTAAACGATCTGATGTCACAATTTAAAATTATCGCACCAGTAGCAAAAGTACCCCCAAAGGGTTTTCCACTGTAAAAATCGAAGGTGCAATTCAAATAAACAGCTGTAGGGTTCAAGGCATCGTCAGTACACTCAAAGTGACAATGATCGAAAAGTGTACGTTTAATTCCGAAGAACGGGCACAAATTAAGTCGGCTGACAAAACGCGCATTTCGGGCAACTAGTTTATCGCCGTCACAGAAAACAAGCTGTGCCTGAACAATGGCTGATCCTCTCTTTACTCTGCCTAATTCAGGTTTTAGAGGATATTCGAGGTCAATATTGCAATAATTTCCGAAGGTAATATTTTCAGCACTTGTACCTTGCCCTGAAATATTGAACATGGTAAAATTTCCCTTTGCACCCATTGTTTGACCCCTGTTGCAAGCAAGGACCACATTACGTGCATCATCTGAAAGTCCGAAAAATTTAAGCCATTCACATTTGATTTCGAGTCCAAAAGGAGTTCCCCCGGACTTCGGAAGACGAATAGCCGGATCATCCGGATTATCAATCCAATAGACATAAGGTGCAATATATAGCACCATAGGAGATTCCTCTGTACCATCTGTCAGATGTTTTGCTGCCTCATTTACAGAGTTATATACAAAACTATACTTTGCCGCTTCCTGATCGGAGAGTTGTCCGTCGATATAGAAAGCTTTTGTGCCTAGTGCAATTTTTTTGCCCTGATAAACGATGTTATCACCACAAAAAACCGGGGTTTCATTAGATTTTCCCTTTCCGGTTTGAGCAGATGTCACAAGCTGACCCCAAAGGAATAATATGGTGGTCAGGAAAAAAATTTCAGCTAGAAATTTCTTAGGCATGACTTATTTCTTCGTTGGATTATTCGATTTTAAATAATTGATGAGCAGTTGCATATTCCGGATATATTCCGGAGTAGCAATATATTCCTGATCAGAAGGATCGCGGAAAGGTGAAGTGTCGGTCTCGTCTCCTACACTGGTAGAACCATATTGATCAGTAGGTTCTTGTTTCTGACCATCACCAATATATGGATTGCTAAACATGGCATGTTTGACCATCCAGCGACCCTGGATATCGAGCGAATGGATAATTCCTTTTACCATTGCCTCGCTTGCTGAAAAGGAAAATTCATTCTTATTCAAATCATAAAATTGTTGAGGAGTACCTTGACTGGTGAACTGTTCAACCTTTAACGGAGAATCTTTTGTTACCTCTTCCAGTGAAAGGGCAGATAGCCTTTGGAACTCTTTTTTCAGTTCTTCAACCGGGACAAAGCGCTTCCCGCTGTAATGTCCTAACAGATGATCGTTCTTATAATCGGTGTAATAGTATCCGTATTTCACATTTGAACCTTTTCGGTGTACATAAAGCGCCTTGTTTGTTCCCATCTCAACAAAAGTTGGATGAGTGCCGCGTCCATCAAATTCGTTTGCAGGTAGTTTGGTTGCTTCAAGCCAGCGAATCGCATCCGGGACATGAATAAGAAATTTTCTATCGCCTGTATATTGGTAAAATTTCAGCAAAAGCATGGCATTGGCGAAGGTTGGGGCAGGCATAAAAGCTGCCGGTTCATAGGTTCTTGCTCCTGCGGTTTCCATGGCGAGGTTCATTTGATAACCCCATGCACCGCAACCATCCTGTGAGGTAAGGTAAAAATTCATACCGCGCTGAATCGGATCAAGAAAACGTTCCTCCCCCAACACCTGATAACATTGAATAAGAAAATGGATGTTTTCCCAAATTACATCGTCATTGAAGGTATAAAAGGAAGTATAATCAGGGTGACCTTGCTTATTGAAGTCATATTTCAAAGGATAACGTTGTGGCCATCCTCCGATTGGATATTGGCTTTCGATGATGAAGTTGATTGCTTTGTCAAGTGCCGGTTTGTAGACCGGGTCCAATTTTTCGACGTACATTCTCAGCAGAAATCGTGCAGCATTCGAAGTGATATCATCATCAAAAGTTGAGTTCCCGTAATAATGCTGAAATTCTTCGAGCCGCCAGCCATTTTTACCGATTGTATTGTACCACTGTTTTAATGATTTGTCGCCTGCAAAGTCAATCATATAATTCCAACCACCTTCGTGACTTTGTCCCCAGATAATTGCCGATGCAGCTTTTGCAGCAGCCTGATAGTAATATTCGTTGCCTGTCGCATGATAAGCCTCCAGAAAAAGGTGCCCCATACTTACAGTACCAGGACTTTGCAGCCAGATCATGGTTTTATAGGCTTCCATTTCGCCCCACTTCCGTGAGAAATCGGGCAAATAATACCACACATATCCGCCGTTTGTACTTGCCTTTTCGACCATGAATTGAGTGGCACGCAACATGGTTTGTTCTGCTTCCTGAACTAATTTACCGGTTTGAGCTGATAATGGCTGTTTCGCGATGAATATAATTAATACAAACCAAAGACTGATTTTAATAATTTTCATGAATTGTTTTATTAGAATAATAATGTTCCGATTGTGTGGCTAATTTAGGTAGATTTTGGTTTTATTGCTGTCAGTCTTTCATAAAATTAACCGGATTCAAAGCCTCAGGCGAAATCCTGATTTTGTAAATTGCCCCTTTAAACCACGATTGCTCATTTTGTCTCACCCCGATGGATGTTTTTCCCTCTGCAAGAGGGACAATTTCAATCGCACTTTCAAGCTCTTTTTTTCCATTAATGTAGGTTACCTGTTTCCCATTATCAATCACAAAAGCAATATGATACCACTGGTTAAGAGGATGCAGTCTGGTTGAATCGATTAAGGTTTTTTGCTGATCTCCCGATTTAATAAAGGCATCGAAATACCAATTGGTTTGGACTGACCGCAATTCCATCAAGACCCTGTTTCCACGGATTTCACCACAATGGAAGAAGCGTTGTTCGAAGTTTCCTCCACTATCAGGCTTTATAATGGCTTCGATCGTAAATTGCTTCAGTCTGGCAAGTGGCATAAGATCTAAAAAAATTCCATCGGAAGCACCGTTAAAGAGAAGTGCTTTTCCATATTTACAGTCAATGAGTTGGGGGTCACCATCAATGCAATTTCCAACATTTTTTGAACGAATCAATTCGCTCATTTTCCATTCGATTGCATTTGATCTTATGGAGGTTGTTTCACTTTTAATGAGTTGTCCGTCAGCGAGAATAGGGAAAAACAAACAAAACAAACACAAAGGTTTAAATCGGATCATATTGAAGAAGTAAACTTAAGGAGTTCTATATCACTTAAATGTGCGGAAAAAATATTACAAAAGAAATAACCCGTCAGAAAAATGACGGGTTATTCAATTCTATTTGTAAGTATAATTACCTGGATTACTTATTGGGCAATCCGTAACCATTCGTTACCTTCCCTTTCGATTGGTCAATTACAGTAAGAGGCATCGGGTGAAAATAGCGAGGTGCATTATTTTCGCGGCCTACTACGCCGTCCAAAATGGCAGCATTTAGCATCGCTTTGGCATTTGCATCATTCCAAACCGTGATACCCCAATTCGCTCTTGTATAACCGCTGGCTACCAACGCTGTTGCAGCGGTTCCGGCAGGATCAATGTAGGTATACAAGCCTTGAATAGCAAGATTTCTGGCTGTAGCAGTGTAGGCTGCAATCCCCCAATTGTAGATACCGCGCCAACCCGGGTATTGTGCCGGATCAGTATCGACAGGAGTTTGTGTAACTGTTGCAACATTGCCACCTATTTGGACATATTTAGTCCAAACGTAATTGGAGATGGTTCTGCCGCTAGGGAAAGTGTAGTATCCGCTAGCTTGAAGGCCTGCCGTCATATCTGCCATTTCCTTGCGGATCGCAATGGCTCTTTCGTTGAATTTACCTGAACGAATCATGTCCCAGCGAATAGCCCCTTCGCCCAATAGTTCCAATTTGCGCTCATTATAGATCGCATCCAACAAAGCATCGCCCGATAGTCCGGAAAGGTTTTTGCTTGAATTACCAAAAGCCCTTGTACGAATTTGGTTTACCAACGTAAGCGCACCCGCATTGTCGCTTCCTAAGTCCGCCTTTGCCTCAGCAAGTAAAAGCATCACATCGGCCATTCTCAAAATGACGTAGTTGATACCTGATGAACGGAAGGTTGCATTGGTGTATAAGGGGACATCTCCCCTGTTCTTGTCCCATTTATTGATACTTGGTCCCCCTCCGCCTATACGTGTACCCACGCCGAGCGGAATCAGGTTTTCCTGTCCGGTTGCAGCATTGCTTCCGGATATTACCATACTGACATCACGACGCATGTCGCCGGTTTCGTAAGAATTGTAGAAGAACGAAGGAATAATACGGATGGCTGCAAAAGTATTTAGGTAAGAATTGACAGAACTATTGGAGCCGGGGCGTGCCATACTGTATCCATACTCTGCGTTTCCAATGCCTGCTACGCAACCAATTTCAAAGAGAGATTCCGGACTAATTCGCCTGGAGTTAATTTCCTGCCAATGTTTTTGGAAAGGATTATTGACTGACCGGGTATCGGATGTAATCAACTTTGCAGTTCCGCTCTGGGTGTTTACAGCTGCACCCAAGTATTGTTCAGCCACTTTAATATACTCAATGTAATCTTTACGACGTGCATATACGCACAATGCGTCATCAGCACCCTTAGTATCAAACTGTACAGTACCATACAATCCTATAATATCGGTACGAATGGTTTGCCAGCTTCCTGCGTGTAACGCAATTTCGCCAATCAGTGCATTGGCAAAAGTGCGGCTGATTCGTTCAGCTGTAATTCCGCCTTGGCCTAATACAAACATTTTACCCTCTACGGCTTTAACATCTGCTATAATCTTATCCATGATTTCGAAGCGTGATGTCAGTGTGTAGGTTGTCACCACCTGATTTTCATAACCATAAGGAACATCACCAAAATGGCGAACCAACTCCCAGGCTAAATAAGCCCTTAAGGTTTTGGCTTCACCATAAAGTTGTGTCCAACTGGTAGGAACACTGCCTTTTACATCAGATTGGTATTCAGCTTTTGCTCCTATCAAATCGGCAACACGGGAAGCGCGGGCAAGCGCTACGTTTAAACTATTGTAAATGCCCATATCGGTATTTACAGTTGTTGCACCGGGTTGCAATCTTGCAATAACATTGTTGACGGAAGGATATTCGCTCATATATTCAGCATCAGATCCCAATGGGTCTTGCCAGTTGTAGTTTCCTCCGGCCGCCGCATTGGTGCGATATTCAGCATAAACCCACGATAGTGCTTTAAATGCCTCGCCTGGACTCGACATAACAAAGTTATCGTCGGACTGGCCTGCATTCGTAACATCCAAATAGTCTTTGCACCCCGAAAACATGAACGGTAAAAGTGCCAAAAATATATAGATTACTATTTTTTTCATAATTGTTTTTCTTTAAAGATGATTACCATTTATACGATTTAGAAAGTAACATTTAAGCCTATCACAAACTGACGGGCACGGGGATAGGTTCCCCAATCAAGCCCGGGAGTCGGATAACGCGAGCTATTTACGTTTTGACTCGTATTGACATCAGGGTCAAGTCCTGAGTAACCCGTCAGGGTAAATGCATTGTAGATGGACCCATAGATGCGCATGTTGCTTATCTTTATCTTGCTTAACACCTGTTTTGGCAAGGTATAGCCCAAGGTCACCGTATTGAGACGTAGGTATGAACCATCTTCGATACCGATATCGGAAACATAGCCTTGTTGCAGGAAGGTTGACGGTACGGTCGCATTTGTGTTGGCGGCATTCAACTGGTCGGGTGTGGTCAACTTTACCAGATTCCCGCTCTGAATTTGGTAATTCGTATAGGAGTCTTTCACGATAGCCAGCTTATTACCATACAAACCACCACCTTTGTTGATGTTATAGAGCGTTGCCAACTTATTGGCATTGTAAATATCATTGCCGTAGCTCCAGTTGAAATACATGCCAAGATCGAAGCTCTTGTATATAACATTGAGGTTGAAACCACCTGTGCTTTTTGGATTCGTATTACCGATTTCGACCATGTCTTTATCGTCAATTACGTCATCCTTAACATTATCTACAAATTTCGGCAAACCAGGATAAGCTTGCTGGGAACCGGGAACCAATCCGGCACGATAGGCGACGAATGCTTTTGAAAGATCTGCAACACCAGTTTTTAAAGTGTACATTCCTGTTGTAGAATTGAAATCGAAATCATCGGGTGTATAGAATCCTTTACCATCCCTTTGGTAACCCATTACGATACCAACAGGTTTGCCTACCAACAATTTGTAGTCAGCATTTGGAATCCCCGATTGCAGGAATTGAGTTCCGTATGCGCTTTGCATCCCGTCAGCGAGTTTGTCGATGTTACCCCTGTTGAAGTTGATGTTAGCGCTGGCCGTTATGCTCCAATCCTTGTTCCTCAGGATCGTGCCTGATAATGAGATTTCCACCCCTTTGTTGCTGGTTTGCCCGATATTCGCGTAACTGGTCGTAAATCCGGTGATTGACGGAATGTCGGTCAGCATTAACAAGTCTTTTGTACTATTTTGGTATACATCGACAGTACCAGTCAAACGACGGTTATATAGCGAAAAGTCAAGACCGATGTTGCGTGTAATGGTGGTTTCCCATTTTAAATCGCGGTTGGCCAATTGAGCGGAAGCCAGATCGTAGGAAGGCTGAAGTAACTTATTCAGGCCATACTGCCAGCGGGTGTCACTGGTGGCTGCCCACAATTGCGACCACTGGTCAGCACTGATGGCATCGTTTCCAACCTCACCGTAAGATACGCGAAGTTTCAAATCATCGAGATTTTTAATGCTTTTCATGAAAGATTCCTGCGAAATGCGCCACGCAATTGAACCGGCAGGGAAGTATCCCCACCGATGTTCCGGAGAGAAGTTGGAAGAACCGTCAGCACGGAAGGTAGCGGCAAACATATACTTATCCAAAAGCGAGTAATTTGCCCTGCCGAAATATGACTGAAGACGGTTTGGTGTACTCACACCCGAAGAAATTACCAGGTTTGCACCATATTGCGAGATCATGGCGAAAGCATTATCCATGGTAAAATTGGCAGGATATTTTTGCCCTGAGATGCGCATGCTGGTTCCGCCCGAGTTGGTTATTTCCAGTTGGTTATTTCCTGACCAACCAAAAAACTGAGCCTGTGAATCTCTTTCAGCTTTAATTCATACGCCAGGGTGTTCACCCATCGTGAAGACTTGGCTTCGTTCTTTCTAAAGTCAGCATCGCCGGAATATTGAAGTGTTCCATCACTGTTCTTGTAGTTTACCTCGTTACCACTGGCAGGGGTAGGACCTCTCCAAATTTTATTTTGCGTATAATTGCGGGCCAGGGTCAATTCAGAGTGATAGTTTAAACCTTTGATAATTTTCCAGTTCAAACCTGCAGTACTTCGAATCGACTGAGTCAATAACAGGTTTTGCCGGTCTTTGATCACATTAACCGGATTGTACATATCGTCCATGACAAACATCTCTTCGCCCAAAGAAGCATCACCCAGGAAAGACAGATCACCTTTTATATCACTTTTGGCAATAGGCCGGAAACGATATGATCCGGAGAGGGAAGAACCGTAACCGCTGGTTGTACCTTCATTACCCATCGAATTTTTATCTGTGTACTGCAAGTCTAAGTTGAAGTTCAGGTTATCACTTAGTTTTTGATCCAACTTGAACGATGCTACAGTTCTTTTGGAATAGGAGTTCAATTTCATACCATCTTCGTCGAGGTAGCCCAATCCTAAAATAACTTTTGTTTTATCAGTTCCACCCGTAATGGTCAAGTCATGGTTCTGCGAGAATGAACTGTTGTATACATCCTTTTGAATGTTGTATTGATCCACATTTTTGTATGCATCCAAGCCTGCCGAGTTACTTCCGGTGTAAGCACCTATTCCGAACAACTTTTGGAATGGTGTGGTGTAAGTTGATCCAAAATAGGTATCAAGTAGCCCCCATTTGAAGGATAAATAATCGTATGGGTTTAAGGTGGCAAGATATCCGGTTGGGGTGTTGAATTTTCCATAACCGCTGTAACTAACCGTAACGTCGCCTGATTTTCCCCTTTTGGTTGTAATGAGGATAACGCCGTTGGCACCGCGGGCACCAAAAATAGCCGTGGAGGAGGCATCCTTAAGCACGTCTATGCTTTCAACCATTTCGGATGGAACATCACTGATGTTGCCCGGGACACCGTCAATTAAAATAAGTGGGTCGTTGCTTTGTGAGATGGAACCACCGCCGCGAACGCGAATCGAAATGGTCGCATCTGGTCGTCCGTCCTGAGAAATAACATTCACCCCGGCAAGACGTCCCTGAAGGGCTTGTGCCACGTTGGCAACAGGAATGGCAGTAAGTTGTTTTCCGGTAACTGATGCAACAGAACCTGTTACATCGCGTTTTTTAACTGTACCGTAACCAATAGCCACAACCTCTTCAATTTCGAGGGTACTGCTTTTTAGTTGTACATTAATCACCTTTTCACCGCTGATCTTTATCTCTTTTGTTTCAAAACCAACAAATGAGAAAGCCAGGACATCTTTCAGAGCATCGCCCGGAGTAATTGAATAACTACCATCATTATTGGTAATTACGCCTTTGTTGGTTCCTTTTATAACAATTGTAACGCCTGGTATCGGAGTGTTTGAATCATCAACCACCACACCCGTAACTTTCTGGGCGAAAAGTTGCGCACCAGTACAAATTAACAGCAGTGCTAACAGGCAAACCTTTCCAAGAAAACTTTGCTTCATTTTCATCATAGATAATTATTAAATTTGATTATTAAATTAAAAAAGTAGTTGTTATTAGTATAAAGCTTTGAGTTATATTGATTTTGAAATTAAATGAAATCCGGTTTGAAAATTCACAGTGATTGTTAGTACATTAGTTTTTATAGTCGGTTAATTGCTTAACAATTCGTTACAACAGTTTGTCAGAAAGACAGAATAATCAAAAAACTCAGGATGATCACGAGCAAGATCGTCATCAGAACAATTTTTAGCGAAACTCTTCTTAGTTTTTTTATTGTATTGTCCATTGGTGGTATTTTTTTAGTTTGGAAATGTAAAAATACGTTAAAGGGGATCAAATTGGCAATGAATGCGTATCAGAAAGGGGGCTGGAATTCCCAACCGGAGGTTAATATTCCCAAAAAGCGGGTATGGAAATAACAAGAATACGGGAGATAAACTTCAATACGCAGTATATCACATATATAATAAAACCTATTGAATAAGGGAACTATCAGTAGCTAATTGGAAGAAGGATTGTAAGTATCAGACAAATTATTGTTTTAGCTTTATGGACTTCAATCCGTTAAAAATCAGTTGGGCGACCGCTTTTGCTCCTTCGGGCTGAAAATGAGTATTGTCCTTTTGCCCATCGGGATATGCTGTATAAACGCCGGCTGGTAAATTCATAAAATACTTTTCGGTGACAAAGTCCTTTCCCTTCAAGGTAAAAAAGTCGCATGAAATTTGGGTCAGATCAATAAGAAAAACGTTCATTTCAGCTGCAATGTCCTTCATCGCTTGCGGATATTCACCATGTACATTCTTTAGCACACCGTCTTCCCAGGGATAATTGCAATTTACCGGTGTTAGTAAAACCGGAATACCACCCTTTTGACGGGCTTGAAAAACATAAAGACGTAAAAATTCCTTGTACCCTTCAATATTTACGTAGCGTTCAGGTTTACTTTCGGCGGCATCGTTATGTCCAAATTGGATGAGCACAAGATCACCCGGTTGCAATTCGTCATAAATTGTACGCCAGCGACCTTCCTGAAAAAAAGTCCGGGTACTGCGTCCTCCTTTGGCCCGGTCGTCAACTTTGACACTGTCAGCCTTGATTAGACCAGCCACTTTAGACAGACTATCTTTACTCAAAAAAGGTTGAAGAACCTGACCCCAACCAGTAATCGGGTACTTTGTGGTTTGGTAGTTATCATCGAGGGTATAATCGGCAACGGTAGAGTCTCCAATCAAATATACTTTTACCGGTTTTTTGGCGTCAGACTTTCTTTTACCGTTAACACCACAGGTGACTGTCATCAATACGAACAATACAACTACAATTTTTTTCATTTTCATTTTTATATAAAAAGATTTCATTATTTTGATTGAATGATATGAACTCCTTTTGGCGCATCAATAACTGATTTGATCGTACCATCTGAATTCTTTAGGTGCGAAACTGTAACTAGTCCGAATGGGGTCGGAAATGTTCCTTTTGCCCATTTCAGATCACCCAGATGTGGTTCTATACGGAGCGTTTTACAACCGGGCTCTGCGACCTGAATCCCCAGAACATATTGCGACAACCATGTAGTAGGTCCTGACGACCAGCCATGGCATAAACTGTGGCGAAGACCGATGTAACTATAGGCACCGTAATCGCGGTGGATATCTTTTTTGCCGGGCGGCACCACCTCATCAATCCGTGCCGCGTTAATCGTCCAGTCGAGGTTAAAATCTTCCCAGAATGTGGTAGCGCCCAAATCGAGCATTGCGCCCCAAAACTGGCGGATATTATCAATGGCTGCCTGATAAGCACCTGCTTTGGCTTGTGCCTGAAGCATGTAATAGCCATAGAATGTTGAAAAATTCTTTGCCCCTCCAACCGAAATAACTTCGTCATTCGCTTTCACCGGAGAAATAATTCCGGCAAGCGACATCAGCGAAGCAGCCTGTTTGCACCCGTTCGGATCGGGGATATATCCTTTCATTTTTGCAGACAGTTGTCTATATACTAATGCTTTCTGATCTTCATTCAGGAAGGAACACAATTCGGCACCCTTTTCAAATGTCATCACCATGAGCGCCTGAAGGCCGGCATGAACACCTTGTTTGTTCCCGCTCGAAGGCCAGTCGAGAAAGCGCATGCCGAAGCCATTAAGGTTTTCTTTTCCTGACGAATCGACTTTGGTTGTCAGCAAATCAAGCAAAGCCAGCAGATAGCTCTTTTGCTGTTTCAAATATTCTAAGTTGCCTTGATAGTAATACCAGTCGTATTGCATCACCACCCACCACATTGAATACGCACTTATGCCGTTCATCCAGGCAGGAAGCGGAGTGTGGTCGCGAACAAAATCCAGACTTTTCGGGACAATATTCTGATTGCCGAAAACCATATTTATCGTCATCACTTCCGGGTGCATGTCCCCGATCCACACCATGTGGTCGCGTTTGATGCCGTCCCACAAATAATCCTGCATGTTCAGATGGACAGTGTAGGCGCCAGTCAGCCAAATCTGGTTCAACCGTTCATCGTTGCAGGAGAATGAACCGAGATAAGGAATATCGCGAAGGGTTGCCACCGCCCTGATTTCCTTGATGGCAATAGAACAATCGGGATCAACCAGATCGATCCGGACGAAACGGAACCCCGATTTCCCGACTTCGAGCGTTCCGTAACCAGGTAATACGACCACAAAATCACGCATGGCATGGTGGTTGGTAGCCCCGCCCTCTTTACCGGTTGTGCCATCGCCAATCACACGGCTCATTGTTTCGCTGACTGACTCGCCAAAACGAATCCGCACTTTTCGGGTTACCCTATTACTCGAGGAAGTTGTGATCTGGATACCCCCTTGTATTTCTTTCCCGAAATCGAGAACCAGGCCCGTGGAATCACCTGTTTCATTGGTGATTGAACAAACATTTTCTTTCTTTATACCAAACCAGGCCTGCCCATCACCCTTGTTCAGCAAAATCTCCGGATGTACTATCTTTTTCCCGGAGTTATCCGATTGCCAGACAATACGCTGTGGCGCCAGATAATATCTGGAAAGCTCGTCTTTTTGAATTTTAGATTGAAGATCAACCCCAAAAACCGGAGGAACCTGAGCTTTCAGTTCCAAATTCAGGAGAACAACAGCAATAAGTATCAGAAATTTCATCTTGGCAGAAATTAAAACGAATTAATATTTCAAACTTAATTATTCCGGTTTCAAAACATTTTTCCCAGGCGCCCATTTTTTCTGCCATTCGGGGTATTTATCCAGCACTTCCTGAGGTGAATAAGTGTACCAGCCATATCCGCTGCGTCGCTCACGGCTTACTTCAGCCAAAGAAAAGAGAAACTTATTGTTACGATCGCAGAATAAAGGTTTCTCAGTTCCGAGTTCATAATAGCGGGTCCAGATTGGGGGAGCGAGAGAATCAGTTACCACTACCCTGTCGTAATAAGTTGTTTTCCATTGCGACTTTTCGGGTGGAGCCGGAACTATATTAACTTTCGTATGATAAATCTTTGAATCATCAAACCATTTCACAGCACTTTGGATTGATTTGATGATTCTTGCGTCCGGATGGTCAATTTTCATCAGAAATAAAACAATATCTGAACTCTCTCCATTACAGATACTTGGTGGTTCAAAAGCTCTTGCCCAGGCAGGCTGAAGGTTAATTTCATTGTGTTGCTGGCACCACGCAGTGAGTTTGCCTTTATCGACAATCTGTGTTTTGATGATACAGTTCATTCCTTTTTCAAAAGCCAGCTTAACGTTTCCCCGGACCTCATTTCCTATAAACGAATAATCTGGATTGTTGTCAACAATTTTTTTCAGCATTTTCATAATTCCAATGTAGGCGCCATCATTGTAGGTGATTCTACGGCTGTAATTATCTTCCAAAGGGAAATATTGAGGCCAGCCTCCATTCGGGAATTGGGCAGATATTACAAAACTGATTCCTTTAAGACAAGCTTCTTTGTATTTTTCGATATGAGTAAGTGTATAAACCTGAGTCAGATATTCAATATGGGTATAGGTCGTCGAATTATCGAATGTGGTGTGAAACTTATTTTTGGTTTTCACTAAACTATCTATTTGCGTATTTGTTAAGATGGCCATCATATCGTAGTTTTTTGGCCACCCGCCGTTATTACGCTGATAAATCAGAATGTTGTCTGCAATCTCTGTGATTTTCGTTTCTTTATATTTGGGCTGATTGAATTTTGGTTGAATGATATTCCCATCATCATGAATGCCATACCAGTGGCGCATACTGTCACCAAAAGGTTCCATGCTGATCGGAGCAAATACCTTGGTTTGTTCCTTAGCTTGTGCAAACATGCTGTTGTGTAAAAACACAGCCAACAGAATGATCACCAGTTTCCTGATAATAGATTGAATCTTTGCCATTTTCGTTTATTGAATTTCCAAAATTATACATTTCTGTATTAACTGTTACTGTCGGCAGAGTGAATATTAGGCTTACAAGACTATAGAGTTTTATTCTACAACCATCTGAATCTCTATATTTCAATTAAAATAAAAACAAACCTGACAGGTAAAATGCACCTGTCAGGTTTATTGTATTATTCTAAATTACAGATACTTAAAAACTATTAAGGTCTCCACCTGGGGTCCCCTGCCGTACTCTTGCCGGCAAATTTGCTGTCTATAATGGTAAAATCATCATTAACCGGATCTTTAAACAAGGCAGTTGCAACCCCGGTATAATCAGTAAGACCGGGAAGCGCTGTAGTTCCGGTTCCAGCCCACGCGAGGTCAGAGGTTTTGAAATTTCCGGCTGTCGTAAAGCTGACGGTAGCTGGCCGGAAGCCATTAACCAAATATACTGGTGGAGTAGCTGCCGAAGGTTTTCCAACACTAAAGATGCTGTTATTAATAGTAACGCCACCACTGACAGTGAATGTATTATAATCCAGAAAGTAGTTTGCACTCATTGGCACAGCATAGAAGGTACAGTTATTAATCAGAAGCGAAGTCAGATTCGATTTGCTCGTCATTAATTTTTCCGTAGCTGATACTGTTGAATTGGTCAGAATAACATTCTGAATACCTGAAGCAGCATTGTCACAGTTTACTACTCCATAGTTCGAAATGCTGTCGATCAGACACTTATTGAAAGAAACTGTATTGATTTGCGGACCAGCCTGAGCTCGAAGAATACCACGTAATGCTTTAATCTTGCAATCCTCAAATGTGATTTTTGCAATTGTGCTGACAACATTGATATTGAAAACATAACGGCTGCCATATCCATCTGCTACTGAACCGATAAGGTCAACCGTTTTGAATGATATTTCAGAGACATTGCTGCTGGAAGCAAAGTTAAAGTTACCAACCAGGTTAAGTTTTGCAGGTGGTGCGAAGAAAGTTACTTCGCTGACAAATGAAACCGGTTTGTCGAAATTGACTGTTCCTGTGACATTGTAAGTCATACCGCGTTTCAGGATGATCAATGTGCCACTTGTTAATGAGGTAAAGTAGGCACTTGTAAGTACATCTGCATCGGTTCCCTGCGAAAGATCAACAATATTAGTTCCCGTAATTATTTGTGCAACAGTAGTGATCGTCTCGTAACCCCGAACTGTAGTGCCGCTGTAAAGTGTAACAACATAAGTGGTCAGGGGAGTCAAACCGCTGATTACCTTATACTGGTTGGTGATGTCTGCGGCAACCAGAGGAACATCTTTCACGAGGGTTCCTCCTGTTTTGAGTGTAACTTTAATGTTGGTTACAGCAGCACCTGTATTCGTCCAATGCATCAGAACCGCTTTATCCAAAATTTCCTGCGAGGTCGGAGTTGCCATAATGGAAGGAAATTTCTCAGTTTTTCGTGCTCCGAGAAGAGAGAATCCCGAGTTTTTGGTTTCAACAGCAGCATTAGCCCGTACATGAATCTGATAAAGTGTAAGCCACTCGAGGTTTTGGAAAACTACTATATTGGTATCTACCGCCACAGATTTTACTACAGTTTTAAACGTGTCGAGACTGATTTCAGCAGTATAAGAGGTCGCTCCTTTAACTCTTGTCCATTCAGCACCCAGCCAGTTACCTGCTCCGAGAAGGTCGCCACTGACTACTGGTCTGAAAAGGCGTGGTGCTTCCTGAAGCGTTTCTTCTTTTTGACAACTTACCACAAGGATAATCCCCAAAAACAGGGTTGCCAGGATTGTTTTAAAATTTAAATATTTTCTATTCATGATGTTATCTTTTTATTTTAAACCGTAACCGTCATTTGTAAGAATACCCAAACTGCTGATAATAATTTCGCTTTGAATGGGCAAAACATAAGGTGCAGGAGCCACTCCCGAATTATCGGTGTAGCCTCTATACATGTATGTCACATAAGTGGCAGGCTCCAGCGTGGTTGTGTTGATCATCGAAAGCGCCCAACTTGTCCGGGAATAACCAGTAGGATTGTCACCAATACTTGGATAGTCTTTTACAGGTGGTGCAACTGCCGGTTTACTCCAGAAATCATAAAAACTAAGGGTAAAGTCAGCATTTACTTTGTAATAAAGATAGTTTGGAAGCGTTGAGTAAATGCCCGTTCCTTTATTGGCGTCAATCCCCATTTGGGTAAGTTTACTCCGTACATCAGCAATTTTCTTACCATACAGGTTCCACCGGATGAGGTCGAATTTACGCATACATTCACCACCAAACTCCCATGCACGTTCGTCAACAATTGCATTAAAAAAACTTGCTTTACTTGCCGAAACAGTGCTAATGTAATTAGTTACTTTTACAGGCCAATCCGATGAATCGAAAGCTCTTTGGCGAACCCTCTGAAGAGCAGCTTTTGCATCAGCCGTGGGTCCGTTAAGTTCGTTATCTGCTTCGGCAAACATCAATAAAACATCCGAATAACGCATCATCGGCCAGTTTATACCAGTTCCTTTTGCCGATGAGGCTCCGGGAGGAGTGGTTAGCCAAAGGCGGCACCATTTTCCCGGTGAGATGCCCATTGGCCCGGTTGGCTGCTGTTTCAGGTCTTTGTCGTAATAAATGATAGAGCAGGTAACAGGAAATCTTTTATCAGCTTTGTCGAACGAGTACATATAGGTGATTGGTAAACACAAGTAAGCCGATCCGGCACCATAAGAATGGGTTCCGGCATCAACACGAATACCATGATTCCACGCCACATCACCAAATCCTGCCTGGAAGGCGACTTCGTAAAGTACATCATCGTTAACCGGAGTAACATTTTTACATTCATTCATAAATATTGTCATGAAATTGGGATTCAGCGGCCGATCTTTTAAATCCATCAATTTTTTGGCATAATCGCGGGCAATTTTATAATAATCGGCATAATCGCTTTTGCGTTGCATGGTTCCGTCGACGCGCATTGAATAGCCGGCACGGGTAAGCGCCAGGCGCGAAATCATCCCGATTACAAATTCGCGGTTGATCCGTTCGATACCACCTGTCAACTGATCGGCCCACATCATATCGGGTTCAATTTTAATCAAATCGTTTATCGAATTAGTGAGAATTGTATCGCGGTCCATCCGTGGAAGATAAAATTCGTCACCAGCTTTAGTACCAGTAGTTTTATAAGGCACATCGGCAAAGAAATTTTGCAGAATATAGTACCAGTAGGCCCGAAGTGTAACGGCCTCACCCAACAACTGTTTCATTCCAGGATTCTGGGATATAGGACTTGCCTTAATGCCCTCGATACACTCGTTGGCGCGATTGATCGCATTATAGGTATTGTTCCAGATGGTTTTAAAATCAACAAACGAAGGTGATAATTTGGCCTCAAGCGACCAGACATCCCTGCGGGAGTTATCAGGAGCAGCACTTGGGGCGCCACATTCGATATCGGAATTTCCTGTGAAAACGTTAGAAATTCTCGACGTAAACGCATCCTGATTAAACAGCGCATAAACGCTCATCACGGCCTTTTGGGCATCGGTTTCGTTCGCGAAGATATAAGTATCTGTAAAAGCTGATGGCGAATCAGTTGTGAGAAATTTGTTACACGCAGTAACCAGTATTGCCACAGCAGCCAGCGTATATATTATTACTTTTTTCATATTGCTATATTTTTTTAATTAACACGCATTTAAAATGTTACATTAACGCCAACAGTAATTGAACGGCTTTTCGGATAAGCTGAAAAATCAACGCCGGGAGTAAGTGCATTGTAAGAACTGTTTCTGACAGTCGAACTTACTTCGGGATCGTATCCCGTATAGTTGGTCCATATCCAAAGATTAGTGCCGGTTGCATAAAAACGGAGGTTTGACATTCCTATTTTCTGCGACAATCGTTTAGGAAGTGTATATCCCAGTGTGAGGTTATTGAGGCGAAGAAAAGAACCATCTTCAATAGCCCAGGAATGGATTACGGTTACAGCACTTCCGAATGAGAACGGCGACCATATGTTTGCATTATGGTTTATTGCCCGCAACTGCTCAAGATCAGTTACCACAGTTCCGGCATCATTGATATATTTGAATCGGCTGGCGTAGTTCATGGTGTTAAGCATATTACCATAAGTAGTACGATAGTTTTGACTCGCAGCAATTTTATTCGCATTGTAAATATCGTTACCATATACCCAGTTGAAGGTTGCAGTCAGGTCGAACTGTTTGTATCTGATTTCAAGACCAAATCCACCTGTGTTTTTCGGGGTTGCATTTCCGATTACCGTACGGTCAAGTCCGTCAATCACACCGTCCGGAACACCATTTGGTCCCGATATATCTTTAAGTTTCAGCGTTCCCGGTCTTATTCCAATTGTTCCGCCGTATAATCCTGTAAAAGGAACACCATCTTTTCTGACATAAAGATTTTTAACTGCATCGTAAGATGAAAAATCGTCAACTGAATAAAAACCATCGGTTACATATCCGTACATCAAACCTACGGTTTGACCCACCCTTAACCGGTAATCATCCTGGTTTTTCAGATCAGTACTGGACCAGTTTGAGGAAAAGGTCTTTTCGTTAACGCCATCCAATTCGTCGATATTCGATTTATTGATACCAATGTTAAATGAGGCAGATAACGAGAAATCTTTTTTCTCAATAATATGACCATTCAGTGTAAGTTCAGCTCCCTTGTTGGAGGTCTGTCCTATATTACGCATCTGTTTCGAATAACCGAGGTACGAAGGGATATCCGATTCAACAAGGAGGTCTTTGGTCGTATTCCAATAAAGATCTAATGTTCCAGATAATTTGTTATGGAAAAGGCCAAAATCGAGTCCGGCATTTCGCGTGATAGTAGTTTCCCACTTCAGATCGGGGTTAACAAGCAAGCTCGAGGCTGGTGCATAATAAGGGTTGGCCACATCGCCTAACCCATAAGTGCGCGTATTACTAATAGCATATGATCGTTTCCACAAATCACTTCCAATTCGGTTATTCCCTGCCTCGCCTACGCTGACACGCAGCTTCAGGTTCGAAAAGGAAGTTTTACCTTTCATAAACTCTTCTTCCGAAATTCTCCAACCCAGTGCAGCGGCGGGGAAGAAACCCCAGCGGTTTCCCGGTGCAAATTTACTGGAACCGTCGGCACGAATCGTAAAAGTTGCCAGGTAGCGCTTATCGTACTGATAAATAGCACGTCCGAAAAAGGAAGCCAGTTTATCATCTGTGCCTACATTGGTCGAGATTCGGTCGACAGTACCCAACGCCATGTTGGCAAACATTTTTTCAGGGGAAAGTGTTTCTGAAAAATATTTTGCCCGCTGAAAGTACTGAACACTGTTCCCTGAAATGATTTCCTGACCTGCCATAAGGTTTAATTCATGTTTTTGCCCCGGTTTAAAGTTGTATGTAAGGGTATTGGCCACTCTGTAACGTGGTGATGTGGTGGTTGTCAGCTCACCCAGTGGTAGATTTCCACCCTCATTTTTTGATGTTGTTGTAAGTGGTCCATAATAGCGCTTGAGGTCTTCAAATGATTTATCGTAACCAACTTCTGATCTGAAAGACAAGTCTTTAATAATTTTCCATGTGAGACCGACATTGACGTTCAGCGCCTGGGTTTTACGATTACGCCAGTCCTGGGCAGCCAATTGTTTTGGATTAATAAGCGAGCTGGAAAAGGTAGCATAGTCTTCGGCGGCTTGATTAGGGTCAAGATCAAG
Organism: Bacteroidia bacterium; assembly: GCA_026391655.1. Classification (GTDB taxonomy): domain Bacteria; phylum Bacteroidota; class Bacteroidia; order Bacteroidales; family Prolixibacteraceae; genus JAAFHB01. Next base: position 47,053 of record JAPLDR010000017.1, on the reverse strand, counting down.
CACATCAAGCAGTCCGTTTACGGGGCGGGCTGTTAAACCATCTGTTACCCGAAGGTTTGCTGCACCAGCAGTTCCGGCACCATCTACTTTTGTATCCGAAAAACGCGCGGATAAATCAAGCTGCAGTTTTTTAGATATTTCGTGGTTCAGTTTGAAATTGAGGGCAAATCGCGTAAAGCCCGATCCAACCAGTAATCCTTCATCGCTGTTGTAGGTTCCGCTTAGCGTAAATTTGGTTTTTTCATTTCCTCCCATAATACTCAGGTTATGGAATTTTGAGAAGATGTTTCGTCCCCAAAGTTCATCCTGCCAATCGGTGCCTTTTTGGTATTTATAAAGTTCCAAATCATCGTAAACGCCAAAATTAGTATTGAAATTGGACAAATCGGTACCGCCACGCAAAGAAGCATATTCGTATTGTGCAAGTACAAATTCGTAGGGCGAAAGCACGTCAAGTTTTTTTGCCATTGTTTTGGCCTGAAGATAGTAATTATAAGAAATTGTAGTTTTTCCGGCTTTTGCACTTTTTGTGGTGATGATAATAACACCATTGGCACCACGTGCACCATAAATAGCAGAAGAGGCAGCATCTTTCAGTACATCAACGTTTTCGACGTCAGAAGGAGGAATATTGCTGATTGTATTCACCGGGAAACCATCCACAATAAAAAGCGGGGAGTTATCCTGGGTTACAGAACCCCCTCCGCGTACCCTGATCACATATTCAGCATCGGGCGAACCATCGGTTGTTGTACTCTGTACACCGGCAATTTTCCCTGTGAGTGCCTGGGCAACACTTACGACCGGATTTTTCTCTAACTCTTTACCTGATACAGATCCTACTGCACCGGTCAAGTCTGTCCGGCGCTGGGTGCCATAGCCAATAGTTACAAATTCTTCCAATTCAACAGCATTGGCAGTTAAGGAAACGTTGATTTCTTTTTTACCGGCTACCGGTACTTCGATCGGTTTGTAACCAAGAAAAGAAAACACCAACGTCCCGTTTGCAGGTACCGTAAGGCTGTAATTTCCATCATTGTCGGTAGCTATTCCGATAGTAGTACCCTTTACCACTACGTTAGCAGCCGGGATAGTTACTCCGGTTCCTGCTTCGGTTACTTTCCCTTTAACCAAAACATTCTGAGCCATTCCAAATGTCGCCAATAAGGCGAGAATGACAACCATCCGGATTTTCAAGCCATAACTTTGATGGCCTGAAAGATTTCCAATTTTAATTTTTAAATCATTCATACTTTTTTTCATTAGATTTATTTTGAGTCATTCATTTCCAAACAAGCCATAATAAACGGCCCAACTCCTTTCGGATCATCAGCATGAACCGTTTCTTTAATATAGTATTCATAAGAACCATCCCGGTAAGGGTTTCCTCCAAGACCAGCCACAGCGCAGCATTTAGTCAGACTAATTGTGCCATCACCATTATCCTGAATAAAATTTTTAAGGATTCCATTATAAGCTTTGATTGCGATTGCCTTGTAATCACCACTAATATATCCTTTTCGGGAACCCTTAAGCAATGCGTAGGTAAACATCGATGAAGCGGTGGCTTCGAAGTAATTTCCTTTACGACTGCCCTGATCAAGCACCTGGTACCAAAGTCCGGTTTTCGGATCCTGATATTTTTTGACGGCAATTGCTACCTGATTCAATATTCCAAGAAGTTTTGAACGGCCGGGATGATCAAGCGGCAGAAAATCGAGTACATCGACCAAAGCCATAGCATACCAGCCCTCCGCTCTGCCCCAGAAATTCGGAGAACATCCCGTTTTAGGATCGGCCCACTTTTGTTCTTTGCTTTCGTCCCAGCCATGATAATTCAACCCAACTTTGGGATTATAGGTGTGTTTGTGAACGATTACAAATTGCTTCACAACATCATCGAAGATTGCAGCATCCTTCATAACGAAAGCGTATTGGGCCAAAAAAGGCGCCCCCATATACAAGCCATCGAGCCACATTTGATGAGGATAACGTTTCTTATGCCAGAAACCGCCTTCAGAGGTACGTGGTTGTGTTTTAAGCTGATCACGTAAATGATTGATTGCTTTCAGGTAACGTTCATCTTTGGTTTTTTCGTACACATCAAAAAGGAACTTTCCGGAATTTACAGCATCAATGTTATAATCTTCGGCTTTGTATCCCGAAATACTCCCGTTGGCGTTAATAAAATGATCGGCATAGGTTCTCGCATAATTGTAATATGAGTCATTGCCGTTTTCTTTCCATATCATGATCATAGCAGAGGCAATTAAGCCCTGGGTGTAGTTCCATACAGGTTTGGGGTTAAAGTCAACAGTCCAGGGTTCAGGAAAATGCTTTATCTCCGAATCAGCCAATTTCACAGCCATTACAAGCCCGCCGATTGGTCTCTTTTGAGACTGGGCCAGACATGATTGGAAAACAATCAGAAATCCAAACAAGAGAATCCAAAGTTTTTGCATTCGCATTTGTTATTATAGCCAGTTAAACACATCGCAATCGGTCACACCAGGTTATCGTTAGAAACTTATAATAATCAAAAAACTTAGAATGATTGCCAGTAAGATCGTCATCAGTACAATTTTTAATGAAACCCTTCTAAGTTTTTTAACGATGTCTTCCATGAATAATAAATCGCTAGTATGGTAGTGTAAAACTACAACAAACTAAATCAAAAATTTGCTGAAGAATATCAGGAAAGATAGCAGGAATTCCCAACACGAGGTTGAAATTCCCAAAAAGCGGGTTCAGAAATACCAAAGTGCTAAGCGATTTATTATAATGCTCAGTATATCAGACCACAAAGGAAAAGTAAACAAAATACAAAAAAGTTATTGCGTGATGTATTTTTCAACATACTCCGAAGCGCTCATTCCAAACTCCAATTTAAAGCATTTACGGAAATGCGACAGATCTTTAAAGCCTACAGCATAGGCTACTTCCGAAACATTTAGCTTTTTCTGAACCAATAGTTGGGCTGCCCTTTTTAATCGGATGTTCCTGACAAATTCTTTAACAGTCATTTCGGTAAGGGCATCGAGTTTACGGTACAACTGCATCCGGCTGACACCAATTTCAGCCGCAAACCGTTCGATGTCGAGATCAGGATCCGAAATGTTGTTCTCTACAACTTCGATGGCTTTTTGCAGAAACCGCTCGTCTGGCGAGCTAAGTATGATATTCTTCGGCTGAAGCAGCATCTCACTTGTGTATTTTTGTTTCAGCGATTGCCTGACCGACAGAATATTTTCAACTTTAGTCTGTAGAATAACCAGATCAAAAGGTTTAGTAATGTAATCGTCGGCACCGTAGCTCAATCCTTCAATCTCGTGTTCGCGTGAACCGAGAGCAGTGACCAGGATGATCGGAATATGAGAGGTTCGTTCATCCTTCCTGATTTTACGGCAAAATTCGAAGCCGTCGATATCGGGCATCATCACGTCGCAAATGATGATATCCGGAATAGTTTTCAGCGCTATGTTCCACCCTTCAAGCCCATTTTCACCTTCTAATACCTGATAATTTGAGTTAAAATGTGTCTTGATAAAATACCTGACATCCGAATTGTCATCGACCAAAAGCATAATTTTTCGACCGGACGGCATCGTGTCACCCGTAAATTCTTCAATGTGCCGGTTAACTGCCTGTTCGTTTGAATTTTCCGCATTTAAAGTTTCTACAGGTTGGTTGCTGGAAACTTCGTCGTATGGCAGGTGAATAGTAAACTTCGAACCTTTACCCGGTTTACTTTGTACCGAAATACTTCCTTTATGCAATTTGACCAATTCTTTGGTTAAAGCCAACCCGATTCCGGTTCCGGTTTGTTTGGCGCCATCGTCGACCTGGAAAAAACGGATAAATATTTTTTCCAGATTCGTATCTGCAATCCCGATTCCGGTATCTTTCACTGTAATTTCGATCAATCTTTTCTCCGAGGAATCGCCAACCGACTCACTTTCATCCGATTCAAAAACCAATGACAGGTTAACTGATATTTTACCACCCTTCCCGGTAAATTTGAATGCATTCGACAGCAGGTTGTTTATAATTTTGCCCAGTTTGTCGGCATCAAAGTTGGTGATGATCTCTTTTTTAAGTGAATTAAATTTCAGCTTAATTTCTTTTTCTTCCGCATATTTATCAAACGACCCTACAATTTCTGCCAGGAAAGAAACCATATCACCGCACGCCAAAGCCAGTTTCAGGTTGCCCGTCTCCAGTTTTCTGAAATCGAGTAACTGATTGATCAATTGATGTAGTTGAGTGGCATTCCTGTGCATCACTTCAATATGTCCCTTCATTTCATTCTCCGGAATGGTATTGCTTCGCATTTTATCAAGCGGACCGAGTATCAAGGTCAGCGGAGTTCGTATCTCGTGCGAAATGTTTGTATAAAAGCGCAATTTCATCATGTCAAGCTCATGGAGCTTTTTGGCATTCAGCCGTTCAAGTCTCAGGTCATTCTTTAGTTTTTCCTTATTAAGAAGAAAAGTAATCAACATGTAAAAAAGGCCGGAAACTGCGAGAAGAAGGAGGCTTCTGAACCACCATGTTTTCCAATAGGGGTAAAGCACAACAATTTTCAATACTGGTCCCGGATTGCTCTCTTTTCGGTCGATCGAAACCATTTTTACCTGGAAGGTATACTCTCCGGGATCAAGGTTGGTATAAGTTGCTGAACGACTAATCGACGGTTCGTTCCAATCTTTGTCGAAACCTTCGAGAAAATAAGAATATTGAATTCCGAGACTGTTGGCATAATCAAACGAGGCAAACTCCAGCGTAATTGAATTAAGGTCATATTGCAACTCTATTTTTTCTGTTTCAGAAATACATTTTGTCAAAACATCCTTCTTCCTGTCCCCGATTTTAACCGATTTATTGAAAATTTTCAGGTCTGTCAGAACAATTTGCGGAAAGTAGTCGCCCGATTTAATTTTGGTAGGATTGAAAATATTAAATCCCGAAATACCGCCAAACAGGAGCTCTCCTTCAGTTGTTTTATAAGCGCCCCCATAAGTAAACTGGTTGTTCTGGAAGCCGTTTTTCAATGAATAATTATGAAACCGTTCACTTTCAGGATCAAACTTCGACAGGCCATTGGTTGTGCTGATCCAAAGAAAATGCTCATTGTCCTCGAGTATGGCAAGCGTCTGGTTATTCGACAAACCGTTCTTTTCGGAATAATATTTAATGATGCCTTTCTCTTTCGAGTACAAAGCAATTCCCCGGTTTGGTGTTGCGAGCCAAAATCGGTTCTTCGAATCATGAAGCATATAGCGTGTTGATTCCTGAATCCGCGTTACTCTCTGATTTTCTGGATCATAAAGCACTATTTCATCGGCGCCTATCCAAATGGTATGATCGGTGTCCTCCACCAGCCAGTTGACCTGTTGATTTCCGACCAGATTTGGGTAATGAGTAAAAGAACCTGTGCCCGGATCAAACTTGTCGAGTCCGGAACTGGTGCCGACCCAGATATCATTGTTTCTGTCGCGCAACAAAGCCCAAACGCGGTTATCTGAGAGGCTCGACGGGTTGGACGGATCGTTCCTGTAATGTTTAAAGACACCAGTTTGCAGATTCATCACATCAATCCCTCCGAGAAAATTACCAATCCAGATGTTGTTTTTGCCATCGTCGAGCAGCGCTTTGATACAATTACGAGATAACGAGTTCGGATTATCCTTTTGCGGCAGCATATACCTGAAACGTCCGGTTGTTCGGTTCAGGATATTTATTCCCCCACTTTCGGTGCCCGCCCAGATGTCTCCCTTCGGATCAACCCAAAAGGCATAGATCTCACTGCTGTTCAAATAACGGTTGTCTCCGGGCATCGATTTAAAACCTTGAATGTTCTGCCGTTCTTCAATCAGAAAATTAATTCCATTACGTGTGCCAATCCAAACATCTCCCTTCATATCGTGAGAAATACACTGGATCGAATTATTCACCAAACTCTTTGGCTCCCGCTCATCATGATAATAAAAGGCAGTAGCACCCGTACTTTTCTCATAAATATACAAGCCGCCACGGGTTCCTATCCAGTATTTTCCGTTCCGGTCTTTTGAAACCGCCCTTACTGTCTGGCTTCGGTCGTTTTCGAGATCCAAAATCACATGCCTGGCTTCGAGCGTAACCGGATTAACCGTGAACAGGCCACTGGCATAAGTCCCGATCCAAAATATAGCATCGTCATCCCTGTAAATGGCCCAGATTTCCTGGTTTAGTAACAAGTTCTGCGGAAGACTAATTTTTTGAACCTTGTTATCCTTAAGATTATAAACGTAAAGTCCGGTATTGGTTCCCAACCAGATTCTTCCTGTTTGGTCGGATTGTATGACCCTGAAATATTCAGAAAAACCGTTACGATTAGAGGGCTTAATCTCCGACAACTTATTTTCGTTTTCTATGAGATAAAGATGAGCATTTGTACCAACCCATAAATTTTCCGAGGAATCTTCGTTAATGGAGGTAACGGTGGCATTTTTCAATATAGGTTGATCGCCTGAATAAAAAAGTTGTTGAAAATTCTCCTTTTCACGGTTGAATTTGTTGAGTCCGCCATTTTCAGTTCCAAACCACAGTTGCCCTTTCCGGTCTTCGAATATGGTTCGAACCAGATTACCCTTTAAACTTGTAGAATCATCAGGATCATTCTTAAAAACGGTAAACTTATAACCATCGAACCGACAGACACCCTGGGAAGTACCAAACCACATCCAACCCTTTTTATCCTGATGAATACAATGTATCTGATTATTCGAGAGGCCGTTTTCCTGCGAATAAAAATCAAAATTCAGATTGTTAACTACTTCTGCACCAATCGATTTTGAGGCGTAGAGAAAAAACAGAAGTCCTAGCAACAGAAATACAGTATTTCCGCACTTGTTGATCGAAAAGGTTTTTCTATCCCCTTTTGTGAATTTCTCAGCAATCATATTCCGGATTCTTAAAGCAGGAAGCTAAATTACAATCTTTTTGATGATTTTACGGAAATCAGTCAAAAACTGGGTACAACCTGGGAAAAAATCCATTTGAGTTAATTAAAGATATTCTGATTCAATGGCCATGGAAGTCATCTGCAGGTCTGGTCAGAATAATGAAGCTATGACTATACGTTTTTTCCTTTTTTTATTGGTTTTTTGGCTGCTGCTTTTATTAACGGTTTCGTAGTTTCGACTTTAGTCGTGGCCGCTATTTTGCTTTGAGACAGTTTTGTTGCTGATATCTCTTTTTTGACTTTCTTCAGTTCTTTTTCTGTCTGGTCAAGCTTTCTGGATTTTTCAGTAACAAGCTCCTTGAGGTTGGCAATTTCCTGATCTTTAGCGTTTTTAGGGACAAAGGCATTGAGCCTTATTTTGAAGTCGCTCAATATATTCATATAGTTGATAAAGGCCTCATAGGGAGTGCTATAAGGGTTGAAATACTTATGAACCTCACCGTCTGAAAAGAACTTTGTACACATATAGTAAAAGTGATCGTTGGTTTGGAGGTAATCCCAATCTTTTAGCATCGTTGAATCAGCACAACTCCTCATCCGGTCTTTGAGCTCGTAAAGTTTATCAAAAGCCTCTTTTTGCAGCTCATTTCCTAACCATGCCGAGAGATCACGCTCTTCGTCAGCCCATGAAATGGGATAGGGTACATGAATTGCAGAAACCGGTTGAAGATCATTAATAACTTCGGTAGGAGTCGAAAATTTAAGTTTGCCGGTTTTTAAAATTGCGTTAGGAAGATTTTTTAAGAAATCAAATATTCCTGAGCTCTTGGGTTGGAGCCGACCAAAAGTTTCGTAGTTGATGAATATGGTAACAACTTCTTCTTCGTTCGGAAGGCTGGACATCCATCCGGCATATTTCTCAGCCGTCAGCGGAAATTCATTCCATCCTTTATTAGAGAATCTGAAGGATAAATCGTCACTGAAACGAAAATTGCGCATTAAAACCTTTAGTCTTGGATTTAATGCATTGCAATACAAATAATTAGGACTTTTCCATCCCAGGATATGTCTGGCTCCTTCCGTAATCATTGCCTCATAGCCCATCCGCTGAACAAGATCACCAATTTCGTCAGAGTAAATTAATTCGGTGTTTCTGAATACTTTAGGACGCTGTCCGAATAATTCTTCTATCAACGCATCATGTGCCTTGACCTGTGATTCGAATAAAGTTCCGTCTGCCATTGAGACCAACGAATTCGCATATGTTTCGGATAGAAACTCAACGCACCCTGTAGCTGCCAGTTGTTTGAAAGAGTCGATGACTTCCGGCGCATACAATTTGAATTGATCGAGAACAACACCTGACAATGAATAGGTGACCTTAAATTTGCCTTTCTGCTTGATTATTTGTTCCAGTATGATTTTATTGGCCGGCAAATAACACTGATCGGCAGTTTTTCTCATGATGGTTTCGTTGGCAAAATCATCATAGTAATAGGCATCGTTTCCAATGTCGAAAAAACGGTATTTTCTGTATCTGAACGGTTGATGTATCTGAAAGTTAAGGCAAACTGTTTTCATATCTCTTTTGTATTAATATTGCGTAATGCGGATAAATAGACTTTGTGAACATGTGCAGCTGAATGTTTCCACTGCAAATTGTCCACCTCTTCTCTTCCAAATTTTCTAAACATCATTGATAGAGCAGGATATTTGAGGATTCCATAGATGGCATCAGCCATCGCATTAATGTCCCAGAAGTCAACTTTAATAGCGTGTGTAAGGATTTCGGCCACACCCGATTGTTTCGATATAATGGTCGGAACGTCTGACATCATGGCTTCGAGAGGTGAAATGCCAAACGGCTCAGATACTGAGGGCATCACATAGACATCGCTCATGCGGAACATATCGAATACATCGTCGCCATGGAGGAATCCTGTAAAATGAAATCGGTCGGCAATTCCCAAACGGGCAGCCCGCCGGATCATTTTTTCCATCATATCGCCACTTCCTGCCATTACGAAATGGACATTGTCTGTCCGGCGTAAAACCTGGTGTGCAGCCTCGATGAAATATTCGGGTCCTTTTTGCATGGTTATGCGACCAAGAAAGGTGACAATTTTTTCATTGATTCCTTTGGAAAAGCCTCTGTCTTCGCCTTTTTCGACCGGTTCAACAGCATTATAAACGGTTGTAATTTTCGCGGGATCTATCCCGTATTTTTCAATCACGATATTACGGGTAAGGTTACTCACTGTAATAATCTGATCGGCAATTTCCATCCCTTCACGTTCTATCGAATAAACCCTTGGGTTGACGCTTCCACCGCTCCGGTCAAAATCGGTCGCATGTACATGAATGACCAATGGTTTGCCACTGACTCTTTTTGCAGCGATCCCGGCAGGGTAGGCAAGCCAATCGTGAGCATGGATGACATCAAAGTCGTATTCTCTACCGATCGACTCAGCAACAATAGCGTAATTTGCAATTTCATTAAGCAGGTTGGCACCGTATTTCCCCGTAAAAGGGAGCTTTCCTTCCGAATCAGTCTGGATAAAACGTGTCTGTGATGAGACGCGCTGTTCCGTCAATTTCCAAAACTCCTCAGGTGTAGAATAGGGAACAAGATTCGATTCAACTTCGAGGGAATCGAAAGTCCGTTCTGTGTTACTAAAGATGATCTTTTTCTGTGTAATTGACACATCACTTGCCCCGATAATCTGCTTTACCGCTGAATTATCTTCGTCGCCATAAGCCTTTGGAACGACAAAAAGCACCTCAACATCATCTAATTGCGCCAGTCCTTTGGTTAAACCGTAACTGGCTGTACCAAGCCCCCCGCTGATGTGCGGGGGAAACTCCCATCCAAACATTAAAACTTTCATTCTTATAAGCTGAGTTGAGAAAAATCCTTTTTACTCCTTATTCTATTTTTGTAACCGTTCGCAAATGAACCGGAATATAATATAAAAACTTGATAACCTGGCAATTAAATGGTTTTCCACCTAATTACTGCGATTCAACGAATTTTTCGAGTAACGAATAAGCACTGAGAACACCGCTGACATTCCAGGCTTGCGAAATAGCACCCCGGGCAGTAAATGGAGGATTCCCTTCGTATACTTCAGAAAGAGTTCCTACGCAATGTTCAGACATCTCTTCCTCAAATCCTGCCATGATCTGCTTGACAAAT